>NZ_JABIOQ010000025.1 GCF_018698455.1 Sulfurimonas sp. | reverse complement strand
GTCACATCAAAAATTTCTGCTACTTCTTTTATTCCCCTTCCACTATTTAAAAGTAATAATGCATGAGAATGAACTCGCTCTTTTTTACATTGACTGTTTTTTAACTCTTTTAGTTTCTTTAAAATATCTTTTTTTATTTCCATGGAAATTTATTAGCAATTATTAATCCATATTGAAGTTATTTTTGTCTTATTACTTATCGTAATTGAGAGGTTCTGGAGAAGTGCTTAAGTAGAGAGAATATACTTAAACCAGTACAACACAATCAAAGAGTTAAAAGAAGATGTAACTGACTATATGCAATTTTACAATTATAGGAGATTCCATGAAACGCTTGAGTATAAAAAACCGATGAAGGTTTACTTTGAGAGTTTGAAAATTAACAAGGAAATTTTTAACACTCAGGAGAAAAGTGTAGCATAGAGTTACACACTAGGATGGAATAAGGATTTTTGAAAAGTTATCTTGACATATTGGGGTGCTATAGTTTTAGGAGTTCATTATACTTCAGTCACACCTTGAGACTTAGTTCCGACTTTTTGATACTGGGTTTTCTTTAAGTCATTTTGATAAGTAAAATAATAAGTGACTTCTCCATCTTTACTCTTATGGTGATATACCTTTATATTTTTTTGATTTAATCATACTACTCATTTCTATTTCCTTGAATAGTAAATATATGTCACATCTTTAGAACGAACCTTAGAAACTAAAACAGTGTCAGATTTCCTTAGAACGAGAGGCATAAATTTACTGATTTTGATGTGTTACCTTAGAAAGAACTTAGAAACTATGAATTATTGTGAGGTTTTCTAGGGTTATTTTAAAAAATTACTAGGTAGTTGAAACACCGTTTTGGACAGTGTTTCGGGGTGATTAATTAAGTAAAATTATTGTACAATAGGGAACTATGTCCCTAGTTGTTACATCATACTTGGCATTCCCATTTGTCCTTGACCTTGGTCAGGCATAGGGATTTCTTCTTTAGGAAGTTCAAATATAGCAGCTTCTGTAGTAAGAAGTAAAGAAGATACCGAAGTAGCATTGGTTAATGCAACACGTGCAACTTTAAGTGGATCAATAATACCTGCTTCAAACATATCTACATATTCTCCAGTCGCAGCATTAAAACCTATGTTTTTATTTTCAGCAGATTCTACTGCATTTACTACAACACCAGTATCAAATCCAGCATTTTGAGCTATTTGTTTTATAGGAGCTTTTACCGCACGAAGAATGATTTCACAACCTATCTTTTGGTCACCTTCAAGTTCTATAGAAACTAAAGAAGCGGCACAAACTAGAGCAGCACCACCACCTATTATGATACCCTCTTCAACAGCGGCCTTAGTAGCAGAAAGAGCATCGTCAACTCTGTCTTTTTTCTCTTTCATCTCTGTTTCAGTTGCAGCACCAACTTTTATAACTGCTACTCCACCAGAAAGTTTTGCTAAACGTTCTTGTAGTTTTTCTTTATCGTATTCGCTTGATGTAGTTTCTATCTGAACTTTAATTTCAGCTATTCTTGCAGCAACAACCGTTACATCACCTGCACCATTTACTATAACAGTGTTGTCTTTGTCAATAACTACGCGTGAAGCTTGTCCTAGCATCTCTATAGTTGTAGCTTCAAGTGTATGTCCCGTCTCTTCAGAGATAACAACACCCGCTGTAAGCGTTGCTATATCTAGAAGCATTGCTTTACGTCTGTCACCAAAACCAGGAGCCTTAACAGCAGATATATTTAAAACGCCACGAAGTTTGTTTACAACAAGAGTAGAAAGTGCTTCACCCTCTACATCTTCAGCGATTATAAGAAGTGGACGAGAAGTTTTTTGAACTTGCTCTAAAACAGGAAGTAAGTCTTTTAATGAAGATATTTTACTATCACATAAAAGAATCCAAGGATTTTCTATTTCAGCTGTCATTTTTTCAGGGTTAGTAATGAAGTAAGGGCTGAGGTAACCACGGTCAAACTGCATACCTTCAACAACATCTAGTTCATCAGAGATACCTTTTGCTTCTTCAACAGTGATAACACCATCTTGGCCTACTTTTTCCATAGCTTCTGCTATCATATTTCCAATAGACTCATCAGAGTTTGCAGAGATAGTAGCAACTTGAGCTATATCTTTAGTTCCACTGACAGCTTTACTAGAAGCTTTTAAGTGTTTTAAAATCTCTTCACAAGCCTTATCCATACCGCGTTTAACTTCAACTGGATTTGCACCAGCAGTAATGTTACGAAGACCTTCAGAGAAGATGGCATTTGCTAGAACTGTAGCTGTAGTAGTACCATCTCCAGCTTCATCAGCTGTGTTTGATGCCACTTCTTTTACAAGTTGCGCACCCATGTCTTCTAGTTTGTCTTGAAGTTCAACTTCACGTGCAACTGAAACACCGTCTTTAGTGATGACAGGAGCTCCATAACTTCTTTGTATTAGTACGTTACGACCACGTGGTCCCATTGTCACTTTTACTGCATCTGTTAATTTTGCAACACCGCGTGCTAGAGCATTTCTAGCTGTATCTGAAAAAATTATTTCTTTGCTCATATTATCTGTCCTTAACCTATTATTCCGAAGATATCATCAGTATCTAATACCATATATTTGTCACCATCAAATGAAACTTCATTTCCAGAATACTTACCAAATAAAACTTGGTTTCCATTTTCTAACTCTGTAACTTCTTTGCTCACTGCTACAACTTCACCACGAGATGGTTTTTCTTGAGCATTATCAGGAATGATAATCCCTGACATTGTTGTTGTTGCTTCTTCTACACGTTTTACTAAAACTCTTTTTCCTAGAGGTTGAAAGTTCATTAAATGTCCTTTTGATAATTAAAATATATCTATATTATATATTTGCGATTTTACCATAATAGTTTTAATAAAAACCAATAAAAAATAAATATGATAATTAAGAACCATATAATTTATTAGATGACATTATAGGGATATATGAGAGTTTAGGAGGTGTATTTATGTTTTTTGGAAATAATGCGAAACTTGAAGCAGATATAGCTTTACAAGAGAGACGGATAAGTAAATTAAAATTAGAAATGAAAGAAGTGAAACAAAAAGCGAAAGATGAAGTGAAATTAATTCAAAATGAACTTGATGAATCAAACAGCAACCTTGAAATAGTTACAAAAGAACTTAAAGAATTGATTGAAAAAGTTGAAGATACGATAAGTTTTGATGTTGATACTGGAGCACACAATAGAAGATACTTTTATGATGTGTCTGAAAGTATAATTTCTTTAGCTAAACGTGACAAGACACATATATCTTTATCGGTAATATATATTAACCAATTGACAATTAGTGATGATGCACTTCAAAGTATTATTCATATGATTTCCGGTTCAATTAGAGAATGCGATATTTTTGTTAAATTTGATAGAAATAAATTTGTACTACTTTTTCCTGAAACATCTTTGAAACAGTCTGAGATTGTTTCAGCAAAAATACATACTTTAGTTGAAAATAAATATGCGGTAGATAACGGAAAATACACAGTCAGTATTGGTGTGTCAGAATTCATTCCATCAACAGATAATATAATGATTTTATTAGATAGAGCGGATAAAATAGCTAAAAATAGTTCGTAACGATAGAGCTAAAGAAGGATGTGAAATAAAAAAACATCTTTTAATCTTACTAAAGCAATAATAAAGCTTTTTCTAGTTATAATTCCGTCCTCTTAAAAGATGTCACGGTAGCTCAGCTGGTTAGAGCACTGGTCTCATAAGCCGGGGGTCGGGGGTTCAAGTCCCCCTCTTGACACCATTTTTTTAAGAGATTTTATACATTCCGGATTAGCTCAGCGGTAGAGTAGGTGACTGTTAATCACTTGGTCGCTGGTTCGAATCCAGCATCCGGAGCCACTCGTTTTTAAACCCCATAAACACTGATATTCTAACTGATTTACTTATTTGCTGTGTCCATATTGTGCCCAAAAGTGGCAGCACTCAAATAGCACCAAAGAAAGAAGCTCTTTAAATACCTTCCCTTTTTCGATACTAAATATATATTCTAAGCTTTCGCACCTGATAAAATGCTCTAAAGCCCAGATAGAAGTTTTATTAGTGAAATATCTCATGAAGTACTATTCATAATAATTGTTGCACTTCTAAAAGGTAATACAACCTTTAAAGATATATTTGAATGGATGCTGTTTAACAAAGAAAAAGAGATAATAAATGTACCTTCTCGTTTCAATCATTACTGCAGCAAAAGTATGTCTCATGTGATAGATGGCTCCATGCTCTATCTCACACACTTTGAGCAAGCTCTTCCACTTTGAATCTCTTATCCGTTTGATGTCATAGTAATATTCATCATATTTACTTGAAAACTTTAAGCTCAGGTGTTTATTTAAACTCCATTATGCTAATATGGAGTTAATTAACTGAAGGGAATTATCATGCATGTTATTTCTATATTTGAGCTAGAGATTTTTATCTAAGTTCATGACTTACTATCCTTATGAAACATTTGTTAAAGATGTTAAAACTCTTGTTGAAATGACAAAAGACTACAACCCTGACACTCTCGTCTCTATTGCAAGAGGAGGAGTAACTCTTGGACACGCTTATGCTAGTGCTACAGACAACAGACAACTAATGAGTATAAATTCAGTTTTATATAATGAACAAGAAAAAGGTGAAAAGTGTGAGCTGTTCAATATTCCAGACTTATCAAATGCATCAAGAGTCCTCATTCTCGATGATATTATTGATTCTGGACAGACAATGTTAGCGGTTGTAACTACACTTACAAAACTATATCCTCATGTAATAATTAAGAGTGCTTCTATATATTATAAAAAAACGCCTCTCATTCAATCTGCTTTTTCACTCTATGAAGCAAGTGACTGGATAGAGTTTTTTTGGGAAAAAGATTTTATGGAGAAAAGAAATGACTAAAAATACTTTAGGCTCGACATCAACAGAGTATGTATATGAATATGACCCAACTCTACTTGAAGTGTTTGACAATAAGCATGTAGATAATGACTACTGGGTAACCCTAAATGCAGATGAATTTACTTCTTTATGCCCCATAACAAATCAACCAGACTTTGCAACTTTAATCATTAACTATATACCTCACATAAAAATGGTTGAAAGTAAGTCTCTAAAACTCTATCTTTTTAGTTTTATAAACAATGGCGAGTTTCATGAAGAGGTAGTAAATAAGATAGGGAAAGATTTAGTGTCACTTATGGAACCAAAATACCTAGAAGTAGTTGGTCTATTTTATCCACGGGGAAATATTAGTATACACCCTACTTTTAGCTACTCTAATTCAAACAAAAAATATAAAGATATAGAAACACATAGATTTATAAACAGAAATATCAACCCACTAAGAATAGGATAAGCCCATGGATTTTAAAACAGTATCTATAGAAGAAGGCTCAAATATAGAATATAGCTCTGCGGAACTCCTTTTTTTAGCAAAAAGTGGTCAGCCATATCGTGGAACTCTCTATGTTAAATTTAGAAGTATTAACGAGACATTTGATCTACATGACTTTAAACACTACATCACTTCACTAAGAACTAAAAGTCTCAATGCAGAAGATATTGCCTTTAATATCTTTAAAACTATTGCTAAAAATATAAAATGTGATGACTTAGGAGTTCTTGTAGACTTAAGTGCACGTGGGGGAATAAAGCAAAGAATTAGCTTTGGAAAAGAGTTTATTGAGCATAAAAAAACAAATATTTTCCAAATTTAATCAAAATAGTTGATATATTATGAGTCTTCTGATATAATGTGCTCGATGAAAGATGAGGCTCGAGTTCATCTTTAGTGTGAAATTGTACGTTTGTTACATTTCGACCCCTAAAGACTCTCCAATTTTTGACTCCACTGAGAATTAATTTTCTTAGTGATTTTTTTACACAAGGCAATACAATGGCAGAATTACAAGACGGTTCAGTTAAATGGTTTAACGACGAAAAAGGTTATGGTTTCATACAACAAGACAATGGTGGCAACGATGTATTCGTACATTTCCGTCAAGTTAACAACAATGGCGGTGGACGTGTTTCACTTGCTGAAGGTCAAAGAGTAACTTACGAAGTTGGAGAAGGTCAAAAAGGCCCTCAAGCTGAGAACGTAACTCCACTTTAATCTACCTCTAAACCCCTATTGTAGGGGTTTAGCCACTTCTACTATTTACTGCAAGACCACAAAATTTTAAAAACTACCTCTATTTTTACTAAACAATATACTTAATTCAATAGATACTCCTACCAGCTATAAAAAATTTAATAAAATTCAACTTTAATAATCGATTTACTAAAAATTACACTTGATACTAGAATTGGCGAATTAATAATAATAATTTTTAGTTATACTTACGACACATTAATAAGTGGACATAACTATAATGAACCCCTAAAACTAAACCAGTAAATCTTATTTTTTAATTCCAAGATGTTAGAATAAAAAGATGAAGATATAGGGATTAAAAATGAGTACAAAACGAAAGACAATAATTCATTATAATGTCCCCAGAAAACAAACCACTCAATACAAGATTCTTATTAAAAAAGATAAAATAAGAACAATAAAGTGAGGGATAAAAAATGAGTACCAAGAGAAAAATATATAGTGCAGAGTTCAAAGCAAAAGTAGTTTTAGAAGCTGAGCTAACACTAAATCAGATAGCAAGTAAATATGAGTTATTACCAGTGAATGTAAAAAACTGTAAAAAGATGTTTTTAGACAATATGTCATTGGCATTTGACAAGAGCACAGTTGTTAAAGAGTATAATTCTCTAAAAATGGATATTTAAATGTGTATATGTGGAAATGAGAAAGATTTTAACGAGTGTTGCGGTGGTATTATTTCATGTAAACGCAGTGCTAAAAATCCAGAAGAACTAATGCGAAGTAGATATAGTGCATATGTAAGAGCCGATGGAAGGTACTTAGTAAAAAGTGCTGTTAAAGAAAATCAAGTAGAAGAAGATGCTGCCCTTATTCAAGAGTTTTCTAACTCCGTAGATTGGTTAAAGCTAGATGTTATAAATGTAACAGAAGATACCGTTGAATTTAAAGCTTACTATAAAGATGAAGAGACTATACATGTCCTTCATGAAAAGAGTAATTTTATTTTAGAAGATGGTATTTGGAAATACAAAGACGGAGAGCTCTATAACTCAAAAATAGAGAGAAATGAGAGCTGTCCTTGTGGAAGTGGCAAAAAATTTAAAAAGTGTTGTGCCTAAAAATAACTATCTTACACAGTAGGAGATAATTGAACTCTTCTTTTATTTATTATCTCCATATTCAATATTCTTAAAAAATATAGAGCTTTTTTTATTAAAACCATTTTTTTCATAAAATACTTGAGCATCAGTACTTTCAATATTCGAGGAGAGAACAATATTTGCACACATCGCAGTTCTTGCATATGTTTCTAAATACTCAAGCATTTGATTTGTATAATCTCTCCCTCTATATTTTTTATCAGCTACCAAATCAAAAATAAAAAGATGGCGTTTATAATAAAAATTTGTTTGCACTGCAACTCCCGCATAACACATCAGTTCACCTCTCTCAAGCATACCAATCATTTTGTATTCCATATGTCTCATATCGTAGGCTAAATCATCAAATTCCTTATACGATAATTCCGCATATTGTTGTAATATAACTTCATAAATAGTTTCTAACTCTTTGAAATTCATTTCTCTTATTTGCATAATAATATTTTATACTAATTTAGTTACAATAGCATACAAAATAATAATTTCTATCAAGGATGTCCTATGAAAAACTCTATAACAATTACAGATAATAGAACAAATAACTCTTATGAATTTGAAATC
The DNA here is from genome assembly GCF_018698455.1 of Sulfurimonas sp. GTDB lineage: Bacteria > Campylobacterota > Campylobacteria > Campylobacterales > Sulfurimonadaceae > Sulfurimonas. Next base: position 19,900 of record NZ_JABIOQ010000025.1, on the reverse strand, counting down.
AAAGATGCCACAAGAGGACCAAGTGTTGTTGATATTTCCAGTTTTTATGCACAAACTGGAATGTTTACTTATGACAATGGCTTTACATCAACTGCAAGTTGTACATCTGATATTACATTCATAGATGGTAATAAAGGGGAGCTTCGGTATCGTGGTATTGAAATTGAAGAACTCGCAACAGAACACTCTTTTTTAGCAGTTTGCTACTTACTGCTAAACTCTAAACTTCCAAATGAAGAAGAGTTGTTAGACTTTGATTTAGAACTTCGTCATAGATCTTTACTCCATGAGAACTTAAGACACCTTTTTCAAGCTTTTCCTTCAGGAGCCCATCCTATGGCTACTCTCTCTGCTGCAACTGCTGCACTCGCAACATTTTACTATGATCATTTAAACATATCGGATGAAAGTGATTATCAAGAGATGGCTAGGCGTATTATTGCAAAAATGCCTACTATTGCTGCGTTTGCATATAGACATTCCATAGGTGCACCTTTTATTCATCCTGATATTGATAGAGGGTTTGCAGAAAACTTTTTGTATATGCTCAGAGCTTACCCTGGTGGAAAAATGCATCGAGGAATTTATGGGGAATACACTATAAAAGAAATTGAAATCAAAGCTCTTGATACAATCTTTACTCTCCATGCAGACCATGAACAAAATGCTTCAACAACTACAGTAAGAGGGGTCGCCTCTACTGGAGCGCATCCATATGTAGCTATAAGTGCTGGTATCTCTGCCCTTTGGGGAAGGGCCCACGGTGGAGCCAATGAGTCCGTTATTCAACAACTTGAAATGATTGGTAGTATTGAAAATGTCGATAAATTTATCGCTCGGGCAAAAGACCCTGATGATGACTTTAGACTTATGGGCTTTGGTCATCGCGTTTACAAAAATTTTGATCCAAGAGCTAAAGTACTCAAAGGTTTGCAAGAACAACTTAAAGATGAACTTAAGCTTGACTCAAATCTTATGCAAATCGCCAATAAAATAGAAGAAATTGCTTTGAATGATGAGTATTTTATTTCAAGAAAACTATATCCTAACATAGATTTTTATTCTGGAGTTATCTTAACTGCTCTTAAAATACCGACATCAATGTTCACTCCTATCTTTGTGATCGGACGAACTGTTGGATGGATTACGCAATGGATTGAGTTCAAAAAGACAAAAGGAATGAAGATTACTAGACCAAGACAGCTCTATATTGGAAAATAACATTATAATTATGTTAGAATGTGTTAAAATTATTTAGGTTGGAAGTATGAATACAAAAAGTATAAATTTTAGAGTCATCACATTTTTCATAGTGACACTCATCGTATTAGGATTTGGTGTCGCATTTAGTGTCTCAAGCAGTGCCAATCAAGAAATACTAAAAACACGCATGGAACAAATGAGTTCTATAACCATAAGTAAATCTCAACATATTCAAGATTATTTCAGAGAAATGAAATACATCATAGCTTCAAAAGCCTCAAACAGTGGCACCGTGCAGTTGCTATGGGACCTAGATGAAGGACTAGAATTTCTAGAAGACAGTGACCTTGATATGAATCATGTTAAAAACACTCTGATAAAGTACTATAAAGAGAGCTATACCGCTAATGTAAACTATGACTTAGTCGGTGCTCCTCAAAAAAGAGATTTAGAAAAGTATCTTCCAAAATCAGACAAAGGTTTAATAGCACAATATCTATACATTGCTAAGAATCCCAATCCATATAATAAAAAAGAGCTCTTCAAAATGAGTAGACTCTTTAAAAATGAATATTCTGACATACATGTTCAGCAACATCCTATTCTCGGTTCGATTTTAGAAGAATTTGGACGCAATGACATTTTTCTTGTTAACACAACTGGTGATATCGTTTACAGTGCACAAAAAAATTGTGACTTTGGAACAAACCTTTTAGATGGTGTTTATAAAAACTCTGGTCTAGCAAGAGTTTTTAAAAAGAGTATGAAAACAAAACGTGGTGATGTTGTCTTTGAAGATGTTTCAATATATGAACCAAACTACAACAAGAAAACTGCATTTTTAGCTATGCCTATCTATTTTGGTGAAGACAATGAAGGAAGTATAATTTTTGAACTTCCATTATCAAAAATAAATGAAATCATCAACTTTAATAACGAGTTTGACAAGGTTGGTCTTGGTGAATCAGGAGAGGCACTTCTGGTTGGTTCTGACTATACTATGCGTAATGATAGTAGATTTATTAGTAAAATTAAAGAGTTAGATATTTCTACAAAAAAGTCTAATACTACTATTGGAAACTACAAAATAGACACTAAGTCTTCAAGAGATGCAATATCTGGAATGAGTAAAACAACTGAAGGTATAGATTATTTAGGGAATGATGTTATCTTATCTTATGCACCCATTAATGTTTACAATAATCAATGGGCTATTATAGTAAAAATAGATACAGATGAAGCACTACGCGATGCAAATAGTAACTTTACTATGGCTATTATTGGAACTGCTATTTTTATTCTTTTAATGATTATCGTTTCTTTAATGGTAATAAAGGTAGTTATCTTATCTAAACTAGAGACTCTACAAATAGCGACTTATGACCTTGCCAAAGGTGATGGTGACCTTACCAGAACAGTTGTTGTACCCAAGGGTGATGAAATAGCTGATGTTGCACATAATATAAATGAATTTATAGAAAAAGTGAGGGCTACAGTATCTCAAGCAGCATCTACATCTTCATCAAATATGCAAATAGCAAAGGATCTTTCACAAGCTTCTATAGATATGAAATCTAAATCCGATGAAGAGAATACAATGCTACATGATTTAGCTGATGATGGAAATAATCTTCAATTAATTATAAGCACTTCTATTGAACAAGCAAAAGAGACAAAAGAAAATATTGACAACACTGGTTCAACATTAAGAGATGTCAATCAACAAATCATTAGTCTTACGAAAGAGATAGAAAGTAGAAGTCATGATGAACTTGAACTTGCACATAAACTAGAAGAGCTAAGTACTGAAACAGAAGCTGTAAAAAGTGTTTTAAGTGTTATATCTGATATTGCTGATCAAACAAACCTTCTTGCTCTAAACGCAGCTATTGAAGCTGCTCGTGCAGGTGAACATGGACGTGGTTTTGCTGTTGTTGCTGATGAAGTAAGAAAACTAGCAGAGAGAACACAAAAGTCACTTTCTGAAATAAATACAACAATTAGTATCATCACACAATCAGTCAATGATGCTAGTGAAAGTATGTCTGATAATGCTCAGGCAATAGAAAAACTTTCTCAAGATGCAAATGAGACTGAACAAGATATAAGTTCAAGTGTAAATGCTATAGAAAAATCTATAATGGAAGTTGATGAGACAGTAACTGGCTACATCGAAAACTCTGAGACTATTGCTTCTATGATAATTAGATTACAAACTATAGAAAAACTTTCTAAAACTAATCAAGTGACTATAGATGACATTTCAGGTATATCTTCTAACATAATGGAAACTACTGTGAATCTAGACGACCTCTTAAATGAGTACAGAACATAAATAATCATCCCTTAAACAACTCTTTGATATAATCGCGAAAAATAATAGGTGCATTCCCTGCACCCAAGCGAGAGAAAATCATGGTAACAGTACAAAACTTAATAATGCGTTATGGAAATAGAGTTCTATTTCAAGATATAAACCTTAAACTAGACCGTCATAAGCGTTATGGCTTAATCGGTGCAAATGGTGCAGGTAAAACAACTTTTCTTAATATTCTTTCTGGAAAAATTAGTGAATATGAGGGTGATGTTGTTATCCCTAAAGCAAATAGAGTTGGTGTTTTAGGCCAAAATCAATTTGCGTTTGAAGATTACACTATTGCAGATACTGTTCTTTATGGTAACAAACGTTTATTTGATGCTATTAAAGAAAAAGAAGTACTTTATGCAACTGGTGATTTTGAAGATGATGCAGTAAATAACCGTCTTGCAGATTTAGAAGTTATTTCAGTTGAAGAAGATCCAACTTATGAGTACGATGTAAACATCGGTAAAATCTTAGAAAATGTTGGTATCCCTTCTGAACAGCATCAAAATCTTATGTCTACACTTGATAGTGCTGATAAATTCAAGGTACTGCTTGCACAAGTTCTCTATCCAAAACCAGATGTACTATTTCTCGATGAGCCTACAAATAATCAAGATATTGAAACAATTACTTGGTTGGAAAACCAGCTTAAACGCCACGAGGGAACATTAGTAGTTATTTCTCACGATAGACACTTCTTAAACTCAGTTGTAACAAATATACTTGATGTTGATTATCAAAAAATTCGTGAGTTTACTGGTACATATGATGACTGGTATATCGCTGCGAACATCATGGCAAAACAGCTTGAACTAGACTCTGCTAAACAGATGAAAGAAAAAGATGAGCTAGAAGCTTTTGTTCGTCGCTTCTCAGCAAATGCTTCTAAAGCAAAACAAGCAACATCTCGTCAAAGAAAACTTGATAAAATGGAATTTGATGATATTAAACCATCATCACGCCGTGACCCAAGTATTGTTTTTAAAGCAAAACGCCCAATGGGTGATGAAGTACTTCATATAAAAAATATTTCTTTCTCTTATGCAGACAATGTAATATTTAATGACATTACTATAAAGTTTGAACCTGGAGAAAAAGTCGCACTTATCGGTGGAAATGGTGTTGGTAAGTCTACTCTTTGTAAAATTATGATGGAAGAACTAAAAGCGACTTCCGGTGAAGTTACATGGGGTGCTACAATTGAGAACTCATACTTTCCACAAGATACTGCAGATATTATAGAAGGTGATGGTACACTTTATGATTGGTTACGTGCATATGACCCTAAACGTGATATTGCTGAGATTAGAAACTGTCTTGGACGTATGCTTTTTAATGGTGAGCAGCAAGAAAAAAGTGTAGTTAGTATTTCTGGTGGTGAAAAACACCGTATGATGCTAAGTAAAATGATGCTAGAAAATGGAAACTTTTTAGTACTTGATGAACCTTCAAATCACCTTGACCTTGAAGCCATTGTAGCTCTTGGAGAAGGCTTACTTGAGTTTAAAGGGAATGTTCTTTGTGTATCTCATGACCGTGAGTTACTTGATGCATTTGCTTCTCGTATTATCGAGATTCAAGCTGATGGTTCTATTATAGACTTTAAAGGTTCTTATGAAGAGTTTGCTCAAGAAAGAGCTGACGGAAAAATATAAATACTTATGAAAATTTATGAAGACTACCTCGGCTTAGGTATAGCCGGGAACTTCGCACTTCACCTAGAGCAAGCTGGTGAACTCGAAGACTTTAAAGATGTGATTACAGCTGATGAGGCTGCACCTAAAGGATTGTTTCCTTTTTACTTACCAAACTATACTCCCTCAAATGAAACTACAACAAGAACTCCAAAAGAAATTTTAGCGACCTACCCAATTTGTGATGCTACGATTAAACTCCCAAGTAAAGGCGTAAATGTTCAAGCAGAACCTGAAGTTGGACTTGTATGCGATTTAAGTTATAAAGATGGTAAAGTTATTTCCATAACTCCCACTCATTTTGGAGCATATAACGACTGTTCTATTCGCATTGCTGGAGCCCAAAAGATAAGTGATAAAAAAAACTGGGGTGATTCATCTAAAGGCTACTCTAATACTCTTTTAGAAATAGATAAATTTCAAGCTGGCGGAGTCATGGACGATTACACTATTTGTAGTTTCTTACGTCGTGATTCAGAGCTCAATGCTTATGGAGAAGATGTAGAACTGAGTGGATATAGTTACTTCTATGAAAAATTAACAGCATGGATTACAAACCAAATAAACACACAAACAAATTTTGGCCCTCTTGAACCAATAAACGAATACATAAAAGCTTGTGACTATCCAACTAAACTACTAATCAGCATAGGTGCCACGCGTTATACAAAGTATGGTGAAAGCACTTTTTTAAAGACAGGAGATGAAGTACTAGTTGTTGTATATAATAATCAGCAGTACTCACCTCGAGATGTTAAAACAAAACTTCTAGAAGAGAATTATTCTAGTCCTAATCTTAGTGTTTTAGCTCAAAAGGTTTTATAAATGAAAATAGGTATTTATGAGCATTATAAAGGTCAAAGATACGAGGTAATAGATACTCTTAGGCATAGTGAAACAGAAGAACTAATGGTACTTTATCGTGCTCTCTATGGTGATCAAGGTTTATGGGCTAGACCATATACAATGTTTTTTCAAACTGTTCTTATTAAAAATAAAGAAACACCGCGTTTTAAATATATTGGTGATGAAAATGAGTAGAGGTAAAAAGTTAGACCTTTTTATTGGTAGCGAGATTGAAAATGGCTGGGCAGAAGTGCAAACTCCTCGAAAATCTATAATTGCTGATGAAATTGTAGAACCACAAAAGCACTTTTTAATATTTGCTAAAGAAAAGCGCAGAGGTAAAACTGTAACACTTGTTGGAGTGTTTCAACTAAGTAAAAAAGATTCTCAAAAATACCTCAAACTACTAAAGAAAAAACTTGGTTGTGGTGGAAGCTATAAAGATGGTTTTATGGAATTTCAGGGTGAACTCAAAGATAAATTACGAGAGTTCCTTATCAAAGAAAATTTTCGATTCAAAAACGGACACTAAGCTATAAGACTATCATCCTCAAAGCCTACACTAGCTTCACATACATTAGAAGTTATTGTGCATCTATCACGTCCACCCTCTTTGGATTTATAAAGCATTTTATCTGCACAGGAAAGGAGGATATTGCCGTTGAGTGCAGCATCCGCTATACAACAGACTACTCCAATTGATATAGTTACATACTCGTGAGCCAAAGAATTTTTATGATCTATCTTTTGTCCTCGTATAGCATCGCAAATGTCTCTTGATAATTTCGCACTATTTGATTCATCTGTACTAGTTAGCAGTACTCCAAACTCTTCTCCACCAAGTCTAAATATATAGTCACTTGGTCGCTTAAGAGTATGCTTTAATGTTTGAGCCACTACTTTAAGAGCTTCATCCCCTTTTAGATGCCCATATGTATCGTTATACTGTTTAAAATAATCAATATCTAACATCATGAAAGTTATATAATCATTACTACGCTGTGCACATTTTAACTCTTTATCATAGACCATATTAAAGTACCTACGATTATGTAGATTTGTTAAAGCATCAGTATATGAAACATTTTCAAGTTTTTTATTTACTCGCTTTAACTTATTCGTTGTGATCTCTAATTTTGTCTGGTCTGACTGTATGCTTTTAAAGACATATAAAGAGATAATAATAAGTGTACTTAAGATAAATACTAAAGTAATACCAAGCTGTTGCTTAGTCCTTTCATAATGAAACAAAAACTTTTTTCTTTCATAGTTTGCGATGCTTACTTCATACTTTATAAGCTTTTGTATCACCTTATGAATTGTGAACACTTTTTTTTCTAATGTACGAATAGAAATATTACTTAAATCTTTACCCTCTTTTACAATGGAATAAACTTTAAAAAAATATTTGTTGATATTATTTATCTCTAAATCTGTATAAGATACATATTCCATTTCATCATCGCGCTTAAAATGTGACTCATAATTTTTCCATTTTTTAATAATATGGTTTAATGATTTACGAATTTGTGTAGCAGACTGTTCGGGACTTATTTCTAACCTTGAAGCTTGATATATTGTACTGGCAAGTCCATTATGATATGTTTGTATTATTTCATTAAGCTCTATTACTGGTACTAACGAGCCAAAATATAAAGCATCTATATTTTTTTTCATGGAGTCTATATGTATAGTTCCAATAATTCCCATACCAATAAGAGCTATTGTAGTTATTATGAAAAGAAAGAAGAGTTTACTTTTTAGCTTTAGTGTTTCAATAAACTGCATATCTCTCCCTTATGATATTAACTACAAGGCATACTTAGCAAATTTCATTCCCATTAAAATAAATATTTTTTAGATATATTTATCCAACGGGTGTGGTTAATGATTAAGAAATACTTTCTATCTCTTTGACACTCTTTCTAATTCCTTTTGAAAGATTTTCATATCCATCTTTTGTAACTAAAATATCATCTTCAATTCTAATTCCAATACCTCTGTATTTCTTAGGAACATCTTTATCATCTTTATCTATATACATTCCGGGTTCTATTGTCATAACCATACCAGATTTCAAAGGTATTTCTTTGCCCTTTTTCGTTCTGTATGGAGCTTCATCATGCACATCTATTCCCATCCAATGTCCTACTCCATGTGGATAGTACTTTTTATGTGCTTTACTTTTAAGAAGCTCTTGTTTATCACCCTCTAATATACCTAACTCCAACATACCATCACAAAGTAACTCTTCGGATTTCATTTGAATATCGGTTCTAAGAATATTAGGCTTTATCATAGCTATAAGCTTCTCTTGAACATCTAAAATCATCTCATAGAGTTCTTTTTGTGCCTTTGTAAATTTTCCATTTGCCGGTATTGTTCTTGTAATGTCACTTGCATAGTATTCATACTCACACCCAGCATCAATCAGTATTAGTTCGTTATCTACTATTTTACTATCATTGTTTATATAGTGAAGTGTATTTGCTGCGTTTGCTGAGGCTACTATTGATGTATATGCATCGCTATAAGCACCATTTTTCTTAAAGATATATTCTATTTCCGCTAAAAGCTCATACTCATTTCCTAGTATTTTACTTTTTTCCATTGCCATATGATGGGCATCTTTTGTGATAGAAACAGCTTTTTTGATCAAGGCTATTTCTCCATCACTTTTTATTAAACGTGACTTTTCAATAATTATTGCTATATTTTTATGAGAATGGTAATGATTACTTAACTCTTTGATTTTTTCAATTCTTGAAGCATCTGATCTAAAATCAAAATAAATATTTTGTCCCAACTTGATAAATTCTTCGAGCATTTTATCTAGTTTTTTTATACTAAAAACTTCATCAATTCTAAAATGCTTTCTCCCTCTCTTCTCACCAAGTCGTTTTCCCGTCCACAGTTCAAGAAGCTTATCTCTATGTTGCACAAACATATAAGTTTTAACAATTCCCTTTTCTTTATGAAAGAGGAGTGCCGCATTATCTTCTTTAAAGCCACTTAGGTAGTAAAAATTACTATTTTGTCTATATGCATACTCCGTATCATTCGATCGTGTTTTCATAGTTGCACTGAAGACTATAGCTATAGAATTGTCTTTAAGCTTTTTACCTAAAGTAGTTCGCCGTGATACATATTCTTTTTCTTTTATCATTTGCATACCTCACTTAACCATTTATTAGTTTCTTCTAACACAACTGCAAGTCCTAAATTAAGTGCTTTTACACCACCTTGTGCATTTAAATCCATTACTTCAACTCTCTTTGTAAAATTCCGACTAGAAAGACTTTTAACAGTTTCAGCATCAAAAAGGGCCATATCAAGAGATACTATCACATAGGATTTACCATCGCTATCTGTAAAGTACTGCATAAAATCTTCTAAATTACTTTCTAAGATGTACTTGCTTTTTGTATAAGATTTAAACCCATGAACACTAGAAAAAATATTTGTTCTTTTTATACTTTTTACTAACTGAGAACTTATAGCCTTATTTGGACTTTCCGCCCAAGCTGATTCTGAAAAAGAAAACTCCTTATATCCATCCTCAGCATATTTCATCTTTTTTGACATAAGAGAACTTGAGCTATTAACTTTTCTAACCTTCAAGGAACTTTTTTTACATAAAGTAGATTTATACGTAGTTATTTTCACTTTGGGTACTATCCGATACTCAAAGACTAAAGGCTTTGTAACAGTACATCCTGTAAATAGGAATATAAAAAATATGATAATAAATTTCATTTTACTTCTCTCCTGGTGCTTTTTTTATCTCTTGAGTTTTATAAAAAATATCTGATGGACTTTTATTATACTGTTCAAGGACATCTTCAAATTTAACCATTAACTCTTGCATTTCTAAAAAAGCACCATTTATTGTTGGTACAACTTCAGCAGAAATATCTTTAATATTAAATTCTCCACCAGAAACAGCACTTTTAATAACATCCATAGTACTTTTTATACCTTTGTAGCTTTGCATTACTGAATTCAATGAGTGAGATACATTATCTTCCCATCCTATACTTTTGTCTACAAATTTATTAACAAGTGGAATAGTTGTGTTAATCTTTGTAGTAAATTCATCTAAGTTCTTTGCACTATTTTGTAAATGAACGATAGTTTTATTATCAAGAAGAATTTCCATTCTTCTCATCATACTTGCAGTTCTTCTTAAGAGGAGTGCCATCTGTTTTTGATTGTCATCTCCTAAAAGCTCCTCCGTTTTACCAAGTGTAGATGAAAACTTAGAGGACATGCTACTAAAAGAGCTCTCTAAATTTTCAAAGAATGAAGGGAGGGTTTTAATAACAGGATATTTTTCACCCTTCCTAATTTCTAAAGGTGGACTCTTGCGAGAACCATTACTCAAGTTTATGTATGTCAAACCAGTAATACCCTGTGCGGTTAGTTTTGCCACAGTATCCATCTTTATAGGTGTCGTCTTTAATATAGATATGGTAACTTCTATCTGCTCTGAATTTTGAGTGTTAATCTGTAAATTTGAGACCTTTCCTACTCTGATGCCTCTATACTTAACTGGAGCATCTAGATTAAGTCCAAGTACAGACTCATCAAAATAAATTGTATATTTTTTCTGTTGAGAATTTGGTGAGCTATCTAGTAGCCAGTAGGTAAAACCAAACATCAAGATAATACCAATCAAAACTAAAAATCCGACGAAAGAGTAATTCACTCTATTATTCATATGATATGTTCCTTATTTTTAAAAAATGTTTGTATAAAGTTACTATTTACTGAGCCTATTTCACTAATTGTTCCCTCATATGCTATTTTTTGATTATCTATTATAGCGACTCTATCTAATGTATCATAGATAGATTGCAAATCATGTGACACCATTACTATCGTAAGACCAAGAACACTGCGTAATTTAAGTATCAGTCTGTCGAAGTCTCTGGCAGATATAGGGTCAAGTCCACTAGTTGGTTCATCTAAAAAGAGGAGCTTTGGATCCATTGCTAAGGCTCTCGCTAATGCTGCTTTTTTTTTCATTCCACCACTTATTTGAGAAGGAAAAAGATGAGCATCACTTGACTTTAATCCCACTAAGTTTATCTTAAAATTAACAATTTCATCTATCATCGACGAAGATAAGTCAGTATATTCTATTAAAGGAAGAGCAATGTTTTCTTTAATACTTAAGGAAGAAAAGAGTGCACCAGCTTGAAATAAAACTCCCCACTTACTTCTGATTTTTTGAGCATTTACATGATTAATATTATATATATCATATCCTAATACCTCTATACTTCCCTCACTAAACTCTTGGAGCATAACCATTTCACGTAACAGTGTTGTCTTTCCGCAGCCACTTGGACCTAATAACCCATATATTTCACCCTCTTTAATTGTAAGGCTTATATTATCATGAACAATTTTATTTTCAAACTTTGTTTTGAGGTTTCTAACTTCTATAATATTCATTTATATTCCTACACTTGTAAATGCAATGGAGAAGAGTGCGTCACAAACTATAACAGCAAAAATAGATTCTACTACACTTTTAGTGGTGTTTATTCCAATACTTTTGGTATCATCTTTGACTACAAGTCCCCTATAAATTCCTATTGAAGCTATCAAAAAAGCAAAGAAAGGAGCTTTTAATATACCTACATAAAAATGCTTTACTTTAATAACCTCTTGAAACCTACTAGTAAACACTTCCACCGTAATACCTAAATCTATATTTGCTACTATCATCCCACCTAGCATACCCATAATGTCAGATACAAAAACTAAAATAGGGAGAATAATCATAAGGGCAATAATACGAGGCAGCAGCAAAAAAGAATAAGGGTCAAAACCCATTGTTTTCATTGCATCTATTTCTTGCGTAATTTTCATCGCACCTATTTGAGCTGTAAATGCTGAACCACTTCGTCCAGCAATTACTATAGCAGTTATAACAGGAGCTAATTCTCGTAAAATAGAGAGCCCGAGCATATCTACAATAAATATATTGGCCCCATATATTTTAAGTTGATAAGACGATTGGAATGCTACAACTAATCCAATAAGAAAACTAGTTAAGGAAACTATCCATAAGGCTTTTACACCACTCTCATTTATCTCAAAAAATATTTCTTTATAGCGGATACTTTTAAAAGATTTAAGGTATAAAACTATACTCATGAAAAGTCGTCCTAAAAACTCCATAAAATATTTAACTCCTTCTATATACTTTCTATATTTTCTATAAAAAATATGTAGACTTGAAACTGCTCTTTCATCTCTAGTATTTGAATCTATTTTATAATTTTCCACTAACTCAAGTGTATCATTGATCTTTTTATTATGAGAGCTTATTTTTACATTGAAGGTTTGTATTTCATAGTCATGCTGTAATTTGTTTAAAAATAAAGCTCCAGCAGTATCTAGGAATAAAATAGCGTTTAAGTCAAAGACTATCTCTTTTACTGTTGAAGTATTAATGTTTAGCAGTTTATTTTGAAGTATATTGATAGTATAAACAGTAATCTCTCCTGAAAAATTCAAAAAGAGTTTATCTGCTTTGAGTTGTATAGTAATTAGTGTGTGCATTAGTTACTTTCTTAGAAATCTCTCTCAAGTAATTTAGGTACTTTTAAAATCGTTATGATTTTATCTTCTTGTTTACCGACACCTTCAATTATTGTGTCACTACCTTTTGTTGTATCTGGTGGTGGACCAATGTCTTTTTTCCTAAGTCGTATAGCCATGGTAAGTCTATCTATAACAAACCCTGCAACATCGTCCCCATCTCTCATGACAATAAAGCGTGTCTCATCCGAGTGCTTTTTAGTTTCTAGTCCAAACTTTGCACGTAGGTCAAGAAGAGGAATTACCGCTCCACGAAGATTAAACACTCCAAGAACATACTTTGGAACTTGAGGTACTCTTGTCCAAGAAAATGGCTTAATTATCTCTTGGATCGAAAGAATAGGCACTGCATACTCTTCATCACCAATAATAAATCCAACTAATTGAACAACATCATCTATATTGCCATTAATAGCATTTTGTTGATCACTTTGTTTATTAATAATACTTTTTAATTGATCACTCATGATAAGAACTCCGATTTCAAGTTAATGTTTCGTTGAACAACACTTGCTAAATAATCTGCTGAATATGGTTTAGTAATATACTCAACCATTCCTGACTCAACCCCACGCATTCTATCTGATTTACCTGTACGAGATGTAACAGCAATTAATGGTAAATTTTTATACTTATTATACTTTTTAATCTCTCCGGCTAAAGTGTATCCGTCCATTCTTGGCATTTCTATATCTATTAGCATTCCATCGAAATTGTAATCACCTGCTTTTAAAATATTAAGTGCTTCTTGTCCATCAGTTGCTTCAACAAGAGTCACACCTAAAGGGTCAAGAGCCTTTATCATGATAGTTCTATCTGTTTTTGAATCATCTACTATCATAACCGTATAATCACTTGCTTTATCTTTTGTATTAGAGCTTGATTCACCTACTGTTTCGCTGATCATAGCTGTGGATTTAACATCTCTAGCCATTTGCATAAGTGCTACAACATCAACAATAAGTGTTACACCACCATCACCCCGTATAGTAGCTCCAGCAATACCTTCAATACCTTTAAGATAATCTCCTAATGATTTAATAACTATCTCTTCTTGTCCAACTAAAGTATCCACAATAAGACCTAGTTTACTTGTACCCAGCCCAAGTACAACAACATAAGCATATTCTGCTGAGTCTAAAATTCTTTCAACTTCAAAGATATCACCAATATGAACAAGAGAGAGTACCTCCTCACGAAGTCTCATAACAGAGCGACCTTCTACTGTGTATATCTCTTCTTTAGAAATTCTTACTGTTTCAAGTACTGAAGCAAGTGGTATAGCATAATATTCTTCTTGAACTCCAACAAGCAAGGCCTGGATAATAGCAAGAGTTAAAGGAATTTTTAACTTCATCGAAGTTCCAACACCTACCTCACTATCCATATCAATAATACCATTAAGTTTTTCAATGTTTGTTTTTACAACATCCATTCCAACACCACGACCTGATACACTCGTTACAGCAGCAGCAGTGGAGAAACCTGGCTTAAAGATAAGAGAAAAAGCCTCTTTATTACTCATATTATCGGCTTCTTTATCGGTAATAATTCCCTTTTCTAAGGATTTCTCCTTAAGCATAGTTGCATCCAAACCCTTACCATCATCATCAATCTGTATAACAATCTGGTTTCCTTCATTATAAGCTTTTAAGCAAATAGTTCCTGCTTCATTTTTTCCTTGACCTGCACGAATATCAGGAGTTTCAATACCGTGATCACAAGAGTTACGAATTATGTGAACAAGAGGGTCGCCGATCTCTTCGACAATAGACTTATCAAGTTCGGTTTCTTCTCCTGATATTTCTAATTCAATATTTTTTTTAAGCTCACGAGATAAATCTCTAATCATTCTTGGAAACTTATTAAATACTTTTCCAATAGGCAGCATTCTAGTTTTCATAACAGCAATTTGAAGGTCTGTGGTTACTAGAGATACTATTGATACGACTTGATTAAGTTCCTCTAAAAATTCTTCACCTTCGTACCGCTCTTCAACATCATCATTAATCTTAATCAGTCTATTTTTTGCAAGAACTAACTCACCTATAAGATTCATTAAGTGATCAAGCCTTTTCACATCAACACGAATTGTTTGTTCTACTGCTGCGGGAGCACGTTTAGTAGGGGCCGCCGCTTGTTCTTCTTCTTTCTTTTTCACTACAACAGGAGTAGGTTTTGGTGTAGGTAGTGATTCAGGAGTAGGTTTTGGTGCTGGAGTCACTACCACTTCTTCTACTATGGAAGGCGCAACTAAAACTGTTTCACCCGCATCAATTTTGGCTTTACGCTTAGCCTTATCTTCATTTTGGCGATCATTAAGAAGTCTTTGTATTTCAGCTTCTATTTCATTATCATCCATATTATCGTAATCTGGTTCTACTGACGGTTCTTTTTTAATTGAAGGAGCAGCTAAAACTGTTTCACCTGCATCAATTTTGGCTTTACGCTTAGCCTTATCTTGTGCTTGACGCTCACTTAAAAGTCTTTGAATTTCATCTTCAACTGCAGCATCATCCATACTATTATAATCTAGTTCTGGTTCAGGCTCCACTAAGACTTCTTCAACAACTACAGGTGATTCTATACTTTCCGGCACTTGACCTTTAGTAATTGCATCAAGCTTTATAACACAATCAGCTACATCTACTCCTGCATCAGCACTTGTATCACGAATAGTTTCTAAAAGTGCCTTCATGAGGTCAATAGACTCAAGTACAACATCCATAATATCTGGAACGAGAATAAGCTCACCATGTCTTGCTTTATTTAGAACATCTTCCATATGATGAGTTAAGTGAGTTAAAACATCAAAGTTTAAAAATGATGATGCTCCCTTAACGGTATGTGCAACACGAAAGATCCCGTTTAAAAGCTCTAAATCCTCAGGTGTGTTTTCTAGCTCAACTAAATCTTGATCTAACTGTTCAATTAACTCAAATGATTCAACTAAAAAATCTTGTAGTATCTCTTGAAATTCATCCATATTTATACTCCTGGCTTCATATGTTCATGTACAACACGTGCTATCTCACTATAAAAATAGCTTGATTCAAACTTAACTAAATAAGCCTCTCCACCCGCTTTTATACCTCTATTCTCACTAAAGTGATCACTAATAGAAGAGTTGAAAACTATTGGAATATCTGCAAACCTTCTATCTTCTTTTACATTTGCTGCAAAATGAAAACCATCCATTCTTGGCATTTCAACATCACTAATAATTATTTTTAAATTATCTGATATATATTCACCATATGTTTCATATATCTCATCTAACTTCTCAAGGCCTTCTTGTCCATCCACAGCTTCTACAACTTTAAAGCCCATTTTCTCTAGTGATTCTTTAATTATTCTTCGGGCAGTTGCACTATCGTCAAGAACAAGTGCCACACCTGAAAAAGATTCTATCTCATCGGGAAGGCTATTTAGATCTGGCTTATAAAGTCCAAGATCTTGAACAACACTTTCTAAGTCCAAGACAAGAAGTACATTATCATTCTCAACTTTTGTTACACCCGTAATTTTGTTGCTATCTATAGATTCTCCACCACTCATATAACTTGCTGGTTCTATATCACTCCAGCTTATTCTTCGTATTCTTTTAGCTTCATCAACAACAAAACCTATAAGAACATTATTAAACTCCGTAATAATAACCCTTGAACTTTGCTCTATTCCTTCGGGTGCTTTAATTCCCATCCATTTAGCTAAATTCACAACAGGTATGACAACTTCTCTTAAATCAAAAATGCCCTCTATATATTCTGGTGTTCCAGGTAGTTCCGTGAGCTCAGGAATTCTAATAATTTCTCTTACTTTTGAAACATTGATTCCATATATACCTTCATAAATACCATCATCTTCTTGTTTCATTATGCGAAAATCTACTAGTTCCATTTCATTAGAGCCAAGCTTTAGTGAATTGTCTTGCATACTTTAAATCTCCTTGTGAGAGTTTCTTTCTTCAAATAATTGTTTATCTTCTAGAGATTTTACAATAAAGTATCTTTGATTGCAAGCAAAGGCAGGTAAATTCAGATAGCTAGTTTCATGAAGATTCAATGCAATATTTTGATGAAAATGTCCCTCTATAAAATAGTCACACTCATATTTATCTTCAATACGGTTTTGGATAAACTTTGTAAATCCTATAAACTCTTTACAATCATCTTTTTTAGAAAGGTATTTATCAAGCTTTTTAAGAATGTTGTGATTATAAAGTGTGTCAAATAAATTAAGTACAAATAAAATCCACGAGTTTCTAATCAACTTTGTATAGCTTTTATAAAGGAACTTTCCATCAAAATCACCATGTGATAAATAAACTTTTTTATCACTATAGGTACATAAAACTGGCTGCATTTCTATTGGAAAAACTTGTGCTAAAGGAAACAGTTTACAAAGGTTAAAATCATGGTTTCCTTCTAAGTATATAACTTCGATATTCTCACTAATTTTATTTATAATACTAATGATATTTTTATTTTCACGGTGAGTATAAGGAACTTCTCCAACCAGTGCATCAAAAATATCACCCATTAAAATAAGCTGTGTCGCAGGGACTATTCTTTGGTCAATATCATTAATTAGTGAAAAGAGTTCTGGGCGAAGAGATGAGTAGTGTGCATCAGAAATGATAACAGCACCCTCTTTTAATTCTATATTATGGGACATAAGCTATATTTGGAATTCCACTATTTTCACCAAGTCCCATCATCAAGTTTGCATTTACAACGGCTTGAGAAGAAGCACCTCTCATAAGGTTATCTATAGAAGAAGATACAAAGAGCATATTGCCCTTGCGCTTAACATAGATGTCGCAAAAGTTAGTTCCAGCTACATTTTTCATGTCTACCGGATTCTTACATACTCTTACATTTTTTTCATCTTTGTAAAACTCTTTTAAAAGTTCCACTTCATCAAATACACCTTCTACTTGAATATACATAGAACTTAGCATTCCTCTCGTTAAAGGAACCAAATGAGGCACAAAGTTCACGTCATCAAACGCGACACCTAACTTTTGTGCTATCTCTGGAGCATGTCTATGAAGTAAAGGCTTATATGCAAATAAATTGTCATTTACATTAACAAAGTGCGTTGACTCACTTAGTTTTTTCCCAGCACCACTAACCCCTGTTTTTGCATCAATAATAATAGGAGTATGCTCTTGTCGTTTACTCATAAATGGAAGTAATCCTAGTATAGATGATGTTGGAAAACATCCAGGGTTCGCTACAAGAGAAGCTGATTTTAATTCTTCTCTAAACATCTCTGGTAAGCCATAAACAACATGCTTTAGATTTTCCATGTCAGTATGTGGCACATAGAACTCTTCATAAACTTCTTGAGTAAGTCTATAGTCAGCAGAAAGGTCTACAACTTTTACGCCAAGTTCCATAAGAGGTTTTACATAAGCCATAGCTGTTTTATGGGGAAGTGCTAAAAAGACAAGTTTGCACTCTTTTGCCATCGCGTTTACATCTGCTTTTTTTACTTCATCTTCACAAACACCACTGAGTGAAGGGTGTAACTCATTAATAGTTACTCCACCCTCTGAGTTAGCAATATATGTAAGATTAAATATAGGATGATTGATTAGAATTTTTACAAGTTCTAGTCCTGTATATCCTGTAGCACCAACTACCCCTACCTTTATACTTTCACTCATCTATTTGCACTCAAAAACTATTTCTTTGTATTTCACCTCATCTATTTCGAACTCTTTTGTTCCACCAGGGAGAGTGACTTTGACTTCATCACCCTCTTCTTTTCCAAGAAGCTGTTTAGCCAAAGGAGAACTAAAAGATATCAGTCCAATATCTGGATTAGATTCACAACCACCAACTATTGTATAAGTGGCTTCTTCGTCTGTGTCCATATCTGTCATTACTACTGTTGAACCAAAACTTATTTTTGCATGTTCGAGTTCACTTGGATCTACTATTTGAGAATTTCCTAGTATACCTTGTAGGTCCCCTAGACGGTTATCTATGGTTCTTTGCATCTCTTTAGCTGCATGGTACTCTGCATTTTCTTTGAGGTCACCATGTTCTAGTGCTGACTCTATATCTTTTACCACTTGTGGACGTTGTACTTCTTTGAGGCTTTTTACTTCGGCTTGTAGTTTTTCATAGCCAAAAAGTGTCATCGGTTCTACTCTTTGCATAGTGTATTCTCTTTTATCGTAGTTTATTTTTGTTATTATAGCCTAGCTTTCATTACAACTTAAAATTCTTCTTTGTCTTTCCATAAAATTTTATATAAATAAGTTATAATTGTACTAAAAAGGTTATATATGGATGATCCTACTACGAATAGACTAAGAGCAGAAGTGAAGAAAGCTTACTATCTCTCCGAGCGCTATGATGTGATGTCAACATTCGCTCTTTTATATTATGAGGGGGATATAACATTTGAGGTACTTGGCAGTTTTATTAGAGTATCAGATAACTTTCTAAGAATTGATGCTAATCACTTTTTTATAGTTTATACGTATACTGAACAACAAAATGCATTCAAAGCTTCCCAGAACCTACTTGTCAATTTAGACAAATATTTTAATAATATAACTTCTTGTGTGGCGCTAGATATTTTTGATACTTCCTTACATTACACAGCTGTTTTTAAGAGACTTACCCAAATACTAAATGAAACAAAAAAAAATCCTTATTCTAGAATTGAAGATGAAAATATTTTAAATGGGTTAATTTAAAAATAATATAGTTTGCTAAATTGATTTAATTTTAAGTGAAGTTGGTTAAATAAAAGTGGCGCGGTGGAAGGGACTCGAACCCTCGACACCCTGCGTGACAGGCAGGTACTCTAACCAGCTGAGCTACCACCGCGCATATATAAAGAATGTAATTTTTTTTAGTTGTGCTAAAGGTTTTGGCGAAGCATAGTGTACTATGTGAGCTAAAAGCTTAAGTGCAAATAATTAAAATGGTGGGCATTACTGGACTCGAACCAGTGACATCTACCTTGTAAGGGTAGCGCTCTACCAACTGAGCTAAACGCCCATTTTAAAATTTCTAACACCAAATGATTGGCGACCCCTAAAGGATTTGAACCTCTGTTCCTACCATGAAGTGATAGTGTCCTTAGCCACTAGACGAAAGGGTCACTGTTCTTTCATAAACGAAAGGTTTGTCAATGTGATTTTGAATTAGTT
>NZ_JABIOQ010000024.1 GCF_018698455.1 Sulfurimonas sp. | reverse complement strand
GATTTACACCACGATTGATAACATGATGATAACCAGCTAATATCAACTCTTAATCTTGTAGGCATTAAAAATCCTTATTTATTTTATTATGTCGATAGTTAAAAATTATATCATAAAAGTGGAGATTCATTCACAGGGGTGCAATTTTGTGCCATTATGTCATTTTTAGGTATCTTACAGCATAATACCACATATTATTACGAGGTCTTACAATGAAGAGTAAAAGATTATTTTTAATATTTGTATCAAGTGTCTTTCTAGTTAGCTTAGTATCGGCTAATACCATGAGTGGCATCGGCTTTGCCAAAACAAATACAGAGGCTAAAAAAGAAGCACTATCTGACCTTTGTCAAATGATAAAAAGTGAAGTAAGTTCAAGCTTTGAATCACATTCAACAGATGAAGGTTCATCTGCAATATCAAATATAAAAATAAGTTCAAACTTACCTATTCTTGGAGCTGAGTTTACTTTTATAGATAAACCTTTGGAAGTTGAAGCTAAAGTTGTACTAACATCTGAAAAAGTAAATGCACTATATGTCCAAAAACTTTATAATCTAAATGAAGAAATAGAATCTGCCTTAAACGAAATAGATAAATCTAAATCATCATCTTTAAAACTACAACTATATGAAGACATTTTCTCACTTATAAAAGAGTATGAAAGATATGAGAGTGTAGCCGTTATACTTGGTGCTCAAATACTAAAAAATAAAGCTATAACAAAATCACAAGTAAAAGTGGAGTTAGTAAAACTTGACTCCAAGATAGACTCGGTTGAATTTGCAGCGACAGTGTTAGCAAAAGCTTTTACTAAAAAAAATATATATGTATATCCACCTCTTATGCAAAACTCTACTACTGCTACTGAGTTTAGTTCAGTCTTTACTAAAGAGTTAAAAAGTAAACTTCATACTACTAAGTCACCTAAAAGTGCAGCGTACCTTCTAGTAGGAGAGTATACACTAACTAAGAATGCAATGATTCTCAACTATGAACTACTAAGCACTACAACAAATGAGGTTGTAGCTTCTAAAACTCTAAATATAAGTAACAATGCATATAAAGACCTTGCAACTAAACCAAAAAATATAGACTTTGACGCATTACTAAATGCTGGAATAATAAGTTCAAGTGATTTAAAAGTATCACTTAACTCAAATAGAGGAAGCCAAAATTTACTCTTTGAAAATGATGAAGAGATAGAACTTTTTGTAAAACTAAATAAGATGGGATACCTCTACATAGTTGGATATACCCAAACAAAAGATGGAAAGTTTTCATACCTTTTAGAACTAAGCGAAGGAAATGGGAACTCTAAGTTTGTTAAATTTGTAAATGCTGATGATGCTTCTAGATGGATAAGTCTTGGTGCATTCACAGTAGAGCCCCCTTTTGGAGTAGAAAGTATCCAAGTCATAGCATCTAATAAAAAGATACATATACTTCCAAATACTAAATTCGATGAAGAAAGTGGCTACTACATAATTTCTAAAGATATTAAAAAAGCACTATCTCAAACTCGTGGATTAAAAAAGAAAATAAGTAAAAAAGTAGAGATGAGTGAAGATGTAATGAGTTTTACTACTATGAAAAAGTAAGGGTATAATAAAGCATTAGAGAGTGTAAGATAGACTTATTGCTAGACTTTACTACCTAACCCCAATAGCAAAGTCAGGTACAGAATTTGGTATGATAGTTGTAGGCTTCTGCTTGCCTTTTGTGAGCTTCTTAACATTGTTAGTAACATAAAGGTCTATCTCTTTAACTGTTATAGTACCATCACTATCATAGTCAGCTCTCATTCTTCCAAGACCATCTAAAAAGCTCTTAGTAAAAGCACCATGTCCCCATTCTGCTTTTTCATAAGAGTAACCACTTCCTGTAGTAGCTGTCATGATAACACTACCACTTCCTGAGTTTATAATGCTTTT
Source organism: Sulfurimonas sp. (assembly GCF_018698455.1). Classification (GTDB taxonomy): domain Bacteria; phylum Campylobacterota; class Campylobacteria; order Campylobacterales; family Sulfurimonadaceae; genus Sulfurimonas. Next base: position 79,192 of record NZ_JABIOQ010000024.1, on the reverse strand, counting down.
TACTGCACTTGTTATATCTCTTCTCTCTCCTGTAATATTTCCACTATGACAAGTGTCTGCAAGTAGTATTACTTTAGATGGTAGGTTACTTATGGTTTCTTTTATCTCAGTCCACTTCACAGCACTACGTCTTAGTCTATCTAGGTTAGCATCATGACTTAAGAAGTAGTACACGCCTTTATCATCATTCATACCGTGCCCAGCTATAAATATCATAGCTACATCTTTAGATGTTACTTCTTTATCTATCCAGTCAAGTGCATCAAGTATATTGTCACTATGAGCATCTTTATTTGTAAGAGTCCTAGTAATGACTTTTTTGTATACCTTACCTTCTTGGGCTTTAAACATCTTAGCCATAGCTATTGCATCTTTGTCTGCAACACCTAGGTTATACTCAGGGTTTTCATATTTACTTACACCTACACTTAGTAAGTATAGAGTTGGTTTGTAGATGTCTTTCGTTTTAGTTTTTCTTGTAGCATATACTAATACTTCATCACTCATAGCAAACTTGTTTCTTGCTTTTATGCTTATGATATTCTCACCACTGTTTAACTCAATAGTTATACTCTGAGTCTTTGAAGAACTCTTCTTTTTCTTAAGTCCTCTTGCATTTATCTTCTCACCATTATGAAGTATGATTATCTCTTTTAGAACTTCATCACTATCAACACTATACTTCACTATAATTGACTTACTTGATGTCTTAATATTTGAGCTACTTAGTAGACTTACAACAGGTGGTAGTGCATTAGATACATCAACAGTTTTAACTTTTTTAGTTCTACTTGCATAAGCTATAGCTTTTCTTTCACTTCCAGTTTGAAGTATAAGACTTATAATGTCAGGTCTATAGAAAGTATCAAAGTATTTATCGCTTCCTACATATCTTGCTTCTTTGTTTGCACCTTGGTTTATGTGATAACCTACATACTTATCTCCACCAACAGATGAGTTGAAGTAACCACTCTTGCTCCATGCTACCCATTCGTTGTCGTTGCTTACGAAGATGTTTAGCATTGGGTAAATCTCTTTATTTTCCCCAACTTCACTTAAATCCCATACCATCATAGTTTGGTCATCACTTCCACTTACAAGTCTATTGCCATCAACTGCTATACTCCAGATTTCTCCTGTATGACCTATGAGACTTGCTACCTCTTTTCCTTGTTTATTGTAGATCTTTAAATTGCCATTACTTCCACCACTTATGATGAAGTCTTTGTACCAGCCATAACATCTATGGCCTAATCCAGTGGTAGCATCTTTTATGATTTTGGATTGTGTGTAATTGTTCTTTTGTATTTCTAAGACTGCATCACCAAATCCATAGTCACCACCTTTAGAGTGTTTAAGAGAGTATGAACCATTTGTAATTTGTATTCTCTTGAAGCCGTTTGTGTTGGTTGATATATTGAAGTTTTTTAGGTTTATTGATTTTTGGAGATCACCTCTTGAATTGTGATTTTTATATGCACTATTATTTCCCAAAGTAATCTCATCACCTTTTATTCCAACACTCCATACACAGTTTCCAACACCTACTATCTTTTGTTTTACTTTGAGGGTATTTATATCCCAAGTATATATTTCATTGTTATCTCCACCACCACTTACAGCTGTGTTATTATCTATGAAGTTTACTGCCATTGTAGTATTGGTATGTTTTTTAAATGATTTGACAAGGGAGTAGTTTTTGTTGGTTTGGTATATGTTGGTATTTCGTGGACTTGTTCCAGTTCCAGCTATTAAAAACTTTCCATTTTTACTATATGCTAAACCGCTTGGTTTCGTTTCACTTTGTATGGTTTTTATTAGGTTTAAGTTGTAGTCGAATATTAGTATCTCTTTGCCATATCCGCATGTTGCTATTTGACCGCCATTCTTTAGCGATGTTGCTAAGTATTGTAGTTTATAATCACTCGTGTGAGATTTAATAACTCTTTTTCTTTTTAAGTCATAAAGTGCTATTTTATTATCAAATCCAGCAGTTATTGCGAAATAGTTTCTTTTGTTTTTTATTATCTTTACGGCATATACATCATTAGTATGAAACTTTATAGTATCTTTTAAAGTAAAGCTATCGTTTACACTCCATATCTTTGCACTTTTATCTGATGAACCACTTATGAAGTATCTGTTGTCTTTAGAAAATGCTAAGTCATATACTACATTTGTATGTGATTTTAGGATGTGGAGTAATTTCCCTGTTTTATAGTTGTAGATACGGATTTGACCAACACTTATTCCTCCTTCAGATGTATTCATAAACCCCCCAACAGCCAAATACCTTTCATCATCACTTAGTGCTATGGCATATATCTTTCCCTCACTCCCACTACCAACTTGACCTAATATCTTTCTTTTCTCTTTACCTGTATTAGAGTCCCATACTCTTATAGTTTTATCATCACTGGCACTTATAATATCTCCACTTTTAGTGACTATAATATCTTTTATTATTCCTGTATGACCTTTGGTGTCTAGTTTTAGGATGGCTTCATTTGAAGCGAAGATGCTTGTGCTTAGGAGTAGTAGGGTTAGAAAGATTATTTTCATAGTATATATCTACCTTGTAAATTGATTATCTTATTCTATCTAATTATTTCTGAAGTGTTGTGTTTTTGAGGACCCTGAGGGAGGGTCTTCTTAGCTGAGTAGAGAGAGTATTTATCTACACTCAGAATTACTAAGTTCTTTAAGCTTATACTTTACCTTATTGTTATGTATAGTTGCTACTTGTACACAAGTGGCAGTTGTGTTTTTAAGTCTAACTATACGATCTAATTTATTGTTTATATAAACTCTCACCTGCGTTTTATTATCAATATTTCCACTTTTACTATAGCGATTTACAAGTACTTTATAGGTATCGTTTTTATCAAGTTTATCTACTGTAATAGTTTCAGGTCCATACCCTTTCATAGCATCTCTATCTAACTTGACTCGATTAGCAATACTTTTTGTTGTTCTATAGCTTATATGGTAGTTATCACTTTTTAGATGTATATCTAAGTCAGAAGGTTTTTTATCCCAACTCAAAGCAAATCTTGCACTCCCTATAGGCAATGCTTTACTCATTAAAAATAGATTATTCCAGTAGCTACCAAAGACAACCATTACATTTTCATTCGCAGTTATATAGCCTGATTTTTGTAATCTTACTGGAAGTTCTCTATCCATGTTTTCAGGTGGTAATGGAAGTGTAACTATACCTTGCTCATCTGCCTCAAATGTCATTTTGCCTAAACTAAGTTTAGCATGCGCAATAGGCCTACAGGTAACTACGTCTTTTATGGAAAATCTAGCCTTTTCGTCAAACTCATCTTGTGCAAAACTTGCAAGCTCCTCACTTTTCCAGCATGAACTAGCAGAAGCACTCATCAGCAATGCCGATACTAGTAGTATTGTTTTCTTTATCATTTTCAACCTTTTTTATAGAACTCTTTAATTCAGGGCTTTCAAGCCCTATTCACCATGTTTTATATTGTATAAATATAACTAAACTATCAACATATAATAACACTTACATTCTAAATTCCTGCCCTCACATGTATAAAACTCTGAGGAATCTGAGATTTATACTGTGGCATACTCTGACCAATATTAGCATTTATATATGTTGGGTCTGCTATTACATAATCTTTATTTCCAGCCTTTACACTATCACCCTTCATAGGTATATGTAGTGCTGTAGCCATATGATCTTTATACTTGACACCAACTACAGTCACACCGAAGAGCTCTTTTACAAGATAAGAAAACAATATGGCTCTATCTTCGCAGTCAGACTTATCATAGTAAAGTGTTTCTTCGGCAAACATAACCTTTTCCCGTCCAAACTGATCTTGGTCTATTTGATAAGCAAAAGCTTTTTGCACAAAACTAAGAACAAAGTTTATTGCTACACTTGATTTTTTAGAGTCTACATACTTTTTCATATCTTTGGCTATTTCTTGGTACACACTCTCACTCATAGGTGCATTAAAGTATGTTTCGTAATCAGCTTGAGGATATGTTGCCATAAAATCTAAAAGATTTTGATCATAATGGTAAGTTGTAGTATAAGTATTGCCAAATTCTCTAAAAGAGAGTGTCTTAGACTTAATGTCTTTTTTAAAGTTAGGAAGTTTTTTAAGCCCTAAGTCCATCGCTTTATCTGCATCTGGATAGTTTTGTTTATATGTATAGAGTTTTCCAACTGAACCCTTAGCATAGTTAGCTACAACATAAAAATGTTTCTTGTTAAAAGTATAGTTTGGTGTGGAGTATATGGTTTTCTTACTATAGTGCATTAAAACAACATGCTTGTTAGCTAAACCAATCTTAACTGCATAACCCAGTTTATTAAATATAAACCATGAAAAAAGTCTTCTCTCATCTGGAGTTGCATATAAAGACTCTGAAAGTTTTGTTACTAGTAAATATGTTCCCCAATCATTTAAAGCCAACTCTTTTGTTATAGAATTTATATCTTGCAAAGTACTACTGAAATCACTTGAGGCTAAAATATCAAAAAAGTTAATAATGCCTTTTTGACTTTTAGGGTAAAAAGTTGCTGTTTTATATTTTTTATCTAAATAAAATGAAACTTCTTGGCCAAAAAAATCAAAACTTATATCTTTTTGTATTTTTTTTGGTTTCTCAACTTCTGTTTTTTCAATTATGAGAACTTTTTTAACTATATCAATTTTTTTAATAACTGGTTTTGGAATGACCTTTTTAATTTTTTTTAGTTTAATACGAACTTTCGGTCCAAGACTCTTTATTTTTTTAGGAAGAGTTGGTGTAATACTTTTTGGTTTTTCTTTTTCATAAAGAGGTTTACTCTTCGTCGCACTATACTCTTTCCATTGTGACTTTAAGTAGCTGTTAAACGCGGCATCACGCTCATCCACATACTTAGTAAAAGACTCTTGTTGTGCTCGCTTAAAGTCTTCAAAACTCCCCGCAACTAATAATGAACTTAGTAGTAAAAATAATAGACTAAAATGGCCAAATTGCTTTGAGTATTTTAGTTCCCCAACCTTGTTTAATTGCACGATCTATATCTCCTTCACTCTTATAAAGAATCTTTGCATCACTCATTTGTGCTGAGTTAATGTTATTGTTTTGATCTATATCATATGGTCTTATTACTCCACTTAGTTGAATAATCTGCTTTTGATCATCAATAAGCATCTCACGTTTTCCTGAGATAAAATAATTTCCATTTTTAAGTACCTTTACTATTCTAGCAGAAATAGTTGTTGTAAAGCTTGCATCTTTAGTAGAACTTCCTGAACCAGTGAAAGTACTATCACTTCCAGAATTAAATCCAATGTCAGTATATCCATTGATTCCCTTGACTGCACTTGCTACCATGCCATTAGCTTGATCTCCACCACTCAGGAGTCCCGCGTTTAAGTTTGCAGTATCACTCTTGGCAAGCTGTTTCGTGCCAGTATTAGTGCTTTGTGCTGCTTCAGAAATAACAACTGTCACAATGTCACTCACATTCATAGCCTTATGGTCTGAGAAAAGTGGATTGTCCCCCTGACCAAAGATACTTCCGGTTGATGTAAAATCCTTTTTATCTTCTTTAGCTGGCATCTGTTCTACATATACTGGTGGTTCAAATGTTATCTCTGGTTCTGTAAGCTTTGCTGTACATCCATTTAGTAACGCTATCGCTGTTAAGAGTAAAGTTAATGTTGAAAATTTTATATTCATAAATTGTATTCCATAGTTTCTGTGATTTTGCTATAATAATAGCAATTTTAGTTCCATATGCCGGGAGCTTTAAACAAAGGATTTATACAATGTCATTACGAGAAACAATTAATACAGATGTTAAAAACGCGATGAAAGCAAAAGAAACAAAAAAGCGCGATGCGCTACGCTTACTTATATCTGCGTTTAAACAGATAGAAGTAGATGAACGTAAAGAGTTAAGTGATGATGATGTAATCAAAATAATTCAAACGCAGGTTAAACGCAGAAACGATGCAGCTACTCAGTATAAAGATGCTGGACGCGAAGACCTATTACAAATTGAACTTGATGAAATAGCATTTTATCAACCATATTTACCAGCGCAACTCAGTGAAGAAGAACTTACTTCATCTGTACAAAGCATCATAAAAAAAGTTGGTGCTACTACGATGAAAGACATGGGAAAGGTTATGGGTATGGCATCTAAAGAGCTTGCTGGAAAAGCCGATGGTAAACGTATAAATGAGTGTGTTAAAACACTTCTAGCTTAAGAGATTTCTCTTGAAGCTACCAATCATCTAAAGTAAAGCCTTTAGACTCTTCTTCACCCTCTGTAACCTCAACACTTTTATTTATTTCAGGTTCTACGATTACATCTACTTTTGGCTTATTCATCTGTTCTTCAAACTGTAACTCAAGTCCCTTACTCGTCATAATAAAACCATCAACTTTTATCTTTCCATCATGAATGAGGTTGTGGTGTTCTTTACAAAGAGGAATGAGGTTATGCTTGTTGTCTTTGTGAAAGTGCCCTATAAAACCTGCACCATCTGCAAGACTTTTTTGAGATATATGATGTACATCTTCAGCCATCGCTCCACAGATAATACACTTTGTAACATATAACTCTTTATTGTACTTACTTGTTTTTTTCTTCACAAGAAGTTCTAACTCATCAAAGTCATTTGATAAACGCTTACGGATTGTATTTGCAGTGTCTAAAAATTCGCTATCCATATGAAGTGATTTTGCAAATTCTAAACCATATATACTACTTCCGCTTCCCTCTTGTAAAACACGGTTAAAAACCAGTGTATCTTTACTCTCATCATACTCAACACTTAGATGTAAATCTACTACATTGTTAAGAGAAGTGATCTCTTTCATAGTTGAGAGTTGGTGCAGGTGCGTTGCAAAAAGAAATAAACATCGTGTCTTTGCAAGTTTCATAATGGCAGAAGCAACGATGGCAACACCAGAAAGAGTTTCTGTTCCATGGCTTATTTCATCACCTAAGACTAATGAGCGAACAGTAGAACGGTTGAAAATATTTTTCATCTCTAGCATCTCAACTGCAAAGGTAGAAAGTCCCTTAGCAAGGTTGTCACGAGAAACGATGCGAGTAAAAAGTGAATCAAAAATAGTAAACTTCATAACAGCAGCAGAGACAAAGAAACCTGACTGAGCCATTAATGTTGCTATTCCTATACTTTTCATCAGAGAGGACTTTCCGCTAGAGTTAATTCCATACAGTAAAACTCCGTTTATATCATGTCCATCATGCACGCTTACTTCAAGCATGACTGTCTGGGGATGTGGAAGGTCCATGTTGTCACGATTTCCCATAACTATGTCATTTGGAACATAGATTCCACCGCGTTCTTGAATCTCTATGAGTGGATGTCTCAGCTGCATGATTTGCATAAAATTTTCGTCATTATGAGATTCTACAATCATTGGACGAGAGTGCTTATACATCTGGGCAACTTTTGAAGAACTCACTCCAACATCAAGGTCTGAAACATAAGCTATTACTCTATCAAAAAGAAGTGAGTATCTTCTCTCAAAAGTCGATTGAAGTTGCATATATCTATCTTTGACAAGACTCACTACTTTACGTCTGTTTTTCATGATTTTATCTGAAATAGTATCTGTAAAAGCAGAGGTGATTTTTACTGAATTTGTAAGTTTTTTGACATTAAATTCTAAAAAATACTCATCTTTTTTAAACTCTTGCTCTATCAATGAAAATCTATTTTTAGACAAAGAAATATAGTAACCTTCTTTTTCTAAAAGTCCTAAACTAACAAGCTTATTTGAACTTCCAGCATTAACGGACTCTAAAAGTACTTCTATCTTTTTCATAATGTCTTCAAACGCGATGATCATCACAGCATTTTCTTTTACAAGAGTGTCTATGGTCTCATCGACACCGTTCATTAAGAAGTTCTCATCTACCGTCGCACTTGTAAAACGCCGTGACACATCAAGGTCAATGCTCTTGTTTATGTCACGTAAAAACTCTTCTACTTCACTCTCATGAAAAGGAGTTTTTTGAATCTTGTGCTTTTTTACATACAGCATTAACTCTTTTACACTCTCCATGGAATCATAAATATGGTTCATTTCAAAAGGGTGTAAACGCGAGAGTCGTAAACGTCGTGAAAGTCTCTCCAAGTCATAAACACCACGCATCATCTCATCAAGATAACGTATATGAGAAGAAACCCTCTCTATTAGGTTGTAACGACGGTTAAGTTCACCCTCTTCCATGATGGGGTTTAAAAGTCTCTCTTTGAGTAAACGCCGTCCTATAGCTGTAGCACTTCTGTCTAACATCTTTAAAAGTGTGAACTCGCGTTTATCTTTTGAGATGATTCCCATTTGCTCTAATGCATTGTTTCCCAGATACATAAAACGTCTGTTGTCTATTAAATGTGGTTGTGACATCTTTTGAACTATGTGATAATCATGTTCTATAACAAAGTTTATAAGAATGGCTAGAGACTCTGTTATAGCGGGGGAACGTTCAAGGTCTAAGTGCTCTATAGGGGAAAGTAGAGACTGGATTTGGTACACTTCTTTAAAAAGTTCATTTTGGAACTCTATGCGAGGGCGAGTGTTATTTACTGAGTAGTGATAATGCTCAGGAATTTCTAAGTATGACATCACATGTCTCTGGTCATCTATGCCATCTAAAAAGGTAACGACTATTTCACTTGTTTTATAAACATTTAAAAGATTAAACACCTCATCTAGTGCATAAGCGGGGTCCTCGCTTGTTGAGTGTGTCTCATACAACCAAGTTTTTCCAGTTGTAACATCGATTGCTGAGTAACCAACACTATAAATGTCTTTATATTTATCGACAACAATTGATACTATATAGTTATCATCATTATCTATAATATGTTCAAAATTTGTTCCAGGAGAAACTATTTGAGCTATATACCTACTTATTTTAGGAGGCTTGCCTTTTTGTTTGACTACGATAATAGTGTATTTTTGCTCGTTTATAAGACGACTTAAATAGCGTTCAAAAGAGACGGCTGGAACACCTGCTAAAAGTGGATTTTTATCTGAATTTTCTATTATTGATTTATTTTTTTTGGTGAGTTGTATGTTGAGCAGTTCCGCTATTTCTTTAGCTTTTCCTATCTGCTCTTCATCATTGTTTACTTCATAGACTTCATAAAAAGTTCCAATCTCCATAAACACGACAGTATCACTACCATACTTCTCTTCAAAATGCCTCTGAAGTTCAAAATATGTCTGTGTTAAAAGTTTTTCTTTGTTGTTTAAAATCTCATTTACATCGGATGAACGCATTAATTTTACTTCTTTTTCAATGGTGTGTATTTATAAGGATTATAACATAAGTACAATTAAGCTAGAGATATCTATATTGTACCTTGCTACAGCTTCTTCTTAGTCTATTCATCTTATAATATATAAGCACTAATACGAGGATATATACAATGATAAAATCAATATTATTTATACTTTCAGCGACATCGGTACTTATGGCTTCATCTTTATCACAAGATGCAACAAAAGCAGGTTTAATGCCTATACCAAACTCACAGAGTGAACTTTTAAAACTTATAGATAATCCAAAGAATCATATAACAGATAAAAAAGTAAGTCTTGGGAAAAAGCTTTATTTTGACCCTAGACTATCTAAAAGTGGTTTTATCAGCTGTAACTCTTGTCATAACCTTGGTGAAGGTGGTGATGATGGAATAGAAGCAGCTGTTGGACATAAGTGGACGGTTAATCCTCACCATTTAAATTCACCAACTGTGTATAACTCTGTTTTTAATGCTAGACAATTTTGGGATGGCAGAGACCCAGATTTAGAAACTCAAGCACAAGGTCCAATTCAAGCTGGTCCTGAAATGGCTGCGACAAAAGAGCATGTAAGCACAACTATAAACTCTATGCCTTCTTACGTAACAGAGTTTCAAAATGCATATGGGCAAGATGTGAAGATTACTTTTGAAAAAATAACAGATACTATTGGCCTTTTTGAAAGAACACTCGTAACACCATCTCCATTTGATGACTTTATGAATGGAGATGAAAATGCCTTAAACACAGCACAAAAAGATGGACTTAAAACTTTCATAGAAGTTGGCTGTACATCTTGTCATAATGGTGTTGGGATAGGTGGAGGGATGAATGCATTTAATGTAACTGCAACTTATAAACACATGAATGTAGGTGATTTTAAAGGTGATAAATATGGTATGGTTAAAGTTTCGTTGCTTAGAAATATAACACAAACTGCACCCTACTTTCATAACGGTATGATTAAAAGTTTAAATGAGGCAATAAAAGAAATGGCTAGAATTCAACTTGGAACAAAACTTACAAATAAACAAGCAAAATCTATCGAGGAGTTTTTAAAATCGTTAGAAGGAAGAAAAGGGGTTATAGCTGTGCCTATGTTGCCAGCTTCTAGTGCGACAACGCCAGCACCTAATTTAAACTAACTAGAGTAACTCTACTTTTTCTTAAAGATTAGTAGAGTTTTATCTTCTGTGTCATAGAGGGAAAAAGTCTGTTTCTCTACTAACTTCAAACTCGTTATATTTTGAAATACTTTTATCTTATGAAAATGTTGTACGATTGTATCTTGATATTTTTTATAAACATCTTCTTCTTGTTTTTCAAAAAGTGTGAATTTTGTATGGAGTTCATCATTCTCAAAACTAGCATCAACACTTAAAAATTCATTCCCAGTATCATTAGACATAGTGCCCTCGGCAACATCACTAAAACCATAAAGAGTGTTTATATCTGCAATAAATACACCATCGTCTTCTAATTTATCTGCGACTGCGTTTAGAAATCTTATGAGTTCTGTTTTATCCATAAAATTTAAAACATCAAAGATACTGACTATCGCATCAAACGTACCTTCGACTTCAGTTATATCTATGCACTCTGCATCTAAACCTGCTTTGATACATTCCTCAACCATTAGAGTACTAAGGTCGATTCCTTTTGTACTCACTCCATCACTCTTCATACGAGTCATAAAGCCACCACGACCACAACCTACATCTAAAAGAGTCTTTACATCTTTCTCATCAAGTTCGGAACGATAAAGGTCATAGAGAGCTTCTGTGGCATCTTCTATACCAAGTAGATGCTCAGCTTTTGCATATAAATCTAAGTTTGTCATATATTTATTTATTCTCTGCTTTTATAACTTCGCTAATCTTCTCATAAATACTTAAAACTTCATCTTTTTTTGCAATATAAGAATTTTTATTTGCTATAAGGTATGTTGAACTAGTCATAATGTCTTGAACTACTTCAAGTCCATTTTGTTTCATCGTTGTACCAGTTTCAACTACATCAACTATCATATCAGCTAAACCGATAAGAGGTGCAAGTTCAACTGAACCATTAAGTTTAATAATTTCTACACTTACGGCACGTTCTTCAAAGTAGCGTTTCGTGATATTAACCATCTTAGAAGCCACTTTAAGTTCTGGTTTACTTAGGTCAAGTTTTTCACCGACTTTCATGCCTATAGAAACTTTACAAACACCACGACGAAGATCAAGTAAACGCACTACGTCTAAGCCCTGCTCTTCAAGTGTATCAAGTCCAACAACACCAATATCAGCTGCTTGATGGAACACATAAGTTGCAACATCTTGGTTACGAACAAGTAAAAAACGGAAGTTTTCTGTTTCTAAAATTAGTTTTCTATCATCAAATTTAAAACCATCACCAAAGATAGTTTCAAATATTTCTAGTGTTTCTTTAGCAATACGACCTTTTGGTAGTGCAACTGTTAGCATATGAGCCCTTTGTAATCTTTATAATTATCGAATTTTATCTAAATATAACTCAAAGTTTAATTAGAATGTTTTTCATACCCTTAAATATCAAAGCTTCATCAATAGTATAATCCTCAAATAGTGATTGAAGTCGCAGGGCATCACCACCAGTTAAAATAATGGGTAACTTATATGACATCACTTCACTATGTAATATTTTTAAATATCCATAACTTATAGCATCCCCAGAATTTTTAGGGAGTTTGTTTAAATCTATCTCATAATTAAATGGATAATCTAAGGCAGGTGAAATATCTTTATATGTTTTACTTATTGCATTTATACCAGGGTAGATAAATCCACCCATAAAAACACCTTTCTTTATGACATCAACTGTAATAGCACTGCCGGCATCAACAACAACTGCATTATCTGTGGCTTGAAGTGCAAAAATTCTATCTATTCCCATAGTCTCATAGTAACTATCTTTATTAATGTACTGAGCAAGATCAATCCAATTTTGTAATGGCTCAAGAGTTTGGTTAATTTTTTTGTTTACACTAATGTAATAAACTTTCTGAGTAAGAGTAATTGGATTGAAAGAATCCACACTTTTTTTATAATCTTTCTCTCCATCAAGAAAGTGATAAGAAGTATTCCCTATATCACATAACAGCATTAATAAATTTTCCAGCCTACTTCTTTAAATGCAATAGCTGCTTTAGAACATAAAGGAGCATCAATAAAAATTATTTTATTTTTAAAATTATGCTCACAAAAAAGAGTAAGTTTTATAAATATTTCTTCAAACTTATGAACATCTTTCATAAGGAGACGACTCTTTTGACTTACGGCAAAAATAGCACAAGAAACATTATGTGTATCTTTTGCATTATAAATTTTTATCTTATTTCTTACACCTAAATCTTTAGGTGAAATTTCTAATATTTTTTTATATATTTTCCCTTTTTCTCTTAGGGAGTCTACTAGCATCTGCATATCTATATTTTACCCTTTATTTATTTTCATAAAATGAAATGATTTAGAAGTTTGTTTTGCGTTTCTTATTACATTAAGTGTATTTAATAATACTATAAAATATATAAAAAATTACTAGATACAAAGAGGAAAAAAGCAAAAGTAAATTAAATATTTAGAAGAAGACATGGTAAAATTCCTTTAGAATATTCTATTTTCTATTATACTCAAGAAATAGTTAAATATATACTCCAAAGCAAAATTTTTAAATGCAAGCGTAGTTAACACCTATACACGCATCAAGAGAAGCTAACTCTTTAAGTGCTTTTTCACCAACAGCATCATCTACTAAGATGACAGCTAAAGCTTCTTTGTTGTCATTTCTTGCAAGTGAAAAATCTGAAATATTTACTTTATTATTTGCTAGTACTGTACCAACACTTCCAATCACACCCGGAATATCTGTGTTTTTAAACATAACTAGTCCACCACGAAGAGCAACATCAATATCAAAACCATCAATATTAACTAAACGCTGTACATTATCATCAAAGATAGTAGCACTTATACTTGTAGTGCCTTCTGATGTAGTTAGTTTAATAGTAATCAGATTTTTATAAACTGAAGAATCAGCACATGCTTCTGCCTCAATATTTATACCTTTTTCTTTTGCTACAAACTCTGCATTAACATAGTTTATTGTGTCACCAGAATTTTGGCTCATTGCACCCACTGCAACAAAAGTAGAAAGAGACTCTACATATGCAGCTATTTCCCCATGACCAGTTACTTTAATTGAAATAATCTGATTTTTATTAATTTGAGATTCTAAAAATCCTATTTTCTGTCCCATTTCTAAAAATGGTTTTACAAAAGAAGGTATTTTTGACTCATCAATTGGTAAGTTCATTGCATGTGGATATGCGATGCCTTTTGCTGCTTCTATTGCATTACTTGCAGCTTGTGTTCCAATGTTATACTGAGACTCAAATGTATTAGCACCTAGGTGAGGAGATACTGTTACATTATCAAGATCTAGTAGTGGATGATCTGTAGCCGGTTCTTTGTTAAATACATCTATACCTGCAAAACGGATTTTTCCATTTTTTAAGTTATTAACAAGTGCTTCTTCATTATAAAGACCACCACGTGCACAGTTAATCACAACTACACCATCTTTCATTTGAGCAAATTCAGGCTCATCAATCATACCAATAGTCTCTTGATTTTTAGGTGTATGAATTGTAATAATATCACATGCTAAAATATCTTCAAAGTTCTTAGTATAAGTCATATCAAGGTCAGTAACCTTTGATGGGTTAATATATGGGTCAAATGCAACAATATCCATTTCAAATGCTTGAGCACGTTTTGCTACACGACTTCCAATATTACCAAAACCAATAACACCAAGTTTTTTGCCCTTCATTTCATAACCATACCACTTCTCACGTTTCCATATACGTTGGTTTTTTAAGTGGTCATGAGAGTATGGAAACATTCTCATACATGAAAGTATATGAGCCATAGTAAGCTCAACTGCTGCAATTGTATTTGCAGTTGGTACATTCATAACAATTATACCTTGCTTAGAACATCCAGGAATATCAACATTGTCAACACCAACACCAGCACGAACAACGGCTTTTAAATTTGTAGCATTCTCTAAAAAGAAATCATCAACATCTGTTGAACTTCGAGTAATAGCGACATCAGCTTTTGGAATAATTTCTTTAATTAGTTTATCTTTAGGCTCATCTGCCGCTAATATAAAATTAATATTTTCATCTTCTTGAAGCATTTTAAGGCCAGCTTCATGTATATGGTCACAAACAACTACAGTATATTTTTTCATTTAATATTCCTCTTTGTACGACATTACTTTTGCCATAATTTTATAATCTTTTAGTACTTTAACTAATTTATTTAATTTATTAACATCTCGTGAATAAATAAATAAAACTACATTTGTATTCTCTTTTTCAAGATGATACTTCAGTTTATGATTTTTTAGTTCCTCTTTCAGACAAAAAAGTTGATAGGGATCTAAAATCTTTGCATATAACTTATAAGTTATAGTTTTAGTTATTTTTTCTTTTAAGTCTACTTTGACATAAACTTCATTAACAGGGTAAGAATAACCGAATTTTTCTGATTTTGAAAAGTGTTCTAACCAGACTTTTTCAGGCTTTTGTATTACAACTTTACTATTCAGAATAAGAGGTTCAGTTTCTATAAATTTCCCTTGGGAATTAATAGATATAAGAAAAAAGATAATAAAAATAGCTACTCCTACTGAAATGAGTGGAGTAAGCCATTTTAAAATCTTTTGCATTTTAGCAATGCTTACTGAAATTTATCTTTTATTAGGTCACCTAAAGAGTGTGACTCCGTGTCATTAATCTCTTCAAGCATTTCTTGATTTTTAAGATAATCTAATTTTTTAACAGAAAGACGTATACGATCGCGTTTTGTATCAATATTAGCTATTGCCGCTTCTATAGTTTGTCCAGCTTCAAGTTCACCTTTTACAAGTGGCTCCAAGTCTTCGTCACGGATAAGTGCATCAACACCATCTTCAAGAGATACAAATACACCAAAGTCTTTAATATCACGTATAGTTCCAGAAACGATTGAGTTTACTTTATTCGCTGTAGCAAATTTATCTATCGGAGACTCTAAAAGAGTTTTACGATTTAAAGATATTTTTTGATCTTCTGAATTGATTTTAGCAATTTTAACTTCAATCTCATCACCAGATGTTAAAGTTTCTTTTGCTTTTGTATTTTTATCCCATGAGATGTCTTGGTTATGTAAAAGACCTTCAACACCTGAAATGCGAACAAACGCACCAAAGTCAGTAAGTGAAGTGATAGTTCCAGTAACAATGTCACCTTCGTTATAGTTCTTTATGAACTCATCAAATGGTTTTGGTAAAAGACGCTTAAGAGAAACACGTAGTTTATGAGTCTTAGAATTAATTTCAATAACTTCAACATCTATCTCTTCGCCAACAGTTAAATAATCATTAGGATTTTTAACATTTTTGTTCCAAGAAATTTCTGAGATATGTAAGAAACCTTCAATATCATTACCAAGGTCAACAAATACACCATAAGCTTCAATATTTGAAACTGTTACTGTAATAGTATCGCCTTCATCTAATTCAGACTCAACTTCAGCCCATGGATCAGATATAACAGCTTTAATAGATAACGAAAGATGGCGCTTATCTTTATCGTAAGAAATAGCTTTAACAGTTACTACATCGCCATCTTTATAAAGCTTTGAAGGGTTGACTGGACCTTTATAGCTAATTTCATTGTAGTGAACTAAACCATCAACACCACCAACATCTACGAACATACCGTAAGAAGTGATTTTTTTGATAGTCCCTTCAACAACAACATCTTCTGCCATAAGTTGATCAATAATCTCTTTTTTCTTTTTGCGCTCTTCATTGAAAAGTTTACGACGAGAAACTACTATAGAGTTCTCAGCTGGATCTATCTTTACAACTTGTGCTTTGATCTTACGACCAACAACTTCGTCAGTCTCTTTAAATGCAGCAAGTGAACGTGGCATAAAGAAAGAAACATCATCAGCTTCAACTACATAACCACCACGATTCTTTTTAGTGATTATACCTTCGATGATTAATTCTTCAAAATCGTCTTTGTTGGCTTCAATAAACTCAATAGTTTTTTCTTGCTCTAAAACTTTTGTATAAGAAATCTTAGGACGCTCATTATAATAGCCCATTTGCATAACTTTAATTTTATCACCACAAGCGAACTTGAGTGTACCATCTTCATTACGAATCTCATCAAGGTTTATAATACCTTCTAGCTTATCGCCAACGCCAACTAATGCTCTGTTTTCATCCTCTTGGATCTCAACAATCTCACCTTCTACTATACGGCTTGTTTCTTGCTTTTTTTCACTTTCTGCAAACATTGCTGCAAAATTCTCTTCATCTAATAATTCGTTATCGAACGCCATTATCTATCCTCTGTTACATAAAAATTGTCGTGATTATATCTAAATAATGATTATATAGCTATAAAAATGAGGAAGAACTCTGAAAAGAAAAAGAAAGTGTTAATAAAAACTAAATCAATTAACACATTTTTCTATACTATTTATTACATTTTTTATAATCCAGTCAGGAGTTGAAGCTCCTGCACTAATTCCACAAAATTCTTTTTTATCAAACCAAGTAGTTAAAATTTCAGTTTCATCTTCTATATGATAGCTGTCAGGACAATTATCGGTAGCAATACTAAAGAGTTCTTTAGTATTAGATGAATTCTTTCCACCTATTACTATCATTACATCAGCTTTTTTTGAAATATCATATACAGCTTCTTGATTTTCAAAAGTAGCATTACATATAGTGTTAAAGACTCTAACTTCTTTATAACGCGGAATAAGATAGTTTACAATCATCATATAATCTTCGACTTTTCTTGTTGTCTGAGCAACTAAAGCAATATTTTCTTTAAATTTCATATTTTTCACATCCTCTACCGAAGTAACAACTCTAGCTCCATGTGTTGCATAAGACTTTACACCTTTAATTTCTGGATGTTGTTCATCCCCAAAAATCAATACATCATAACCTGCCTCACTCATCTCTTGGCAAATTTCCTGTGGTTTTGTCACATAAGGACATGTCGCATCAACAACATCAACACCCTTCGAGTGAAGTTGTACTAATTCATCCTTAACTATGCCATGCGTTCGAACAATCACTTTTTCACCAGCTTTAAAAGATTTAAAATCTTCATTAAGACCAACCTTAAAGTTTTTATCTAGTCTTCCAATCTCTTTTGAATTATGAATTAGAGGTCCATATGTAACAGAATTTGTATTTTCTTCTGCTATCTTAATAGCACGTTTAACACCAAAACAAAAACCATAATTCTCAGCAAGTTCTATTTTCATTATTTCTCAACTTTTGTAATTTTTTCAAGTAATTCAAAAAAGTTTGGAAAAGATGTATTGATGCATTCTAAATCTGTAACTTCCATCCCGCACTTTAGTCCTGCAATAATAAAACTCATTGCTATTCTATGATCACCATCACTATCTACTACCGATGATTTTAATTCACCGCCAACAATTTTATATCCATCTTTATACTCATGCACTTCTATATTTGAAGTACGAAGGCCCTCCACCACTGTAGAAATTCTATCTGATTCTTTAACACGAAGTTCCTCGGCATTTTTAACAAGACTTTCACCTTTAGCACAAGCCATAGCTATTGAAAGTACTGGAAGTTCATCAATTAACCATGATATGTTGTCTTCTACTACGATACCATAAAGTGGTGCATATTTTATATGTATATTACCAATTGGTTCATACTTGTTATCTTTAATCTCATAGCTTATATTTGCACCCATTCGCTCTAGTGCTTTAAAAGCTTCTATTCGTGTTGGATTAAGGGTAAGCCCTTCTAGCAAAATATCCGAATCAGGTATTATTGCTGCTGCAACAGCGAAGAAAAAAGCACTTGAAGGATCTGCTGGCACCCTAATAGTTAAAGGTGAGAGAAGTTCTTTCATCGGAGTAATAGTTGTTTTAAAACCATCAACTTTGATATTTGCTCCCATTCCCTGTAACATTCTTTCAGTATGATCACGAGAAAGTTCTGGTTCAGTATATGTACAAACACCATCAGCTCGGAGTCCTGCTAGTATCATACAAGATTTTACTTGTGCAGATGCTATCTTACTCTTATAATCAAAAGCTTTCAACGATGCTCCACGAATACTTAGTGGTGCAAGATTAGACTCTTCTCTACCATCTATAATTGCACCAATATCACGAAGAGGCCCCGTAACACGTTTCATAGGACGACTTCGTAAATATTTATCACCAGTTAGAACAAAATGCCCATAAGCTGAACTTAAAAGTCCACAAAATAAACGCATCCCTGTTCCAGAATTACCACAGTCAAGAACTTCAAAACTCTCTTGAATTCCTTTTGATGATATTTTTATAATTTTTCCATCATCTTCTACTACAGCACCAAGGTTTTTAACAATTTCTAAAGAGTTCATTGTATCTTCAGCACGTAAAAAGTTCTCTATTGTACTTACACCATTACCAAGCATAGCAAACATAACACTTCTATGAGATATAGATTTATCAGAAGCGATGTCATCAATACAAAGCGAAAAGCTATTTGAAGGGGTAACTACAACTTTACTCATCTTAGGCCAATACCTAACTCACGCTGAAGTGATTCTAAAATTGTATTCATTGAAAGTGTAATATCTTCTTCTTCTAATGTTTTTTTAGTTGACTGAAGTACAAAGCGTAGACTTAAGCTCATACTTTCACCTAAGCTATCATCGCTATATCTATCTACAGGATAAAAACGCACTATTTCTTGTGTTGCATTCGCTTCAATGACAGTTTTAACTTTTTCATAACTCATCTCTTGTGGCATAATAACACTTAAATCTCTAAAAGATGCCTGATACTTGGATGTTTTCTGCGCTATTTTAAGGCTATATGGAATTTTCTCAAAGTCTATTTCACACATAAAAGTTGTTTCTAGATCATACTCTTTTTCTACATGAGGATGTGTTCTAAAAAGTTCGCCAACTACAGTACCATCAATCAAAATTTCTGCTGTTTGAAAATCATGAGAAAGAGTATGTAATGTATTATATTTTCTTAGTTCAAATGAACCAATAACATCAGAAACCTTCTGAGTAAAATATGCAAAGTCTATCTTTTGTGGTTTTCCTGAGTTTGATAAACCCTCTTGTTCTTTATCTCCTGAAAAAATCATAGCTAATTTATATGATTCATCCCGAGTTGGAGTAAATACAGAACCAATCTCAAAAAGTTTTACAGAAGAATAACCATTTTTAACATTCGCAGATGTTGCCTTTAGTAATCCTGTTAAAAGAGTTGGTCTTAAAGTATCTAATGTTTGGACAATAGGATTTAAAAGCTCTAGTTCTTCAATAGTTGTTTGGAAACCAAAATTATTAAGAACTTTTTTTTCATCAAAAACAAAATGAACAGATTCATTAAAACCAGTTGATGCTGCACGATGTCGAAAAATACTACGTTTTTTATACTCAAAGTAGTTATCCTCTAGTCGATTATCTTCTTTAAGAAGAAATGGTTTAGATGGTATATTATCAATACCAACCATTCTTACAATCTCTTCAACTATATCTTGTTTATTAAGTATGTCATGACGGAACTGAGGCACACTAATTACAAAATTATCTGCCGATGATTTTGATATGTTAAACCCGAGATTTTTTAATATTTTTGTGATAACTATTTTATCAATCACGGCACCAATAATATTGTCAATTTCCTGCTTTGTAACAATGACAATTTTTTCTTTAAAAGGATTTGTCAATTCTGTTTTACCACTAAATGTAGAACTTCTTGAATGTGATTCAATTAAATCAACACAGTAAGATATTCCCATTGTCAATTCAGGTTCACTACCTCTTGATGTTTTATAAAACATAGGTCCTGAAGCCATCTTCGACTCTGACATCTTTTTAGAAATTATTTCAGGAGGAATATAACTCGCTTCAAGTAGGATTGTTCCCTCTGTCCCAGCAGTTTTTGACTCATCATTTTGAATAATACCAACAATAGAAGCTGTACTAGTTCCTGAAATGCATGCAAATCCATTTTCGTCTTCAGTTAGTGCCACGTTAGCCATTTTTTTATTTTCAGCACAAAAAAAGTCATGTTTATATGCACGTAAAATAACACCTGTACTCTGTGTTACATAAAGAAGTAATGCTTCTATATCACACTCACGATTTTCTTCAATTTGAGCTAATCTAAGTTTTATAGATAATGGAATTTCTAACTCTTTTAAATCAAGTGCTTTATACTGTAAATTGACATCTAAATTTTTCTCATGAATTAAAGAAAAGACTCTTCCAATTCCACGTTTTTCATCATTATCAGTTTCTATGTAGTCATTAATAGGTCTATCAAATGCCGCGCTAAGGTCACGCGCAACACCTCTAATACTTAGACAATCACCTCTATTTGCAGTAAGTTCAATTTCTATGAGATCATCATTAAAAATACTGTTTTCATTTACTTCTTGACCTAATTCAAATAAACCAATACTCTCATCTATTTCAAGAATACCATCACCCAAGTCAGGTAGTCCTATTTCCTCTGCTGAACATATCATACCATCAGAGTCTACACCACGCAATTGTACAGGTTTTATAGTAAGACCTGAAGGCATTTGAGCTCCAATTACAGCGACTACAACAGTTAATCCAGCTCTCACATTTGAAGCACCACAAACAATTTGACGAATACTTGAGCCGATATCAACCTGACATACATTTAGTTTATCAGCATCAGGGTGTTTTTCACATTCTAAAACTTTTCCAAAAATAATTTTTTTTGGAATTCTATATTCATGAACCCTATCTACTTCCAGTCCTATGGCATTAAAAGTTTTTGCAAGTTCATCAGTTGATATTGCACGAAGATCTATCCACTCATTTAACCAAGATTTTGTAACTATCATTGAAACTGCTCCAGTAACTTTAAATCACCTTCAAACAGTGAACGAAGATCTCCAATTTGGTGAATAAGCATCGCAAAGCGCTCTACTCCAAGTCCGAAGGCATAACCACTAACATTTTCATACTTCACAGCTTCGAAAACATTTGGATCAACAATTCCACATCCTAGAACTTCTAACCATCCCGTTTGAGAACAAACACGACAGCCATCTCCCTTACAAAAAATGCAAGAGATATCTACTTCAGCAGAAGGTTCCGTAAACGGAAAGAATGATGGACGAAAACGAACATCAACATCACTAAACATATATTTTAAAAAATCTTCTAAAATAAACTTTAGATTTGCAAAAGAAACAGTTCCTTCTTCATCTACTAATAGACCTTCAACTTGGTGAAACATAGGTGTATGTGTTAAATCATAATCCCTACGAAAAACGGCTCCTGGTGCTATCATGCGAATGGGAGGCTTAGTACTCATCATAGTTCTAATTTGAACAGGTGATGTATGTGTTCGAAGCATCATCTCATCTTTAAAGTAAAATGTGTCTTGCATATCACGTGCAGGATGATACTTTGGAAGGTTAAGTGCTTCAAAGTTGTTAAAGTCATCTTCAACAATCTGACCTGTTTTTACTGCAAAGTTCATAGATGAAAAATATTCTACGATTTTGTCCATTGTCTCCATAACAGGGTGTAAGGCACCTGCTTGACTTCGAGCACTAAACATTGAAACATCAATTGCTTCTGCTTTCATAGCTATTTGCAATTCTTGGGTTTGCAGTGTTATTTTTTTTGCTGTAAACTCATTCATTAGAGTCGATTTGTGAGTGTTTAATTCTTTAGCTATTTGAGATTTTTCCTCATTTGGCGCTGATTTCATTTTTATAAATTCAGCTGCTAAAACACCTTTTTTACCAAATACAGCTATACGGATGTCTTCAAGTGTTTGAACATCCTTAGCTTCATTTATTTTATCATACCATTCTTTCAAATTTACTCTTCCATAATTATTGATTTTATCTATTATTATACTTTAATATAAGTTATAAATAGCTTCATTAGACTTTTAGTATGTTATAATTAAACAAAATTAAGGATTTAATATGTGCCTATTTTGTAAAATAGTTAATAATGAAATACCCTCAAATGTAATACTAGAAGATGAAAACTTTCTTGCTTTTCACGATATAAATCCTAAAGCACCAGTCCATATACTCGCTATTCCAAAAGTACATGTAGATAGTTTTGATGATGTGAAACCAGAAACTATGTCAGGTTTTACTAGCTTTATACAAAAAGTTGTTAAAGAAGTAAAAATAGATAAGACGGGATATAGAGTTATAACAAATATCGGAGATAACGGTGGGCAAGAAGTTGGCCATTTACACTTTCATATTCTTGGTGGGGCAAAACTAAAATGGGGGCATTTCAGTGATGCAGATCCTATGAATAATCTCTAGAAAAAACTCTTTGAGTTTTCTCCCCAATCTCTACCTTTTGCAACAAAGGTAAACTCATAAGCTATACTCATTAATGCAATACTAGCTAATAAAACAATAGTCATTTCAAACATAATATAATCCTTGTAGATAATTTTTATGTTTGAATTCTAGTCAATTTTTGCCTTAACATTCAAAAACTTTGCGTTTTGTCATACTTTTTTTAAGATTTACTCTTTTAACTTGGACAGGCTTCTATCTCACCCATATCAATATTAGAACCACCACCACTTATAACTTCTTTATTTTCACAGATTAGTTTTCCATTATGTGTAACTGAATATGTTATTTTAGTAGTATCACGAATAGTATTAATAGTTGAACAATATGTTTCTATTGATGCCATCACCCACCTTTGTGCCATTGTATCATCAGCATCAGAGTCAAAAGTATATGTTAGGTGTAAAGATGTGAACTTTGCAGGATGCGGCTCAGCACGAACAACTTCCCCATCAACAACTAAGTTACTAACAGTTTTACCTTGATTTTTAGGCATCATAATCAAATCTGTAGCACTACAAGTAATAATTCCAGATAAAAAATATTCTATCGGGGATATTGTTGGACAATCTATAATGAAACTACTTTTTGCAGTTTTTGCTTCAAACTTCATTTCTTCTTTATGTGTTATGCTAATTTTCATAATTATTCCTTGTTTACTTCAGATAGTTTTTAAAGTGCTCTAGTTGTTCTTCAGTTCTTACAGATGCAGTTCCGCCCTCTGAAGTTCTTGCATTCATTGAGTGACGAAGTTCTAAGTATGCCATTACATCTTCATTTATTCTCGCATCAATCTCTTTTAAGTACTTAAAATCCATCTTAGATAAGTCGATTTTAAGCTCTTCGCCCTTAGCAACAGCACGACCTGTTATAAAATGTGCTTCACGAAATGGAATTTCACATTTTTCGACTAAATAGTCAGCTAAATCAGTTGCACTTAAATGTCCAATCGCACATGCCGACTCCATATTTTGAGATTTAACTTCCATTGTTTTAATAGCTTCTTTTAGTATCTCTAAAGATATTTCAGCAGTCTCAACTGCATCAAAAACTCCTTCTTTATCTTCTTGTGTATCTTTGTTATAGGCTAAAGGAAGCCCTTTCATTACTGTCAAAAGTCCCATTAGTGACCCATAGACACGACCAGTTTTTCCACGAAGAAGTTCGGGAACATCAGGATTTTTCTTCTGTGGCATAATTGAGCTACCGGTAGAATATTCATCACTGAGTTCTACAAACCCAAACTCATATGAAGACCACATAACTATTTCTTCACTCAAGCGTGAAATATGCATCATCATTGTTGAAATATTAAAAAGTATTTCAAGAGCAAAGTCTCTATCACTTACCGTATCTAAACAGTTTACACTTACACTATCAAAGCCTAACATCTCAGCTGTCATATTTCTATCCACATTATGTGGTGTTCCAGCTAAGGCAGCACAACCAAGTGGAGAAATATTATTGCGCTTGTATGAATCTTCAAATCTTTGAATATCGCGTTTGAACATACAAAGATATGCCCCTAAGTGAAATCCAAAGTTGATAGGTTGTGCATGTTGAAGGTGAGTCATTCCAGGCATTAGTGTCTCTGAGTGTTTCTCTGCCACTACAAGAACTTCTTTCATAAGTAACTTCATTAAATCTACAATCTCTAAGTTTTTACGAAGAACATAACGACGAAAATCCACTGCAACTTGGTCATTTCTACTTCTTGCAGTATGTAATTTCTTACCACTATCACCAATGAGTTGAGTCAAGCGTTTTTCTATACCCATATGCAAATCTTCATCCTGTATATTCCATTCAAAAGAACCAGACTCTATTTCAGATCTCACTTGATTTAAACCATCTATGATTTCAATTAGCTCTTCTGATGTTAGAATACCTTGTTTAGCAAGCATAGAAGCATGAGCGACTGAGCCCTCAATATCTTCTTTATAAAGCTTTCTATCATACATAATTGAAGCATTAAACTGGTCTAATAGACTTGAAGCACTTGCATTAAAACGACCTGACCACATTTTATCCATAATTATATCTCCGATTTTAAAAAGTTTTGTATTTTAGCGAAATAAGGTGATTTTACAAAGTGTAAGAAGAACAACAGAGTAATAAACTACTCTGTTTAAAAAAGAAGTTAGATATTAGTTACAAGCTGGAACATTTCCACTATCTCTTGCATACTCAACAAGGAACTGTTTCAAGTGTTTAGTTTTTTTAGAATATTTCTTACTTCTAAAATATTTCCAAGATTTTTTAGCTTTTCTCTTTTTAAGGTGAAGAGCTGCCAACTTTTTACCTTTTTTCTTCATAAGCTTTTTCCATGTCCTCATTTTATACTTAGAAACAAAGTTTTGCCCAGCATCATGGCACTTTAAACATTTTTTTACAAAAACCCTTTGTCCCTTATAAATTGCTGCGTTTGACGATGTTAATGTTAAAACAGTTAACGATAGAAAAATTAATATTAGTTTTTTCATACTTACCCTTTTATGATTTATCATATAATATTACATTAGAAATTATTATATTTTCCTTAGATGGGGTAAAATATATTTTTTAATCACAAAATATCTATAATTGATACTTTATAGCGAGGTTTTCTTCCAAACTCCAAACATTTTTTTCTTTTAATCTCTCTATTACAGAAGCTGTACAATCAACATCATCAGGCCATTCTCTTGTAAAACCATCTAAACTATTTTTATTTGTTCCGTCCACACCTACCATAAGTCCAGATGTATATATATCTCTTTGTGCATCTACATTATTACTTACTCGCCAAACTAGCATGTAAGGATTATCTAACTCATTCTTTTCCTCATCTACAAAAACTACTATTCTTATATGTGGGCTTAAAGATACTAAATCATCAAAATACTCACTTACACTCTTTTTTTTATTAAGACTTATAACTGTAATAGGATTTTTTGTACTTGGCATATACTGATGTAATCCAACTACTTCAGGTATCAATTCTTTTAATTTACTTAAAAGATCCGTATTTCCCAGATAAACAGGAGCCTCAACTTTATTTGCTGCTGTTGCATCAATTCCAAGTTTTCCACCTACTAGTGTTTCAGGCGAAGAATGATCAAGAGCATCTAAGATACCCTCAGTAATAAACATAGACTTAGGTGTAAATCTATTTAAAATATAGTTTGTTAATGCCTCATAATTATCAAGTTTTGGAGCTTTATCATCTACAAATATTGCATGTTTTACAAAACTCATCTGTCCTGCTCCCCAAAAAGCATGCATAAATTGTTTTGCATGTCCTTTATATAGTGGCTGCATTTTCCCAAAGATTAGGTTGTGGAAACCTGCATTTTCTGGCATATGATAATCAAGTAAATCTGGTACTGTTGTTTTTAAAAGAGGGAAGAATATCTTTCCTGTCGCCCAACCCATATACTTATCTTCTAAAGGTGGTTTTCCAACAACTGTTGCCAAAAATGTTCTTTCTTCCTTCATTGTAATTGCACTGACTTCCATAACAGGATAAGGCTCTTCAAGAGTATAGTAACCTGTATGATCACCAAAAGGACCTTCTACTTTAAGCTTACTCGTGTCAACCCATCCTTCTATGACATAATCAACATCACGAGGAATATAAAGTGGTGTAGTCAAAGACTTTACAAGTTGTGCAGGTTTTTTAGTTATAAGACCATACATGAGAAGTTCATTAACCCCATAAGGAAGAGGTGCTGTTGCACACCAAGTATAAAGAGGATCTCCACCGATGGCTATACTTACAGGCATCTTTTTTCCAGCTTTTTGGTACTGATCAAAAAAGTGAGAGCTATCTTTGTGTATCTGCCAATGTACTCCTAGATGATTTTTATCATAAACTTGTAGTCTATACAAACCAAGGTTTACCATTTCTCCATCAAAACTCTGAGTATAAACTTGTCCCATTGTTATGTATGGTCCACCATCTTGTTCCCAAGTAGTAAGAACAGGAAGTTTCCCTAAATCAACATCTCCATTAAGATACTTTATTTTTTGGCATTTACCCTCGCCTTTTAACTTTTTGGGGAAAATATTTTTCAACGAAAAAAGCTCTTTAGCTAAGCCCATTTTTGCAACTAATCCACTAGGTGGTTTCATATGAAGTAGTTTTGTAATTTCCTCCGCTACAGACTCAACACTTCTACCAAAAAGTAGCTCAGTACGCTTATATGAGCCAAATACATTCATAAGAACAGATTCATCAAATTTTTGTCCATTCTTCGCGTCGATTACATTTGTAAAAAGAAGTGCTTTTCCACCATCTTTTTTCTTTACCTCAGCATAGGCTAAATGAGGAATTTCAAGATATATATCTAACTCTTCATCAATTATCTTGAGTTCATTATGCTTTTCTAAAAGTTTTATAGTTTTTTTCATATTTTAATTCTTATAGTCTTTGTGGCATTTCATCTTTAAAGGCCATTTTTTGTGCATTTTCTAAAAGTTCTAGAGCACCCTCTGCTATCATTTTTTGTGCCACTCTTTGACCTAAACCTTGAGAATCACATAGAGATACTACTTGTTTTTCTTGCATTATATTTGTTCCATCAGGAAAACCAAGCATAACTCGAAATGTAACTTCATTTTTTCCTACGACGGCGTTACATGCTACAGGTGCCGAGCACCCTGCCCCAATAGCAGATATAAAATCTCTCTCAATTCTAGTTTCCATAAATGTATTTACATCTTTGAGACTCTCTGCAATCTCTCTTACTTTATCATTATTGCATACTATCTCTATTCCTAGAGCTGCTTGTCCCATTGGAGGTATCATCATATCAAGTGAGAGTTTTTGTATATAAGGAATATCTTTAAGTAGGTCTAATCTATGTAGTCCTATCCAAGCAAGTATAATCGCATCATACTGGCCTTCACCTAGTTTTCGAAGTCGTGTGTTTACATTACCCCGTAAATTTTTTACTACAAGATCAGGTCTTTTTTTAAGTAGTTGCATTCTTCTTCTTAAACTTGTAGTACCGACAACTGCTCCACTAGGTAAATCTTCTACAGATGTGTACTTATGGGATAAAAAAACATCACTCTGGTCTTGACGAGCAGTTACTGCTACTAACTCTAAACCATCAGGTATATAAGTAGGTACATCTTTTAAGCTGTGAACTGCTATATCAGCCTCACCGCGAAGCATTGCATCCTCTAGTTCTTTTGTAAAATGACCTTTGCCACCTATTAGAGCTAAAGGTTTATTTAAAACCTTATCGCCATTACTAACTATCTTGTTTAAAACTACTTCTACATCAGAAAATACGGATTCTATCCTATCTTTTATATGATATGCTTGCCACAGTGCTAAGTCTGAAACTCTTGTTGCTATTGTTAATTTCATGATTATTTATATTTCAAATATTTTTTTTTAGTTTTATCTATTGCACCATCAAAGTAAAGAGTTGGTGTTCCGTTAACCATAACATTATTAGCTGTCTCTGAGTCATAGTTAACTTGTTTATTTACCTCTGTAGTTGTCAAGTCTGCTGGAACTAACTTTGAACCTATAGCCTTGTTAAACGCAGTAAGAACCTTCTTTATATCTTTTTCTTTTGCGTCCACTTGAACCTTATAAAGATTTAAAACGACATTCTTATATCCTTTAAGTTCTGCAGCTACAGCGGCTTTCACTAAAGGCACAGATGCCGGATGAATCGATGGAAGTGGAAAGTGGTAGTAATATATAGCAAACTTTTTAGGCTGCTTTTTCATATCTTCTATAGCACCAGGAACAAAGCTTCTACAAAATGGACATAATGGATCTGAAAAAATTGCTACTTTATGTTCTGCATTGTTATTTCCATAAATAAGATTTTCTTTTTTATAGTACCCATCTTTAAACTTTGGTCTTACAGAGTCAGTAAGACTTTCTTCTGTTTTAAGGCTCGTAAGTTCTTTAGTGATAACTTCTCCATTTGAGAACCATATCACTTTTTGTTGAATTAAATTATCTGGTTTTTTTTTGAGTGTTGCTTTAAGCACTACTATATATGCTTTCCAGTCTTTGAGTTCCTTTAATGCAACTTCTTCTTCAATTTCAAGTTGCAGAGTTTTAATATTTGTATTTTCTGAATACTTTTCTTCTAAATACTCTTTAACTTTTTCACCGCTTGTACTTGCGTTTACAAAACTAACTAATAGTAGACTTGTCGCTAATAACTTCAACATCAATAACATCTGAATCCTTTGTAATATTTCTATCTTCCACAAAATCTGTCTTACACTTGCCTTTATACATATTATAACGACTCACTAGTATCGTAGTAAAAAGAGAAAACTGCATTAGTGCTCCTATTATATCAGTTAAAAAGCCCGGAATAATAAACAGAAGGGCTCCAAGAAGTGTAAAAAGGTTAAGCTTTTGGAATTGTTCTAAGTCTATGCAATTATAGGAAACTGCTGTCATATTTTCTACTAATATCTTTCTAAAATTTACAAGAATCGCAATCCCTACAAATGCACTCAGTACTATTTCTAAAAAAGTAATCAAACCACCAATAGAAGACGAAATATTTACAGAAATCAGTACTTCTAGAAAAAGATAAATAATAAAATATAGCATTTAAATAAGTTCCATAATTGATTTAAAGACATTATCTGCACTTACATCATCTTTCTCTTTTGTAGCTCTTGTAAATATCTGAACATTTCCATTTACAAGTTCTTTTCCTATAATGACAGTATATGGAAAACCTATAAGTTCTGCATCTTTCATCTTAAAGCCAAATCTATCTTTTCTATCATCTATCATTACTTCAACACCAGCAACTTGAAGTTTTAAGTAAAGGTCTTCACCCATTTTCATTTGTTCTTCATCTTTGATATTACTAACCATTACATTTACCATGTAAGGTGCTGTTGCTTTAGTCCAGATACAACCACTTTCATCATGATGCTGTTCTACTACTGAAGCAACTAAACGCGAGACACCCATACCATAGGTACCCATGATAAAAGACTGTGCTTTTCCATTCTCATCTAAAAACTCAGCCTTAAGGGCCTTTGAATATGTAGTTCCTAATTTAAAGATATGTCCAACTTCAATACCCTTAGAAAAAGACAACTCTCCCTCACAATGAGTACATGAGTCTCCTTCATTAACTTGGGCAATATCACAAAAATAGGCCACATCGCTTATAACAGAAAGGTCCGCACCAACAAAGTGATAATCTTGCTCATTAGCGCCACAAATCATATTTGTTGCACCTCTAAGGCTTTCATCTATTACATGCTTTGCCTTATCTTGATCTAGTGGACCTACAAATCCTGGAAATAACCCAATTTTGGTGAGTTCTTCTTCACTTGCATCTTCTATCTCTAATGCTTCAGTTGCATTCATTGCTTTTACATCTTGAAGAGTATCACTACCACGTAGAAAGAAAAGTACTATCTCACTACTCTCATCATATATCACTTTTTTAGCCACACATTTTATAGTGTAATAAGCATCTACTTTAAAAAATGCTTTTAATTCTTCTATACTCTTTACATTGGGAGTTTGAAATTTATTAAAAGCAGCTTCTGGGGCTTCTGGTAGTTCTGTTTTAACTGAGCGAGTCGCTGCTTCTATGTTTGCACCATATTCACATTTTGAACAAATTGCTATTGTATCTTCACCACTATCAGCTATCACCATAATCTCTTTAGAAGCACTTCCACCAATCGCTCCACTATCAGCTTCAACAACTCTAAAATCAAGTCCTAAACGAGAAAGAATCTTTTTGTATGAAGCCTCGACAGCATCAAATTCTCTATTTAAATCTTCTTCTGATGCATGAAAAGAATAGCCATCTTTCATAGTAAACTCACGCCCACGCATAAGTCCGAAACGCGGTCTTGCTTCATCACGAAATTTAGTTTTAATCTGGTAAAGATTCATTGGAAGTTGTTTATATGAAGTGATTCGATTTCGAACTAAATCTACCATCATCTCTTCATGTGTTGGCCCTAAAAGAAAAAGGTTATCTTTACGGTCACGAAAACGAAGTAATTCTTTTCCAAATTTTTCCATTCTTCCAGACTCTTCCCATAACGAGGCAGGTGTAACAAAAGAAAGCTCAACTTCTTGTGCTCCTATATTGTTCATCTCTTCGTGAATAATATTTTCTATCTTTCTTATAACACGTTTAGCAAGAGGCATATAGTTATAAAGTCCTGCTGCATTTTGAGAAACAAAGCCTGCTCGTGATAAAAAAATATGGCTTACTAATTGTGCATCTGATGGTGCATCTTTTGATGTTGGTATAAATACTTTACTTCTTCTCATTAAACTAATCCTACACTTTTTCTTTAATTATTGAAGCGATTGCTCCACTTAATAAATCACTATATGGCTCTTTCGTCTCATTTCTCATGTTTACTGTAAAATCATGTAAAAATCTTTTTAATACCTGCTCACACATTTTCTTAGCTTCTTTTTCATACTCTTTAGGTATATATCCACTTTGGATGGCTCTTGCGCTTTCTTGTGCAGCTGCATCCCCTGCTCTAAGGTATATCTCTTTTATTAGTGGCTCTATATCTTGAGTATTAAGCCATTCAAAAAAATCTACTATTTCACGACCAATAATACTATGTGCAGCTCTTGAAGCATTCTCACGAAAAGTGAGATTTTCATCTACTATCGCCTTTAAGTCATCTATGACATATAGATGTATATTCTCACCCTTACTATAGTGAATATCTCTAGGGAGGGCTAAATCAAACCAATATCTATCAAAATCACATGATTTAATAATTTCATCAGTTATTATTGGAGAAAATGAAGATGTTGCCGTGTATAATATCTCAAATTCATTTATTGCTGTTGGTAATTCACAAAAGTCTAATACTTCAGCCTCACAACTTTGTGCAAAGGCCTCAGCCTTATGTTTAGTTCTATTCATGATATAAACATTTACGCCAGCTGTTTTTAAATGCTTTGCAGTGATTTCAGACATCTCTCCAACACCAATAATTAGTGCTTTTTTACCTTCTAAATCATGAACTAATGATTTTAGCTTTGAGGCAGCAACACTTGCCATTGAAACTGGTTTAGAAGATATTTCTGTAGTACTTCTTACCTTAGCCGCACATTTAAACGCTGACTTCATCGCTCTTGCTAATTTCTTACCACAAAATTGATTATCATAAGCAAATCTAAATGCATCTTTTAACTGTCCTACTATTTGCGTCTCACCTATAACCATCGAGTCCAATGAAGATGTAACACTAAAAAGATGGTGTATTGCGGAACTACCATCAAAAATATCAGCACGGCCTTCTAACTCTTCTATACTGATATTTGAGCGATTACTTAACATATTAAATATATGTTCTGTCGCGCTTGGAATATCGCTACAATTACAAAGTACTTCCATTCTATTACAGGTAGAAATTAAAATAATTTCTAAAATAGCATCATTTTGTAAAAGAGCTGTAAGACATTTGTGCTTACTCTCTTCATCTGGATAAGAAAGTTTTTCTCTTATCTCAAGAGTAGCATTTTTATGAGTAAAGCTAATATTTAAATAGTGCATTAATAGTTTCTCTTTATCATTGTTTGTAAAATATTTACCAAATCTTCATCACCACTCATAACACTTTGAGCTTCTAGTGAAAGTTTTTCTGCAAGTTTAAAAGACTCTTCAACACTTTGGTGAGTCATCATTTTTTCTTTAATCCAAGAGATTTCATCTGCACAGAGCTTTTTAGCATGAAGTGATACTAGCTTTTTTCTATCATTTTCTTCAAGCTTTTCATAAAGGTATATATATGGTAATGTACATTTTCCCTCTACAAAATCATTCATAGCTGGTTTACCAAGAGTTTTTGAATCAGTTGTAATATCTAAGATATCATCAATTATCTGAAATGAAAGACCAAGATTTTTGCCATACACTTTATGAGTATTAACATCTTTTTTTGCGAGCATTGCACTAGCAGCAGCTGATGCTTCTATAAGTGTAGCTGTTTTAAGGTAAAGCATATTTAAGTAAGTCTCTTCTGACTCATTAAACTCTTTTGCCATATTTACATCTAATAGTTCACCCTTAGAAAGAGAAGTTACTGAAGATGCTATAATCTTTGCAATCTCTTTATCAAATACTACAAGCTCGCTAAATGCCTTTGAGTATAAGATATCTCCTAACATAACAGCTGTTTTACTACCTTCTGTCGCGTTTACAGAAGACTCTCCACGTCTTGTCATTGCATCATCTATAACATCATCATGAAGAAGTGAAGCAGCATGAATCATTTCTACTATTGCACCTAAAAGTGGTGCTTGCTCATTATCAGAAGCTATTTTTAAAATTAATTTCGCACGAAGACGTTTACCACCGTTTAGATTACTAAATAATCGTGTTACTTCATCATAATCAATCTCTTCAATTAATCGTGCTAATTCTTTTTCAACTCTTTGCATTATCTCACTTTAATCATTTTTAAACTCATCTATCTGTGTCTCTCGTCTTGGATCAGATAAAAAAAGTTCAAAAATAGCTCTATTTTCTTTAGTATCAAATTTCTTAAACTTAACTAAGAAGTAGACTCTTTCATAAATCCTAGAACCTCTTTTTAGTATTACTTTAAAAGTTTGATTTGTATTATTTAAAAACATCATATGATGTGACACAATTGTATCGTAAGAGCTTAAAGTAACAAGCCCTTCATTTGTATAAAGAGTCCATCTAAAGGTAAACTTTCTCTCTTTATTTTCATATTTTACAAGAAATACCTTTTGTTCATCCTTTTGTAAAGAAATATCATCCATTTTTAGTAACTCATCAGCAGATGAAATACTCATAAACAATATTAAAGCGATGAAAACTTGTAAAATCAAACTCACATCTTTACTTAACTATTTGGGTACCAACACCCTCTGAAGTAAAAAGTTCAAGTAACATAGAGTGTTCAAGTCTTCCATCAATAATGTGTGCTTTTTCAACGCCACCAGTAATTGCTTCAAGGCAAGCATCTACTTTTGGTACCATTCCACCATGAATTGTTCCATCAAGTTTAAGGTTATTTACTTCATGAGCATTTAAAGATGTATAAAGGTTCTTATCATTATCTAATACACCTTCAGTATCTGTTAAAAATATAATTTTATTTGCACCTATTGCTTTTGCAACATATGAAGCACAAAGATCTGCATTTATATTATATCCTGGATGACCCATCTCTTCTCCAGCGGCAATAGGAGCGATAACAGGAATAAATCCTTCATGGATAAGGTTAGAAACTACATCTGCTTTTACATCTGTAATATTTCCAGTTAATCCCCATTTTGAAAAATCTTTCGCCTCAGCTGTAATAAAATGTGCATCTTTACCACTTATGCCGATTGCTTTAGCACTGTGTGAGTTCAAAAGAGAAACTATTTCTTTATTTATTTCACCACTTAAAATCATTTCAGCTATACGCATAACTTCTTTAGTAGTTACTCGCTGTCCATCAATAAACTTTGTATCAATTTTAAGTGCATCTAACATCTCTGTTATTTTTTTTCCACCACCATGAATGATTACTGGTTTAATACCAACAAGGTACATAAGTAAAATATCTTCGGCAAATTTTTCTTTTAATTGAGGGGAAGTTTGTGCTGAACCACCATATTTTATAACAACAATCTCTTTACGAAACTCTTTTATAAAAGGGAGTGCTTCAAGAAGTGTTTTTACTGTTTCTATTTTTGCTTTCACTTTATTTCCTTCTAGGTAAATAATAATTTCGCAATTTTATCTAAATATTTCTTTATTTATCAATTAGTCAGTATTAACAATTTCTAAAATACCTTCTTCATTTTCTTCTAATTGAAATATTTTTTTCTTCATATCTTCATGAATATTAAGTTTAATATCTCTACTTGGATTCTCTAATTTATATGTTATATGATTAAAACCACGTCCAATATTTCCTATTTCAACTTTAGAATCTAAAATATTTGTCATATTTTTAATAATTTCCTCTTCTATTGCTTGAATCTTTGTTTTTTGATAGAGAACTTCTTCTCGAAGTTTTTTATAACGAACTTTCATAAGTTTACATGATTTAAAATTTTTGATAAGGACTGCCGAAATTGTAATTCCCTGGGATTGAGCCTTTACAATAGCATTTTTTATTTTTTTACATGGTTCCATATTTGTTTTAAGTTTTTCGCCATAATCTTTGAACTTTTTAGACAGACCTTTAAATTCTTCTCTTGAATTTTTGAGATTTATTTTTCTCTCATCATTATTATCGATATTACTGAGGCCCTTTACAGAGGAATCTAAGATAAATTTATTTTCTTCTCCTCGGATACGCTCTACTTCTATAAACTCAGAAGCTTCCATTGTTACATAAGCACCTAATTCCCTTATTTTAATTGTTTTAGCACGTATTTTTCCACTTATTGCATTTTTAATAATAGCAATATCAGCGATAACTTCCCCACCTTCAAGTGTTTCTATTTCTACTGTATGTCCTGTTATTTTTCCTTTATGAAGTCCCACTTTAGCCTCACTACATTGGATTAGTGAACTGTTATGTGTTTGACCACTAATTTCAACACTTCTTGCTTCAACCTGCGTAGATGGGCCAATGCTTCCCTTTATTGTAAGGTTTTGCACCTTTACAGTCATCCCTTTTTCAATAGCATCTTCAAGAGGATTTTCCTTAGTAACATTTACAGATATATCATTATCAAGGTCTGTGTTGATTATTCCAGTAGTTTTAAATGATATTTCACCTATATCAATACTGTTTGAAACGTCATAACTATTTCCAGTTTTAACAAGATAACCACTTTTTGTGGACATATACTTTATATTTTTAAGACTATCAAGTATTTCAATATTATTGTCAATAGTAAAGTTTGGTTTTGCATCTAAATCGACAATATCCACTGCAATAATCTTTCCACGACATGTTCTTCCATTTGTACCCTGCTGTGGTTTATTAAATTGAAAAAGCTGTTCACCTTCTTCACAACTAATAAGGAATCCTCTATTAGCATAATCAACACGACCTTGGTTATCTTCTTCTCCAAGTCTATAGCTATCTTCTTTCGTCATAATACTTTCATGTTTTATTGAAGGGATTTCTTTGAGTCCTTCTGAAATAGGTATATGTTTATCGTCTTTAAAAGTTATTTTTTTTATTTGCTTAAGCACACCAATAAAATCTTTTATGCTCTTTTTATAAGGCACATCAAATAAATTGATAAGAATCTTTGCTTTAAGTTGCTGTTCTTGAATAAATTCTATAAAGTCTGAGTAAATATTATCATAGTATTTAAGTGTTGAACCCTTTTGTATAATTAGGTTAGCTTTTGTATATCCATCTTCAAATTCCACTTTAACATTCATGTTATTAAAAGGATAATTGTCGAGTTTTGAGAGAATTTCTATTTTACACTCTTGTTCAAACTCTAAAGAGGCATCACACATATAATTTTCATTTCTGTACTTACTAAGATCATCCTCTTTAATCTCAACAAGGTTACTATTACTGTCTTTAATAAAAGTAGTAGAAGTACCTATTTTGATGTATAGGTCTGAAGATGAAATAGAATTTTCTGCTGCAACACGAAGAAGTTCACGAGATACACTTTTAGTTACTATATGAACTGATTCAATCATATCTTAATGTTCCTCACTACTATTATCTTTTAAGGATAACAAATTTAATCTAACATCTACCTTTAATACTTTGCAAATACTACTCTTGCATTAATACTATATATTTATGTAACAAATTTATTCTATTATTAGACTAAGTCCAACTTTTCCATTGGCATTATCTATAGAGACTACTTCTATCATGGGTAAGTATTGATTTATTGATAACACCTCTAAAGGATGTGCTATTCTTTTTTGACTCATCTTTGATATATGTATCATCCCATCATTCTTTAGTCCAATATCGACAAATGCTCCAAAATCTGCAATATTTCTCACAACTCCTGAAACAAAACTCCCTTCTTTAAGCATTTTAATATCAGTTATACCTTCTTTAAATGGTACACCAGGCAAATCTTCTCTAGGGTCAAACCCAGGCTTACGAAGCTCTTTAACAATGTCACGGAGTGTTTCTTCTCCAACTCCAAACTCTTTAGCTTTGAGATTAAAATCCAATGTGACCAAGTCAAGTGTATGGAGTTTTTTAGCAATCTCATAACTTTCAGGGTGAATTCCAGTATTGTCAAAGGGACTTATTCCATGTTTTATTCTAATAAATCCGGCAGCCTGTTCATATACTTTTTTCCCTAAACCTTTCACTTTTAGAAGTTGGTTCTTACTTGTAAAGTTTCCATTTTCATCTCGAAAATCTATAATGTTTTTTGCAATTTTAATCCCAATACCTGCTACATGAGAAAGCAAAGACCCTGAAGCAGAGTTTAGATCAACCCCCACACGATTTACCAAGTCCGAAGTTACATCATCTAGTCTTTTATGTAAAAGCTTTTGATCGACGTCATGTTGATACTGCCCTATTCCAAGTGATTTAGGATCTATTTTCACAAGTGCCGCCATTGGATCACGAAGTCTTTGTGCTATAGATATTGCTCCACGGATTGTTACATCTAAATTAGGATATTCGTCTTGTCCTAGTTGTGAAGCTGAGTAAACGGAGGCACCTGCTTCTGAGACAACTGTGTAACTAAGATTAGCATTTTCTTCACTGTTTAGACGAGCAAAAAATTCTTGTGCTTCACGTGAACCAGTTCCATTTCCAATCGCCACACCCCTAATAGCATATTTTTTTGCAAGTTGTAAGACCTTGTCTTTAGAGTTTTCATAATCTTTTCTAGGTTCCGTCGGATAAATTACTGCTGATTCCAAATAGTTTCCATTTTCATCTATAACTGCCAACTTACATCCACTTACAAATGCAGGGTCAACACCTAGTAAAACCATATTGGCAACTGGTACATTCATTAGAAGTTGACCAAGATTTTTCCCAAATACACCAATTGCTGCCGAATCGGCCTTCTCTTTCAACTCTCCTTGAACTTCTCTTTCTATTGATGGAAGTAGAAGTCTTTTAAGCCCATCTTTATATGCAGCAAAAAGGTACTCTTTTGAACTAGAAGCATTACGAGGAATTTTATACTGTTTTATATTTTCTTCAATTCTCTCAACAT
This sequence comes from Sulfurimonas sp., assembly GCF_018698455.1. Taxonomy (GTDB): domain Bacteria; phylum Campylobacterota; class Campylobacteria; order Campylobacterales; family Sulfurimonadaceae; genus Sulfurimonas. The sequence goes on along the minus strand of NZ_JABIOQ010000024.1, from coordinate 41,265 downwards.
CAATGCTTATTTTAACTGACAACTCTTTTTCTTTAACAGCTCTCATAATTGCTAAGTATCTGTGTGAGGGAATGTAAGCAACTTTTTCTGACTTTGAAGCCAAGTTTTTAAAAACTCCATTTTCATTAAAAGTTTTCGTTTTCTTTGTTTCTAAATTTCCATAGCGCTGCATAGAAGTACGAATGGCTTCTCTTTCTCTAGGCTGATCAGAATAGCGTTCGGCTAAAATATCTTGAGCACCTTTTATAGCTTCTTCTATGGAACTCACATCCCTTTTTATAAACTTCTTTGCCTCACTTTGAAATTCAGTAGTTGTAAGTCTTGCACTTTGCAAAGTATTTGCCAAAGCTGTGAGACCATTGGCAACTGCAATAGTGGCACGAGAAGATTTCTTCTCTTTAAAAGGTCTATAAATATCTTCTAAAATCCTCAAAGTATCCGCTTCTTCAATGCTTTTTTTGATTATTTCAGATAAAACTGCTCTCTCTGCTATAAGACGAGAGACTTCAACCTTTCTATCAAGCAGTTTTTTAGAACTGATATATATCGTCTCAAACTCACGTAACACCTCATCATCCGCACCGCCTGTCATCTCTTTTCTATATCTAGCGATAAATGGTATGGTAGAACCATCTTCTAGAAGTTTTAAAATGTTATTTATATATTCTTTTTTTAGTAATGTTTTTTTACAAAGTCTTTCTATTAAATTATCCATTATTTGCTTTACCCCACTCTTCAAATTTTGATTCTCTATCCATATGTGTCAAGTAAAGTCTTAAGTCAAACTCTACTTGATGATAAGAGCCCATCATATATTCACACAATTTATAAAATGCCTTGTTATGTTCTTTCTCTTTAAAATGGGCTAGTTCATGCACCACTATCATCTCTAAAAACTCTTTTGGAACACTTTTAAACATTGAAGCTATTTTTATCTCGTTTTTTGCTTTGAGTTTTGAACCTTGAACCCGAGATATAAAGTGATGAGTTCCAAGTGCATTATGTATCACATTAATCTTTCCATCATAGTGAGTTTTACTGAGTGGAGGAGATTTTTTGAGATACTCATTTTTGATATCCATCGTATAGCTAAAAAGTGTTTTATCATTTTTATAATTATGTGCATTGGGATATTTTTTTAAAAGGTGTGACTTTAACTTATCAGCTTTTATAAGTTTTACAACTTGCTCTTGCACACTGATTGGATAATGCTTTAAGTACTTTAACTTCATTATCTCTCTTTTTCTGAAAGTATACTACAACTAAATCTTTTATAAATTTAGTATATAATAAAATAATTGAATGAACCAAGAAGGAACACCATGAAAACATATGACATTATAGTAATTGGAGCAGGACGAGGGAGTAATCTCGCCCGAAATGCAGGCAAAGCCGGTAAAAAAGTAGCTATCATCGAAAAGTCAAAATTCGGAGGGACTTGTCCAAACCGTGGGTGTGTTCCTTCTAAGCTTCTTATTGGATATGCCCAAGTGGCTCGCGGCGTTAAAGATTCTTCTAGACATTTTATAGATGCAACCATTAATTCTATAGATGTTAAAAAAATATTTGAAGATACTAACAGCTATATCCAAACGATAGATCCTGCATATAGAAGTAGATTTAATGAAAATGTTGATACATATACTGGTACTGCTTCTTTTGTCTCTAACTATGTAGTCCAAGTCAATGGAGAACAAATTACAGCTCCTAAAATAGTTATAGCAACCGGTACTCGTCCCATAAATGCCCCGCATGAAAAAGCTTGGACTAGCGATGATATATTTCCACTTCTGGGTGAAATTCCAAAATCTATTACTATTGTAGGTTCTGGATTTATTGCATGTGAATTAGCTAACTTTTTTGATGCTGTAGGTATAGAGACAAAGTTACTAGTACGTTCACAAAGTCTTTTGAAAAATGAAGATGAAGATATATCTGCAATTTTTAAAAAAGAGTTTACTCAACATGTTGATGTCGTGTTTGATACTAGTATTAAACAAATAGAGCATAAGGACAATACTTTTTATCTTACTCTTGAAAATAAATCCGGAACAGTAACATCACATGCTAGCGAAGCACTTCTTTATGCAACGGGAAGGATGGCAAACACCGATACATTAAACTTAGAAAATACAGATATTCAGACTAATGAAAGAGAATTCATCGTGAGAGATGAGCATTTTGAGACAGCAGTTCCTGGTATTTATGTTGTCGGTGATGCATCTGGAGAGCATATGTTACAACATGCGGCAGCTGCAGAAGTTAATCATGTCCAAAAAGCTTTACTTACAGGAAAAAAAGAGATATTAAAATTTAAGTATATGCCTCATGCAGTATTTACACATCCAGAAATAGCTAGTGTCGGTTTAACTGAACAAGATGCTAAGGCTAAGGGGATTGAATATGTTGGCATTACTAAAGGCTGGAATGCGAGTGCTAAAGCTCAGTCTATGCGTCTTAAATACCCTAGAACAAAATTCCTAATAAATCCAAAGACTTATGAGATACTCGGATGCCATCTTATAGGTCCGCAGAGTGCAACAATGATGCATCAAGTTTTAAGTATAATGCATATAGATAATGACATACGACATTTAAAAGAGATGTTATACATCCATCCTGCACTCAGTGAAGCCCTCCTTCCTGCTGCAGTGAAGGCTGTAGGTGCCATGAAGTAATGAATCAAGGAACATTGACTTCTACTGCTACACACAACCTCCGCACAATCATAGACCTTGTGTTTAATTACACAGACAAAGAGACTGCTGTAGTAGTATATGACAACAACTCTTTGCTATCTAGTGTGTTAAGTGAGGCATATAAACATTGCCTTCCAAATGCCATCTTTATAGACTTTGATGAGTGCCCTGCTGCGGAAATCTTAAAAATATTAGATTCACTTGAAGCATATGACCTCGTAGCCTTAGTCCAATCTACAAGTTTTCGTCTAGATGCGTTTCGCATACGTGTAGAGTTGTTTAAACGAAAAATAAAAGTCATTGAGCACCCTCATGTTAGTCGTATCTCAGACGAAGATGCTATTCACTATATAAATTCTCTTGAGTATGATTCTGAATATTATAGAGGTATTGGCCATGCATTAAAAGCAAAAATAGACAGTTCCCCATCTGCAATTATTGACAGCGGTGGAGAGTTTTTAGTCTATGACGCACCCTTTGAATCTACGAAACTTAATATTGGGGACTACTCTAACATGCCAAATATAGGTGGTCAGTTTCCTATAGGAGAAGTATTCACAGAAAGTAAGGACTTAAAAGCTCTCAATGGACGTCTTCGGATTTTTATATTTGCTGATAAAAATTATAGAATCAATAAGCCAAAAAATCCTATCACACTCATAATAATACAAGGACAAGTAGTGGCATGTGAAAATTCAACTCCAGAGTTTGACCAAGTCCTTTTTAATATACGAAAAGATGAAGGGGTTGTTTGGGTACGTGAACTTGGGTTTGGACTTAACCGTGCATATAGCAAAACTAAAACGGTTGATGACATAGGCTCTTATGAGAGAATGTGTGGTGTTCATGTCTCTTTAGGTACCAAGCACGGAATGTATGGTAAACCTGGATTTAAACGTAGAGATGGTAAATACCATTTAGATGTTTTTGTAGATGTTCATAGTGTAACACTTGGGGATGAAGTTGTTTATAAAGATGATGCTTGGATTATTATTCCATTCAATCATTCTACTTAAGAGTAAAGCATTATGTATTTATTTTACTTCAAGTACTTATCATATAATATTAGAGATGATTGAAGGAGAATTAAGTGCTACAATCATTTGTTGAAGGTTTCTTGTTAGGGTTTGGTGCTGCCCTCCCATTAGGACCTATAAATATATTAATAGTGAATAATGCTTTAAAAAGTTATAAAGCCGGTGTAGCCCTTGGTCTTGGAGCTATGAGTGCAGATATACTTTATTTATTTTTAATTTTAGCAGGAACGACAGGCTTGATTCATAATCCTGCTATTCTCAATATCATAGGAATATTTGGAAGTTTATTTTTACTATATCTTGCATATATTATTTATAAGAGCAAAGAAAAAATCTTAAAAGTACAAACAATAAGAGTACAAATAAAGAACCTTTTCAAGATATACTCACAAGGATTTATTTTAACACTTTTTAATCCAATGACCATTGCTTTTTGGTTTAGTATTACAGGATATGGATCGAGTCGGGATTTAAATATGGGATTTACTATTTTGGGATTGATAAGTGCAATCACCCTATGGATAACAATTATGCCCTATTTAGTACATCGATCTAAACAAAAAATTTCGCAAAGAGCATCTAAGTATTTAAATACCATCTCTGCCTTCATTTTATTTGGCTTTGCTATTTTCTTGTTTACTGATGTAGTATTTTTATAATAAAATTAACATAAAAGATGAGTATTGCTCCGACATAAAAAACATACCCATCATAGAAGACAACATCTCTCTTTCTAAAAGTATAAGTATTATAAAAGAAGCAGACTAAAGACTTTATAAAGCAAAAAATCGGGTATAAATCGTGTAATATCAACATATATCGAAGTTTTATAAATATTTCAGACCCCTTAATTTTTCATAATTCCATACAATCCTGCTTGTTTTTCTTTACTCAAATCCTCTTTATCAACAGTCCAAAATATAACCTTATGGCTTTGCATAATTCCTCGTTTAAGTGCAATGTTTCTCAGTGCAATTTCTATATCGAAGTAACTGACATACGGGTAGTGTTTGTCAAACTCTTCATCACAGAGAACCGATGCTCTATCTATTAGTTTATGAAGCTTTATATTATGATTTAAAAAATGTATATATTCCAATACTCTATCTTCAAAACAAGAAACTTCCACAAAATCCAGTTTATCCCGTATCTTTTTCTCTATGATTTCACATAATTTTTTATATGTAGATGGAACATATTTTATTTCCAACACAAGTATAATTCGTTTGTTTAAAAGTTGAAGTATTTCCTCTAAAGTTGGAATTGATTCTCCCAAACCAACATCGATTTTTTTCAATTCTTCCAATGAAAGATTTTCAGGTTTTTCATCAGACCCGGTAAATCTAACAAAGTCGTCGTCGTGAAAAAGGATAACCTCCTCGTCTAGGCTTAGTCTTAGGTCTGTTTCTATTCCATCTGTGCCAGCCTCAATGGCTTTTTTAAAGGCCAATAGTGTATTTTCTGGATATAGTTCACTCAAGCCTCTATGTGCAATACTTATCATAAATCATCTTTTTATGTTATTATACCTAATGGACAAAAAATATGATACAGTTATTATTGGAGCTGGGATCAATGGTGTTGCAATAGCAAGAGCGCTTGCTTTATCTGGAAAAAAAGTTCTCATAGTAGAAAAGTCTCACATTGCTGCTGGTGCTTCTTCTAATTCTTCAAGGCTTATTCACGGCGGTTTGAGATACTTGGAAAATTTTGAATTTTCATTAGTAAAAGAAGCATTACTAGATCAAAAATATCTTTTAAAAACATATCCTGGCCTAGTAAAACAGTGTCCATTTTATCTGCCAATTTACAAAGGTTCTAAGCGTCCATTTTGGGTTATAGGTCTTGGTTTATGGTTGTATGGACTGCTCGCGTATCATAAAGAAAAACCTACAGAGGTAAGTAAAATAGAGTTTTTAAAACAATTCGAAGCGATTAAAAAAAAGAACTTAAGAAAAATATATAAATATTTTGATGCGAAAACAGATGATAACTTACTCACTCATACTATAGCTGAAGAAGCACGAAATGCTGGCACAGAAATCTTAGAATACACTCAAATAACAAGGATTGATGTAAGTAAAACACTCATAACATTGCAAATTAACAATGATGTTGTTCAAACTAATATACTTATAAATTCGGCTGGTGCATGGATAGACGAAGTCAACACTACATTTAACCTTCCATCTTCATATACAATCGAGAAGCTAAGCGGAATTCATCTTATTATAAACAGAGCACTAGTGCCCCAACCACTTATTTTAGAAACTTCAACTAAACGTATATTTTTCATCATCCCGGATAAAGATGCCACCATTATAGGAACAACCGAACGAAGCGAAGACATGCAAGTGGACGATATAGTCATAAATAACGAAGATATTGAATATCTCCTCAATCAAAGTAATGCATATCTTAATATTGTATTGACTAATGACGATATCCAAGAGGTATATATAGGAACAAGACCAATAATCAAAAGTAAGAAAAATCTATCTAAAATGTCGAGAGAATACAAACTCGACTTGCACAGAATAGGTCAAAATAAAATTCTTAATGTGTACGGAGGAAAATTGACAACTTTTCATTCTCTCTCCAAAAAAGCATTCAAAATTTTAGACTAAATTCTTGAGAACCTATATGCAGCCATAACTCACATAACAAGTCAAAACAAGCTCATGATTTATCTATCTCTTTCCTAAAGATTCAATCTATTAAAATATATTTAAGTACTTCATTAGCAAAATTCCCCTACCCTACAAATAATAAATTTATAAAATAAAATACAGAGAATAATTATGTCAAATAGACTAGAAAAAGAAGATTCCCCTTACCTCCAACAACACAAAGAAAATCCAGTAGACTGGTTTCCTTGGTGCGACGAGGTGTTTGAGAAAGCTAAAAAAGAAAATAAAGCTATATTTATAAGTATAGGTTACTCTTCTTGTCACTTGTGTCATATTATGGAAGAACAAGTATTCCAAAATCAAGAGTGTGCTGATATTTTAAATAAAGACTTTATTTGTATTAAAGTTGACCGTGAAGAGAGACCCGACATCGACAAGTATTATCAAGAAGTTTATCGACTTTTAAACCGTCGTGCAGGTGGTTGGCCAACATCTATTTTCTGTACACCAGAGAACAAACCATTTGTTGCGGGAACATTTATTCCTCTAGAGTCTACATCTCAAGATATGGAAGGGATGGGCTTTAAAGACCTTTCTACTCTCATAGCGAATAAAGTCCGTGAAAAAGATGAAGATGTTTTTAAAAATGCTGCTGAGATTGAAGGTTTTATAAACAAGGTAGAACATCCAACACAAGCGACTATATTAAAAGAATCATTTATAAAAAACTTTATGCTTCAAGCAAAAAATAACTTTGACACTACAAATGGAGGTTTTTCATTAAAACCAAAATTTCCACAAGCCTCAACACTCAACACACTCCTCACCATAGATAAACTCTATGATGACAAAAGTGCGAAGTCTATGGCTACTGATACTTTAAACGCCATGAAAAGAGGTGGAATGTATGACCTTATAGATGGTGGGTTTTGTCGTTACTCTACAGATAACGAATGGAAAGTGCCCCATTTTGAAAAAATGCTTTATGACAATGCGCTTCTAACAGGTGTTTATACAGATGCATATTTATCATATGATGATAATAGCTACCTCCAAACAGCAAAAGAATGTGCAGATTTTTGGCATAACTTTATGAGTGAAGATGATCTTTTTTACTCCGCAAGTGATGCAGACAGTGAAGGGACGGAGGGAACTTACTTTGTATACACTTATGAAGAAGTTTATTCCTGTTTAGTAAATGCAGGTTATGAAGATATAGAGTCCATGTGTGAAGAGATGTCAGTTACACACCTTGGCAACTTTGAAGGTAAAAATATCATAAGATTTAAAGATGGTATTCCTGAGTGGTTTTCAGATGTCAAAGTTTCACTTAGTACCATACGAAGTACCCGACTCTACCCTTTCATAGATAAAAAAGTACAGACTTCATGGTCAAGTATGATGATTAACTCTCTATTCAAACTCGGTTCTATAGATGTAAGTTATAAAGATAGAGCTGTTAAAAATCTTGATTCTCTTTTAAAAACTATGTTTCTAGATGGCGTTTTATACCACACAACACTCATACATAAAAAACCAAAAGTAGAAGCTTTTTTAGAAGACTATGCTTACTTAGCACAAGCTCTCATGAGTGCATTTAACCATACAGCTAATGAAGTTTATCTTATAAACGCACATCGTCTTGCAAACAAGGCACTTGAACTCTTTTATGAAAAAGGTCTATGGAACTTTAGTGTAGGAGAGTTTATCACTCAAGCTGAAACTTCTGACAATACATACATCAGTTCTATTAGCATAATTGTAGATGTTTTACTCTCTCTTGGAACTACTCTTGAAGATGAAAAGTATACTCATTTTGCTTATAAAACTATGGAGTATAATTCTTATGAACTCGGTCGAAAACCAATTTATGCACCTTATATGCTTACTCAAGTTTTACGATATCTAAAAGGTGACAGAATCATTAAATAACCTGCTAACAAACTCTTTTTAATAATTATTGATTTATAATTTAGTATAGATATAGGAGTTTATATGGGATCAAAAAGAAAAATGCTAGATGCCGAGCTACATGATAAGACAGTTTTAAAAGATATTATTCATGATGATAGAAGAAAAGCTAAAGATGCAAACAAATGTGAAGCAGATAAGCACTCTAAAAAAGATGCTAAAAAAAGAGTTGCTGTTTGGGTTAAAGATGAAGTTATACAGTATGAAATTGAATTAAAATCACTTCAGATTGAACTGCTTAAGATGCAAAACCATGTAAAAGAAACTGGTCAAAAAGTACTTATGATTTTTGAAGGTCGTGATGCCGCTGGAAAAGGTAGTACGATCAAGCGTATCACAGAGCACCTTAATCCTCGTGGTGCGAGAGTAGTGGCACTTGACAAACCTAGTGATACCGAAACAACTCAGTGGTACTTTCAAAGATATACTCACTTCCTACCATCAGCTGGAGAGATAGTTCTTTTTGATAGAAGTTGGTATAACCGTGGTGGTGTTGAGCCTGTAATGGATTTTTGTACACAAGAAGAGCACAAAGAGTTCTTACATGAAGTTCCAGAATTTGAAAAAATGCTAATAAATTCTGATATTAAAATATTTAAATTTTACTTCTCAGTATCTAAAGATGAGCAGAAAAAACGATTTGACAAACGCCGTACAGATCCACTTAAGCAATACAAACTATCACCAGTAGATGTAAAGTCACAAGGTTTATGGGATAAGTACACAATCGCTAAGTATTCTATGCTTTTAGCTTCACATACAGAACATTCTCCATGGACTATTATTCGTTCAGATAACAAGAAAAAAGCTCGTATAAATTGTATTAAGCATATCTTGACACATATGAAATACTCTGATAAAATTAGTCTCAAAAAGCTCAAAGCTGATGAAAAGATACGAATACATGCAAATGATGAGATAAAAATCATGGAAACAGAGATGAGTCTCAAAAAAAATTAAAAGGAGATACGAAATGAAAGCAGTTATATTTACAATAATCATCGCTCTTGGTATAATGAGTACACTAGCAGGTTGTGAAAAACCAGACTACCAACACCCTGGATACAGAAGTGGAAAAGTAAAGTAATCCTATTTAACATTTTTTGCTATAATCTATCTTTTATATTTAAAAGGTAGTTTATGCTTAAAACATTAGGTAAGTTTATATTTATGATCCAACTAGGTTTCAAATATATAGCCATCTTCAAAAAAACATTTTTCCATCCCTTTATAAGTCTCAAACCAGCATACACTCAACTTTCAATAGATCGGCAAAATTATTCTAAACAAGTGTTGCAATTTCTTAATATTGAGCTTAAAATCATAGGTTCTCTCCCCTCACACAACCGTGTACTCTATGCTATAAACCATCGTTCTCTTCTTGACATTATCATCATGGAAAATGTCTTTTCAAAAAACAATAAAAGTGGTTCTTGGATAGCAAAACAAGAGCTACTTGATTCTCTAATATATGGTAAGTTTTTTGAGTATAGTGGTTGCATTAGTGTTGACTTAGAAAATAAGAAAGGACTTTTAAGTTTTTTTAAAAATATTAAAAAAACTTTTAAAAAGGTAGATACAATGAACCTTTATATGTTTCCAGAAGGGGAACGTTTTAAGGGTGATGGTATTCATTCATTTCAAAGTGGTGCAGCAAAGATTGCAAAAGCGAATAAACTCACGGTTGCTCCTGTATATATAAATGGAAAAATGGAAGCAGTGTTTGAAAATGCTCCTTACAAAGAAACATTTACAGTAGAAGTTCACATTGGGAACTCTATAAGTCATGAAAACCTTGAAAATGAATACAATACATTTTATAATGAAATTAAGAAGGCTTACTAAATGAAGTTAGGTGTAAACATAGACCATGTAGCAGTTCTACGTGAGGCAAGACAAGTAAATGACCCAGATATTCTTCAAGCACTCTATGTAGCTTGTGAGAGTGGAGCAAATCAGATAACGATTCATCTACGCGAAGATCGACGCCATATTCAAGATATAGATGTAAAGTCTATCATAGCGTTTAGTAAGGTTCCTGTAAATCTAGAGTGTTCAATCAATCGTGACATCTTAGATATTGTGAGTGCCATACAACCACATCGTGCAACACTTGTACCTGAGAAACGCGAAGAAGTCACTACAGAAGGTGGCCTTGACGTGATAAACCATGCAGACGCAACTCTTTATGCAATTGAGCAACTTCATGATGCTCTTATACCTGTTTCTCTCTTTGTAGACCCTACTATAGAGGCTATGGAAAAGAGTAAAGAGTTAGGTGCTGAAATGGTAGAACTTCACACTGGTCTTTTCTCCAATCTTTTTGCTATGCTCAACTCATCACTTCCTCACTCAAACTACACTATTAAAGAGTTACAGCTTCCTCGATATGAACTTAGTGATAGGCTCGAACAAGCAGTACAAGATATAAAAAACTCTGCTATTCATGCAAATAAACTAGGGCTAGAAGTTGCAGCGGGACATGGACTAAATTATCATAATGTACATGAGATGATGAAAATAGAAGAGATTGTAGAACTTAATATCGGTCAGAGTATCATAGCTCGAAGTGTTTTTTCAGGTCTTAGTGATGCAGTTAAAGAGATGAAAAGACTCACAACAAGAAATGACTAAACCAACGATAGCCATTAGTGTCGGTGACCTTAATGGTGTCGGCATAGAAATTGCCCTTAAAGCCCATGAAAATGTATCTAAACTATGTAGTCCCATATACTGTATAAATAAAGAGCTACTTTCTCAAGCTTCTACTCTTTTATCAATAAAAATTCCTCAAGATTTTAGCCTCAAAGAAGTGGAAGGTTCATTTGACATACAAGCGGGTGTTGTTGATGTTAGTAGTGGTAACTACTCTTATGACTCCTTTATTTGTGCAATACAAATGTGTGAGAAAGAAGAAGCAAACGCAGTTGTCACAATGCCGATACATAAAGAAGCTTGGATGAAGGCAGGACTAGAATATAAAGGTCATACAGATCTTTTACGTCAGTATTTTGATAAAGAGGCCATAATGATGCTTGGATGTGATGAAATGTTTGTTGCCCTTTTTACAGAGCATGTTCCACTAAAGACTGTGCCTTCAATGATAGAATACAAAAAATTAAAACAGTTTTTTATAGACTTTCATAATGCAATTGGAAATGATAAAGTAGCTGTTCTTGGACTTAATCCTCATGCTGGTGATAATGGTGTTTTAGGAAATGAAGAACTTCGAATATACAAAGCTATAAAAAGTGCAAATAAAAAAATAGGTATAGAACAGTTTTTTGGTCCCATCGTTCCAGATGTCGCATTTACTCCTCACTTTCGTAAAGATTTCAAATACTTTATAGCCATGTATCATGACCAAGGTTTAGCACCTCTTAAAGCTCTGTACTTTGATGAAAGTGTAAACATCTCACTTAATCTTCCTATCGTTAGAACATCAGTAGATCATGGTACTGCGTTTGACATAGCCTATAAAGGGAATGCAAAAACATTAAGTTATATAAATGCTATTAAAAGTGCTGTTGATTTAGTTATTTAGCACTTTAATTGTTTTATTGATTTAAAGTACAGCTGACTTATAACCATGAAATGAAGATATTTTTATCAACTTTTTTATATCACTTTTTGATAACTTATTTTTTATAAGAGAAGGACATAGTAGTTGGGATTTTACATTCTCCTGCTCAAATAAATCTTCAAGAGAACACTCATCTTTTTTCAAAGAACCTGTTATATAAAAATAGTACTCTTGGAGTTCTTTGTCCTAAATGCACACATGCAAGTGTATTTAAATTTGCACTTTTTTTTAGTATTACTAACAGCTCGAGAAAGGTCACTTTTAGCTAAAGCTTTTTTATCACCTAAAAAGTGCTTCGTATACTCAGAAAAATTATTACACAAAAAAGATTAAAGTTCTTAGTATATATCAAATCCCACAGTATTAGATACAGATGAAATTATGTTATTTTCTATACTTTTAACTGAAATATAAATTTTATTATTTTGAGAAATTGTACTTAACTCTGCCCAATTATTTTGTAACTCATTTAAATTATGCACGATTATTGAAATTGTGTTAGTATTCATTGTGATATTTGAAGATACATAGATTATGTACTCTGAAGCTTCTGCATTAACAACTAAAGTAGGAGCCACATGAAATGTGGTATTTGTTTGGTTGGTTGAAGAGAGTAAAAGTGTTGTATTTGTAATACTTATATCTTTATCTACAATTTTTGTATTTAACTCTGCTACATCAAGTATTAAATCTGCCATTAACTGCTCTGTGTGAACAATTTTATCTGCCATAGTTAAAATTCGGTCAGCCATAATACCTATATCATCAGCCATAATACCTATATCATCAGACATTTTACTCATAAGTTTTAGCATTTCTAAAGAGACTGCTGTTGCACTCTTTACTACTGTTCTAAAAAAACCAGCATTAACTTGCGCTGGTAAAACAAGGCTTAAAGCTAAGACAATTATTAGTATATTCTTTTTCATAATGAATTCCATAAGTTAAATTTATAATGGAATAATACATTTACAATCTTAATATAATATTAATTTATTATTAGTATAAGTTTGATACAATGTTTACTTAATATCTAAAATAATATAAATACTAGGTAGGAAAAAATGATTATGGCATTATCAACCCAAGCTCAAGAGACGTATACACTTGTAAGAACTCTACAAAAAAGATTTGCTGACAAACTTGATATAGTTAGTAGTAAACTAGGTGAAGGTAAAAAGTTTAAAGAAGTCACTTGGTTAAGAGACAATGGTCTCCATGGTGGAGGTAGCCGTTATGAATCTAGAGACACTTCACTTTTTAATGCGGCAAGTATAAATGTATCTCAAGTTCACTATGATGAAAATCCAGAGAAAAGCCTCAAAAGTGCAACAGCTATTTCTACCATCATCCATCCAAAAAATCCTAATGTTCCATCTATTCATATACATATAAGCCTTACAGAACTTAGGGACTCTTCATCTTACTGGAGAATTATGGCTGATCTTAACCCAAGTATTGCAAAAAGCCAAGATACTGATACTTTCAGTAACTCTTTAAAATCTTTGAGTGCTTCTCTTTACGATGAAGGTAGTCTCCAAGGTGATAAGTACTTTAACATTCCTGCTTTAAAACGCACAAGAGGTGTTTCTCACTTTTACCTAGAGAACTATGCAACAGAAAATAAAGCAGCAGACTTTAAACTTGCAAAAGAATTTGGCGAGGGCATTATAGATACATATGTAGATATTATCAATGCTGCGTTTAAAACAAGACCTGGTATTTCTAGTAAAGATAAAAAAGAACAACTTGACTACCATACGCTCTACCTATTTCAAGTTTTAACACTTGACAGAGGAACAACATCAGGACTTCTTGTTCATTCTCAAAACGATGTTGGCATCATGGGTTCACTGCCAACTCATGTTGACAGAGAACTTTTAGCATCTTGGAGTGACAAAGTTGAATCACCACAAAATGAACTAGTAAATGACCTCGCAAATAGTATCAATGAAAAAGGTGAGATAGATGTAGATACTAAGTTAAAACTAGCATCTGTAATTAGAGAACACTATAAAAAATATCCACAAGCTCTAGACCTACAAGCAAGTGGAAACACTATACCAAGTACAGTAAGCAACCACTCTAAACCTTAGTATACACCCAAGTTTTCTTCTGGTAAACATACCAGTAGATGACTCCCTTTATAAGTGTTTCTATATTCATAATAATAAAAATAGCGATAATCCCATAACCAAGAGAGTAAGCTATATATGATGGAAGCACTCTAAAAACCCATAAAGAAAAAAGATTAATTTTTAGTGTTATTTTAGTAGCACCAGCACCACGAAGAGCAGAAGAGTAAACAAACATAATGGCTAAAGGAATCTGTGCTAAACCCACTAAAATTAGATACTTAGAAGCCACAGCGATTGTTAAAGTGTCTTTTGTAAAAAAAGAAACTAAAAATTCAGGAAAAAGTATAAGTACAACTCCTACACTTCCCATAAACACATAAGCAATTCTTCCACTAATAATTCCCATGTTATAAGCTTTATCATACTCTTTTGCACCGATACTCTGTCCGACTAAAGCCATTGCAGCGATGGCAAAGCCAAAACCAGGCATAAACGCGATGCCCTCCACTCTTAGTCCAACTTGGTAGCCTGCAAGTTCTGCTGTTCCATAAGCCGTAATTATTGAGACAAAAACTAAAAAACTCATACTTGAGGTTCCTCTATCTAAAGCTGCACTCCAGCCTACATGCCAAGCGCGAATCAAATCTTTTATTCGGATAAGCGGGATAAAGTCTAGTTTTGAATTCATCTTTGTTATAAGGATGTAGTATGCAACAGCATTAAAGGTATAAGCGATGATAGTAGCGATTGCAGCACCCTCAATACCATAAGCATCAAAACCAAAATGTCCAAAGATAAGTACATAGTTTAAAAAAGCATTTAAACATGCAGAGAGAAGTTTTATGTAGAGTGAACTTTTGGTATCTCCCGCCGCAGAGAGTGCATTATATAGTAAAGTATCTATGAAGATTACAACTATTCCTAAAGAGATGATTTTAAAATATTTTGAGCCTTCATCTACTACTGTATCTGATGCACCCATTAGAATGTAAATAGCCTCACTTCCAAAATATCCTCCAATGCCAACAAAAAAAGACAAAGCTATAGAGAAGAGAGTCAATGAAAAAAGAAGAGAAGATGCACGGTGTTTTCGACCTTGACCGATAAAACGTGAGATAAGAGCATTTCCTCCTACCACATAAAGAGTCATTAAAACATTTATCACCATCATAAACTGCATACTCAGACCAACACCTGCTAGAGCCGCAGTACTAATAACACCAACCATAAGCATATCAATAAGAACTTGGAGAATATCAACGAGATGTTTGAGTGCTGCAGGAATAGCTAAAGCAAATACATGCTTCGTATCCTTTGAGATTAATCTAGATATTTTGCTACCTCTTGTATTTCTTTTATGAGAGCCTCTTTACTTGTAAAAATCAAAGTAGTCCTCTCTTTTACATCTTCATTGAGTGGTGTAAAGTCAAAAACTAAAACATAATGTACAATTTTCACTTTGTCACCATAGAGTTCTTCCCACTCTAAAGACATTTCGGCAACTTCCCCTTGCATGTCTACTACAACAGCAGGATAAAGTCTAGTAATGCGAAATAGGTCTAAATCACCTTCTACAGATTTATATATTTTATTTTTCATGATTTAAACTCTTACGCATAGCACCTTTCCTCATCTTTAAAAAAGCTAAAAAGCCTAGGAAAGTTCCAACGACAATAAATATGCTCCCTAACATATCACCGCGTTCGTAAGCCATAATCATCCAACATATATCTGCGAAAAGATAAACTATAACAGCTTCATAAACCTTTCCTTTATATGTTAAGTATGCTCCTATATTTAAAAGTATTCCACCAATTATTGCAAAATTCATACTGATATTTCCTCAATTTTTTCTTTTTTTAGTACCCAAGCATAATAGATACCACCAACCATAAACGCCACACCCATAATGACAGCTATCATCTCTAATGAAAAGTCATGAGTCGCTAAAAATCCTATCATGTAGGAAGTAAACGCAGCTGAACTTAAAAAGAGCATATCGTTATAGGCAACTATTCTGCCGTAATACTTTTCTTCAATATTTTTTTGTAAAAGTGTATAAGTATATGACCATAGTGTCGTAGTAAAAAACCCAACAACAACACTTGCTAAAAGTGAAAGATAAAAGTTCTCCATCATATATGCCCATAACCAAACACTCAAACCTTGCAGTATAAATATATAAATAAGGCGTTTATTATTTATCCATTTTCCTAAAATAACAGGTCCTATAACTAAACCAATCGCACGAGAAGAATGTAATAAGCCTAGAGCTAAAGACGTTGCAATTACAGATACATAGTATGTATCTACCATCAGTGCTACAAGGGCATCAAACGCAGTCAAACCTACAAAAGAGTGAACTAGCATCAGATGTAAAGCCTTGGGAGTACTTCGTATATATGTAAATGTATCTTTCATCATAGAGAGAAACTTTTCTTTTACTTTGTTCATTTTCACATCTATCTCTAAACTCCACAAAAGCTTAAACGCCATCACAAATATCATAGCATCTAACATAAATGCAAGTTTAATCCCAAAAATATAAACAACAAAACCGCTAATAGCCATACCTAAAGTATAAGAAATTGACCAGATTATAGAATGAAGTTCATTTGCTTTTTGAAGTTTATCTCCATCGAGTACTTTTGGAAGTAATGACATTTCAGTTGTAAAATAAAAAGAGGCTGCAGCCATTTTAAAAAATATCAATATATAAAGAAAAGGTAAATCAGTAATGGTGTTGATAAATACTAAAGATATTGTAGCAATAATCTCAACACCTATTAATATTAACATCAATCTTTTAGGAGAAACACTATCTATAATGGAACCAGAAAATGGTGCTTGAACGACCCCTGCTAAAAAATGTAGCATTGCTACAAACCCAACAATACTTGCTGAGACTTCCATATTAATAAGAAGTGTATAGATAGCGACATTACTAAACCATGCTCCAAAGTAAGAGATAAGCTGTATAGTAGATAATCTTCGTAGAAGGGTATGTGAGTTTAATAGTTCTATATATTGTTTCATTAGTGCAAGATTATCATAATAAATGCCACAGTACAAAAAAAAATCAAAATTTAATTAAAGTTATAATTTTAGATGCCGATATGTATTTTAATATTTATACTTAAAAGAGGAGTACGTCATGGATGGCATAGCAAATGTTGCAAAACAACAACAATCACAAGTAAGTTCCAGTGAGTCTCAAGGAAGAGCAGCTCAACAGATACAGCAAGTAATACCCAAATTAGAAACGGTCAAGCAAGAAGATATTGTTAAAGATATTCAAGATGCATCAAAAGTAAATACTAAGATTAACTCAAAGGAACAAGTTCGAAATTTGGTGGATGACCTTAATAAAGCAATGGCTCCAATGAATACAAACTTAAGATTTGGAGTTGACACTCAAGATATATTTTATGTATCAGTTATAGAATCAGAAACAAGTAAGATGATAAGAAGATTCCCAGCTGAAGAAGCACAAGGTTTTCTACCAAAAATGCAAGAACTTACCGGTATGTTGTTTGATTTAAAAGGGTAGTCTACCTATTACCCTTTTTATCTACTCAAGATTTTACCTTTAACTTATCTTGAAGACTTTAAAATATTTCTAAAATAGACACTACCCTTCTTCACTAACCAAATCTTAATACTTTTTATAGTAAAATACACCTAATAATTTTACATTTTATAGGGATTATACATGAAAAAAGAAGTTAAAAAAGTAGTCCTTGCCTATTCTGGCGGACTTGATACAAGCATTATTTTAAAATGGTTACAAGATGAATACAAAGCAGAAGTTATCACTTTTACAGCTGATCTTGGTCAAGGTGAAGAGGTTGAGCCAGCTCGTCAAAAAGCTCTTAACAATGGTATTAAACCCGAAAATATTTTTATTTTAAACATTCAAGAAGAGTTTGTAAAAGATTATGTTTTCCCTATGTTTAGAGCAAATGCCATCTATGAAGGTGAATATCTTTTAGGTACTTCTATCGCTCGTCCACTTATTGCTAAAAAGCAGATTGAAATCGCTGAAAAAATGGGTGCGGATGCAGTCTCTCATGGTGCGACAGGAAAAGGAAACGATCAAGTTAGATTTGAACTTGGCTATCTTGGTCTTAATCCAGATATTACAGTAATCGCTCCATGGAGAGAATGGGATCTAAACTCTAGAGAAAAACTTTTGTCTTATGCTAAAGAACACGGAATTAACATCGATCAAAAGCATGTTGATTCAGAAGGAAATCCAACTGTAAGTCCTTACTCTATGGATGCAAATCTTCTCCATATTTCTTACGAAGGCCTTCACTTAGAAAATCCAATGAATGAGCCTGAAGAGTCTATGTGGTTATGGTCAAATTCTCCCCAAAATGCTCCTGATGAAAAAGAGTACATTACTATTGGATACAAAAATGGTGATCCAGTTTCTTTAAATGGAAAAGAGCTTTCACCTGCTACTATGCTTAGAACTTTAAATGAATATGGTAACAAACACGGTATTGGACGTATTGACATTGTTGAAAATAGATTTGTTGGTATGAAAGCACGTGGTTGTTATGAAACTCCAGGTGGGACAATTATGCTTAAAGCTCACCGTGCTATTGAATCTATCTGTCTAGACCGGGAAGAAGCACATATGAAAGACGGTATGATTCCTAAATATGCAGAGCTTATTTATAACGGTTTTTGGTTTTCTCCAGAGCGTGAAATGTTACAAGCTGCAATAGATACTACTCAAAAGTATGTTCAAGGTACAGTTAGATTAAAGCTTTATAAAGGAAATGTTGAAGTTGTTGGACGTGAGTCTGATATGTCTTTATATTCTGAAGAACATTCAACATTTGAAGAAGATGAAGTGTACAATCAAAAAGATGCAGAAGGTTTTATTCGCCTCAATGCATTACGAAGAATTATCGCTGGTAAAAAAAGAGGAAATAAATAATGATTAAAATAGATATGAATTCTCCAGAGTTTATAGAGAGAATGGAAAAAACAGTTAGGTTTACAGATAAAGTTATTGCACAATTTGGTTGGGAATATAATCCACAAGAAGATGTCAATGAAGGTGTACAGATGGGTCTTGCTCGTAACAAGATAATGTACAATAAACTTTTTTGTCCATGTTTCATGGTTGAGGAAGTAGATGGAAAACCACAATCTGTAGATAATAGAACTTGTCCATGTACACCCGCTATTGAAAAAGAAATACCTGAGCTTGGTGCTTGTCACTGTGGAATCTTTTGTACACCTGAATTTGCCGCTGCAAAAAGAATTGAGCTTGGCATGGAAGAAGCTACTCATACCCACTCACGCGGTCTTACATTAGAAGAAGCTAAAATGCTAGTAAACAAAAGTGAATTAGATAGTGATGAAATGATCTCTTTACTTGAAGCACGCGAATTAAAAATGGTTGATTTTAAACTTGTTGATGTGCGTGAACATATGGAATGGCAAATGGCACACATTCAAGGTGCTGATGCGCTTGTACCAACTTCTTCATTTTTTCAAACTTGGGATGAACAAGGCTACTCAAAAGATGACAATATAATTCTTTACTGTCATGTTGGAAGTCGTTCAGCTCATGTTGCAAAAATATTAACAGATATGGAATATATGCATATCGGGAACTTAACACACGGTATCGTAGCATACGGTGGAGAGAAGGAAAAATAATGAAAGTACTATTAATAAAAGATGTTAAAAGCCTTGGTAAAAAAGGTGAAGTTAAAGAAGTTAAAGATGGTTATGGAAAAAACTTTTTAATTGGTAAAGGATTTGCAAGATCTGCAACACCTGAGATATTAGAACAACATAAACAAGATGAACTCATAGTTGCAGAAAATCTTGAAAAAGAGGTAAACTTACTCAAAGACATAGCTGCAAAACTTGATAAAGCAGAAATAATCATTACTAAAAAGTTAGGAAGTAATGGCCATCTTTTTGGATCAGTAACAAAAGAAGAGATAGCTGTAGCTTTACTAGAACAACATAATATAGAAATTGACAAAAAGCACATCAATGAAAAGTCTGCTATAAAAACTGTTGGTGAACATGACCTAGATTTTAAACTGGGTCATGGTCTCCATGCAACATTACATGTAGATGTTCAAGGAGAATAGTTTTTGTTTGACGCAACTACTATACTAGCCTACAAAGGAAAGAACAAAGCCGTTATTGGCGGTGATGGACAGGTTACATTTGGGGACTCTGTTCTAAAAGCAAATGCCACTAAGATTCGTACACTTCATCATGGACAAATCCTTGCTGGATTTGCAGGAAGTACCGCTGATGCTTTCAACCTTTTTGATATGTTTGAAGAATTTTTAGAAAATAAAAAAGGTGACCTTTTAAAATCAGTAGTTGAGTTTTCCAAAGCTTGGAGAAAAGACAAGGTACTACGCCGTTTAGAAGCGATGATGATAGTTTTAAATAACAACCATATTTTTATTCTCACAGGAAATGGCGATGTAGTTGAGCCTGAAGATGGCGAGATAGCATCTATTGGTAGTGGTGGTAATTATGCAATTTCAGCTGCTCGTGCTTTAAAAAAACATACGAACCTTGATGAAGAGACACTTGTAAAAGAGAGCTTAACTGTAGCAGCAGACCTCTGCATCTATACAAATCACAATATAAAAACACTGACACTAGAAGAGAAATAATTATGGATTTAACACCTAAAGAGATAGTAGCTTACCTCGATAAATATGTTATCAGTCAACACAATGCAAAAAAAACAATTGCCTTAGCTCTACGAACTAGATATAGAAGGATGCAATTAAATAAAGATCTTCAAAGTGAAATTACACCAAAAAATATTCTTATGATAGGTTCTACTGGAGTGGGAAAGACTGAAATATCTCGGCGTTTAGCTCGTATGATGAAAGTCCCTTTTATTAAAGTAGAAGCATCTAAATATACTGAAGTCGGGTATGTAGGCCGCGATGTCGAGTCTATGATAAGAGATTTGGTTGTTAACTCA
Organism: Sulfurimonas sp.; assembly: GCF_018698455.1. Classification (GTDB taxonomy): domain Bacteria; phylum Campylobacterota; class Campylobacteria; order Campylobacterales; family Sulfurimonadaceae; genus Sulfurimonas. The sequence continues at coordinate 20,276 of NZ_JABIOQ010000024.1, read as the reverse complement.
ATTAGTATAGTAAAAGCAGAACTTGAAGAAAGTAATAAAGAAAAAATAAACAACTATATATTAAATAAGATAGTAGAAAAACTACTACCACCCCTTCCTGAATCAGCAAGTGAAAGTAAAAAAGAAAGTTATCAGTTACTCCTTCAATCCATGGAAAAACGTGTAAGTGATGGGGAGATGGATGATAAAATCATTAAACTAGAAATTGATAAAATCAATGTAGAATTTAATGACACAAATCTTCCTCCTGAAATGCTAAAAGTACAAGAAAGTTTTTCAAAAGTATTTGCAACAATGAATAAAGAAGACAATACTCAAGAGATGACAGTAAAAGATGCAAAAATCCTTCTTCTTCAGGAAGCAAGTTCAAAACTTATAGATACTCAAACACTAAATACAGAAGCTCTTCGTCGTGCTGAGCATGGCGGTATTATATTTTTAGATGAAATAGATAAAATAGCATTAAGTGAAAAAACTTCCGGACGTAATGACCCAGGAAAAGAAGGGGTTCAACGTGACCTCTTACCTATAGTTGAGGGTTCAAGTGTTTCAACAAAATATGGAACAATTCAAACTGACCATATTCTTTTTATTGCTGCTGGTGCTTTTCATGTAAGTAAACCTAGTGATTTAATCCCCGAATTACAAGGAAGGTTTCCATTGCGGGTTGAATTAGAATCTCTTACAGAAGAAACTCTTTATAAAATTCTCACTCAAACTGAGAACTCCCTACTCAAGCAATATATAGCACTTCTTGGTGTAGAAGGAATGACTTTAAAATTTGATGATGAAGCAATTAGAGCTATTGCTAAACTTGCACATAAAGCAAATGGAACAACTGAAGATATAGGTGCACGTAGACTCCATACTGTATTAGAAAATATATTAGAAGAGATTAGTTATGATGCTGATGAATATAACGGTAAAGAGTTTGTTGTTACAAAAGAATTGGTTCACAAGAAGCTTGATAGAGTCGTCGAAGATGATGATCTCTCTCGGTATATATTATAGTCCTGTAAAAAATTAAACTTTTTTCACTCTGTTGACACAACTGTGGCGACTAACAGCAGACAGTAAAGTCTGTAAATTATAGACAAGGTAACACAATGACAAAAGCTGGTTTTGTATCTCTCATAGGTCGTCCAAACGCAGGTAAAAGTACTTTAATGAATTCACTATTAGGTGAAAAAATCGCGATGGTTAGTCAAAAAGCCAATGCAACAAGACGACGATCTAATGCTATAGTTATGTTAGAAGATACACAAATAATTTTTGTAGACACTCCTGGACTACATGAACGTGAAAAAATTCTTAATCAATTTATGCTCGATGAAGCACTCAAAGCTATGGGTGATTGTGACTTAATTGTTTACCTTGCACCCGTAACAGATAGCGTTGAACATTATGAAAAATTTTTAAGGCTTAACAAAAAAAATGTGAAGCATATTATTGTTATTAGTAAGATTGACCAGGTTAAACAAGAAAAACTCTTTAAAACTATTGCATCTTACAACAGATTTTCAGAGAATTTTGAAGCGCTTATTCCTGTTGCAATTCCTAAAAAAGTTGGACATGAAGATTTACTAAAAGTTATTGCTAAAAATCTTCCTGAATCTCCATTCCTTTTTGACCCTGAGGATTTAACGAGTGAACTTGTTCGTGACATATATGCAGGTTTTATTCGTGAGGGAATTTTTGAAAATGTAAGTGATGAAGTTCCTTATGAATCAGATGTTATCATAGAAAGTATTGACGAAGAGGATCACGTAGATATCATAACTGCTATGATCATCATAGAAAAAGAGTCTCAAAAAGGAATTATCATAGGTAAAGGTGGTGAGTCTATTAAACGTATAGGTAAGTCTGCACGTGAAAAAATAGAGAGACTCAGTACTAAAAAAGCATATTTAAATTTACAAGTTACAGTAAAGAAAGGCTGGACGAAGGATGTAAACTTTTTAAAAGAGATCGGATACGATAATGACAAATAAAAAATATTTACTAATAAAAATAATTACTGTTTTTTTACTTGTAAACAGTACTCTTTCTGGTGATATTTTATCTAACTATAGACTTAATGGAATAGAAAACATTGAGAAACAGATGGATGCTAATCTAATGAAAAAAGATTATTGGGATAAGTATTTAAATAATGTCAATACTACTTTTGGCTACATTGAATCATACTCAAATATATTAGTTTGTGACAAGTCTCTTGCTACTCTGACTTTATACATAAAAGATGTTAATGGTTCATATAACTTAAAACGAAAGTATAGTGCATTTACAGGTGAAATAAAAGGTGATAAAGTCAAAGAAGGTGATCTTAAGACACCAATTGGTATATATGATATTACAAAAAAAATCTCCAAAGTAGACTCATTCTATGGTCCAATGGCATTTGTTACTTCTTATCCAAATATTTATGATAAATACCGAGGTAAAAATGGTTCAGGCATATGGATACATGGCCTTCCAACTAAACAAGTAAGAGATGAATATACAAAGGGTTGTATAGCCATTAATAATCAAAATATTGAGTGTTTAGATAGAAATATAGATATAAAACAAACTCTCTTGCTTATAAATGAAAAAGAAATATCTCAAAATGTATCTAAAAATACACTGGCTAATATTTTAGCCCAACTCTATGAGTGGCGATATGCTTGGTTATATAATGATATAAAATCTTATCTACATTTTTATGATGAAAGTTTTATACGGTATGATGGAATGAATAGTCAAAAATTTAAAACTTATAAAACACGAATTTTCAATAAGAAAGAAAGTAAAAAAATTATCTTTTATAAAATTAATATAATTCCTTATCCAAATACGGATAACATGTATAAGATTACATTTTTAGAAAAATACCAGTCAGATAGTTTCACATTTACTGGTAATAAAGTTTTAATTGTTAAATTAACTGATTCTCAAATAAAAATCATTACAGAAAAATAGATGAAATTTCTTTTTATCTTATTTATACTTCTTTTTACCTCTTTATATGGAGAGGTTCAACTTATCAAAAAAGAAAACAGTGATTATAACACTACTCTTTTAGTTATTGGTGGTATTCACGGCGATGAGCCTGGTGGTTATTTCGCTGCATCAATTTTAGCTACCCATTATGAAGTCACCTCAAAAAACCTATGGATAATCCCAAATTTAAATAAAGATAGTATCAGAGAAAATAAACGCGGTGTCAACGGAGATATGAATCGAAAATTCTCTATATTAAGAGAAGGTGACAAAGATGCACAAACTATTAAAGAAATCAAAAAGATTATTCTTTCGGCAAAAGTATCTCTTGTTTTAAATCTTCACGACGGGCATGGGTTTTATCGTAAAGAGAATAAAGGAAGTATTTTCAATCCAAATGCATGGGGTCAAACTTGTGTTATTGACCAATGTGATTTAAGCAAAGATCAACCATTTGGGAACCTAAACAATATTGCTAATACCGTACGTGATAGCATTAACAAAAAACTTTTAAAAGCACACCATAGTTTCGGTGTAAAAAATACAAATACAAAATACGAAGATGAAGCAATGCAACTTTCTTTAACATATTTTGCTGTTACAAATAATAAACCTGCATTTGCCATTGAGACAAGTAAAAATTTATCTTCTTTAACACAAAAAGTTTTCTATCAACTCCTAGCAATCGAGGAATATATGAAAATTATGGGAATTACTTTTATAAGAAAATTTAATCTTACTGAAAAAGAAATAGCTAAAATAATAAAAAAATATGGAACTTTAGGTATAAATAGTAATATTTTCATTAATTTATCTAAAATCAAAAAAAAATTAAGCTTTATTCCGATAGAATCAAAGAGTAATAAATTTATTTTCTCTCATCCTCTTGGTGCGATTAAAAAAATAAAAGGTAATTATTTGGTTTATATTGGTAATAAAAAAGTTACCACTTTAAAGCCTCAATATTTTAATATATCTCAAAATTGTGATGTAAAGTTCGATCTTAAGGTAGATAAACAACTAGTTTCTCTACCTAAAGCTTCAGAATTTTATGTAACTACTAATTTTAAGATTATTAAAAGTAAGGATTACCGTGTAAATGTAATTGGTTTTAAGTCAAAAGGTACTGTTAATGAGAGTGGAATAACAATCGCTCTTAATAATTTAAACCCTTACTATTCTGTTGACAAGAGTCATAAAGTCTACAGAATAGAGTTTTATAAAAATGATGAATTTTGTTCCATGTCAATGGTTCATTTTAAATAGGATTGTAATTAATGAGCACAGAATCACAACACTCTTTTTCTAGTATACTATCCGTTAATCCATATAAAGAAACATACTTTAATGGTCTCTCTAGTTTTTTAAGTGAAACTTCAACTCCAGAATTTTCTAAAGATCAATTTGTAATATCATATCTCGATACTAAAGAGTTTATGACAGCACTAATTGAAATCAGTAAAAATATTTCTAATGATGACTTATATGATGCGATTAATTCTAAAGCTTACGATGAACTTGCATTAGATCAAGCAGTAGAATATCAGATGCAGTTCATTGAATCATTTAGTAATCTTGATGATGAAAATCGATTTTTTCATGTTTTTATTGTTGATCCTTTAGATATAGCGCAAACATTTACTAATAGTATAGAAAAAGTAAAATATTTGGATGTTATAATTCCAACACCACTTTTAATTAAATCTCTTTATTCAAAAGAAATTATTGATAGTAATGGTGTACACTGTTTTATCTACATTCAAGAAAATGATGCATTCATCACTATATACAGTGATAAAGAATTCGTTTACACAAAATCTATTAAGTACTCACTAATTGATATGCATGAAAGGTTTTGTGAAATACATGGTGAAAGAATCGACTATTCAAACTTTTTTGATTTCTTTACAAAACATAGCTTAAAAGATACACAAAGTGAGTATAAAGAGTATTTTATTAGACTTTACAAAGAACTTTTCGCAAATATTAATGATGTCTTAACATATGCAAAACGTGCCTTTGAGATAGAAAAATTTGAGCATGTATACATAGGTTCACAAGTAGAAACTGTAACAAAACTAGACGAGATGCTAGAAGTAGAACTTCATATAAAATCAAGTGATTTTCACTTCGATTATGGTTTAGAAAGTGATGACACCTATGTTGATGAGCTTCATGCTCTAATGCATACATATACAACTGTATCAGAAGATGATCGTTATGCATCTAATTTTACAGTCTATCATAGACCTCCAGCATTTATGAAAAGAGAAAGTGGTAAGTTAATAGTTCTAGCAGCAGCTTCTTTTGCTCTTGCATTTGCATATCCTGTTACATATTGGGCACTAGACTATGCACAGCAACTTCAAGAAGAGTTGCTAAAACAAGAATCTATAGAAGTTCGAAATATTAAAATTACGAGAGAATCAAGTATTAAAAATAAAAGAGCCGACAAAAGTAAGGCATTAACGCTTTTAAATACTGAGAGACAAGAATACATAGATAAGAAAAATACTCTTATCAAAATTCATGATGTAAAAGTCAATTATCCTATGAAAGGAAAACTACTCGCTAGCATAACAAAAGATTTAAATAAATATGGTGTGAAGCTAGAGTCACTAGCATATAATGAAACAAATGCAACAAAAATATTTGATTTAAACCTAGTCTCTTCAAAAGATAGAAAAATCACAAAATTAGTTGAGCATTTAACAGAAAAATATTCTGGAAAATTTAAGTATAATATAGAAAAGATATATTATGATGAGGATAGTCATGTATATTTGAGTTTATTAAAGGTGGAGATACTATGAAAATAAACTTTATGAATATTAATATAGAAGACTATTTACATTCAATAGATGCAATGTTTAAAGAAAAAGTACAAAAAGATATATATATGACTTATGCAATGATTGTTGCAGTTATATTTACTTTTTCTTATTACTTTTTTTGGGATAGTTCATTCGCTAGCTTTGAAAAGACAAGAGCAAGTGTTGTAAGTCTAGATAAAAAAATCATAAATGACAATAGATATCTACAACTCAATCCAGAGTCTGTCATTACACGACTTGATGAAGAAATAAAAAAGATAACCCTTGAAACTATTGTGCATAAAGACAACAATGCCTATATCAAGACAAAGATTGAAACAATCTCATCACTATTATATGATGAAAGAGCTTGGGGAGAGTATATAGACTCTATTTCTAAAAATGCTCAAATATATGGTGTTAAAATAGTAAACTTTACAAATAAGTATGCTTTACTTAATAGTTCATTTGGACATGTTTTAGATATTACTGTTCAATCAACTGGTAAATATAAAAATACTTTACAGTTTATTAATTCATTAGAGAAAAGTAATCTAGTTGTTGATATTCATCAGCTAAATATTAAAGCAGATGAAAAGTTAACTTCTGATTTAAATATATCAGTTTGGGGGATTACATACTAATGAAAAAAACACTATTAATCTTAACATTGATTCTTTCTACACATCTTTTGTGTGATGAATTAGCATGGGTAAATGAACAAATAGAAGCTATTAAACCACCCAGAAACGGAATGAAGCAACATGTTGTATCTGGATTGAAAGATCCTTTTATCTTTTTAGTGAAAAAAACTAAAAACAAGGTAAAAGTTGAAGGTAAAGTAAATGTTAAAAGTAAGGTGAAAAAAGTTTCTAAAGTAATTTCTCTTACTATGGTCATAAATAAAAAAGCTATGATTAACGGTAAATGGTATAGATCTGGTGATTTAGTCAATGGCTACAGAGTAAAGACTATTAGCACCAAATCTGTTCTCTTAGTTAAGAGTAAGAAGCAACTATTACTATCTGTGAAAACTAATAGTAAAAAATTAAATTTCAAAAATAAGTAGGATTCAAAAATGAAATATTTAAAACCATCAATTTACTCGACAATGTTAGCGTTACTATTATCAACAAGTAGTTTTGCTGACTGTTCTTACGAACTATTTAGTATTAGTTCCGCAAAAGACACTAAAATAATAGACTTTGTTGATCAACTGAGTGATGAATGTGGATTTAGTATTATTATAACTGATCCTATTGCCGAAAAATATTTAACTACAACACTAAATAAAACGAACCTTAAAAACTTAACAATAGATGAAGTTCTAGATATTATCTTACTAGAGAACAACCTTTCATATACATTAAATAACAACCTACTTAAAGTATCTTACCTAACAACTAAAGTATTTGAAATAGACTATATTCTATCCCAAAGAAAAAGTACTGGTACAACTGATGTAACTCTAAGTTCAGCAACTACAGCAAGTTTAATGGGTGAGTTGGCTGCGGGTGTTGTAGCTCCTACACCTGGGCAGGAATCTACTGGGGGAGGAACTTCTAAATCAGAGACTGGTATAAAAATAGAGAGTACTGATGAAGTGAAGTTTTGGCAAGAACTTGACTTAGAATTTCAAAGTATCCTTAATCGTCCCCACGATTTATATAAGGCCGAAGCACCTATAATAAATAAAAATGCAGGCCTTGTTACTGTTACTGCTACAACTAAACAGATGAAACGCCTTGCATCATATTTACAAAAGTTACAAGAAAAAGTACAACTTCAGGTTCTAATAGATGTGCAACTTTTGTCTGTAACAATGAGTGATACTAAAACTACAGGTATTGATTGGCAGCAGCTATATCAACTACAAAATGTAGAAATAGGAGCAGACTTCGTAAGTACTCACAATGCAGAAGTAGGTACAGATGGAAGTTTTGCAGCTATTGCCGCTAGTACCGTTGACAGAGTTGCAAGTGTTGTAAATGTTAAAGCTGGTATAAGCTTAAACCAAGTTGTTAAGTTTTTAAAAACACAAGGTGAAGTAAGTTCAATATCCAATCCTAAGGTCTTAACTCTTAATAACCAACCAGCACTTATTACTGCTGGTACCGAATTCTTTTATAAAATATCAAGTACGGAAACTCTTGCTGGTGGTACTGGTGCTGGTGCGCAAAGTGCTAATGAAAATGTTCAATCAGTATTTGCAGGCGTACTTCTTACAATAACACCTGAAATAGCTGATGACAAAACAATTACTCTAAAAATAAACCCTTCACTTTCTGAAACAACTCAAGATATATCTGGAACTGATAACTCAGATAGAACAATGCCTCCCGACTTAAATCGTCGTCAACTATCTTCTGTTGTAACAGTTAAGGACGGTAATAGAGTCATTCTTGGTGGACTTATTAATACTAAGTATACAAATAAATCAAATCAGATACCCCTTCTTGGAAGTATCCCAGTTGTAAGTTATCTTTTTAAATATGAAGAAAAGATTAAGCAAGTTGAAGAGTTAGTTATAGTTATTGAACCACATATCATAGATAAAGAGAAGCAATCAATTTCTCTTAGTGATCTAGGTTATACTGGATATAAAGATAATCTCTTAACTGGGGCAGAACCTTCTACTAAGAAAACAGTAGAAGATTCTAAATCGAAATAACACTATATGGATAACATCTTTCTTAACTCTAAAAATGTTTTTTTAGATGTTATAAATAATAAAGACTACATACAATTAGATCGAGTATCGGTTATTTATCAATCCTTGAGAGATTCTATTAGTAAACCTCTTAAAATGATTCTCTTCTACGGTAAGCCAGGTACTGGTAAGAGTATGTTCTTATCAAAACTCTATAACGACTTACGACAATCCCAAGAAGTATATCTCTATTCAACACCTATTTTAGATGAAAGTGAATTCTATAAAACTCTTGCACAAGATATTTTCAAGATAAAGCATGATGCAGAACTCAATTTTACACAATTTATGGCTATTGTTAAACATAAAGAAGAAGAAGATTCAAAGGAAACTCCAATAATTATTCTTGATGAAGCACAACTATACTCACAAAACTTGATGGAAAAGATTCGTCTAGTCTCAGATACCAGAAAAGTTAAATTCTTAATTACTCTTCATAAAACTGAAAAAGAAGACATTATTGCTAAAGAGCATTTTCAGACAAGAATATGGGAAACCATTGAACTTCAAAATGCAACAAGTGAAGAACTTAAAATGTACATTCAAAAGAAACTTATGCAAGCTAACTGCTTTGATAGTGTTCATATGTTTACAACCAAAGCAGTAAATAGAATTCATAGTCTTACAAACGGAAACTATAGGGATACGAATAAACTTCTTTATACACTATTTGACTTATACACAGTTTATGAAAAAGAGAATAAAGTATCTGCACTTAAAACAAATTATATTTCAATAAAGATGATAGAAATGTCAGCAATTCATACAGGGTTAATAAATGTTTAATACTACTGAACTTGAAAAACAATGGTTACAATATAAAATAAAATCTTATATTCCTTATCTAATAATTTCACTTAGTTTACTTATTATTATTCTTATCGTTTACTTTTTCAAATTTGATATGGAAAAGTCAAGTACAAATATACAAACATCTATTATAAAGAGTAAACCAAATCCAAAAAAAGAAATAGTACAGATAAAGCCTTCACCTCATATACTTGTTGAAGATAATAAAAAGGTTCAGTTATTACCTTCTTTAGATTTTATGAAAAAAATGCAAAATGCCTCTCAGCTACATAGACCAACAGTTAAGAGTATCCAGAGACCTCATATTTCTGATATTAGGCCCAAGGAAGAGACTAAACATGCTAAAAGAAAGAAAATCATTCAAGATAATATAGAAGAATTGCCACAGGAGTCAAAAAAAGATATAGACAAAACAATAAATATAGAAAGAAAAAATACACAAAAAGATATATATGATATTATTAAACGCTTTAAAAAGAACAATAATCCAGTACTAAGTCTCTTTATTGCAAAAAAATATTATGAACTCGGAAACTATAAACAAGCATATAATTATGCATTAATTACAAATGAAATTAATAAAGATATAGATGATAGTTGGATTATATTTACTAAGTCCTTAGTAAAACTTGGAAATAAAGATAAGGCTCTTGATATCTTAAAGCAGTATATAGAACACTCTCATTCCAATTCAGCAAAAATACTTAGAAAAGAAATTCAATCAGGAAAATTTAAATGAAAATCATAATTATGTTATTTTTAACTCTCAGTTTATATGCAGATATTAAACAAAAGATGTTTGATCTTTACCAAAACAACAAATATGAAGCTGTCTGTACTCTTGGATTTGAAAACTTTTCTAATCATAATAAAGATGAAGAGTTTATATCTCTATATGCTTTTTCCTGTTTAAATTCTGACTATATCGATAGGTTATCTAAACCGATAGCTCTTTTAAAGGTCTCCAAAGAAGCTCGTGCGAATTCTGCTTACTTTTCAATTATATTAATGCAGAAAAAACTTCTCTATCATGCTCTAGTTGACAATTATGATTTATCTGAATTTTCATTACCTACTACAGACTATGTTTTATCAAAAGTATTTGATTTCTATTCTAAAATAGGCAAGCATGATCCAAGGGATTTTTATCTATTTCAAGATTTACAAGAGAGCAAACTAACCTATAAACTTTATCTTGTAAAGAATTCTAAATTAAATAAAATGGTCATAGAAGAGTTTTATGATACAATAAGTATTAAACGCCACATATACTGGTAAATAGGAGCTCTCATGGATAGAATAACTACAGACTTACTCGCTGATGGTTCCATTATGAAAGGACAAGTTGATAGACTTTTATCAAAAGGCATAAGTGAAAACCTAGTTCTTAGAGACATAACACTGTCTGGATTTATGCCTATGGATAGACTTGTGCGCTACATTGTTCAAAAAGTACGTGATGGAGTATATGACCTCTCAATAATTGACAATTATGATTATATATATGAAAAAGTTGTTTTAGAAAAACTTGCAAATGAACTTGACCTTTTATTTATCGATTTAGATACTATAGATATGGATTATCATCTAACAGATAAAATACCATTAGCACAACTTCAAAAGCACAATGCTATTCCCGTATCACATGACGATATGAGTGTCACATTCGCCTTTAATGACCCTCTTAATATTGAAGCTGAAGAAGCGATGCAGAGACTATTTCCTAGAAAAATTATAAAAATTGCACTCTCTACAAAAAAGCAAATTTCTTCATTCCTTTACAAAATAGGCCTCAAAGAGAGTGTAAAAGGTCTAGTACAAAAAGTACAGGATGAACTTCAGTCAATTAATACAATAGAAGAACAGCAAGCAGCTTCTTCTATTCTTTTACTTATAGATGTTGTTTTAAAGACTTGTATAACATCTAGAGCAAGTGATGTTCATGTAGAACCAACAGAGAAAAACTGTGTTGTACGAGGACGTGTTGACGGAAAACTTGTAGAAATGTTTATTTTTGAAAAATCTATTTATCCTCCTCTAGCATCCAGACTCAAACTTTTAGCGAATCTTGACATAGCCGAAAAAAGAAAGCCACAGGATGGACGTTTTTCTACAGCCGTAGGAGCTAGAGAATATGATTTCCGTATATCTACATTGCCTATTCTTTATGGTGAGTCCATTGTAATGCGTGTTCTTGATAAAGAAAAAGCTCTTGTAAAACTTGAAGATGCTGGTATGGACTCTGATAGTTATCATAAACTTCTTAAGGGTCTAAAGTCTCCATATGGAATTATTTTGGTTACAGGTCCAACAGGTTCGGGTAAGACAACGACTTTATATGGTGCTTTAAATGAACTAAGAAATGTTGAAGATAAAGTGATTACAGTTGAAGACCCTGTTGAGTATAGAATGAATCTAATTCAACAAGTTCAAGTAAATGCTAAAGTCGGTTTAAGTTTCTCAGATGCGCTACGTTCTATACTTCGTCAAGATCCAGATAAGATAATGATTGGAGAGATTCGTGACCAAGAAACCCTAGAAATAGCGATAAAAGCCGCACTTACTGGGCATATGGTTATATCTACCTTGCATACAAATGATTCTATATCCGCTATTCCTCGTATGGCAGATATGGGAATTGAACATTATCTTATTAGTGGTGCTCTGGTAGCTATTCAAGCACAGCGCCTTATAAGAAAAATATGTAAACATTGCAAAGAGGAAGAAGAGCTATCTCCTTCAGTTTTAGAAGAAATAGGTGGAAATATACCTGTAGGGAGTAGGTTTTATAAAGGTAGTGGCTGTAAAGAGTGTTCTGATAGTGGATATATAGGAAGAGAGATGATTTGTGAGGTTCTAGAGATTACTGAAGAGATGGCAACTCTCATAGCAAAGGGTGCTGGAAAAGATGAAATGACAAGACAAGCTAGAGCAGATGGTTTTGTTGATATATTTCAAAATGGTTTACAAAAAGCACTTGATGGCATAACAAGTGTTGAAGAAATTTTAAAGGTGGCAAAAGGATGAAGTACTTCATAGTAACTGTACTAACAAAAGGGAAAAAAGAAGAAATTGGTTTTTATTCAGAAGATAAAAAAGCTGCTGCATCATATGTAAAGCTAAAATTCACGGGAATAATTATTAAAATTAATGAGGGCCAAGAACCTCTTGAAGCGCAGTTTAAAAGATTTAAAACTAACTTACTTAAAAACATACAGAAAAAGAAAATTAAACCAGATTCACTTATTGCTTCTATTCGGCAATTAGCAGTTATGATAAATGCTGGTATTTCTATTCATGATTCACTTAAAGAGATTGCTGATGCAACCGATGATGAAACTTTAAAAACTGTTTTTTCTAAACTTGCTGATGATATTAATTCAGGTCATTCTCTTTCTGCAGCGATGGAAAACTTCAGATTTGAGCTTGGTAACCTTACAATTGCTATGGTTCAGCTTGGGGAAAAAACAGGTAACCTTGATGAATCTCTTTATGCTCTTGCCAATATGCAAGAAGAAATTCGTGCAAATATTGTTAAATTTAAAAAAGCCATGGCTTACCCACGAAATGTAATGATTGCAATGGCTGTTGCATTTACTATTCTTATCTCTTATGTTGTGCCTCAGTTTAAAACTATTTTTGAAGAGTTAGGTGCTGATTTGCCTCTTCCTACTGTTATTCTTTTAACACTAGAACACCTGTTTAACAATTATGGTCCCTTCGTGTTAGCAGGGCTTGCAGCTGCATTTATAACTCTGAGGTACTTCATAAACAACTCTATTGTGTTTAGATTTAAATGGCATCAACTCCTGCTTAGAACAATACTTATAAAGAATATTATTAAGTTTTCAACACTTAATAGATTTACACTAGTCTTCTCAGAACTTGTTCGTGCGGGTATTCCAATTGCTGAAGCTCTTGACACAACAGTAGAAATGATTGACAATCTACCCCTTAAGCAAAAGCTTAATTCCGTAAGAACTACAGTTGAAAAAGGTGGTACTCTAAATAGTGGATTAAAAGACACTGAACTCTTTGAAAATATGATTATTCAAATGGTACGAGCGGGAGAGGATAGTGGTACACTAGACACCATGATTCAAAAAGTCGCAGAGTACTATAAAATGCGTTTTGATGCTATTATTGATGGTCTTAGTGAGGCTATTGAGCCTATTATGCTCTTTATTATTGCGGCTATGGTTATTTTACTTGCTCTTGGTATCTTCTTGCCTATGTGGAGTATGGGTGATGCTGTTCAAGGTCGCTAGAACAAAAGTTTAGAGAGTTTTGACAACTCTTGAAACTTTCTCTAAAAAATTTTTCATATTTGATTCATCTGATTTTATCCTGTAAACTATCTTTATATCAAATACTTTCTCAATAATGGACACATTAAAACTGTTACATTCATGTTCTATCAATCTTACATTACTATATTCTATCTCTATTGCTGCGAACAGTTCTTTTTTATACTCAATGAACTCTAAGTTTTCTATTACAATGTTTACTGATTCACTATATGCACGAACCAGCCCACCAGTACCGAGTTTAGTACCGCCAAAATATCTAACAATGACAACAGCTCCATTAATAATACTTTGTCCCTGAAGTACCATTAATGATGGTTTCCCCGATGTTCCTTTTGGTTCTCCATCATCGCTTGAGTGTTCTACTATTTGTTCATACTCATTGAGGTAACGAAATGCAGTAACAAAGTGTCTTGCCTTAGGATGTTCTTCTTTTAATTTTCTGAGTGTTTCTTCATAAAGGTTATAGGGGATAAAGTGAGCAATAAACTTAGATTGCTTCACTTCATAGTTGTAGGTTGAAATATTTTCACTATATTTCATTAGTAGACTATGCTAAGTTAGTAAAAACTTTCTGAACATCTTCATCATCATCTAGTCTCTCTAATATTTTATCAATATCAGCTTGTTGTTCTTCATTAATTTCAAGTCGAACATTTGCTATTCTTTCTAAAGTCGCTTTTTTTATTTCTATATTCATATCTTCTAATGCAGTATTTATAGTTCCAAAGCTTGTATAGTCCCCAGTAATGAGAACTTCTCCATCTTCAGCTTCTATCTCTTCCAAACCAGCATCAATAAGTTCTAGTTCTAACTCTTCTATATCCATATCTGCTGCCGCACTAAATTCAATAAGTGCTTTTCTCTCAAACATAAATTCTAAAGAACCATTTGTTAAAAGTTCTCCGCCATGCTTAGAAAGTATATTCTTCACATTTGCAACTGTTCTAGTATTATTGTCCGTCATACATTCTATAAATATCAAAACACCATGAGGAGCTTTTCCTTCAAAGTTTACTTCTAACATACTTGCTGTATCTTTAGCAGTTGCTCGTTTAATAGCTGCTTCAATGTTATCTTTTGGCATATTTTCAGCCTTAGCATTGATTATTGCTGTACGAAGTTTTGAATTACCATCAGGATCCATTCCACCCTCTTTGGCTGCCATTGTAATAATTTTTCCTAACTTTGGAAAAAGTTTTGACATTGCTCCCCATCTTTTTAGTTTTGATGCTTTTCTGTACTCAAATGCTCTACCCATAAAAATATTCCTTCTCTATTCTTTTAATTATAATTGCGATTATAGCATTTTAGCTGTATAATATTATATAAGGATAATGAATGACACTTGGATTCAAGATAAAACACTATTTTTTCAGTGCATTTAGAGAGTTTTTTGTACATCATCATGGTTCGTTAGAATTTCGAGCTAAGATTTGTGCTTTAGTTATTGCTGCTGATGACAATGTTCGTGAAGAGTACTTTTTAATTGTAAAAAGTATAGGCTTACATATATATAATGATGATGATGAACGCTCAGACCTTCTTATTCTCTCAACTCAAGAACTCGTTAAAAAGGTTAAGGACAATAATGGTCTAGATATAGACTCTTTAGTAAAGAGTATTCAGAATGAACTAAAAATTATTCCTAGATATGCAAAAAAGATAGATATCCAAGTATTAACACCTCTCTTAACTATTTCAAAAGATGCGGATATACTTTCATACCAAAATAATATTTTAGAATTTCTTCAAAATCTAAAAGATGAAATATTGTAAGGGAATTCTATAGAATACTTTACGTGATGAAAAAAATTTAAGTGGTTTTAGATAAAATAAGATAAAAGGAAAATGAATGGATTTACAAACTAAAGCACTACATGCAGGGTATGAAAAAGACTCTCAAGGAACTATGGCTGTTCCAATATATATGACTACAGCTTATGAGTTTAGAGATGTTGAACATGCAGCGAATCTTTTCGCATTAAAAGAGTTAGGAAATATTTACACTCGTTTAAATAATCCAACTACGGATGTTTTCGAGAAGCGTTTTGCTGAGCTTGAAGGTGGTGAAGCTGCTATCGCTACTTCAAGTGGAATGAGTGCGATTTTTTTTGCCATTGCAAATTCAGCTGAGGCAGGGGACAATATAGTTTGTGCAAAACAACTTTATGGCGGAAGCTTAACTCAGACAGCACATACACTCAAGCGTTTTGGAATCCAAGCACGTTTCTTTGATGTTCAAAACCCTTCTGAAATTGAAGCTCTTGTAGATAATAAAACGAAAGTTATCTTTTTTGAATCATTAACAAACCCAAGTATCGATGTTGCCGATATTGAAGCTATTACTAAAATTGCAAATAAGCACAATATATTAACAGTAGTAGATAACACGGTTGCAACACCTGCCATTTGCCGTCCATTTGAGTTTGGAGCTGACATTAGTGTTCATAGTGCTTCAAAATATACTACTGGACAAGGTCTTGCTATTGGTGGAATACTTGTAGAGCGAAAAGGTCTTTTAGAAAAACTCAAAGGAAATCCTAGATATCCACAGTTTAATGAGCCAGATGCTTCTTACCATGGTCTTGTCTATGTTGATGTCCCTCTTCCTGCATTTACACTTCGTACAAGACTTTCACTACTTAGAGATATTGGTGCAGTTTCATCACCATTTAATTCTTGGTTATTTATTCAAGGGATGGAAACACTTTCCCTTAGGATGAGAGAACACTCTAATAATGCTTTAAAACTTGCAGAGTACTTAGAATCACATCCTAAAGTAAATAAAGTTAATTACCCTGGATTAAAAAGTAATTCCAATTATACCAATGCACAAAAATATTTTGAAAATGGAGCTTCAAGCGGTTTGCTTAGTTTTGAAGTAGATTCTTTAGAAGATGCTACAAAAATAGTAAACGCCACTGAACTTTACTCTTTGGTTGTAAATATTGGCGATTCAAAATCAATCATTACTCATCCAGCTTCAACGACTCACCAACAGTTAACGCCAGATGAGCTAGATGCATGTGGAGTACCAGTTGGACTTATTCGTATATCATGCGGTTTAGAGTCGATTAATGATCTTATTGCAGATATAAAACAAGCGTTAGAAGCATAATTAAGAGATTTTCGCTAAAATAACATTACAATTTTACGGAGACTTAAAAACTTGTCATTAAACCTTCAAACACATACGGAGCACTTTACTAACCCTCTTTACTTAGAAAGTGGCCGTATACTAGAGCCTTACGATATCACTTATGAGACATATGGTACTCTAAATGAAGACAAAAGCAATGTTATCGTTGTTTGTCATGCACTTACAGGTTCTCATCATGCGGCTGGCACATATGAAGGTGATAATAAAGCTGGGTGGTGGAATGGTTTTATCGGTTCAGGTAAAGCTATTGACACAGATAAGTACTTTGTAATTTGCTCAAATGTAATAGGAAGCTGTTTTGGTTCAACTGGTCCAATGAGTCCACAACATCCTCATCATGAGCCATATAGATATAAATTTCCAGTAGTAAGTATAAAAGATATGATAAAAGCACAACGTATACTTTTTGACCGTTTAGATATTCATAGAGTTGAAGCCATCATTGGTGGCTCTATGGGTGGTATGCAAGCACTTCAATTTGCTATTCATTATCCTAACTTTGCAAATAAAATTATCGCTCTTGCAGCTACACATGCAGCACAACCATGGGCTATCGCGTTTAACAAAGTAGCTCAAGAATCTATACTAAAAGATCCAGACTTTAAACAAGGTTATTATGACCCTGAAGTCATAAAGGAACAAGGACTATCAGGAATGGCTGTTGGTCGTATGGCTGGACATATTAGCTTTTTATCACATAAAACTATGAGAGAAAAGTTTGGACGTGATTACAAAAGCACTGATGGGCTTTATGAACTTTTTGGAAAATTTCAAGTAGAATCATATTTAGAATACAATGGTTATACTTTTACAAAATGGTTTGACCCACTTGCATACATTTATATCACAAAAGCCATAAATATTTACGACCTTTCTCGTGGTTTTGATTCACTAACAGAAGCGGTAAAACGCATCTCATCGAAACTTACCCTCATTAGTTTTAGAGATGACGTACTTTTTAAAAATATAGAGATGAAAGAGTTAGCACAAGAGTTAGAAAGTGTAAGGAATAGTAATTATACATACATAGATGTTGATAGTGACTATGGTCATGACGCATTTCTTGTAGAGTTAGACAAATTTGAAATTTATGTAAAGGATGCACTCAATGGCTAAAATAGACTTTGAAGGTAAAATAGAAAACGCGAAGAAGGTTTTAGAGACTCTAATGAATCCAGAGATAACACTTCAAAATAGTGTTAAAGCATACGAAACGGGTATGAAAGAGTTGAGAGAAGCCTCACAAATGCTTCAAGACGCTGAGATAAAAATAGCACAGATTAAGAAAAGCTAAATGGTCGCTGCCGTTTTACAGTTAAACTCGCAGGGAATGAGTTCTACAAAATTGTATAACAACATACGCATAGCGAGTAAAAAAGGTGTAAAACTACTTCTTTTAGGAGAATATGTTCTCAATCCATTTTTTAAAGAGTTGCAGAGCATGTCAATGAGCATGATAAAAGAGCAGGCAACACATCAGATCAAGATGCTTAAAGAATTGTCTACTACTTATAGTATGACTATAGTTGCACCTCTAGTTATTGTGAAAAAAAATGGTATTTATAAGACTATCGCAAAATTTTCACCCTCTTCTACTTCTTACTATCAACAGCAAATTTTGATAAACTACACACATTGGAATGAAGAAAAATTCTTTGCTAATGAAGTAAAAGAAATTACTACTCCTATGATATTTCAAGTAGATGGATTTAAATTTGCTATAATTAATGGTTTTGAACTTCACTTTGATGAGATATTTCAAAAAATATCTGAAAAAAAAGTAGACTGTGTTTTAGTTCCAAGTGTTTCAACTTTTGATTCGTTTGAGCGTTGGAAAGCACTTATAGTTTCAAGAGCTTTTACAAATAACTGCTATATACTTAGAGCCAATAGAATAGGTGAGTTTCAAGATGGTGATAATTCTTGGAAGTTTTATGGCGACTCTATTTTCACCTCTCCAGATGGAGATATTCTTAATCATCTAGGAAATAAAGAAGAACTGATGATAGTAGAAATGAGTCATACAGAAGTCGTTAAGTCCCGTCGTTCTTGGGGTTTTACTGAGTCAATAAAAAAAAGAGTTACATCTTCAAATAAAGGATAAATCATGATGCAATATTTTCATAGACAGGTACAACTTTGGGGAGAAGATACACAAATGCTTCTTCAAGATAAAAAGATAGCAATTATCGGTTCAGGTGGTCTAGGTTCTTCCCTCGCGTTTGCTCTCGGGTCTACTGGTATTGGTGAGATACATATGGTTGACTTTGATGAAGTGAGTCTTCATAACATTCATCGTCAAATCGCTTTTAAAGTTGGAGATGAAGGAAAAAATAAGGCTATTATAAACGCTGAACTTATTGAGCAGAGATGCCCCTTTACAAAAGCAATCCCTCACAACTGTGACTTTAAAGCATGGAGTGAAAAAAACATAGAAGTGGACCTCATCATAGATGCAACAGATAACCTCCCAACTCGAGCGGAGATAAATGCCTATGCTAAAAGTATAAATATGCCTTGGCTCTATGGAAGTGTTGAAGCATTTCATGGACAGGTCTGTTTTATTGATAACTCATCATTTACAGATGCCTTTAAGATTATAAAAAAAACACCTGCTGGAATTGCCGCTCCCATTGTAATGCACATAGCATCACTTCAAGCAAATTTAGCACTACGATATCTCGCAGGCCTCAGTGTTAAAAAAGACATGCTATATTATCTCTTTTTTAATGAAGATGGAGAGATGATTACTCAGAAATTTGGGCTTCCAAAAGCGGGTTAATCATAGCTAAAAAATCATCTCTAGCATTTGCATTAGCACTTGCTACAATATAACCTTTGTGGTGAATAGGGTCTATCTCTTCACCACTTAAGTCTGTCACGAATCCTCCACTATTTTTAATAATCAAACAAGCAGCAGAAAGATCCCAAGCATTTGCTTCACTTCCAAAATAAGCTATATAGTTACTAAATGCACCTTTTGCAACCATACACATTGAGTATGTAATAGAACCACCTATGGAGGTTAATTTTTTTACCTTATCTTCTTTAAAAAGCTGATTTAAACTTTTCACAATAGGGTGAGAACGTTCTGGTTTAAAGTTTACAACTGCTACAGTTGGATTTGGTCTTAGAGGAAGGGTAAGCATACCAATATATGACTTTGCTCCTTTTTCTGTTTGAAAAAATTCATTTGTAAAGGGGTTATAGACTATAGCTACTACTACTTCAGCATTTTCTATAAGAGAAAGATTTATTGCAGAAGTATTTTCATGTGTTATAAAAGCCCAAGTTCCATCTATTGGGTCTATTGCCCAGTATGGTTGTGACTCATCAATAGCATCACAGTTTTCTTCACCCATCACCTGAATGTCAAAACTATCCTTTAAACGTTTTGTCATATAGTCTTGAATCTGCTGGTCAATATTGCTTATAGGAGTATCATCCTCTTTAAACTCAAAACTAAAAGTATTTGTTTCTCTGGCTTCACG
>NZ_JABIOQ010000023.1 GCF_018698455.1 Sulfurimonas sp. | reverse complement strand
TCCCTTTCTTAAATTTTTCTTTCTTGACGGTTTTTAGACCAAAGCGTCCGATTCATTTCCGTTATCACTGTCCGAATGAAACTGTCATGGGTGTCCGAACTGAAGTGTCATAGGTGTCCGATTTGCTCCGTTTTTTGCACACTTGCAATAATAACTATGTCTATGCTTCCCTTGTAGTGGTTTAGATAGTATCCAGCTATTTTTCATAATTAGTTACCAAAATAGAGATACAAATGCTTTAGATACATAGTAAAATACAACAATAGTTATAAATGCTGCTCCTAATAATTCCATATCTCTTCCTTTCTATTATAAATATATATTAATTCGTATAATTAAAACCAAAAACACTAGTAAAAGCAGATGGGCCACATGCTATAGAATTAGTAGTAACCTCTAAGGCCAAAAGACTATTCGTATACCCTATAGTTTCTAATGTCGTTTTCAAGTTATCCAGTTCAAATTCATCAAAGTCAATACTATTAAACCTATCCTTAAATTGATCAGACTTATACTCGAATTCGTTTACTTCCTGAACGTAAATAAATTCTAAATGTTTACATCCAGTAACTTTGCCGTTTTCTTCCTCATCTAATTCCATTGTAGCCTTACCGCACACTGGACAAAATGGAAAAATATTCTCATTGTTATCGTCTTGTTCTACCTCTGCATATGCAACTTTGTTATTCATTTATTGCTCCTTATTTATAAAAAGTATAACTAGAAAACACGACCTATCAGTTCGCAAAAATCAACACTAACTCATTACACTCTGCATCATAGGAATAAACTTCAATATATCCTCGATAGGTTCATTGTTGTAGTAGATATCTTTTAAACGCTTCACACACATTGCATCTACATTACTTAACGTTGTATCTTTTAGTTGTTGATGTAGTAGTTGCTTTTGCTTTCCATCAAGTACTTCTTCCCCTTTAGAACTTAGTAAGGTATGTATCAATTCTAGAGCTTCAAATGGATCTTTTGTAGTATCTAATTGCTCTTTTATATCATTCACATCAGTTCCAAGAAGTTTTGCTTCTAGTTCTAAGCCAAATAAACGCCCTTCTCTCTTCCATTCCCATGGTGCGAACCAATCCGACTGATAATCATCTGGATCATTCTCTTTAGATTCCCTAAAAGGTCTATACATTTTTCTAATGTACTCAAACTTCTCAGTCATAAAATCAGGAACGTTTTGCGCTATATAGTATTGAAATGCAATAATATGTCGTGCCACGTCTTCTTCAAACGGAAGATCAACTGGCCCTTTTGTGTAAAGGGGCTTTATATAGGCTATTGTAAACTTTGCTTGAAGGTCTTTAATCTGTTTTTCGCTAAATACCTCCCTAAGCTCTTCAGCTGAAGAAGTGGTGCTTACAAGTGTATGGTGTTCGCAGTTGCTACACTCTAGATAAAGCGAATTCTCTATTGTAAAATACTTAGCACTAGAGTCGTTAATTGCTCCACAAGATTCACATTCACAACCTCGTCTCTTAATCTCTTCAGAATATCCACAATCAGCACATTTTCGAACAAAATCATTGTAGTAGTCTTTCACTCTATAGATTCTTGTACTTTCACAAACTGGACATACAACTTCCCTTTTTGAAAATAGCTTTTCATTTGGCTTTTGAGGCTCCGTTGGTAATCCTAAATTATCTATCACACCTGCACAATCAATAATTTTTGCATGCGTTTTATCTTTAAAGAGTCGAAGACCACGACCTATCATTTGACGGTAAAGGTTTTGGCTTTTTGTAGCACGTGCTAATACAATACAGTCTGTTGCAGGATCATCAAAGCCAGTTGTTAACATCATAGGGTTAGCCAACATTTTTATTTTACCCTGCTTATATTCTTGCATTACATCTTTTTGCTCTTGCTTTGAGAGTTTAGAGTGTATTGCTTTTGTTGGAATACCAGCATCACTAAAAGCAATTGCTACAGCTTTTGCGTGAGCAATATTGATACAAAATATCAATGCAGAATTTTGCCTCTCAATAAGCTCTCTAGTATTTTCTACAATTTGAGTAATATTTTCAAAGTTATTAAAAGAACTATCTAACTCTAATTGATTATAGTCCCCTGCTTGAATTGTAATACCTGACAAATCTACTTTTACTGGTGCATAACATATTGGCTGTACTAAGTATTCATATTCAAACATATATTTAAGATCATATTGATTAATATGTTTATCGAATCCCTCTATAGGCTTAGAGTTTTGATCATATGGTGTTGCTGATAGTCCAATAAGTCTACCATTGAAATCCTCTAAAAGCTGCTTGATCATCTTTCCACTGAATCCAAAGTGTACTTCATCAATCATAATCATTGTTGGCTCAAAGCCAAGTTCACGTTTATGTGCAGTTTGAATAGTAGATATGAATACATTATGTGTGGCATCATAATCTTTAGGACCATGAATTATTTGAGGTTCCAAATCTATAAAAGTTTCTTGGAGTTGTTCTAATAAAATTATTTTAGGTGCTACTATTAAAACTTTACCACCATTCATGGTCTCATTCTTAGCTATTTGTGATGCTATTACACTCTTCCCTGCTCCTGTAGGTGCTTCAACTAGAACAGAACCAGCTGAATTTTTTACAATTTTTACAATATCACTTTGATAGGGTCTTAGAAGCATCGTATTTTCAATCAGTTTATACCCATACGGTCTTGTAGATGTGTCCATATCAACAAGTCCTAGTTCAACTGCATACTCGTGTGCCTTAGAGTTTTCTTCCATATCATGCCACTTAATTCTCTCCAGCAAGCTCTCTGGAAATATAATATTTTTATAGAGATCTCTTTTAGAAAGTCTTGCATATTTATCGCTATTATTTTTTAGTAAATCTTTTAAATGTTTTACAAATATATGAGCTATTTTAAAATGTAGCTCTTGATAGTGCATGGCTTCTGAATGGATCTCTTCTATTTGTCGTATTGGCATAATACCTTTCCCTTCTAGTTACTGTATTTATTTCTAAGAAATAGTCTTTTTCTCTTTTTCTCATCCATACCAGGAGATTTTAGTTTTGATTTTATTGTTACTATCATTCCTTCTCTTACTACTGCTACCATTGTTGGAAAAGACGGGAGAGATATTTTTGTATGTATACAAGACGTATGTATGCTAGAGAACTCTTTTTCTAAAAGCTTTGCTGCTCTTTGGATATCTTGAAATGTATACTCGCTCATTTTAAAAGCTCTTTGAAGTAAACGCTCTGATGCATGAAGTGTAGCTGTCATAATAAATCCTTTTACTCTATTTGTAAAAGTGTATTATGATTATACGAACTGTCAATTCGCAATAAAACAAAAAAGATTTAAACTAATTTATATACAGTGGTTTTATAAGCATTTAAAACTGATCTTCGATAGATAATTGATATTCATAAAAATCAGCTTCCATTGCCAAAACATATGCACTATACATAAATTCTTTCGGTTGTATATGTTTAAAGTCGTGCAATACATAACCAATGATATGATCATTTTCATTTATAAACTTTACTATATCGATATCCTTCTTAAGCTCCTGTTTTATCGAAGTCTTTAGTGCTACTTTA
The DNA here is from genome assembly GCF_018698455.1 of Sulfurimonas sp. GTDB lineage: Bacteria > Campylobacterota > Campylobacteria > Campylobacterales > Sulfurimonadaceae > Sulfurimonas. Next base: position 52,279 of record NZ_JABIOQ010000023.1, on the reverse strand, counting down.
GTATAAAATAAAATATATTTTCTCTTACAAACCTCAATCGAATATATATCAATTCTATGACGCCTTTTCTGCCCAATATGAAATAATATACTCTTGTTACTAAACTCAAAACTAATATTTTCATACCTTGCAAAAGGAATTCTTTTTTCTTTTTTCCAATACTTAATAATATTTGTTAATTCTAATGGACTAAGTTCTTTTTTTTCATTAAGATTTATTTTTGTGAATAACCTTTCTACTGCACCTATAATTTCTTCTTTATGTGTCAGTTGTTCATCACTATCAATATAAGTCTCACTTCCAACTAGTAATTCAATTAAACTATCTTCATCTTTTTCTTTGGTAAACTCCAGTAAAAACTCTCCATTAGCTTTAGCAGGTTTAAGTTCAATATAAAAATTATCATAATCTAAATAGCTAAGAAGTATTTTTTCGCCATTTTGTAACTTATTTAATGTTTCGTTTTCATTAAAAATATCTTCTATATGCATTGATAAAAGCTTTAAAAGATTAAAGGTTTCATTAGCTTTGAGCTCTATGGAATGAAAAAGATTACCAGGAATACATTTTTGACTTTCCATGATTTCAAAAGGTGTTTCTAAATACTTAGTATATGCTTCGGGTATAGGCAAGTTATTATTTAACTCTTTATCAATATAAAGTTTTTCATCGGAAGAGCCTGCGACTTCTATATCATGTAAACTTTCTAAATATTCATTAAGGTTATGCGATAGTCTTCTAACTTGAAAGGATTCATAACTTTGTCGGACAAATGGAAATCTAACCTGAATTTTGTCACTATGAAAATCTAATAATGAAGCATATTTATTGTTTTGTATTTTTCGGTGAGTAAGTGAATTAATCCTATCTACTCTACCATTTTTCTGTTCAATATGTATTGGTGTACCAGAAAGACCATAATGGGTAATACTTCTGCAAAATGTATGTAGGTTTACCCCCTCTTGCATTACATCAGTAGCCACCATTACAATTGGATAACCTGGTAAACGAAATTTTCTTGCAGGTTCCGATTTATTTCCAGTAGCGCCCGAAACACCTACAACTGGGTCTAAAGGACTTAAATTTATACGATTTTTATTTCTATTATATACATTAACTAATCCCTTGTACACTAATCCGTGTATTTCTCTTGAATAGCTTTGTAAACTTGTTTCACATATTAATGATATATTATTTTTAACATTTCTAATAATAGAGAAAGATGTTATATCACTATTATATTCAGCTTGCTTTTTATATAAGTCTATAAAATTATCTATAAAAGAATCGTCCATACTTTCACTTACTAATAATGCTAAATACAAATCCACCATTAAATGATCTTGTCGAAATTGAGTTAATATCAATTCTTTTAAAATAAAAGTTTCAATACAGTTATTATCATTAATAAGATCCAACTCATTAAATAGTGATCTTGAATTTAGATCACTATTTATGACTTCTTTATTAAACAGATTCATATCTACATCATTATGAATTTCAATATTTTCATACATAGTATCCATAATTATCTTTGCTTCATAACATTCAATACAGTTTAGAGCTGCGTATTGTGCTGCATGGTATCTATTAAAATAGTTAGTCTTATTTTTATCATTGAAGTTATATTTTTTTACATATGATAAATATGATTTTTGAAATATACTACTGTCTAGATTAATTTTCAAGTTATACTTTTCAACAAAATATAGGACCCAGTTTAGTTCAAAATAAAGAGAAAATGGATCCTCTTTTTTTGTCATTTTAAGTTTGAAGTCTTTATTTGGAATATTATCAGCAATTGAGCTGGCTTCCCCTAAATGCTTTCCCTTATAAAACCAAGAAAAGAAGGTATCTGTTTTTAAGTCTTCAGGTTCTATATCAGTATCTTCATTTGCTAAATCAGAATTACTACTATATTGTTTATTAGGGTTAGCAAGCTTATATTCCTCATACAAATCATTCCATATATACTTACTGTTGTCATTTAAATAGTTAATTAACCATTGATTGTATTGGTGGTTCCATTTTTGTACTAACTCAGAAACACTTTTTACCCTACGAACAAAAAAAAGATGCTTTTCTCCATTTGCAAAATTCTCTCCGCTATGATTATTGACTACTTCATCCATTTTTGGATGAGGCATAATAAACCCTAAACCAGCCTCTTTATAACTATTATTTAATTGTTGTATTAAATTAGCATCTCTTGCTTGATCTTTACCATCATCAACTTTTTCATCCCCATCAAAGACTTTAACACCAGCAGAATCAGCAAAACTTTCAAAAGAAGCCAATAAACCCATTTGAAAAGAAGGGCTACTTGTTTGTTTATCTTCAATTAAATCACCAACATGTTTTTGTACCAATGCCATAACTAATTTATTTTGAAAACCTTTCAAATCTACAGCATTGTCTCTGTGTTCTAACCTATACATATTCCTTGTAGCTGTATCTTTACCTATCTTAATTCTATTAAGTCTTCTTACTAAAAAATTTCTCAAAGTATTTTTGAGCTTTTCTTTATCTTTTATTGAAAACTCTATGTTTCCTTTATCATCCACTGGAAAATATTTTTGTGCAAGTTTCTCTCCAGAAAACAATTCTATTTGGTTTCTTATATGTCCCAAATTTCTATCAAATGGAGTAGCTGACAAAAGTAATGTTTTGGAAGTTAACTTTTTTTGAATTCTTTTTTGCTCATCACTCAAAGTTGTTTTTCCAATTCCTTTATCAGATGTACCTAGTATCAAAGCAAGCATTTGATTTCTTGTTGAAGATCTGAGACCATTTTTAAACTTATGTGATTCATCAACTACAATGAGATCAAACCTTGGTAATACATAGTTTAGTGCTAAAGCATAGTGCTGTTTTACTTCTTCATTATTTTCAATACTTTTCTCATCAGATAATATGCTTTCTGTATATGCAGGAATATACTCTTTTAACAATTTCAATTTTTTCGCATAAAAATCATGATCATTTTCTTGTTTACTATCCATTGCAAAACTAAAACTATTCATCTGAACAAAATAATCAGCAAAATAACCTTCTGAAGTATTTTTAATTAATTCTGCTAAAGACTTGCAGTCTGTATAAGGAACAGCACTACTACCAGAAAACGATCTAATATGTCCATGAGACAATTTAACATGGTTTTTAATAAATCGACGGTACTCATCTATCCATTGATCTTTTAATTGCCTGTTTGGTGCAATATATAATACTCGAAGGGATGGATTTAAATACCTCATGAGCATCACTGTACCTAATGCGATAAAAGTTTTTCCCATGCCCACTTCATCTGCTAAATAAGCAATGCTTTCAGTATTTTCTTTTAAAATATTATATAAAGCAATTGATCCCTCTTGCTGAATACTTGCTAAATCATTAAATTCTGCATTACCAGCACTAAAATCAATAAATTCTTCTTTATATTGTGTTGACAGCTTATTCAAGTTGACGCTCCACTAGAAAACTCCATAATAAATGCAGACTCAAACCACTCTATAAAGTCTTTATTTTCTGTGAATTGTGTACTGTTTTCTTCTTTAAGTCTTGATATAAACTTATCAAGAAACTCTACATTTCTACCAAATTCATCATACATCTGTTTTATATATAAAAATGTTATATACTTTGACACAATATCCATGTTTTTATCTTCTGAAGTTTCTTGTATAAGTATAGGTATGCTATCCATAGCCTTTGTAGTTTCATCTAAAAAATACTCTTGCTTGGCTGAATCTTCTTGTAATAGCTTTTTTAAGTGCCTTAAACCATAGAAAATTTCTGAATATTCTGAGAAAAAGTTTTTTTGTCTTATATCATCATTTAAAAAGTCAATGTCAGATTCTATACCCTTCGTATTAAGTGCTCTTTGTATTGCTTTTTGTATTAGTTCACTAGATTTATTATGTATTTCAAATTTTGAATATATATCTAATATTTCTTTCACAGACAAACTTCCAAGATCTAATGGCTTATGTGTAAAATTCTTTTGATTTACAAATACTTTCTGTATCTTGTTATCATATTTAATATCAAGATATGGATTAGAACTAATCACTTTCTCAATTGTATTGAAATCAACAAATTCAATACTTTTCTTGAGGTTTATTTCTTGACTCTCTAATAACAAAATAAAATCATATATATTGACTGTATCGAGAGTAACACTTGCAACTAGTGTCTTTAGTTTCCAATCATAGATTAAAGATAAAAAAGAAAACATATAAACTGTCTGATTTGTAGAATCTATATTTTTCTCAAAAATATCCAAATCATCTGCAAAAACAGGCTTATCTTCTTTAATACTTATTAAGTGCTCTTGCCCATTATCTACAAAAAATAATTTTCCAGCTTCCTCATTTTCATTAAATGCCTTGTAACTCAAATTTAGAGATCCAGTAAAATAAATTGACTCTTTCGTCTCACTATTGTGCCAATGAAAAACTTTTGCATGTACATTTCTTATTTTATTATGCTCTTCACTATCAGTTTTAATCACTGTTTTTATTTGTAACTCTTCTTGTATGTTTTGATCAAGGTCAGCCCAGAAGATATTCTTTTGCTCATTTATTTTATCAAAGAGTATTTCATTACATAGAAGTTCATGTTGTTCATTCTTTGGTAAAAAAAGTTTAACTTTGCATCCTTGATTAGATATTAGTGAAAGTAACTCTATAACTGTTGTTTCCTGTTCAGCAAAATATGGAGAAATCACTTCTAATACATCATAGTTTTCAAGTGCAACTACACTCTTAATAAACTCAGAAAAAGTAGTATTATTTTTATAAGAAGAAAAGTATTTGTCCCTATTGTTGTCAAAACGATATTCTTTTACTAAAAATTCATCAAATAATAAAAATGAATCGTCTTTATCAATTTCTTTTCTTTTCTCAGATAAATATTCGATACTTTTTTGGCATTCTTCCAATAATGATCGAGACACTGCCTCTTTCTCAGACAGCAAACCCATATTTACACATTCAACATTTTCCCACCAACCAGAATATGTAAGATTATTAGAGCCATTAACATATAAAATACTCTTTTCATTTGTGATAGAATCCTCTAAAAAGAGCAATGTAATTTTTGGGTGGAAAGCATGATTCCCGCTATGAACTGGTACTAACAAGTATTCGATAAGTGGACTAATTGCTTGTTCAGATTCTTCAGTATCCCAGTCATTGACCTTTCTATCAAAAAAAACACTAATTGGTAATTTATTTTTTTGATAGTAATGTGCCAGTTCTCTTCTTCGAACATCATTATTTGGTGAAAACTTATTCATTTCCTTACCTGTTAAAGTCCATAATACTTCTGCTTCAAAAAAATCTATATCCAAGGTATATGTAGTAAATATTGCTTCAATGACTCTTTTGCCTTTTAGAGCTTCTATATAACTATCAGTAACTACTGCATTATTCATGACTTTTGCCTTCTGTATAAACCTGAAAGGCAACACTAATGTATGAGTGCAAAAAATAGTTATATTGCCAAGGTATCTTTTCAATTGATTTTGGCAAGCTCATCTTTGCTGCAACAGTAACATTTAGTTTATCATTTTTTATTGTCAGCCATTTCGCACTCGATCTATTTTTCATAGATTCTGAATGAATAAACTCTAGTTCATAAATAACTTCTTTAAACTGCTTACTATTCCATAATTCAATAAATTTTTTTATTTTTAAATCAGATGAAGATAGTTTAATCATTGCCAATGTTGATTCTTCAATACTCTTAGCCACTTCATTAACTGTCTTACCTTTTTGTGTTCTACAATATTCAAAAATTTTACTTGCTATCCATAATGCTTTATCTATTTCTTTTATTTCAAGTAACTTGATTGTTATTGGATCATTAGTATAGTTTCTTTGCATCCAGTCATAAAATAATTGATAAGTTGTATTATCTACACTTGATTGAAAAAAAAGCTCTGTTTTACTATAAATATCGAATTTAGATTTTTGAAGTACAAAATGCACCATATCTTTATATACGAATCCAAGTGCCTTTATGAAGCTGCCAGCATGCTTTTCTAAAGTATCAGTCCCAATAAATGACAACTCTAAAAAATCATCAAAAGAGAAAACTTTTAAGAACTTATTTACAATTTCGCTACCTTCTTCTTGTACTTGATCCTTATCCTTATTAACTAAACCAGACATCATTAGTGCACTTGAATAATATCCCCATAAGCCAGATGTTTTTTGGTTACCAAATATTTGCCCATCATCCCCAAGAACTATATTATTCGTAGTATAGTTTTTCTGAGCCTGAGTAATTCCCATAATATTATTTTTATAATTACCTGCAATTCTAAAATAAGCCCCTAATTGTTCAACTTTAAAAAATACTTCCATTTTTTTATCTTCATCTATTTCTTGGAAAGAATAATGACTAGCTAAAAGTGCTATGATAAAATTATCAATAGAAGATGTGATTGTAGTTAAATTACTACCCACAAGTTCACGACCCAATTTAACCCAAATAGTTTGAAACCCCAATGGATCCCGTGATCCAGATGGCTTAATTCTTGGATCTGGTAATGTCAAAAAAGACATATTAATCATAAGATACTTCCTTTAAATTCATCATCCCATATCTAATCCAGTTTATTCCAACCCCTAAAATAGGCTTATCTAACTTTGTATGCTTTACATACGTCATTAGTTGAGGATAGTGATGTGTAAACTGTGATGTAAAACCATCATCATCTACCTTATCACTTTTATGATCTATTACCCAGTAGCCTTGTTCTGTCTCAATTAATAAATCTATACTACCACTAACAACACTGCCTTCTTGTGTTTTACCAAGAATTGGTACTTCACATTTGATACTTCTCATTGCCAAATTATTCTGTGCAAATTTTTCAAACTCCCTAGTTTGAGCATATACTTGCTCAAGTATTTCTTGGGGCATAGATGCAGATAAATGGGAAAATAATCTTTCCTTCATATCAATATCTACTAAAAATGCATGATAGCAATGGTGTAAAATAGTCCCTAATTCAGATGCTTTCATAGTGATTTTAGATAAATCAACTTTTGCTCCATAGTCTTGTATAGAAACACTGGTTTGGTCTATGGAAATATCTTCTTGCATTTTTGATGGAGATATTTGTGCAGGTATTTGAGCTTTTTTTTCTAAGTGTTTTATTGCTATTCGTCCATAATTAATTAAAGAGTGTTGAGTTCCTTCATTGCTTTCATCTACAATATTTGCTAATACAACTGATGACTTAAATAAATCCTCTTCTAAAGCTTTCATAGTAATACCAGTTCTATTCACTTGCATTTTACATTTATGCATTAATTTATGCATAATACTAAACTCTCCAACTTTGGCTTCTTTAAAAGATGGCCAAGGTAATATCAGCTGTTCTCTTGCTCGAGTCATTGCAACATATAAAAGGTTTTCTGCTGTTGCATGTGCAGATGCATCTAGTATTTTAATAAAAGCTTCATTAGTATTACTATCTTTAAATTCTGGAAAAAACTGTATATAAGTATTATTAAGTGGCTTATCTCGAGATGAATCTGTGTAACCTAGCGATATATCTGGCAAAGTTGGTGCTTTATCATTATCTAATCCAAGTACGATAACAACTGGCCACTCTAAACCTTTTGACGCATGCCAAGTAAGTAATTGTACTGCTTGAGAATTGATAGACTTTGATTTAGGCTGAGCATCGTTTTCATTCAAGTTCAACCATGCTAAAAAACTATTGATGTTTCTCCCATAGATTCCCAAAGCATTAAGTGATTCATATTGTAATGATTCAAATTCAGAGCATAGGTCAATAAATTTTAAAAGATTAGCACGTTGCTGCAAACCATCTTTATACTCAACTACATAACTCCACAAGTCCAAAGTTTCTATCATTGCTATAAGCTGTCCAGATAACGTTAACATTGATATATTTTCTCTTAAACTATCTAATTTTTGAAGTAAATCATGAGAAAACTTTTTATCTTTTATATACATATCTAAAGCTTCTTGTAGATTCACATCCCCTAATTCAGTCACTAAGATATAAAGTGCAGCATGTTTATCTTGTTGGTTTGCTAAGTATGATAATGCATAAAATGCAACCTGAACTATCCTTGAATTAAACCATCCATCTTGTTTAATTTGAGCCTCTAGTCCACTTTCTCTGAGTGAGTTTGCCATTTTTCCTAGTCCAGAATGCGTTGGTCCTAAAACAGCAATATCCGAAGCTTGAATAGCTCTATTTTCTTTTGTATTTTTATCATAAATAACTGTTTTTGAAGCAATGAGATCTTTAATATGCACACTGATAACACTGGTATGCTCTTTTGAATAACTCTCTTTACCACTCTTAGCACTACCATTGGCACTCCAGTTGCCATCATCAAAGTCAATTATTTGTAATGGTGTCAACATGGAATCAAACTTTGCCATTGGAGTTAAATGAGTATATTTTTCTCCATACAAGCTATTTCCCATTGCATTAATAAACTCCATAAGTGCTGGTGTACTTCTCCAATTACTCTCCAATTGATGTTGTGTAGCATTATCTCCACTAATTAACGATTCAAACAAAGAGGAATCAGCTCCTTGAAAGCCCATAATAGACTGTTTCAAGTCTCCAACTATAATGGTATTCAAACCTGCTTCTTTAAACTTCCACAGCAAAGCAAACTGGATAGGATTTGTATCTTGAAACTCATCAATAACTAAACAGTCATAAGTCTCAGCCATTTCATTTATCCATGAATCGTTATTCATAATCGAATTTGACAAATGAACCATATCTGAAAAATCTATAAGAGCATTTTCACGCTTCGCTTCATTGTAGTTTTCTAATGTATCTATACTAATTTGCAACAACATTTTTATATGAAAAAGAGCTTCTTCTAGAGGCCCTGGGTGTAAATGAAGTTTTTTAGCAGCTTCCATTACTTCCTGGGCCAAAGCAATATAATCATCATCTTTTACAGAAGTAACTCTTAGTGTTTGTAGTGTTTTCCATAAATTCCAATCATTCTCTATGGTATTGATATCTAATGCTTTTTTTAGCGCTTTATAGTCAGCATTTAATGCTTTATCTGCTGTTGCATTTCCACCAAATTCATCTTTCATATTATTTGGATAGCTACTTAGCATCGCTTTTACTGCGTTATGCAAATCCTCATTTAAGCTTTTTGCTTCAAGAGGTGTTCCATATATTAATCGTATTTCATGTGATAATTGTTCTATATATTGATCGAGCTTTTCTTTAGTGGCCCCTATTGTTCTTAAAGAGTTACTTAACTGAAGAACTTTTTTTTGTAATTGCTCTAGTGCTGTTGAGAACTCTTTACCGTTATACTTTCCTTTATAACCTAAAACTTCTAGCTTTTGCAGAATAGTATTAATCTCTTTATGTCCACTTAGCGATAATTGTAATAATATTTTCTCTTCAGCCTCACTTAGTTGACGTACTTTTGGTGACATCCCAGATTCATATGCAAAAGAATGAATAATGTTTTGTCCAAAACTATGTATTGTAGAGATTTGTGATGATGTTACTTTCTTTGCAGCTTCTATGTTACCAGAACTAAGTAATGCAGCTCGAATTCTTGATTGCATCTCACTAGCAGCCATCTTTGTAAAAGTTACTGCTAAAATCTTATCTGGTCTAATAGTGTCAGGATATTCTTGCAACCAGCTAGCTAATGTATGCTGTATAGTATATGTCTTACCAGAACCAGCACCTGCAGATATAACATTTAGGTTTGTAAAATCTATTTCTGACATCTATACTTCCTCGCATTCTGGTTTTATAAACAAGCCAATAAGAGGCGAACCTTCCAAGGTATATGAGGCTGTTACACCCCTAGTTTCCCATATTTTATTATCATCTTCACAATTGAGCTTTAATTCTCCATTAGAAATTTCATCAACTCTCTCTTGTATTAACGCTGAAGCACTACCAGTACAATCATTATCTAAACCCACAATGGTATAATTATCTCCACTTTTTAGTGTAATATTTTCATCTACTACAAGAGTTGCATCATTCATTGTATAGTAAGCTGTAAGCGCACTGCTATCATTTAGCATTACTCTGTATAAAAACAGTTGATGATCATAACCTGATTCCATTCTTTTAATACGACCCTTAGAACCAGACTTCTTATAATCAAGAACAAGCTGTTTTCCTAGAATAGTCAATATAGCATCTGTTCTTCCTGCTACTGGTATCCCAAAAATCTCTCCAGTTAACTTCTCTTCGGTGCTTTTTACATCTGTATTGGTATTATCCAGTAATGCTTTAAACTCATCTGCTGCTTTTAAAATACTCGATTTTAACTGCTCATAATCTAATTTTCTATGTGCTTTAGTTAAAAATATTGCTTCCTCTTGAATTCTCTTCTCTATACAAGCATCAATATTAGACAAATCGTATGTAGGGTTCTCTGGTGAAAACATATCTTCAAATACACCGTGAGCAATTGTCCCTTGTGTTGCCACACTTAACTCTTCGACATCCCAAGTTTTAGGCTCTAATCCTTGTCTATATAAGAACCATCCTAATGGGGATATCATCAATTTCTCCAAACTACTTGGTGATTCTGGTCTTAAGCTACCATCACTATTCTTTCTTAGCTCAAAAATATTTTGAGAGAACTGTAGATCATCTGAAATGAGCTCTTTATACTCTTTCATTTGAACTTCATTATTTGTAGCATAAAAGAAAGGGGCAGTATCCTCTTTTTCAAGGGATATAAGCAACTCCTCTGGTTCAAACTCCCCTTCTCCATTATAAAAACAAAATGCTATATCACTCAAGCTACTTGATGGACTTTGAGAAGAGCCCTGTAAATCTAAAGCTGAAGATAAAAATGTGATACTCTCTTGTGCACATTGCAGCTGCCTTTTAAATACTGATTTTGCCTTTTCATAAAATTGCTCTTGATGGTCTAGTTTTAGATTTAGTTCTTGACCCAACAAATGCCAATTGCTTCGAGAGAAAACACCCACGTTTTCAAGTTTTCGTGGATAATGCCCATCATTAAAACCCAATACAAAAAGATGTTTTACCTTTTGGATCATACAATCATCTTCATGAACAACATGAATACTATTTAAATATGATTCTCTACTAGAGTTTTCTTGCAACGCATATGGCTGAACTTGATTAAGTAAAGTCCTAAAGTTAGTCTCAGGGAAACTTTCAAAATATACTTTTAAATCTTGAACTAAGGATTTAAATCTCTCTTTGTGTAGTTGTATATTTTCTCTATAAGTTATCAATGAGTAAAGTTCTTCTAATTCATCAAGGAACTCCCTTGCAGGCTGCTCATTTTTCATCTCTTGCCACGAAACTATTATCATTACTAAATCCCGGGCATTTCCACTCAAGTCTTTTAAAATACCCTCTTTTATATTCCCCTCTTTATCTCTCCAGTTATTATCAAGTGCGATAGAAGCTAAGTTCTGTCTATGATAATTAGAAAGTGGCATCAATGGGGATGATAGAAGCGATGCAAACACCATAGGTGGTGCAAATACTTCTTGAGCTTGCAGGGCATCAAAAATCCATTGAGTTCCAATATCGGAATACTCCTCAATCTGCCCTGCTCTTGATAAAGGTATATTAAAAGTATTAAATGTTTGAATTAAAAACTCTTTATACCAACCATCTTTAGGGATAACAATCGCCATCTCTTTAAAATCAACTCCAGTGTTTTGCACCATGCCAGCTAAAACTTCAACCTCTTGCTGCACATCTCTAGCAACAAGCCATTGAAGATTCTTTATGACTGGAATACCTTTAGCCTGTTCACTAGAAAACAACATATTTTGAAGATGCTTAAGATCCTCATTTTTAGTATCTAGCTCTGCTAGAAAAGATTGTTTATATATCCTAGAATATTCATTTTCAGTTTTTGGCTGCAGTTTAGCAACAATCTCTTTTTGCCACACTTCTAAGTTAAGTAAATCATCTGCATAAATAAATACCTCTTCTAAGGGTTTTAAATGAGAGTGTGTATTCCAAAGACGAGACTTTTCAAGACTCATAGGAAATATATAATCCATTTTTTCATGTAAGTCACACAGATCATTATAATATTTACTATAACGAGTATCATCTTTGTTGATTGTAGGAAGTATTTTATTTTCTATTGAGAGTGTATTTAAAAGCAATTGTAAACTTGTATCCAAGTCATCTATAACGCTTTTTTCATCAACTTGTATACTCTTAGCCCAAAAGGCTTCCTTCATTCTTATCGCTTGATGAGTTAGCTTTGTTTTCCATTTCTTATCATCAAGGCTTGGTAGTAGCCAATACTCCATTAAAAGGTCTAACAAAATATCAAAAGTACCTACTTTTATATTTGTCGCACTAATTTTGGCAAACTCATCTCGTATAGTTGCACCACTCTGGGCATCTGAGACTAACATAAAGTGTATTGACATATATTCCCTTTTATACTGTTTATTGAATTCTATAACTATTTTACGACCTATGAGTTCGCACTATTTGATCATATGCTTTGCAAGTATCTCTGCATAAGCTCCTTTAGTTCATCTTCAAGTGGCTTATTATCTATAATCTTAATATCAGGAAGCCATCCCTTCACAAATGACAGCACTTCTGCTGAGTTGTAATATTCAAAACTGATTGTCAATGTTTCATCATCTTGTGAAATAACCGTAGAGTTCTTTGATAGATTTCTTTGTGCATATAGTTTAGCATTAGCAACTAATTCTAGTTCAACACTTTTCAAGTTACCATCAAACCATACAGAGTTGAACTTTGCAAAGGTATCTTCTATCTCTTTTTCTATAGCTACATTACTTATATAGTTTTCTCCTGCGAACTCCACTGATTCAATGCTATTGATATGGTAGCTCTTTAACTTTTGAGCTTCTACATCATATGCTAATAGATACCAAAAGTTTGAAAAGTTAGCAATTCTGTAAGGATGTATGTGAACCTTTTTAGAAGATCCATCTTTTTTCGTATAGTTAAATGAACAACTTTCTTGAGTTTTTATCGCTTGAAGGAGTTTATAAAACTCTTTTTTGTGCAAGATATCTTCATAATCAATACTAAGAACAAATATATTTTTATACTCTCTTGTTTCTGGTATTGCTTCATCAATATATTCATTCATCTGCGGGAGTGCACTGTGCTGTAAACTTTTAAGTAATGCTAATGCTATTTCTGTGTCTTCATTACTTGCATCTAGGACTTTAAATCCACTCTTAAGGCGATAGTTTTGCTGTCCTAGGCTTTCTATCTCGTAAATGGTACTAAATAATAAGATGTCTTTTTGAGCTTGACGTTCTGAGATTAAAAACTCTGTTGAGAGTTCTTTTATATTTAGAATTTCTCCATGACTTAGCTTATGAATAATAAAGACTAGTCTAGTTGCTAATGTAGCTGTTGACAAAACTTCTCCTTGTTGAAATCTTCACTAAATTTAAACTAATATTTTCCACTCATCTATAGTTTTCTACTTTGAATTTAAAAAACAAGATCCTTTCCCATAATATGTCACCAATAAAGACTTCTTAGCTCGAGTAGCTGCAACAAATACAATAGACTTCTCTTTTAATTGTTTTTCATCTTCAATTTGCTGTTCATCAGACTTTTGAGTAAACTCTAATGGTACAACTCCATTATTCATACTAGCTATTATTACATGATCAAAATCTAAACCTTTAACTCTATGCATAGTTGCTAATCTTATTCCGTTGTTTGAAATATTATCTTTCGTATTTCTAGATATTTTTATAGTTGAAACATTTCTATCAGTAAAGTAATTGCTATAACTATCAATAATTTTCTGTGTTCTAGCTACAATACAAATCCTGCTATTCTCATCATCTTTTTTTAAATTTTTAATATACTCTTCAATATAATGCAATTCTTCTTCATAACTAGAAAAACCTTCTACTAAAGGGCTTGGCCCATGATATAAGGATTTATAGTTACTATTAGTATCTACACCATCATCCATATCATCAATTTTCTCTCCATTTAAGAGTGCAACTGACCATTTTCTGATTTCATCTGTAGTTCTATAATTAAGTTTTAACTTTTTACTTCTACCTCTAATGTTAACTCCACATTGGCCTAACACAACTTTATGGCCGTAAATTCTTTGATGAGCATCTCCAACAATAAATAGATCATTTTTTGCTTCTGGAACTATCTCTCTTAGGAGCCTAAATGCTTCTGCATTAAAATCTTGAGCTTCATCCACAACAATATGGGCATACAAACTATCTGTTTCACTATTTTTCAATAAAGTTCTAACATCTCGCATAGCATCACTAGGTTCTTTATAATTTTTAGCAGATAATAACAACTTGTATTCTTCAAAAACTTCCCAAATTAGTTTCCTTTGTGCACGACTTAGTCTTGTACCCCTACCAGCCCTTGAAACTTTTATATAATCATTTAAATTACCTACGGAGTTTGCTTGGATAACCCTTTCCCATTCCTCTTTAAAAAACCCATCAGATAAATCCAATTCATTGGATTTTAAAGTTAATGCCTGTTCCCATAAAGCCTTAGTTTTGTCAGCATAAACGATTTCATTTTTATAGCCATTCTTAGTAAGAAATTCATATACCCATTGATCTAAATTTTTCACTTCTATGTTTGACAAAACATCTTCATCGCATATCTTTTTAAGATTCTCAAGTATATCAATTGCTAAGTTCTTCGTATAAGTTGTAAAGAGTATTTTTTTGTTCCCAAACAAGCTAGCATTAGATGCTAGTTGTTTAGCTCTATGCATAGCTACTACTGTCTTACCAGTACCAGCACCACCTAATACTCTCACTGGCCCATTGTATTCTTTTTCCACAAGTTTACTTTGTGATGGGTGTAAGAACACTCTCCATTTCTCTAATGGAGCATTTAACATATTCATAAGCTCAGTATCATTTTCTTCAACAACATAAAAAGTTCTTTTAGAACTACTGTTATCCAATGCCTTAGTAAAATCATCTTCTGCCACATCAGTGTTGTTTTCAGCATATAAATAGTTATATACATCCTCGTAACTATCCCCAGATAAAAGATAAAAAAGCCCTTCATAAACCTCTTCAGTTATATACTTTCTGAACTCATCAAGTTCATTTTCATCATTTATAGATTTTACATGCTCTAACAACTCTTCTTTCACACCAAGTTTTAATAATTGTTTATCTTTAAACTTACTAAAAAATGCATCATTGGCAGGTTGTTCTGATACTGATATAGCTTCAATATCATGAGTAGCTTGTATAATCTCTAAACTACCTGTTTGAGAGTTGACTGTACACTTATGCTTTTTAGCCCAATCATATGCATCATCATGATTATCCACCCAAAGAAGCAGATATACATCATTTTTCTCTGGACTCATTACAATACATCTATAGGAACCATCAACCCTAATAGAATGCATGTTACTAGCAAAATGCAGCTTTTCATAGTTTAATCCAGGAGACTTTGGATTACTTTTAAATTTCTCAACTAACTTTATAGTCTTATTTAATTGCGTTTTTGGTAGTTTTGATAAGGCTGTAAAGAAATCAGATGATATTGCTACTTTCATGAATGAGTCCTTGTTTTTAAAGTTTCTATTATTTGTTCTACGTCATTTATACTCAACACTGTCCACTCTTCAATCGTTATGTTTTCTTCAAATGTAACAGCTACTTTGAATTCATTCCAAACTAGCTCTGCTTCACAAATTACTGTACTTGAGCTATCAACAATCTCTTCCCCAACAGTTGGAATAGGAATCTCTGCTATCTTTGATAATGACTTGACTAAATCTTTTGCTTCATCCAATACCTCTTCATATACAAAAGACCAATCATCAGCAGATACATCTTTAGGTTTTAAATTAAAGTCAATTACATCATATAAAACATTCTCTAGTGCCTTAGTAGTTGTAAAGAACGTAAATTTAGAAAATTGAAGTAAGTTATACATTCTAAGTATTCCAGCCCAAGCCTTAAAACTTATTTTTGTATGTTTGTCTTTTATATGAAGAATAAAAATATTCTTTGTGAAATCATTCATTTTTAAATATTCTAAATTCGACAATGCAAGCATGGAAATATCTTCGTTATCATACTTTCCAGCATAATATGTGGCTTCATCATCAAATAAGTCTTCATATAGTTCTTCATTTAGCGATTGTATAAGTATCTTATCACTGATATTATATTGGCCTTTTATCATCGATGTAGATATTGTCTCGGCTCTTTTTGTCCATACACCCGCCTCTTTACATGATAACAGTTCTACTAATAGTTCCATACTTGAACTATGTAAATAGTTACTTCCAGTTTTATAGACATCTTTATATTTACCTAGAAAGCCTTCTTCTAAATAGTTTTCATACTTATAGCTAGGTCTTTTTTTATCAAACTCTTCAATATCTTCCCAAGTTAAAGACCAATGAATGTAGTTATTACTTTGAACAATTGCCATTCTTTGTGCACTATCTACATCTATTCTTTCTTCATGGTATGAAAATCCATCTGTAAATACAACAATAGGTTTTAACTCTTTATTTTTAATTGGATATATCACAAAGTCTGCTTTAGAATACACTTCAACATTTTCTTGTGAGGTTAATTCAACCTGCTGCTCTAATTCATATGCAAACTTATTTTTATTTTCATCTAATAATTCAAAAAAGTAACCGCTATGACCTCTAGAAGTTATAACTGCCTTCCATGAAAGACTAATATCTTTTAATTTAGAGAGAAACAACTCTTCAAGTACGCTCTCGCTCAGACTATCAGAGTTCACATCACTTACACTTTCTACCTTTGAGATGTGCTCACGAGAAGAAAGGATATTTTTGATTACCTCTATTGCCTTCCTTTTAGAGATGAGAGGTCTATCAAAATTATTTTTATATGCATATATACATTTGTAGCACCCATCTTTCTCATGATCTTCATTACACTTACAAGTTTGTAGTTTTTCAAGAGCAACATCAAGCACTTCAAACAATGGTTTCTCGTCTCTCATGAGTTGCTTGAGGTAACCCGTTCCACCTGGCACCGTATCGTAAAGGATTAGGTAGCGTTTAGGCATTTCATCAATAGAATCAACCTCATCGTAGATACCAACCCTTAAATGCTCTACAGAGCCTTGAAAATACGCTTTTAGTCCTAATTGAAATGAAGCAATCAAAGAGTGTAGTTTTTCATCATCAATATCTAGCGATGATATTGGTAACATCAATCGTATAGCTTCAGAATTAAACTCTCGATATAAATACAATGACTCGAAGTAATTTAATGGATCAAGATTATCTTCTATATCACATGAAAAAGAGTGTTCTGGCTTAAACTTTTCATCTGTTGTTTTTCCAAACTGTACTTTTCCACAACTACGGCAAATAACAAACCCTTTTCTAGGAACTGATTTTCCTGCTATGCTAATGTCATTACCAATTAATGTAGTCTCTCCAAAGTTAACCTCTTTAAAGTTTACTTTTTCAATAAACTCAAATCCAAAAGATGTTTCATCTCCTATAATTGCATAAGCATCTTCAATATGCTTTTTATCAAAGTTTATGAGCAATTGTTTATTAAAAAACTTTATATCCCTCTGATCTTTATCATCTTTTAATCTACTACTTTTATCATCACTTGTAGCGAGGACTTGCTTCATTCTGAGTATCTCTTTTTTCTGGCCATCATCACAAAACATCTCACTAGAACATTTAGGACAAGAACTTATCTCTTCATTAGTAACTCTTTGCGTATATGAGCATTTATCACAAAATATCCAAGTCTCTACTTCAGAAGCACTCATATCTATTTGATCTATAGTTACTTTTCGTCCACCTGCATAAAAACTATTGTTTGGTGCAAGCTCACTTATCGCACTACTTCCAGCTCTTTCATACTCGTAAGTGTAGGTTTCATACTTCCCACCACTTTCATCAGCTTTCGTATCTTTTCTTCTGTATATAACTGATTTAAGAATGACTCCACTCTCTGGAAAAGCATAGTTTGGTAAAAGACCTTCATCTGCAAAAAATTCAAATGTCTTTTTTCTTTTCAGAAGTAGTAACACAGACTTTAACCCATCTAGTTCAGATTGTATTTTCTTCGCTACATCGTCATGATCTTTATCTTTAGCTTCTTTATTCTCATGTTTTTTCAAGCTTTTCTTTAAAGCACTTATCTGACTAGACAAAGATTTCTGTTCTTGAAGTACAAGTTCAAGTCTATTTAACACTAGAAAAACTAAGCTATTAGAATCATCACTACCTAATACAAACTCAGTCAACTTACTTTTAGAATTTGTTTGCAATTTATCTTCATAGAGTTCAAAGAAGTCTTCCAGTAGATCATTAGTATTGTTTTGAATAAACTCAAACAGAGTATATGGGAAACTATCTTTATTATTTTTAGCAATATTATTCAACACTGTATTTAATTTATGAGGTAACTCTTGAGAAGTAACCGCTTGTTTAGTGACCCAATTATCAATACAAAACGCTAAAAACTGTCTTTGTAGTATTGCAGAAGCATCTATATATACACCAGGGGCGTCAATGCTGCCTTGCATTATTTCATTTGGTTCTTCATAGAAATAAAGATCATGATTACTTGCATTTGCTAGAGTTACATTAAAAGCATTTCCATCTGTTCTACCTGCTCGACCTATACGCTGTAGATAGTTTGCTCCATTAGGTGGAACAGAGCACAACACTACAGAACTCAAATCCCCTATATCGATACCCATCTCTAATGTTGGTGTAGCACTTAAGAGGTTTGGTTTCCACGGTTCATTGGACTTTCTTTGAATAAAATCAGTTTCAACTTTTTCTCGTGCACTTCTTCCTAAAAGTCCAGTATGCTCTCGTGCTACGACTCTTTGTAGATCTCCATTAGTATAGAGAAGATTATAATAACTCTCTTCACTTATATAGTTCTCATAACTTCCCGGACACTCTTTTCTCATACACTTCATTCCAAGAGCTTGATTTACATGATTTGTATCAACACACACTATGTGATTACATGTGTCACATTTAAACTGTTTAGTCTCAGTAGTGATAAATAATCTCTCGGGATTAAGACCCCAAATCGATTTATCTTGAACATCGGTTTCTAACACAATTTTTTGCTTCATTAAAGCATCAATGATTGGTTTATAAACTGACTCTGTATCAGGGATTAAAGTGCTTTTATCTATAAAGTTATACATTAGCCATCTATCACACCAAGTTGTTCTTCCCTTGTTGCTTACTTTATCAAAAGACTTAAAACCACCATTTGTTAAAAACCTTGGATTCCCTTTCTTTGGATTCCATTTGGCCATATATTTATTTCTAGGATACTGCTCATTAATAGCCCAAACATTATCTCCACCACTCTTTATAAATGGCTCAACATGAGGACTATAAATAGCCCCAGAATCTTTCAAGTAAAGCACAAATCCTAATACAAACTTTTCTAGTTCCTCTTTAGTGACATCTCTTAATAGCTCTATCTCATTTTTCATTATTGGTAATATAGCCTCTATTACACTCTCAAGACCATCAACATATAGAGTTGAAGCAGCACTTCTCTCTAATGTTCTTCCTATATGAGATTTAAATCCATACTCACTATGAAGCATCCAGTCTATTCTTTTGTTAATCAAAGACTTTAACTCTTCTGGAGAGTTGAGTTCATTGTTTTTAACTAAGTTATCATACTCTCTTAACCACTCCATATCTGGAGCTATAAGTGTAGAGACATATTGGCTGTCATCTTGAAAGATATTTTCCCAATACTTGTGTATAACAGCACTGAATTCATTTAATCCAACGGTCCCACCATACGCTACAAGTGCTTGTTGCATTGCAGCTCTGATAGTAAACTGATAACTTCTTGCACCAAAGAAACCAGCACGCTGAGCAGAATCTTGAACACTGTCAGAAAACGCAATAAGCTTTTTGTCATCATTGTAGTAGCTTGTGAAGTTTTGACCTATAAGAACACTTGTAAGACTCGCAGCTCTTGCACCAAGAATAGTTAAAGAGTCTTTTGAATTACAAAATGGGCAGTTAGAATGACTTTTACCTCTACTGTTAATATTATCATTTTCATACACTTTGATACAACCATCACTATCGCCATCTGGCATCTCCATACCACTTTTGTTGATATAATAGATATGACCTATTAGGTTTTTAGGATTCTCATCAATAGGGAAGATAAACTTTACTCTTGGATCATGACTAAAGAAAGCTTGATAAAAGAGATCTAGATCACTTTGAAGCTCACTAGTTCCAGATTTTTTCACACCACCCCAGCCTGTAGCATGACAATCACGACAATGCATAACTGGATAATGCATACCTAATTCACTTGGTTGTAAATCATCCGAATATGTAAGCATAGGTTTCTCATCTAAAGTAGCTACCATACGAGCTAATTCTCTAAGCCAAAGCTGCACTCTTACAAAAAGAAATGGAGGATAACTTTTACCTACCTTGTCATTCTTAGCCCATGAAGTAAGTGCTAAAAGTGAATTTATCATATGCTCAAAATACTCAGATGAACTCTTCACTGGTATCTTTCTTATGAAGGCATCTATAATTTGATCTCTTGATTTTATACTTCCGTCTAAAGTTTTAAGTAATAGTTTAAAAAAGTAAAGTTCTTTGAGTTTAACCCCAAGTTCCACTTTAAAAGTATCATTATCAACATCATCTATCTCTTCATTAAACCAGAGCGAATACTGCACTTTAATATACTCGTTTACATCTTTATAGTTATTGTAATTTAGCTCTTTGAGTTGTGATATATGTGGATAAAAGTGTATCTCATCTTCATTACCTTCAAAGAACTCTTCTGGTGTTATTCTATACTCTTGTACTACAGAGTCTTCATCAAACTCTTCACTAAAAATATTTGTTGCAAAACCTCTAATCTCTTGTGTGCCATCTCCACCTAATGTTGCAGATGTACCTATACAAGCTAAATGATTCTTTTTAACACCTAGCTTAGCTCTTAATCTTCTCATGAGTGAAGCCAAGTCAGTCCCTTGAGCTCCATCAAATGTATGTATCTCATCAACTGCGATAAACTTTAGAACATCAGTGTCAATATTATGTTTCCATATCTTTTGATCACGAGGGCGCATAAGCATAAAGTCAAGCATTTTATAGTTTGTTAAGAGTATATCTGGAGGGTTATCTCCTAAGATATCTTTATCAGTAATAACATAGTCTTTTGACATACTTTTATGGGGATTCTGCTCAGAACTACCTATATATAACCCTACTCTAGTATCTGATAAAGCCCCGGTGCCCGAAATAGTTTTAGCAAACCTTTTAGCTTGGTCTGTTGCAAGAGCATTCATAGGGTAGATGATAATAGCTTTAATGCCCTTCTTGTCTTTATTTTTATAACAATAATCAAGTATAGGGTACATAAATGCTTCTGTTTTACCAGAACCTGTTCCAGTTGCTACGAGTGTAGGTTTAGCAACATCTCCACCTAGTCGTTTAAATGCCAATTCTTGATGGTAATATGGTTTAAAGTTTTCACTTAAAATATCTGGGAAATAATGAGTGTTTTCATTACCCTTTCTAAATGGTAATGCTACAGATACATAGGGACCTTTAAAAAGCTTCCCCTCTTCACTTACAAACTTATCCATCATCTCAAAAAATGCTGGTGTGCTACTTGGAAAGGTTGTATTAAGGAAGTCTTTTGTACCTTTGATAAGTTGCGATGCTAGGACTGATGGTATCATTTATCGACCTCCATAATTAATTATGATTCCATACATCAATAAATGCCATAATATGTGTTTTAGTAAATTTCATATATTTAGTTTTTCCAAAAATTTTAATAGGTAGAAAATATAAATTATCCCTGCTAAAAGGATCTTCATCATCAAGCATATAAAATGCATCGTCTCTTTCATTTATATCTTCTTTTGTTACCCAATCATAGGATTCAAAGCTTCCTTCTATAAATTGCATTGATAAGCTTTCTTGATCTTCTAGCCGCCCTAAATACGAATGCCCTACTAAATCTCGGTTAAATATTTCCCAATGTTTATGGCAGAGGGATATAGTATTCCCTTTACGATTAATATCACGATTTGCTCCAAGGTTTAATGATTTATTTTTAGAAACATTTTTATTTCCATGAGCAAATGTATCTCCACATATCTGACAATGTCCTTCATATTCTTCATATAAGAAGGTATCAATCTTGTGAAGTTCTTCAGTGTCTTGCTTCTTAACCACTCTATCAACTTGGGTAATAGTATTGGTAGAATTTTTATTTTCTTGATGGATATTCTCTTGATGCTTTTCTTCATCTTTAATAATAGTTCCCACATCATTAGATTCAACAAATTGCTTCGTTTCTCCATCTGATTTCTTTGAAGTAATTGCTTCTTTTAATGTTTGAACTTTTTTCTCATCTTTAACTGTTGCTTTTTTCTTACTAATTAAGTTCTGCAATTGGTCAATAGAATATTGCTCTTTTAATTGCTTTAACAAGTCTAATTCATCTAAACTTTCAAAACCAAGCTCTTGCACAATTGCTTCTTTTTCTTTATATCCAGCTTTCTCTTTTTCTATAGTTTTACCAAACTCTATTACATCAAGCCAACCATTTTTATTTTCATACTTAAACAGTGGATGAAGAGTATCTTTTGATATATCTGCTGGATAACAAAACTCTTCATTAAGTGAAGGTATCCATTTTGTATTTATTAAAGCTTGTACTAACTGAGATTTTGTAGTTTTAACTGGTGCTTTTCCATGGGGCCTAAAACTAGCTTCAAGAGCAGATGGTGCTGAATGACACATCGTATTCCATACAAGTAAAGATTTTTCTATTGTAGCTTTTTTTAAAATTTGATTAATATCCTTAATCGTATAATCTATATTAATGGCTCTTGATGTTAACTTATTCATTGATTTTCCATCAGTTAACATCATAAAATTAAGATTATTATCTATAGTCACTTCATCTATTTTCAATTCATGCTTAGCACCAAGCAACTTTAAAAATTTAATAAAATCTTCATCATTTTGAAAAGTAGTATAAAGATCATCTAATGAATATAAATTTAACGTATCAGCAAGGGATGAAATTCCTGTCTTCTCATATGGTTCATCTAAAAATATTTCTATTGGTTTAACCCATTTTTTTCTATCTCCATCTTTGACTAAAATGATTTTATAATTTCCAATAAACGAAGTATCATTACCTGCAATTTGATAAGCAAGAAATCTTTTTAAATGGTTTATGTATTGCTTAAAATTAAAGTCTTCTTCATAACTGGTAAAAGTATATTGTTCTTCTAATAAGATTTTTAATTGCTCAGATTCAGTTATTTCCTTTACACCCATTTCAATTAAAAATTGCTTTGCTTTTTCTTTTTGTTTTTTATTGGTACCAGTATTATAAACTAAGTCATTTACATATTTAATTCCATCAAGTCTATTTTCATGATCTAAAAAATATATATCTAATTGTTTAAAATTAAAAGTATCTTCAAGTTTAATTAATGACGTCAATGGATAAACTGTTTTATCATAGTTTCTGTCTTGAAAATTTGCATCATGTTTTCTCATTGCATCTAAGAGCAATGCATATAGCTTTTGAACCCATTCAATATCTTTACTTTCAAGCCAAATTGATTTTATATATTCTGGACCAAATCTACTTATTTCATCATTTAATATACGAACTGAATTTTCTAATTCATTCCATTCCCATTTTTCTATCTTTAAACTTTGAAGAAATTTCCCTGCTCTACTATTTATCATTGATGGACTTCTGACAAAATATATTTGATTAGGATCCTTTTGAATTAAAGTTGCTAAATCTTCTTCAGCTAGAACTCTTTTTATATCACTGGGTACATTGTAACAATACTCTACACTAGCGTAATCTCCCAATTCGGTCGGAAGTAACTTTTCTTCTTGAAAAACTTCATAAATCTTTTTTTGGATCGGAATATACAAGTTTGATAAATAATCTTCAGGGAAAGGCAATACATGCAAGAAATCAACATTTAACATATTTTTATCTCTAATATCAAATAAACTTTCTGATGTTAAATCAGCTATATCACGCATTAAAGTAATGTTTTCTGGCAAATTGATAATACTATCTCGAGCAACAGTTGAAGCAAAAGGAGCATGTATGTGAAACTTTAATTTACTAGTCTCTTTTTCCGCTGGAAAAAATATTGAAACAGTACCATCAGTGGGTACTATTTCAAACATATCTTTTTCTTCATTTTGTCTTAGTTCATATGCAATAGCAACATATAACTTACTACTACCATTTAAGAACTTTTTATATTGCAACCAATATGATGTATTAAGAGTCTTTGAGTTATGAATTTGTATTTTATTATCAACATCATCTACTCGCTTTAAACTTGATATACCATTGCCAATATCCCATGCAATTTCATTAATATTACTTAAAAATAGTAAAGTTACGTCAGATAAATTATCTAAATGATTCGAAACTTCTTCAAATGCTTTTTTGGCTGTTTTATCTTTATGATCAAAAGGGAAAACCATTACCGTAGAATATTCTTGATTTATATTGATCGAAGGTATTTTTTTAGGAATAAACAAGTCAAGTATTTCAAAACTTATATCTTGTGAGTATATTTTAGGTGTTTTTGTATAAGAGAAAACTGCTTTAAAACCAACACCAAACTTTCCAATACTATTAATATCATCTGTTTTTGTACTATTTCCAATACTAGTAATTGATTCAACATCTTTGAAACTAAAAGCTCTTAGCCCATTATGCGAAAAGATCAATTGTTCCTTATCTAGCTCGAACAATATTTTAGTTGCTCCAGTATCCTCAGCGTTTTGCAGAAGTTCATATATAAAATGAGCGTTGTCTGGATATAACTTTGTGAGAAGATTTAATAAACCCTCTTCAAAATTATTATCTCTAGCACTATCAACATAAGCTTTTCTTTTCTCATATAAATCTTTTATATCCATTTAATCAACTCCATACATAGAATTTTCTACACTATTTTTTTCTTCTAACTGCAAAAATGTTATAAACTGTATTAAATGTTCTCGTGTAAAACACAGATTTTTACTTTCTTGATTTAACTTAATTTCTAAAGCAAAAATGTCATCAAAGTCAATGTGATCTTTAAATATATCATGCAAACCATCATCTACTACACTGTGTAGAGTTTGCATTATAAATTCAAAGCTTTGGCTTTCAAAGTTGCTTATAGAACTAATTTTATCTACAAATATAGGTTCAAAGTCCCCAAACTTGATATTGGCTGCACAGTTTCTACACAAACATAATGAGTCAGCTGATGACACAAAATCTTTTTTTACTTTTACAACCCTTTTATCATTCCAATTAAATTTTTCAAATGAGTTTTCTCCATCATTTACTTTTCTAAATGTAAAACCACATAACTGACAATATCCCTTGTAAGTGCTGTATAGAAAAGCTTTAATTTCATTATTTACTCTACTAGTATCTTTATCGACTTCCTTTCTAAGAAAAACAACATCTTTTTTTCTAGGTAACAACTGTTGTTTATTAAGTTGCTCAAGAAAGTCATTTTTGTATTTCTGCTCGTTTTTAATAATTGAAGGTTCAATTTCATCTTTTTTTTGCTTAACATTTCCGTAGTGCTTAACTATATTTTTTAATTTATCAATGACAGAAGTGCTTGCTGTAGTTTTTGACTCATTTTCGCCTACATCTTCTTCTTTTAAGGAATCCTCTATAACGATATTATTAGCTTCAAAGTCTAAAATATTTCCCCCATCAACCCAATTCTCATCAATTAAAGCTTGAAGATTTTTATTTGGACACCTTTCTTCTTCCGTATAGAAATCGAGTTCAAATTGAGCCCTGGTCATGATTAAATATATTTCATTATCTGTAAGCGAATCTAAATCACTTATAACAAGAGGGAACTCTTTACCTTTAGAATCAAATATATCAACTAATAATATATCCAGCTCAGTATGCTTATCACTTTGCTCTGATATTTTGTAATCATGTAAAACAGACATATATCTTTCTTTTTGAACATCTGTTTTATATATAATTGTTATTGGGATTTTTGAGCTATATCTATTAGTAATTTTTTCAATTTTTTCTTCTATAAAACTATATAAATTATCGCTATCCTTAACTTGATTAATTGTAGGTAGTCGATATGGTTTTCCATTAAACTCTTTTTCACTTAGATAATACTCCTGCTGTATATCTTCTAAGCCACTATCTAGCAAGAGCTGGCGAAAATTATAACTTGCATTAGCCAACTGGTATGTTTGCCTAAAGTTATGCTTTAAATTAAAAATATTAAGTATTTTATCGCCTACATTATTTTCAACGCCATAGACAGTGTCAACATTTAATATGTTTTTCCAAGATTGCATATGCGTAGGATCTAGGTTTTGTAAAATATCCCCAGTAAGGATTATTCTTTTAGCCTGAAACCTTAATAATTCTAACTCCACTAAAGTATAATCCTGTGCTTCATCCACTATGAGTGTATCCACAACATGTTCTTGACCTAATAAATAACATAAAGATAGATACCTATCTGCCTCACTTAAGCTTTCTAAAAAAGTATTAATTATATAAGCTTTTGCAAAATAAATCTTTTGTATAAGCCCTATATATTTCCTTTTTTCAGAAGGTTCTATTGTAAATGTTTTAAGAGTTTTCTCTTCAAGATCAACTTTCTTTTTCGGTAACACATCATGTCTATTTACTAATGCAGTTTGCTTTTTATATTTGGACTTTAACGCCCTTAACTCTTTTTGCAGTTCTTTATCATTAGGAGTCTCTGATGCATAAAATGCTACTTCATCAAGTTCTTTCTTAATCTCATCTAATTCTAACTTATCTTCTGCAATTGGATTTAGGGACTTCATCTCTTCAATAATTTCTTGAAGTTGCTGTTCATTTTTTATTTTATTTAAATGAAAGTTTATATATGTCTTTAACCAAAGAAGCACTTCTAAGGAAGTCAGTTCTTTTGAATTATAGCTGTATCCAACTATATCAGTTAGCAATGAAGTCGATATGCTTTCCATATCCTCATGAATAGTTTTGAGAGCCTTTTTATAATTATCTCCACTCAGCTGTTCAATTTTTCTAGTTTTTGATTTTAGCAACTCTATCAGTTCAAGTTTTTCTTCATCATCTACATCTTCATTTAGTAAGCTTTTATTAATATCTTCTAGATCTATTCTCAGATCACTGATTTGCAAAGTTTTATCTTTGTCATTTTCAATTTCTTCAATCATTGACTCTATAGTATTAACAAAAAATTCTTTTCCAATGTCATTAATTAAAATAGAGAAATGGTGTTGAATATTTTCTAGATTAATCAGCTGAATCATACTTTCAATTTTTTTCTTAATAGATTCTGCACTATTTTGCAAACTATTTAAATGCTCAATACTTATTGAAGAATCAATACCTAAGCTATTAAAAAATTCATCTACATGATAAATATTAACTTCATCAAGTGCTAGTACATCACTTTTTAACAAACCTTCAAAATTTTTAATTGCTTCACTGTTTTTCACAACAACAAGCATTTTGTCTTGCATGATATTTTTACTTTCATGTAAAACTTTTAGTTTTTGTAATGCTGTTATTGACTTTCCTGTCCCTGCAGCACCATCAATAATAGCATTGTCCATATCATATAAAGCTCTAGACTGATCTCCAAATTCTGCTAGTTTAAATTCAAGTCTAAAAAAACTACTGGTGTCTATTAATGATGCTTCATTACTATCAACTATCTCTTTTCCACTCAATGTATTCTTGGCACTTAAAAATTCTTCTTTACCATTTAAGTTTTTGTATCTAACTTTTGTTAAATCATCTTTTAATGGTGTAAAGTACCCTAACATATCTAGCTCACCGTGCTTTGGAGAAGGATCACTTCCTAAATCCATTTGCATAAACTGTTTTACGGTCCATTCTTTTTCTATATTCCAAGGAGAGATAATAAAATCATCTCCAAATGACATATTAACTTCTATGGGAGCAGTGGTAATATAAAAGCTAACACCATTTTCAAATGTTAGCCTTCTTATAAATAACCCTTCATCTATCCACTTTTGTAAATCTTTCGATTTATATTGTGATTTCTTTTTAGCAGTGACAACATCCATTCTTTCTTTAGCATCAGAATAACTCTCTTCATTATGAGCATTTTGCCAAGTGCTACTTGTTATCACATCAGGACTTGATGCAATTATTTTTGTGGCTGTTTCTTTTTCAATCTCTTCTTCAAGCGAATCAAGCTTTTTTATATACTTGTTATAGTCATACTTTAAGTAACTGAGAAACTTTTCTTTAGCCATGAGTTAACTCCACAATCCCAAGTATCTTATAGTTTCCACTCACTTCCATTTGTTTTTTTAACGCAGAGACTTTTTGTTCTTCTAATTGCTTTATATTCTCCACTTGAGCTTGTCTCATGCGAATCACATCAAGATTGCTTACCTTAGCTTCCATCTTTTGAGCATAAGCCTTCTTCTTTTCATAATGCTCTTGTAATACACGTATTTTCTGGTTAATTAACTGTTCAGTTTCTGAAGTTTTAGATGCTACGCTTATGCTTAATTGCTTAATTATTTGTGACTCTATTGCATTCTTTTTCTTCTCCAGATCATCTACAGGAGCAATATCACTTGTGCTATTACAGCTTGATGCAAAAGAGTAATAATCTAAACTATCAACAAGCTTTAGATTCTCATCAACGATAACTGTTTTAAGAGTAGTGAATTTTTTATGTGCATATATCTCTTCTCTGTATACTACTGCATAACCATTACTGTAGCTATTGTTATTTACACTTGAATAGCATACTTCATCAGATTTACTTTCCATCAACTTTAAAAATGGATGTGATAGTGAGATATATTCAAGGCTAAAATCATGATTTTCTTCTTTAGTAAAAGTAAAATGAAATGACTTAGACTTTCGTAAGCGATTTAATACACGCTTTTGTGTGATATAAGCACTTTTTTCTCTTGAATCTGCCATTAATGGTTTAAGGGTATTAAACAACTCTTTAGCTTCTGTAGCATTAAGCCTATACACTCCATTTGCCATTGTCAAATAATTAATATTATTCTTTTTCAAAAAGCCTAATACAAAGTTTTCAACTCCTACTTCAACAAACTTTTCTTTTGTGCTATTTGCAAATTTCTCATATGTTTCATCAAAGTTATAATCATCATTAAGCATTGCATCCATTGCAGTGTTCTGCTCAGAAACATCTTTCTTCTGTCTAATAAGAGATTGTGCTTCTAAATCTATTTTTCTCTTTAACTCTTCATCAGAAAGATTAATCATATTTTGTACATTAAAAGTCTTTTGTATATTTCCTAAAATAGGCTCAAGCTCCCCTAGAGAACTCTCAAAAATATCTAGTTTAGAATAAAGTCTATTGAGTATTCGATCTTCTACAGTACCCTCTATACACAAGTTAAATACCAATAACTTTTCAGCAACCTGCCCTATTCTATCTATACGACCTATTCGTTGTTCAACACGCATAGGATTCCAAGGCAGATCATAATTAAATACAACATTACAAAATTGCATATCTAGCCCCTCAGAACCAACCTCACTTGATAGTAAAATATCAAATTTATCATCTCTAAATTCATTGATTTTTTCATAACGTTCTTCTGGAGTCAAGTCTCCATCTATTTTTCCAACACGCAAACCTTTTTTAATAAGTTTTTCTTCAAGGTAAGCCAATGTTTTTTTGAAAAAAGAAAACACAATCATCTTATTTACATCTTCAGATATTAACTTATCAATAGTGCTTTCAAACGCTTTATATTTAGAGTCCTCACTTCCTATCTCTTTACCTTTAGCAATTAAGATGTCAAGCTTTGCAAGTAAAAATTCTTCTAAATCAACATCAATGAGTTCATCATCTTGATCATCAATATCCCCTACAAAAAACTTCTTTGTTTTTCGCATATTTTCAAAACTCTCAATAGAAGCGAGCATACATGAAGAAGCCATACGTTCAGGCATAATCGTTATAAACCCTGATGGTATTTTAGGGTTTCTGTATTTAAACAGTAGCTTCACAAAATCAACAACCTCTTCATAAAAAGCAATCTCTTCTTCAGTACCAGGTATAGTTTGTGAGACAGCTTCTCTAGGTATAAACATGCCTACATCTTTTTTCTTTGTTCTATTGATGATATAACTTAGATTATCAGCTTCAGTAAATTGCTTTATATAGTCAACTCGCTCTTCTTGTGTTAATTCATTTTCTCTAGAAAAAGTTTGAAATAAAACCTCTTGATGTTGATTTAAATGTAGAGTTTTGAGATCTTTTTTAGCTATCAGAGACTTTAATGTTTCTAATGGTTGCCCATTTTTTAAATTAGCTACTACCTCATGAATCAAACTATTAGGTTTGATTGTTTTTAAAAAGTAGTCTTCGTCAAGGAAAGTGTCTTCATCAAGCAGTGACAAAATATTAAAAAGATCACGAATCGAGTTTTGAACTGGTGTAGCACTTAAAAATAATATGTTCTCAGATAATCCAGTTACTAGTGCTGCGCCCTCAAAAGTTGATGTTTCATTGTTTCTAAAACTATGCGCTTCATCCATTATTAGCATATCTATATGAAGCAGAGTATCTTGAAGCATACTTGTAATCACTTCATCACGTAAGGTATGATATGAAATAATGATTTTATTTGTAAAGAGTTTACTATCGCTATAGGCATCATATTCTTTTAAAAATGCTCTAAATTCATTTACTTTTTTAACTTCAAACTCTTCTCCAAAACGCATATACATCTCATCTCTCCACTTGAGAGTTAAAGATGAAGGTACGACGATTAAAGCAATCTCTACGTCATCTCTTTTATCAATCTCTTTATAGATAATCCCTGCTTCGATTGTTTTTCCTAAACCAACTTCATCCGCTATTAAAAGACGGTTGTTTGGAGAGTTTAACATTTTAATAAGTGGTCGGTATTGATAATGTTTTGGTACTAAACGACTAGAGTTATATGAGTATAAAAGATCAGTTACAGGGTTAGATATTAGTGTTGAAAATACAGCTGCATTCATGGCATCAAATGAAATACCTTTAGCTTCAGACTTGAGTTCAATATCTCTACGAGAAACAGTTTTCTCTTCCCCATCTAAAAATACATTTACATAATTTTCATCTATCTCATTGAGTATTATGATACTTGTGTTGGTGGGTAAATAGATTGCTTTTTTCATGAGTTGTTTCTCTTCTCAAACTCAGTCCATGCTACTTCATAATCTTTTTCTCTGTCGCATTTGGCGAATGGGGCTTTGTAGATTATGGTTCTTTCTATTGGGCCGTTTGGCATGGTGTCATCTTGGATAGTTCTATGGATTTCTCCTGATTGCATGTTTATTATGTCTTCCCAGCCTAGTGGTTTTTCTTCGGTTGTTTCTCCACTTACTACTATCTTATATGGGGCTGCAGTTCTTACTGCTTTTCTTGGTAAGCCTACTCCTGTTAAGCCTTTACTTACTGTAAATACTATTCGTCCGTTCATATCGTAAAATGTTTCATTTTCATTTTGTTTTAAAACTGGGAACTGGATGCGGTAGATGGTTTTTAGCTCTTCTAGTGTGAGTTTTAGCTCCTGAGCTACAAGTACATCTATCTCTACTAATGCTTGTCTTCTTTCATAGTCAGTTCTTAATGCTATATCCCTTTGCCAAGTTGCTGTGAGGTTTGTAAAAAAATTATGATTTAATCTTGGATCATCTTTTTTTGTCCAACTATTATTTATAAAAAATTTCTCATATTGATCTTCATATAGTTCTTTATAATGAGAAGTAAGACAACTTAAAATTAATATTCTAACTTTCATATCAGCTGTTATATTATCTTTTACTAAAATTAACTTTCTTAAAAGATTTGTACCAGTATGTCCCATTCCTGTAGATTTGATAAAAAAGTCCCCTACTATTGAGGCTCCAAACGAAATATATTCTAACATGTGAGATCTTTGTTCAAATGCAGTTGAGACACATGATAAAATATGCTTTGTATTTTTAGGGATTATACTACTTATAAAGGTTCTTTCACCCGGACTACTCATCATTTCTCTATTAATAACTCGATAAAATGAATCAAACTTTCTAGTTGAATCCCAAGGGACACTCGGTACATTATTTGCTAAGTCAACCGTAGGAACAAAATTACTTCGTGGTAAATAATCAATATTTACATTAGATATATCTATCGAATCATAGTGTGAATTCTGAGTACATACTTTCCTAGGTGTTTTAGATAATATATTACATATATGAAATTGAACACCATTTAAAATCAAATCATTAATATCATCAATAAATTGTGATTTTTTTTCTATTTTATTTTCTTTTTGATACTTTGATTCATCAAACATTACTGATGAGATATATTTACCATTAATACCCCCTAATACTTGTGAATAATTTGAAAATTTTTCAAGTACACTTATGAGTTCAATGGAATGAAGTGCTGGAAGTCTTGCTTGAAGGTATAATGTACCTTCATCATCATAAAGTTTTACAAACAGCTTAAGCGTCTCTTTATTGATACGTAGAATTCTATTCTGATGTCCTTCAATGTTCCATTTATTGTTGTCATCTTTAATACCACCTACTACTTCATTAGAAAAATTTTCAAAACTTCCATCAATAGTTTGGGGCAAAAATAGATTGGCTATTATTTTAAAATCGACTTCTTTATTTGAATTTGCAAAAATATTTATTCCAAATCGCACTTGATCATGTACTTCTTGAAATAAAAATAAGCCATTTGCAAATTGAAAATGATACTTCAACCGTTTATAAATTTCACTTCGTAATGGTCCTCCTTTAGGATCATCATAAACACCTTCAGGGTGTAGAAATCCACATATTCCTTTAGTATTTGCTATATTCCAACCAAGAGGCAAAAAACATTTATAAAGATTTGCTTTTCCATCAAGTAATGCATAATTTGAATTTGAACCTAAAAAATTTTGTGTTGCTGATGCACTTTCATATTCATTTATATATTCATTCAAAAGATTTGGATAATTTTCTAAAGTCTCTTCTCTCAATAAGTTCAAATTATTGGCAGTAAATTTTCGTATATCAAAAAGTGGATTAACTTCACCCATTATTCCTTTTTCTTCCCATTCTACTTTTAGCCACGGAGGATTTCCAAGAATTAAATCAAACCCACCTTTTTTAGCAAATACATCCGCAAACTCTAACTCCCAGTGCAAAAACTTCTGTTTTGCACTTACATCTTGAACTACTTGAAGTCGTGGGTTTTTCTCTATCTGTTCTGCTACATCTATAAAACCTAGTTCTGTTAGTTGTGTAGTTCTTATCTCATCATCTATGGTATCGCTAAAGAGGTCTTTATCAAAGTTCATGATGATGTCATCTCTTTTTTCTACAAGTAGAGATATATCATGTAAAAATTCTGCTCTTGTTGGTAGAAGTTTAGCTTTTTCTATAGGCCAAAACCATAAACTACACCAGTAGTCCATCACTATCTTTAGTCTCATATATGGAGATGAACTTTTTACATCAGCCGAGAGTTTTTCTTGCATAAAAACAGTATCTTTATATTCTATATTGGTTTGTTGTTTTTTAGCTTTTGGTTGTCCCCAAACATACAGAGTATCTGTAGTTTTTTTCTTCATATCGTCTAGGTGTCTTGTTTGTTCCTGCCAAAGTTTATCTATGGCTAGAGAGAGCTTTAACAGTACATTTACTTCTGTATCTACATGAGGTTTTATAAACTCTTTTCGCCACTTGTTGATATGCTCAATTTTTTCTTTTTTAAGAGTTTTGACTACTTTATCAGTATAGTTAACCATCGCTTTATCACCAACCAAGAAGTGATAGATTTGAGTATCTTTTTTTCTTCCTGCACTTCTTGTCTCTTCCAAATCAAGTTTCTGTTGTTTTGGTTTTGTAAATACATCAAATTTTTGTTGTTTTGGTTTTTCAGGTTGAGTCTCTTTCTTAAAACCTTTTAAAATTGTTGTAGGAGTTAATCTTTTTGGAGCGTCTTCATACCAAATTAGTGCTTTTTTTGTAGCAGTTAATTGATGTGTTTCATACACTTCACGTCTTGCACCTATAAGTGAGTTTCCATTTTCAAGCTGGAAGCCAAACCACGGTACAAATGAGCCACTCAAAGCATTTAACCATAAAGAGATTTCTGCTAACTCTACAGCTGTAGGATTAAGGTCAACTCCATATACATTGTTGTCTGCTATGTGCATCTTTACACGTTGCAGCTCTTCTATATAACCTTTATGTTTTATTACTTCACCATTTTTTAGCTTTTCTTTATAACTACTATGTGGTATTTTTTTACCAGTTTCTATTTGCTTCTTATGTAGATAAGCCTCACTTAGTTGGTTAATCGCTTCATTTAAAAAAGCTGCACTTCCCATCGCTGGTTCACATACTGTTAAGTTTAGTATCTCATCTGCATTTTTACCGATACGACCATCATCATCTATCTCAAGTAATTCTTTGAGTGCATACTTGACAAGTGATTTAGTTAGTACCTCTGGAGTATAGTATGAGGCTGATTTTTCTCTATCTCTTCCTGCTAAACGATAAATAAATTTACCTATTTTATAGGCTTTTATAGTTCCATCTTCTTTATTAAAAACTCTCTCTTCTTCTTTGTACTCACTAAGCTGATTTTCTGTCACAAAATAAGCATTCTCCAATGGTGTTGGTTCAGTTCCAGCTTTCTTTACTTCATAAAGTGTCTCTTTTGCTATAAAGCCTTTATAGCTGAGTAGTGCTTCATACACAGCTCCAAGTTGATTGATTCCAAGATTAGCGTAAGAGATTCGTCCTCTTCCTTTATTTCCTTTTTTCACTCTAGAAAGAGACAAACTTTGGATAATCTCTTGCCAAACATGGTTACGAAGTTTGACTTCATTTAAGAGTGGTGTTTTATCTGGATCAAATAGGTGTGAACGAAGTGGAGATATGGAAAAAATATCTTTACCCGTCATATTTACTTTATGGCTCACTCTTCCATTGTATATCATGTCAAAGTAAAGAGAAATACTATCGCTAAAATAGTATCCATTTTTATCACTGTCAGTAAGCAGTGGCATAAGTTCCAAATCTCTTAATGTCTCTAGGGAATAACCTTTTACAAAGGCTTGTGATTTTGAGGGGATAAAGCCAAGTTCAGGACGAGATTCAATGTAAAAGAGAAAGAGCATTCTATACATGTAACGTAATGATTCTCTTGTTAAATCACTCTCTAGGTTTGGTGTTTGTAAAAAGGCAGGATTATTTTTTTGATGATAATAGATTGCTTCATTACCAAGTAGTTCAACTGCACTTCTTAGAGAGTATTTTAAATCTTCTGTGACACCAAATGCATGTTTATGAGAGTTTTCATCTAAAGTGTCAAGTAAACTCAATCCATCTTTTGAGGCTA
The DNA here is from genome assembly GCF_018698455.1 of Sulfurimonas sp. GTDB lineage: Bacteria > Campylobacterota > Campylobacteria > Campylobacterales > Sulfurimonadaceae > Sulfurimonas. The sequence goes on along the minus strand of NZ_JABIOQ010000023.1, from coordinate 16,788 downwards.
ATGATTCTGTATGCAAAAGGACAGAAACTGCTTTTAGCATTGCATCTTCTTTTCTAGCAATGATATCTTCTATGTCAAATCGTAAATATCTTTTTTGAGCCCATTTTGCTCTCTCAATGAGAACTATTTGATATGGACTGGCTAACATAATCCATCTTGGAGGCTCAGGCAGTGTAAATATATGTGAAGTAATTATGGCATCATAGTTTAACTCACTACTGCATACATCTAGTTCACTCAATTGCTCTTTTACTATAGTGCTTGTAAGTACATCACAACTTTCATCACAATAACTCTCCACTATCCACAGATAAGGACTTCCATCACTTTTATCTACTTGAGCTAGGAGTGGAACTGAAAATTCATCTAGTTCTTTAGTCTCATATGAAAAACTGTAGCCAAATATATCTAGAAAAGTTTTATAAAACCTTCTTGTGCTTTGTAGTTTCTCTTGAGTAGTATTTGTCTTTTTGCCGAGATCTTTTAATAGCTCTAAGTAGCCAGGACCAATTCCACGTAATTTTTTAAATGGAGTTTTATATGTCTCACTCTCATTCTCTTTTTCCTGCCATGAAGTGATATGCTCTTTTATGTCGCCTTCAAATATCTCGTTAAGGTAGTGGTTCGTGTAAAACTCATTTTCATTAGTGATTCCTACTAAGTTCATGATTCACTCCCTTTTAAAACAGATATAACTTGAATAAACGGTTCATTCTCAATCTCCATAGAGTCTTTGATCCAGTTATGATAATCTTTAAATATTTTATCTATATCTCTTTGCTTTTCTAATCTTTTTGACTCTTGGTTAAAGTCAATCTCTAACTGCCCTAAGTGTCTTATTTTTAATTTTTCTAACTCTTCGAGTTGTTCTAATACTTTCGTACTCATTACGTCATCAAAAGCATCTCTTTGTTTTTGAATATGCTTTTTCGCTTCTTCTATAGCTTCTGATAGGTTTTGTTCTATGCTTGATAACTCATAATCATTTGCAGAGTTGGGAAACTTCTTGGTTGTTATCTGTGTTTGCTCAAACACTTCATCTAAGGTTAAGATGGAGTCGAAAGAGTTGTTTTTGAACTTAACCCCTACCCATTCATTTATCATTGGCTGTGCTTTTTTATTTGGAATGAGTCCACTAATGATATATATGAGTTCATCAGCTCCTAGAGTAGTAAGTTTTAGAACTGGGGCTTGCAGTCTGTCAAAGTTGCTAAGGAGCTTATCTTTAATCCACTCTAAAAGTGGATGCTGTTCCCACAAATAATGAATATTTGGCCATGCTGATTCATCTTTTCTAGAGTTTTTTATCTCTTGATTTATTACATCTATATCATTTGTAAGTTCAAAGTGCCAGTTTTCTGGAATAACCTCACGAGGGAGCATTTTAAATCGGTATTTGAGATCTTCAAGTTCACTTGCAAAAAGCTCTATTCTGTCCTCTTCATAGCGTACATCTATAGTTTGAGACTCTTGTAAAAATCTGAGTGCATTTGATGTGTATTTTAAATCATCTTCATAAAAAGAAAGTGCTTCTATAAGCTCTTCTTTTGTAGATGTTGTTGAACTGCCTTCATCTTCTGTCTCATTTAGACTCGATAAAAAATCAAACTCAGCCTCTCCTGCATTATCATCCAACTCTTTACTAAACTGCTCAGCATCTTTACCGTTAACCATAGCTTCAGCTACTATTTTTTCCTCTTCATTTACATCATATACATTGAGAAATGCACTTGGATCGCCAATATTTTCAGCGGCTTGTTCATCTTTTTTGATGAGTATCTCTAAGATTCTGTTATCACCCTTAAACTCTTCATCTTGCGAGAGTGTTTGCATGTAGTAGATCTCTGGATTTTGTTCTTGTCCGTATCTATCTACCCTACCATTTCTTTGTTGGAATGTCATAAGCGACCATGGTATATCAAAGTGAATAAGTCTGTGAGATAGATAGTGTAAGTTTATACCCTCACTAGCAACATCTGTAGCTATAAGAAGTCTCACTTTTGAGTTTTCTTGACCAAAGTCTTCAACTACTTTGTTTATCTCTATATCGCTCATAGTAGAGCCTGTCATAGTAACGATAGCTTTATCATTAAGTTTAAGATCACGTTGAAGATGTTCTTTTAAAAACTCTAATGTTTTAATACGCTCAGTGAAGATAACTATTCTATCGTCAGTTGCTTTTTTCCATTTCATCTGTTTTTGAATCAAGTTTACAAGTTCATTGTATTTTGAAAAGCTATTTTCATCTATATCTTCTAGTTTTTCAAGTAATAGCTCTAGTGTATCAATATCGTCACTATAATCATCTTCTAGTTTTTCTATCTTTTTGATTCTGTTTTTTATAGACTCTATACATGCTATAGGTGAAGAGAGAAGAGATTTAGTAAGTGTTGTTTTAAAAAGCTCACTTGCTTTTCTTTTTTTGTTATCAATAGATTTAAAACTTATAGTAGAAATAAACTCAAACACAGCCTCTTCAGCGATACTGGCATTTGATTTTATTGTAAAGATCTCTCTAGTTTTAAATTCATCACTTACTTGATCAGCGATATCTTTTTTAAATCTTCGTATCACTAAACCCTTATCTTTAAAATCATCTATACTGTAATCATTAGAATTTGAGATAGCTGTTGGATCTAGCATATTAAGCAGTGATGCAAAACTTTTAGCACTACCATCATGAGGAGTTGCTGAGAGCATCATTAAGGTGTCACATCTCGATGAGATAAGTTTCGCCAATTTTGACTTCTGAGAACCACTGTTTCTATCTGCAACATTGTGTGCTTCATCTATGATGATAATATCCCAATACGACTCTTCAATATAAGAACGATAAAGAGCTTCTTGTTTTAGCGTATCTATAGAGATAATAGATTTGTCATAGTAGAAAAATGGATTCATGTTTGCAGGAATCTTATTTCTTACTCTTTGAATACCTTGAGAATCAAGCCTAGTTAAAGGAATGGAGAAACGGTTCCAAAACTCTTTTTGAAACTGTGTTAACATACTTTTAACTGCAAGAACAAGTATACGCTTACCCTTTCCTCTTTTAATAAGTTCTGTAGCAAGAATACCAGCTTCAAGTGTTTTACCAAGACCCACTGCATCAGCCATAAGGATTCTTTGTCTTGGTTGGTTCAGTGCTTGTAGTGCTGGTTCAAATTGATAAGAAACTGTATCCATAGCAGCTTTATTAGCTCTGTGAATTTTGTTATCCGTTGGAACTACATCTTTTAAAAGTGATTCCATATAGAGTAATGATTTAGTAAATCCGCTAGACTTATCTATGATAAATTTTGTCTCAAGTGGATCGACTACCTGAATCTCTTTTTCATATGTAGTCAGAAAGATCGCTTCTTTACCTTTTACAAAGTTTGAAACTCCATCACATGTCAGCTCATAACCATCATCAGCTAATATATCAACTTTTCGTATTGTCCATTCAGTATCTCGGATAATTACTCTTTGGCCTGGTGTATATGATTTGTTAGATTTTGACATTTATACTTACCCATAATAATATTTTTAACTTATTATGCCCTAGAGATTGTTAAAGATAATATAAACAACTATTATATTTTTTATGTTTATTTTTGTTAGTTTTTCTTACTGAATAGTAATACATGTTTTATATACTAAAACTGTCATGTCCTCTATCAAAAACTAAGTAATCACTTTTCCTACATAGTGATTCAATAGCAGTATCAAACATTTTATCTATTTGTATGCCAGTTCCCACTAATGAAACCTCAACCTGAGACTTAAATAGTAAAGGCATAGCCTTCTCGTAACTTTCCCAATATTTGATAATCACATCAGATCTATTTTCAATAAGTTTTCTAGTTGGTATCTTATCTCTTTTGTTTTTTTGGTTAACTACTCTATCAGTTGGCAACATATTCCACAAATCATTATTAAACCATACTGAAAATGGCAGTACATGATCTACATCATAGTTACTATCTTTAAGTTCCTTACCAGACCAAATACATTCTTTTTCTCCAGTAAGTATCTTTCTTATAGAAGATGTTTCTCTAATCTCTAAGGTATCACTTGAAAGTTTATCTATAATATCTCTTGTAATCTCCTGATCAGCATTTAAAGATATAGTTTTTTGCTTCCATTTAGACATAATTGTTGATGTACCATAAAGAGTCTGGCCTAAATATCTAAAAATATTATAGTGTTGTTCAGATATAGAAAAATACTCAAAACTGTTGACTAAAAAGCTAGAATTATAAACTTCATCTTTAGCAAGTTTCACTGTTCCAAAATTAAGTTGATTTGGAGTAAAAAACTCATAATCTAGTTTTCCAGTGAAACGCATAGGCATCTTTACAATTTTATCTGCTATCTTTTTTGATAGTTTTAAAAACTCTTTAGATAATTCTACTGACATATTTGGGTTTTGCAGTGCTTTAGTGAATTGTATATATGCATATGTCCACTCTACTGATGTGTCTAGATTAAGAAGCATAAATATATTATTGTAGATTGTAGTTATAGGCTTATCAAGAACAGTCTTGTTATGTTGCTGGGCGATGTTTTTAAATACAAATGGCATATAGTCTAGTATCCATTGCTCAACTATAAGTCCTAAAGGAATGTTTGCTCTAGAGTTTTCTATGCTTATGAGGTGGTCGTACTTTTGAGAAGCATTAATAACACTCTTTAATAATACATACTTGTAAGTGCTAGAAGTTGAATCATTTTCAATAATATAATTGATTTGTCTTAACGCTTCAGTATCAATCATGCTTAAATACAACCGTAACCCAAGATAGGCTATTTCTATTGAGACTATCCCCATTTACAATAGTTTCAACAAGAGTAAAACCATTATCTTTAAATAATTTATTCATATATTTTAAATCAACCTCTTCAAAACATCTTTCATCATCCACCCTACTACCTTCAGAATAGCTAATAACCACTGTTGCATTTGATTTAGCCACACTTACTATACTAGCAACTGAATCAGCATAAGTATCACGATTAAGATGCATCCACATAGCTATACAAACAATAGCATCAAACTTCTTATCCGACCCTATTGTATTTGCATCAAATGGTACTGCAGCTTGAAGAAAATGATTTTGAATGCTTGGAAATCTTTTTTTTGCGTTCATTACAAAGTTATTAGATGGATCTATGCCCCATATGTCATAACCTTCATTATTTAGAAAACTCAAGTCACGACCAGAACCAAACCCAATATCTAAAACAATTGATTTTTTTGGAATATACTTCAGAAGTACTTGATACAGCAGTGACATATCAGCACTATCATATCTTTTTATTAATGTTAAAGAGTTTTTATCATAGTACTCTACTGTTCGCATAGTATGATTTTAGCTAAATGAAATAAAACTTGGATTTCTGTACTAATTATAAGGGAAATATTGTAAAAAAAATCGTTTTTGCTTAAATTAAGTTCTTCAGGAGCGTCATACCTGTCACTTATGTCACAACATAAATGACAGATATAACAGTTATGACACTACATGGAACATTTTATTGGGTTACTTTAGCAATAAGAAAACCACGCTCACCACCGGAACGATATTGCTCAAAACCTAAGTGTTTAAGCTCTTTAGAAAAGTTTATTTTGTTTAATGCTCTCATGCCACTGCCTGCACAATATTCTCTGTAAATATTGTATATGGCTTTATTAGGTATACGATAGTCTTTATCATATTTACGACCATCAACAAAGCACTCATCTTCTATCATCATCGCAACACTATTACTCTCTTTTTTGTAAGTATCAAGAGCCTCTTCAGATGCAGCACATTCACTAAACTTTTTATTTTTAAGTATTCTATTTAAGCCTTCAATCGCCCAATTTAAAACTCCTGGAAGTTCATTAGCTATTATCTTGATATGAAGTTCAGGATCTTTTTCATCTTCAGTTATAGTCTCATCATAAGGAACTATAAGAAAACGTCTGAAATAAGCTTCTGTATTTTCTACATTGGAAGGAAGCTTATTCGCGTTAAATATAAACTTACAGTTGTTACGCAAATCAAATGAAGTTTTATACTTTTCACGTGCAGCAACTGGCTCACCAGATACTAATCGTTTAAATATATCAATCTCCATGTTAGCAGCACTTATCTCTGAACCATAGTTCACAAGCTTATCTTTTAGTTTTGCTCGGCTATCATTCCCACTATCGTTGTTTACAAGGTCACCGAGAGATTTAGTTGCAATATTATGTTCCCCAAGCATTGCAGATGTTATTTCATACTGAACAGACTTACCATTTTGGCCATTACCTTTTAAAACCATTGCTTTTTCTAACTTGAGATTTTTAGTGAAAATGTACCCATGAAACTCTTGTAAGACAATTTGACTACTTGTATCTGGTAGGACTCTGTTAAGATAGCGTGTAAAAAGAGGTGCTGTAGCAGTTGGATCATACTCAAATCCTAAGCAGTATGTGATAAAATCTTCTTTTCTGTGTTCTCGTAAAACTCCACCGTTCTCAGTTACCTCATATGTACCATTAAGCAAGTTTATCAATACTTTTGATTTATCAACCTCTGGACTTGGTAAGTATGAAGATGTCAGAAATTGCTTAAAAGCTGCAACTTCAAAGCCAGAAGTCATAGCATCTGCTGGAGAGTAGTAACCCATTTTTATTGCTGCTTTAGCTATAAAATTTTTCATTACAGAATCTTCAATTCTTACCCAATATGTTCCATTGTAAAGATATAACATGTTATCTTGCTGAGCCAACGACCAGCCAAACTTTTCACCAGCAATTCTCAACTCTTCAATAACAGCTACAATGTATAAATTTCTGGGAACTTTCAATGGATCTATAACACTTGTTTCGACGCCATTTTCGTCCACTACCTTCTTCTGGTACTTATTTAAATCATCGCCAATTTTCTCTGTTAAAGTTGCAATCAAATCAACTTCACTAAGAGAATCCAACATGTATGCTATTAGTTCTAGAGGATTGGTAACCTTATTGAACTTTTTACCTAAAAGCATATTATTGGCTGGTCTATTTTCTTGAGTTATTGTATAATTCTCATTAGAAATATTTTCTATAGTCCCCACTACTGGTATCTCATTTCCACCAAGAGCTAATTTTTCCTTAGCTCCTTGGATATCTTCTACTTTAAGTCCTAAACCCATTTTTTATCTCCTGGATAAGTTTATTTTTTATCTCTTGTACATCAGCAATTTGGTTACAGAAATCTCTAAAATCGTAACCTTTTTCCAACTCTGTACCAAGTACTTTTTCAAAGTCAATTATCACAATACCTAGGGATGTAGAAAAAAAATCTTCAATTGCAGGCACTATTCTTTTAAAGCTATCATCGTTGTCTTGTAGGATTACGAGTACTTTATTTTGAGTAAGTTGCTTTAACTCTTGTGGCAGGTGATGAAGAGCTTAAAGAGTACAGTTATGAAATGCTTGACACAATGGCACTTCGTGGTCTATATGACCACATAGATGGTGGATTCTTTCGATACAGTGTTGATGCAGCTTGGGAAATTCCTCATTTTGAAAAAATGCTTTATTCTCAGTCTGAACTCATTAGTGTATATACAAAAGCATATATTTATAGCAATAAAAAACTATATAAAGATGTTGTTGTTGAGACTATAGACATGTTAAATAAAAGATATAAAAAAGATGACCTTTTTTATGGAGCAAGTGATGCTGACACTAACCATATAGAAGGTGAGTACTTTACTTTCACCTCAAAAGAGATTGCAAAAACAGGCTTCGCGTTTGATGAAAATTTTGAAGGAAAAATCCATCTAAATGTCTATGGAGATGAAAGACCAAATGGCTACTATAAACTCCGTGAAAAACTCTCAAAAGTACGTGCTACAAAAGAGTACCCATTTATTGACAAGAAAATAAACACAGCATGGAACTCACTAGCCATAGAAGCACTATATAATGCGGCCTATATAGATAAAAAGTATGCACTTCAAGCAGAGTTACATTTGTCCAAACTAGAAGAGTTGATGTTTTATAGAGGAGAGTTGTACCATCAAACTATCTTAGGTTTACAGCCAAAACAAAAAGGTTTACTAGAAGACTATAGCTTTTATATATCTGCTTTGATTAGTGGGTATGAGTATAACTATGATGAAAGAAAACTTGACTTTGCAGAGTATCTTTTGGCTAAGGCAAAGAGTAAGTTTTATAAAAAAGGAACTTGGTACCTTTCAGATGATAGCATGAAAATAAAAGCAGGGAGTAAAGATAAGTACTATACATCGGCACTCTCAAAAATGTTACAAAACATTGCCAAACTAGCCTCGCTCAAAGCTTCTTTTACTTATGAAAAACTACTTGTGAAATCACTAGACAACCTAAAGTCAGAACTCCAAGAAAAACAAGCAGATGCACCAGCTTTAGCAACTGCCTACTTAATGCAAAAACTAAACATAGCCACACTTAAAAGTCAAAAAAGTAACCTACAAGATGGATATAAACAAATAAAAGCCATAAAGTACCCATATACTTTGACTAAAAGTGCTAAGTACAATGACTATCTCTCATGTACTATTAGAAGATGCTTTTCAAAAGAGAAGACTCTACAAGCTGCTATAAACGCGATAGATTCTGACATAAGAAAATAAGTCTTTATTTCATCGCTGTTAACATCTGGTACTCATGTAAAGCATAATCATCCGTCATACCGCTTACATAGTCTATGAGCAGTCGTACTCTGTAGTACCACTCCATGATTACATACTCTTCTTCTAAGTCTTTATCAAGGTTTTTAACATCGTTTTGGTATGCCACTATCTGTTTTGAAGAAACTCTTTTTATAAGTCTCATAGATATAAAGCACCCTATTCTCTCGTCTTTTAACAATGTCTCGAAGTCTTTGTGACTTAACTCTAAAAGTGGTTTGTAGATGTCTAAAAGTCCATTTACAATGGAGTAACCTTGTAACTCTAACTCTTGCACTTCTAAGTTTTGGTAGATGTACTTGCTAGATATCTTTTCTAAGATTTTAATAGCTTTGTAGTACTTACTCTCTTTGTCATAATCGAGTAATGCAGAGTTAAAACTTCCATCAAAAATTGCCTCATGATTTTCTACATAGATGCCAACAACATGACGAACTAAAGCACCAACGATGGAAGTCCGAAAGATAGTAAAGAACATACTAAACTGGTAGGCTTCTTCATTCTGCTGAGCCTTTTCATACCTGCTTTGCATAAGCTCTAGAAGATATGTCTCGCCCTCTTTCTCGCATTCGGTTTTTATGAGACTATATACTTTTTCTAAAGAGAGAATGCCCTTCTCCACAGAATCTTCCAAGTCGGCAGTAAGGTACGAGATGTCATCGGCAGCTTCCATGATGTAAGTCAGCGGAAACCTATGCCCATGCTCTACTCCTAAAGTGTCTTGTAGCTTCTCAATAAAATCTTTTTCACTGTAGTAAAACCCAGGCTTCTTTTTTAAGTAGTCTAAGTCGCCCTCTTTGGGTTTGTCTTCATAAGCACCTCTTGTGTACTTTAACACCGAAAGGACTTGAGTATATGAAAGGTTGAGTCTTTGTAGTTTCGTTATAACTCTGATGGCTTGAGCATTACCGTCATAGTTTGTTATGTCTTTAGCCACTATCTCTTTTAGCTCTTTACTTTTAGCAGAACTCCCTTCAAACGACTCTAACATCTCAATGGCGTTTACTTGTACCCACTTGTTTATAGTCTGTTCTGCGAAATGCCCAAAAGGAGGGTTTCCTATGTCATGAAGTAGACTCGTCATCTCAGATGTTGAGACGAAAGCATTTTCCATGTCTTCTAGTCCATAGGAACTAAGCCCCTCTTGTTTAAGTTCAGTAAGAATGCTCTTTGAGATGTAACGAGCGCTCTGAGCAACTTCTAAAGAGTGAGTGAGTCTCGTTCTTATGGAAGCATTTAACTCTAGTGCAAACACTTGTGTTCGCTTTTGAAGTCGTCTAAACGCAGGAGCAGACAGTATACGACCTCTATCGCTCTCAACCGAACCATCTAAGTTTTCTATCGCGTTTAACTCTCTATCTGTAGTTATCTTCGTACTGTAATCAATCATTCACTAACCTCTCTTAGTTTTTTCAACACTTCTACCATCGCCAAGGTGTCGAGTTTACAGTAAGCCAAAAGCGACTCTCTAAGCTTCTTTTTTTCTTGCGCCTCTAGTTTTGACATCGTAGCATATGCACTCATAGCATCACTTCCGTTTTGCACACCATCTAACTCAGCATAAGCATCGCTCATTGCGGGAACAAGTGCGGGCAATACGTACTTTATGGAGTAACTGCCATTCATACTTGGTGTGACATAACTCTTTTTGGCAAAAGGTACCATAAGATCTTTAATGTTTGCACTAATGCCAAGGAGAGTTTCACTCAACGCAGGGTACCGCAATGCCAACTTTTCTATAACACCCTTCTCAAAACTCATGTTGTAAGCTAAAACCGTTACGTTCGTCGGTATGTCTTCGCAAAGTCTGCGAACGAGTACTTCTCTTGGGTCTATGCCATCTTCTGCTAAAAACTCTTTATGCTCAAGTGTTCCATCTTCGTGTTCTATGTGAAGTGAATACTGAAAAGGAATCTGCATGAATGGTTTTATACCTTTGAACTGAGGCACAGCTTGCTGGAACGTCTCAAAATCTAAATGATAGATTGGATAAGTCAAAGTATCGACAAACGCAGCAATGGCTTTCTTTTCTATATGCACAGCGTTTGACTTGTAGTTTTGTACCGCTTGTGCTTGTTTTTGAGTCATGGTAAAGTCTTCTGGAATGTCTTGTATGTTTACAATTCCCATCTCGTACAACTCTAACTGTTTTTTACTTCCAAGGTTGAAAATGTTAAACACCGAGTAGTCAGGTATGTCTCTTTGAACTTTGAAACAGTAGTCTTTGGCATCACACTCGTAAGGCTTGTTACAGTGTTTGCCTATGTCTATGTCTGGTTCTCTTTCTTTGTCACTTAGAGACTCTTCAAACTCTGCTAAAACGCGAGGAACACCATCTACTAAAGGTGAGGCTTCTTCAGTGACGTCGACTACACTAAAAAGCTCTTCGAGCGAGAGTGCTTCATCTCTAACATAAGTGTTGTTTATATGTACGACATAAGAGTGAGATACATTAAAGCCAAGCTTTTGTAAAACATAACTCTGTATGGAAACGTCATGCAGATATATGTCTTTAACCGAAGTGGAACTCTTCACTTCGTAAATGCAAACACCATCCGCTTTTACTTCTAAAACATCCACCATAACTAAAATGCCATCATAAGCAAAAGTCGCCTCGTAAATGTACCTAACTCCAGAGTCAAGATACTCCTGTGTTTGGGCCATCATCGAGTCGTAGTCTCTACTAAACGCGATCTCTTTGCCATCAGGAAAAAGCTCACAAGCCAAGTCACCAACGACATTACCAGTTTCAAACACGGCCAAAGCCGCTGCATTTGGAGGAGTGAGAACAGAAGGCTTATACTTTTTAAGCCAAAGTAATTTTTGGCATTGGATGCCTTTGGTGTATAGGGATTTTGAGAGGTTCATCTACAATTGCTAGTGAGTTGAGAAAACTCTACTCGCTAGAGTTTGTTGTATGAAGGCATTGAGCGACATACCAGACTTTAGCGCTTCTTTATATATTTTTTTATGTAGTTTTGGGTCTATTCTGACATTAAAAACACCTTTGTACACTTTTTGCGGTTCTCTACCAAGCTCTTTACATGTTTGAAGGTACCCATCTACGGCGTTATGAAAGTTTTTTTCAAGGTCATTGGCGTTGTCAGACTCAAAAGTAACTAAATCGTCTATCATCTCTAGTTTTCCAAAGAAACATTTATCTTCACTAGAGTACTCTATACTCCCGATGTAACCTTTGTATTCTATAGTGTTAGCCATCACAAACCTCCCTCAGTTTTTCTTGAATCTGCTTAATGAGATATATTTTTAAAATATTGCCCGGGTGTGGTTTATGTAAGTTTATCAAACTATCTTTTTCTCTGTTGAAAAACTTTACGGCAGAGCCATTCCCCTCTATTTTTACATATCCGTACGTTACAAGAAGAGTTTCTAACTCACTAAAAGTTAAATCTTTTTTTATAGGCATATGTAAAAATCTTTGAAGCAGTTTATCTTTTCTACTCATAACGATATGATACCATTTTTTAGTTGCAAAATCAATATTATCTTTTTTATATTATTTCATAAAAATAAAGTAACCTAGGAAAATATTACAATTTGAAAGAATTTTTTAGAAAAGTGGAAATTCACTCACAGGGGTATAAATTGGGGTGTAAATTTGAAAAAAAGTTTACAAGATGCTTTTTGATACTATATTTTTAGCTTTTTTTAAAGATGTAATTTCTTTTGAGTCTATTTTAGAGATTAGTTCTTCATACTTTTTTGCATCTTTATTCACCAAAAGAAAACATAGTTTTGCTAAAGAAGTCGTCTCTTTAATACTGTTGAAAAAGAGTTTTTCTTGTGAGTTCTGTGGTTTTTTTTTCTTTAATTTAATTTTTGCCATCAAGAAACCAACTAAAAAGATTAATGGGAAATACAAGAACTCTTTTTTATAGAATAAATATTTTTTTTCTTTTATATCAAGTAGGTCTTCTTTTTTGTACACAGACTTCTCTACACTAACATTTACTCCATCAACTGTAAGTACCTTTAATTTACCACTTTTTACATCAAAGTACTCGATGGCTACTTCAGGTATGACAAATGATTTTTCACTCACAAAGGCAAACTTCTGGCTCCAAACACCTTTTTCTCCACCTTGGGATAAGTCAGTCTTTAAAACCACCCCTTGGGTAAATACCTTCACACCATCGATAATATAACTAACAGGAGCTATATTAAAGAAGTTTCCAACTCCCTGTATCTCTATCTCCAAATGATAAGGCTGGTATGCGTTAAGCTTAGGTATATCTTGTTTGACCTCTAAAGCAAACTCGCCAACTAGTTTTGAGGGAGTCTCTTTAATATTTATGGAGAGAGCTAACTGTTTCATAGGAACTGAGATAAACGATGCACGTACAGAATCATCATAATGTCCCTTGGTTGTTGACTCTATTGATTCTTGTGTCGTCTTTTTCATAGCTATGTCAAAATCAAAAGAGATTGGGCCTTCTCTTTTTACATATGCCATATACTCATAAGTGTTGACTCTTTTGGAGTTTTTTATTGCTTGGCTCTCTTTTAGAAGCTTTATAGTAAAGTCTTCATTATCTTGTACTGGATTAAAGTCTATGGTATAAAGCTCAGTAGCATCACTAAACTCACATACATAGTTGAGAAAAATTGCTTCATTTACATAGGCTGTTTTTTTATCTGCTTGTGCACTCCATTTATATGTGGAGGCACTTAAGTCAAGTAGTATAACTACTAAAAAAACAACTATGCTAGTAAGGCTTTTTCTCATCAGTAGTCTTTTATTTAGCATTTTTTTTTATATGACTAGTTGATTGCAGTATATCTTTATACCAGTTTTTCATATTGTACTGTATGCAAAGTTCAAGAAGATAAGTATGTTTTGCATCTATCATTGTATCTATGATTTCCTCTGCTCCATTAAGCCCAAACTCTTGACCTATATTTATAATGTCCTTTCTGGTTAAACTGTATCCATCTATATAGTTAAACATCATTTGATGTTTTGTATTAGTAGAAAAAGTTAAGTCATATGCAGGGGATCCTCTCCATTTTCCATCACTATCCATTAAGTAAGAAAAATTTCTCGTATGGTCATCTTTATTCCCAAATATCCAATTAAATATCATTGTTTTAAAGAATTGTATTTTATCCTGATGGGGTATATTGAGATTATCCCCAAGTCTAAACAAATTTGTATAATCAAAAGTTGTTTCTGCTGGATTTTGGTGCATTAATCCGGACAAGGAGTGCATATGGTATCGTTTTAATTCTGAGTTCTCAAGTGATATATCAAATCGTTCAACAACGAAATGAGAATGTCCATCTAATTCCACTAAGTGTGTATTAGGCATTTTAATTCCAACTCTTTTTGCAACTAAAGAATATAAGTATTCTGCTTTTGTCTGAGAATAAATCTCTTTACTTGAAATACTATTTAAATTACTTTTATAAAGTAAATTGTCAAACTTTACAATTGAATGTTTGTATCCATCAGGAAGTGACTTATACTTTTGTGATACAAACATTTTCTCGTTATTAGGATTATAGCCCACAATTGCTTTTGGTCTAGCTCCAGAAGCGGCTGAGTTTGATATCGCTATAACTTCTTTAATAGAGAAGTCTGCTTCACCTCTAAGAGCTGCTTTAGTTTCGCTGTATAGCTCTGTAGCGTCAAGTATTAGATTACTTCTTTTTTCTTTTATGTCTAGCCCAGGCTCAAAACTAAGAGCACCCATTGTATTTTCACCGAGAAATTGTAAGGTTTCTAGATAACTAGGTGTATATTTAAAGTGTTTCATGAAAAATTCATCAAGAAATTCTTTTCCATATACACCAGGTAGAGAATCATTAATCAATCCTGGTAATCCTCTTTGATAAGCTAGATGTGAAAACTCATATGTTTTTCCTTTTGTTGGCATCTTAATAGGCGAGAAATTTTGTTTACAATCTGGAGCAAAAGAAAAATAGCTAATCCCATCAACTTCTTTTAGTTTAGCTACCCTTTCTCCCCATGCTTTTACTGTTATTTCCATCCTTTATTCCTTACCATTGTATAACTTCTTTTTTTTTGGCAAATAGTTCTATAATTTCTTCGAGATTTTCAAGACCCCTTGCAACAGAAATCAATCCTGTAAAAGAAATCAGTCCTGTTCTTTCAAACCTTGCATATGTTTCTTCAGGCATTCCAATATGTTGAGCAAATATCTTTTGAGAGCTGAACTGTTTTTTACGAACAGTTTTAACACGCTTGCCAATTACTTTAGCTATTTCATTAGATGTCATAAACTCATAGTTGTTTATATTTGATAACTTGTTCACTGCAATTCCTTTAAAATAAAAACTCCGTAATATATTAAAGAATTATAGCATAAATATAGATAATTCTATAATATATTACGGATATTTTATATTTAACTTTTAAGCAGCATCAAGCCCAAACTCAACTTTAAAGTGAGTAGCTTTAACCTCTGGAACTAGAGCATTGTTTTGTTTATGAAGTTCTACTATGCCATATCTTTGTAATGTTTTCAGTGTTCTAGAGAGATTAGATTTAGCAGCTTTTTTCAGGGGTTGCATTTTTGGCTTTTCCTTTTTAAAGTGGAGATTCATTCACTGGGGTGTAGCTCTAGAATATTTATCAGTTGTTCAGCTATCATTTCTGGCTCTTTTAGATTTGATTTAGAAGTAGAATTATACTCTTAAACCCCTATTAATAGGATTTTATTGAGAATGAATATAGAAAATATATTTACACCTTCATATCTTTCACTATTTTGTATAGAGTTATGAGTTTAATTGCTCTGTAGTATGTGGTTTTGGTTTTATTATGCTATTTGTTGATTAATATTAGGTGCGAAAGTTAAGATTTATAGTTACTATTGAGTTAGAAATACCTCCAAAAGATCCTCCATATGAAGAAGATGATAGTGTTTTAAAAGGAATAGTTAATTCCACACCATTTTTAATCTTATAATTATTGGCAAACACTCGTAAAATAGCAGCTTGTTGTGTTGGTAATTTATATTTATTTATATATGTATCTATTGTTATGTTTATATCCTTTAGTATTTTATAATTCTATATTTATTGGTAAAGCTGAATAAGCTTCACTTGTAGTGCTTAAAAAGTTCTTAATCTTTTGCCTATATATTTTTCCATCTCTAGTTTTGTAAAGAATATCCACAAAATCATTTTGCATAATACGAATATTTGGAAACCCAAATGAAATAACCTCTTTACTTAATGAAGTTCCACAATCAGTTATAAGGCTCCCGCATCTTTCTATATAACTGTAACCTATATTTTGTCTTTTTGGAATCTTCATAATTGCCTTAACAACATAAGTACCTCTTGTTGTTAATATCATTACCGACTCTAGATCTTTTTTAGAAAATATTCTAAATTCTGTAAACTTAACAGGATCTATAATTGTTCTACCTTTTCCATCATCAAATTTTGTATCTACTTTATATTCAATATCTATTATTTTTTTTGTTTGATAAAACATTTCTGTTGCATCTGTAAAATTTGTTGCATTCCAAAGCTTCTTTTTTATATCCTTATCATTACTAGCCTTTGTAGTGATTAATGGGCTTATAGGATTACTTGTTAGTTTTGGATATCTATTACTTCCTATTTGTTTTCTTCTAATTTTTACAAAGTAATGTTCTATTTTCCTATTCTCAGTAATAATAAATTCAACTTCTGAGATGCTTTTGTTATCTAAGGCATAAAAATATAATAGATTCGAGGAAGATTGTTTATTATTTGTCGACACATTGTAAATAATTTCATCACCTAATTTCACAATA
Organism: Sulfurimonas sp.; assembly: GCF_018698455.1. GTDB lineage: Bacteria > Campylobacterota > Campylobacteria > Campylobacterales > Sulfurimonadaceae > Sulfurimonas. The sequence goes on along the minus strand of NZ_JABIOQ010000023.1, from coordinate 325 downwards.
ATTTTTCTAAAATCATAATATTTGGGATTTTTGTATGCTTCCTTATTTCGTAAGAAAGCTACAACCTTTAACACACCATTTTTATGTTCCTTTACTTTAAACCTATATTGTTTTAAAGAATTATCTGCTACCAAATCTGTTATTAATACAATAACGAATAAAATTAAAATTGACTTTTTCATATTAAAACTACACCCCTGTGAATGAATCTCCACTTTTTACAACTTTGCTAATCAAAGATTTAGAAAGATTGAGATAACTTGCGATACTCGCTTGTGAGTATCCATCTAAATGTGCATTCATTATAGCGATGTTTCTATCTTGT
>NZ_JABIOQ010000022.1 GCF_018698455.1 Sulfurimonas sp. | reverse complement strand
TCCCTTTCTTAAATTTTTCTTTCTTGACGGTTTTTAGACCAAAGCGTCCGATTCATTTCCGTTATCACTGTCCGAATGAAACTGTCATGGGTGTCCGAACTGAAGTGTCATAGGTGTCCGATTTGCTCCGTTTTTTGCATTGTAGCTATTGCGCCTGGAATGAAAGAGTTTGACAGGACTATAATAAAAAGGGTCTTCTTAAAAAGTGGTGCTAGAAAATGTTTTTTGATTGATAAAGATATAGTTTCAAGTAGTTCACTTAATATAGCTGATAAACAAGAAGATACTGTTATAGCAGGGTGCAGACTAGCATTAAAGGAAGTAAATATTCTTGATAAAGTCTTTAAAGAAGAGCGTACTATTACAATTAAATTTTAAAGTAGTAAAAACTTGTAGTAATAAATAATTTATTAGTGTTTGAAAGTAAGTGTGTAAGGTTTTTGTGAAGTGGTGACCCCCGAGAAGTTATACCCTTTTATATAGAAACAGGTATTAAAGAAAGTAGGGTGAGTTTGTAATATTATTGTGAAATTTATGAGACCTAAAGTGAGACCGTTTGTATTCTTAAAGTAGGGAAGTGCCTAAAATAGGTTGATTGAGTGGTGACCCCGAGGAGAATTGAACTCCTGTGACATGGATGAAAACCATGGATCCTAACCGCTAGACGACGGGGCCACAAATATTTTGGAAATGGTGTCCTGTGATGGATTCGAACCATCGGCCACATCATTAAAAGTGACGTGCTCTACCAGCTGAGCTAACAAGACTTAATCTCTTAATGTTAAGAGGTCGAAATTATAGACAAATAGGTTTGATAAGTCAAGAACAATAGTAATGAATTTAAATATTTTGTAAAATGATGCCAAAGAGCACAATGCCTATAAGGTTTATTAGCTAAAATAAGAGATATGAATTATTATAGTTTTGAGTATCCATTTTTAATATTATTGTTATTACCTATCATTTTTTGTCTCATTCGTTGTAAAGAGTTTAAGATGCAAAAGTACTTTGTCCACTTACAGTTTTTATCTGTAAAGAAGAGCTTTTTTAAATTAGAGTGGATTGTAAAGGTCATTATATTTATACTATTATGCATAGCCTTGTCTTCGCCAATTATAGTAGACAAGTCTAACCCATTAAATAGATTTGGTAAAGATATAGTTCTTGGAATAGACGCAAGTGGTTCTATGAATGCAAGTGGTTTTGACAGGGATGATGAACTTTCAGGTGGTGAGCGTTTATCGCGTTTTGCTTTGAGTAAAATGATAGCAAAAGAGTTTATACTCAATAGAAGCAGTGATAATGTTGGGGTGGTCCTTTATGGTGACTTCGCATTTATAGCTTCACCTATTACTTATGAAAAAGAAATTGTTGCAGATATGCTTGAGTATCTGACTCAAGGTATGGCTGGACAAAACACAGCTATAGGTGAAGCAATAGCTATGGGTGTGAGGTCATTTGAATTTTCCAAGGCGAAGAGCAGGGTGATGATACTACTAAGTGATGGTGAACACAATAGCGGTCGAATCTCTCCAAAAGATGCAACAGCCTTAGCGAAGAGTGCAAACATTAAAATATATACTATAGGCATAGGCGAAGCAGATTCCGGTTTAATGAGAGAGATAGCAAAAGAGACGGGCGGAGTTTACTACAACGCTCCAAGTGCAAAAGACTTACAGAGTGTTTATAATGCAATTGACAAGTTAGAATCCTCAAAAATTAGTTCAAAAGAGTATAAAGAAAAAGATTATTATTTTCAAGCCCTCTTACTTTTGGCTTCTCTCTTTTTACTTTTATTACTCTATAAGGAGTTAAAAAAATGAGTTTTTTAAATCCTGAGTATTTTTGGCTTGTTCTCTTTATAGTCGCAATTTTTATAAAAAATGATTTTAAAAGTATAGGCTTTCGTTCATATGCTTATATGATAAGTTTTTTATTTATTATTTTTGCCTTGAGCCGTCCGGTTATTGAACAGACACCAGTAGAGTCACAAGAAGTGTTAGGTGATGTCATAATAGGTGTAGATCTTTCTTACTCCATGAAGGCGACAGATATATCGCCAACACGATTAGAGTTTGCTAAAGAGGTTTTAACTAATCTTGTAAGGTCAAAAACACAAAATCGTTTTGGAGTACTGGGATTTACAACAAATGCCATTATCCTTTCTCCTTTAACCCAAGACAGTGAACTTTTACTTCATCTTTTTAATGCTATAGATGAAAAATTTATTATTACCAAAGGTAGTGCTGTGATGCCAGCCTTGCGTTTAGCTAGAAAAATGTCACATTCAAGAGATGTGAGTGTGATACTTCTCACCGATGGTGCAGATGAGTTTGAGTATGTAGAGGAAGCCTTATATGCAAAAGAGAACCATCTTATAGTCAATGTTCTAATGTTAGCGACAAATATTGGGTCAACGCTTAAAGATGCAAAAGGTGAGCTTTTAACTGATGAACTAGGAGACATAGTCGTCAGTAGAAAAAATAGTGCTATTTCTCTCATATGTTCAAAAAGTGGTGGTGTTTATTCTCACGATATAGATGAGATCTTATCTGCTTTGGACTCACAGTCAAACGCGGAGTATAAGTCAAATGTCGTAGTTGTACAAAACATAGAACTCTTTTATTATTTTGTACTGTTGGCGATAGTGATATTTTTAGTCGGAGTGACTACTTTAAAGAAGTATATTCTAGCTCTCTTGTTATTTTTTGGAATAACATTAAACGCAAATGTTTTAGACATTATAAAAGATGAGAATAGAGTTCTTTATGAGAAAGCTGTTTTGCTTTATGAAGAGGGTGAGTATGAGAAGGCTTTGGAGATGTTTAAGAGTGTAGAGTCTCATAAGGCTAGTGTGAAAGCAAATGTCTACTATAACTGTGGGAACGCGCTCATAAGAATGCAAAAATTTGCAAAAGCGAGAGAGTACTTTATAAAATCCTTGACCCTTGTTTATACTAAAGAAGCGGATGAAAACATGCAGTATATTAAGGGTGTTCGTGAGAGACGAGAGATGAGTACTGGTCAGCAAAAAGCAAAGCATAAAAAAGACTTGGCGAAAAAAAGAGAAAACTCTAAAAAAAGTGATAGTGGAGGAAGCTCTAATATGAAAGTTAGTAGCTCTACGAGTGGTGGTGAAAAGAACAAGGGTAAGAAGAGTAAACAGGCCTCACAAATAGATCTTAATTCAGGAAAGGCAAAACTAAGTTCCAAACAATATGAACTTATAAATGTAAGGAAAATAGATGAAAAAAAACCTTGGTAAAATATTTGTAATAATAAGTATGTTTTTAAGCATAGAACTTTATGCTGTAGATTATACATGGAGCCTCAACGATTATAGTAAAACGGCACATACAAATGAGGCTATTTACTTAAAGTATATTTGCAAATTCAAGGATAAGGCAAGTTTATATGGAGTTGAGTTTAAAGAAGAGGCGGATACCCCAGAGTATAGACTAGAAGTTCTCAGAGAAGATGAAAAAATAATAGACGGGAAAAAAATAAATGAGTTTGAGTTTGTTCTTTTTATAAAAAAAGCTGGTCCATTTAAACTAAAACTTAATGCAAGAATGAAAAAGACAAACAAAGACTCTATAGAAAATACTGTTTTGGGACGAGATAATATTGACTATGAAGAATTTACCCTCAAAATAATAAAACATGAAGCAATAACAATAGATGTAAAAGACTCTATGAGTAATGTTGTGGGTAAACTTGAACTTATAACAAATAAAGATACACAAAATATTAAGGCTTATGAACCGTATCATTTAGAATTTATCTTAAAGGGTAATGCAGATTTTTCAGAGATTCCCGAAATATTATACAAATTAGATGGTGTAAAAGTTTTTGCTCGAGACACAACACTAGATGTTGCACTTACTAAATCTGGTTATGAGGGTAGGTGGAGTAAAAAGTTTGCCTTTGTAGCCCAAAAGAATTTTAGTATTCCTAGTTTTGATTTGGAGTATTTTGACCTAGAGGTAAAGAGATTAACAACTTTACATATGGATAGTATTGATGTGACAGTAGAAAAAGCACTCTATAAAAAAGAAGAGTTATTAGATGAAAAGAAGAATAGCTTTGAGTTTAAAAGCGACTATCTTTACTATGCTTTAGTTTTTATTCTTGGTTTTTTACTTGGTAAAATAAAATTTAAAAAAAATGTGACTTCATTGAGCGAAAGAGATATATTTGAGAGAAAGGTAGAAAATATGAAAAGTTTCAAAGAGTTGAATTTTTTTCTTGTCTTAGAAGATGCAACAAAGTATAATGAGATAATTTCAAAGATAGACTCAGATGAGTTTAATTCTCTGGGTAAAGCAAAAAAAGAAGTATTGAAAAGGTACTAGGTTTAGATATTTAATAACTATTTACTCCAAAAGATTATAATTAAACGATTAAAAAAAAGGTTTGTTAGAAAATGATGAATAAAATACAAAATGTAAAAAAAGAAGTTGCAAAAGTTGTTGTAGGACAAGAGAAAATGATAGACTCTCTTCTAATAGCTCTTTTATGTGAGGGACATATTCTTATAGAAGGTGTTCCTGGTCTTGCAAAGACTACAACAGTGAATGCACTTTCTCAAGCTTTAGGTCTGAACTTTAAACGTGCTCAGTTTACTCCTGACTTACTTCCTGCAGACATTTTGGGTGCAGAAATTTATGATCCACAAAACAACCAGTTTAAAATTAAAAAAGGTCCTATTTTTACAAACCTTTTACTAGCAGATGAGATTAACCGTGCACCTGCAAAAGTCCAATCTGCTCTTCTTGAAGTTATGCAAGAAAAGCAAGTGACTTTAGGAGACACTACTTTTAAACTAGAACCTCCTTTCTTCGTTATGGCAACTCAAAATCCAGTAGAACAAGAAGGTGTTTACCAACTTCCAGAAGCACAACTTGACCGTTTTATGTTAAAGCTTGTTGTTGATTACAACACAAAAGAAGAAGAACTAGAAATCGCTCGTCGTATATCAAGTGCTAGTTCACAAGAGATAAATGCAGTACTTACTCCAGATGATTTAGAAGAACTTAAAGAGGCTGTAAGAAGTGTTCATATTGACGAGGAAGTTGAAGAGTACATGATAGAGCTAGTGAGTGCAACAAGAAACCCAAGTGCATATGGTTTAGATGACATAGCAGAGTACATACAATTTGGTGCATCTCCTCGTGTGAGTATAGATATGTTCAAAGCAGTAAAAGCGATGGCATTTATGCGAGGAAAAGATTTTGTTACACCTGTAGACGTTGCATACATAGCAAAAGAGTTAATGAGACACCGTATAGTGCTTACATATGAAGCAGAGGCAGAAGGTGTTACTACTGATGAGATGATTCAAAAAGTTCTTGAGACTGTGAAGATACCGTAGTCAAGCGATAGTTATGAGTAAATTACAAAAAATACTAGTCAAGGCTCGTCGCCAAGTCTTTAGTGAAATGGTTGGAAACAATGCTTCTATATTTCATGGTGAGGGTTATGACTTTATAGAGCTTCGTGAATATGCACCAGGTGATGATATCCGTCATATTGACTGGAATATCACAGCGAAGATGCAAAAGCCATTCATAAAGATATTTCGTGAAGAGAGAGAGCTTAACATAGTTATAGCTTCTGTTTTAAATGGAAGTGTTCATTTTGGAGCAAAGAAGTTTAAACAAGAAGTAATTGCTGAGCTAGTGGCACTACTTGGGTACTCAACTATAAAAAATGGGGACTTACTCAGTTCATACATTTTTACAGATAAGATGATCTCTCATAATAGACCGAGTAAAAAGCTAAGTCACATTCAAAAGAGTGTTGATGAGGTTCTAAAGTTTAATGCACTCAATCAAAAAGTAGACTTTTCAGTTTTATCTGACACTCTTTTTAAAAGACTCAAGCGTAAGTCTGTTATTTTGATAGTGGGGGATTTTTTTGAGATTCCAGACTTTAAACTACTTGCAAGAAAACATGAGATCATCGCAATCATAGTGCGTGACCACCTTGAAGAAAAACCACCAAAAATGGGTTTTTCTTCTTTAGTAGATCCCGAAAGTGGAGCACTCCTAGAAGGTGACTTTAATGCAAAAAGTGTAGAAACTTATGCACAAAAAGTACAAGCACACGATAGAGAATTATTCAAGGTACTCAGACGTGAACAGGTGCGTTTTACAAAAGTATACACAGACTCGAACCCTACAGTAGCACTTCGTAGACTATTTGATGGAAAATAATAATGCAACATAAACCAGAAATATTTGACATACCCCTTCATGATATTAAACCCCTAATAGATGTACCAGAATACTCTTTGTACTATCTCATAGTGACTGTAATTGTAGGAGTGATTCTTTTTACACTCTTGATTTTTGCTCTCATAAGATTTATAAAAAATAGAAATAAATTTAGTTTGAGAAAAGAGCATTTGAAACTCTTAAACGCAGTGGAGTTTAGTGATGCAAAAAAAGCGGCTTACGACATTACCTACTATGCACAAAGTTTTCAAAATGATTCTTTAGAGCATCAAGAGGCATATGAGCATTTACAAAATAATCTTGAGACTTACAAGTATAGAAAAAATGTTGATTCTTTTGATGAAGAAACAAAAACTAGTTTGAAAAACTACATGGCTTTACTACATGTTTGATGGAATTTATTTCGCATTTCCTTATCTTGCACTCTTAATAATACCTTTCATTTTTTGTGCTTACTTTTGTAAGTTGAAAGTTCCATCTTTATACTTTCCTCAAGTTGCACAGTTTATGAAAAACAGTGTAGGGAGTTCTAAAATTCTGTTTTTGCTTAAATGGGCAACACTCTCACTTTTACTTATGGCATTTATGTCTCCTCTCAAAGATGAAGTTTATGAATTAGAACCAAAAAAAGGTCATGAACTTGCAATAATCATAGATGCTTCACAATCTATGCAAGCACAAGGCTTTGATGAAAATAATCCCCGTGCGAGTCGTTTTGATGTGGTAAAGTCAATAGTTTCTGACTTCATACGTAAGCGAAAAAAAGACAATATGGGACTCGTTGTGTTTGGAGACTACTCATTTATAGCTTCTCCTCTAACTTATGATGAACACATCCTATCAGGAATAGTGTCTCAGCTTCGCATAGGTATGGCTGGAAGGTTTACGGCACTCTATGAGTCCTTAGCACAGGGTGTCCATTTACTTAAAATGAGTGAATCAAAGTCTAAGGTAGCCATACTCCTGACAGATGGTTACTCAACACCAGGCAAAGATAAAATCCCTTTAGATGTTGCAATAGAGATAGCAAAAAAAGAAGGGGTTCGCGTTTACCCAATAGGCATAGGTATGAAAAATGAGTACAACTCAGAGGTACTTATGAAAATAGCTAAAGAGACGAATGGTGTCGCGTTTGGAGCATCAAATGCGAATGAGTTGAAAAATGTATACGAAAAAATAGATGCTCTTGAAAAGTCTGACATCAAGAATGAGACTTTTTCTTATGTTCAGTACTACTATCGTTATCCACTGACACTCGCGTTTATAACACTAATGTTGTATGTATACTTGAAAAATAGAAGAAGAAGGTAGTCTTATGAGTTTTTTACATCCTGAATTTTTTTATTACCTTGGAGTTCCTACACTTCTGTTTTTTATAATGTTATTTGTCAAAAAAGAGTTGGAAACTTCATACTTTAGTAAAGAGGTCCTAAACAAACTCCGAGTTTCATCGAAGCACTTGAGTGCTAAAAAAAGAAATATACTTTTTATGATAACTGCTTTTTTACTAATAGCCGCGCTCAGTGAACCTGTTATAAATGATGGAGTTGTAGAGATAAAGTCCAAGAGTTCAGACATTATGATAGCCATTGATATCTCAGACTCGATGCTTGCTGAGGATGTTTATCCAAACCGTTTAAAACTCGCTAAACAAAAGGCTATAGAACTTTTAAAACTTTCTCCGAAAGAAAGAGTAGGGGTGATGGGTTTTGCAAAGAACTCTTACCTTGTGTCACCTCTGAGTTTTGATCATAACGCGGTGCGATTTCTTTTAGGAGAGCTCAACACAGACTCCATTACACAAAAGGGGACAAATCTTCTTTCAATGCTTCAAAGTGTCAAGGATACTATTGTAACTGATGCTGTAAAGTACTTACTTATCATTAGTGACGGTGGAGATAAAGACAACTTTTCAAAAGAGATAGAGTTTGCTAAAGAGAATAAAATAGTTATATTTATTTTAGGTATTGGTACAAGTAAGGGTGCCCCTGTTAAGAACTCAAGTGGCGAGTTTATCAAGCATGAGGGTGAAGTTATGGTCTCTAAACTAAACGAAGACATAGCAGAGTTAGCAACTAGTAGTGGTGGCGTTTACATACAGAGTGTAAACTCAAATGAAGACGTAAAAGCGGTACTTAGCGAAATAGAGTCTATTGGCGAGAAAAAAGAGTTTAAATCTCAAGAGATACCACGATACACACCACTTTTTCAATACCCTTTGGGCTTCGCACTTTTTTTCTTACTGATAGCTTTTTCGTCTTTTTCCTTTAAGAAAACTGTACAGCTTTTTGTTTTGGCAACATTTATGTTTAGCATAGAAGACGCTAACGCGGGACTTTTAGACTTTATGGAGTTAAAAGAGGCAAAAGAAGCTTATAAACACGGCGAGTATGATAAGAGAGGTCAGATATATGAAAAGTTTGATACACCAGAGTCAAACTACAACAGAGGTAATACTTTGTATAAAGAAAATAAATATAAAGAAGCAATAAAGTCATATGAAAGTGCTCAGTTTGAAAATGATGACTTAGATGCTAAGAAGTATGCAAATATTGGAAATTCTTACGCAAAAGAGCCAACAAAAGAGAATCTGAAAAAAGCTTTAGAATCTTATGAAAACTCACTTAAACTCAAAGAGGATAAGCAAACAAAAGAGAATTTAGAAGCTGTAAAAAAAGCTATAAAAGAGCAAGAGAAAAAAGAAGAAGAGCAAAAGAAAGAAGACAAAAAAGATAATAAAGAAAAGTCTGATAAAAATGATGATAAGAAGTCTGACAAGGACAAAAAGTCAGATAAAGATAAAAAGTCTGATAAAAAAGATGAGAGCTCAAAAGACAAAAAGTCCAAAGATGAAAAGTCAAAAGATAAAGATGACAAAAAAGATAAAGATGACAAAAAAGATGCAGAAGAAGAAAGTAAAAAAGAAAAAGAGCAAGACAAGAAAGATAAAGAGGCACAAGAGATGAAAGATGATGCCTCTGAGCAAAAACCTCAAGATATTAAAAATATGATGAGTGATGAAGAAGAAGCTAAGTGGTTACAAGAGTTAGGAAAAGAGAAAAACACATATATGTATCGTTTAAATAAAGAAAATACAGAGGAGAATAGAGATGAAAAACCTTGGTAAGTTATATTTACTTTTAATAGTTACAGCTACATTTTTACAAGCAGGTGTGACTGCAAAGGTTGAACCTAGAGTACTTTATAGTGGAGATAGTGCTAGTTACATCTTAACTGTTAGTGGTGAAAACATTGAAAAACCAAGGATAAGTACAATCTGTGGGAATAATGTAACAGCGACTTCTTCACAAACTAGCATACAGTCCATCAATGGAAAATATGCAAAAAGTTATACATTAAGTTATCAGTTCACACCAAAAAAGTCTTGTAAGATAGATGGTGTAGAGTTAAGTATAAACGGTGTTATAGAAAAGTCAAATAGTGTAAACCTTGAAATTAAAAAGATGCAAATAAATACAAATCCTGACTTTATACTCTCACTCCAAACTACTAAAAAAGAACTTTATGTAGGTGAGCCTTTTGAGTTACTTCTTACTTTAAAACAAAAAGTAGGAGCACAAGCAGTTGACAATAAATTTACTACACCAGATTTTAAGGGCTTTTGGAAAAAAAGTGAATCTGAACCAGAGGTAGCTAATGATGGCGTTTACATAAGTACAAAGGTACTTTATAAGTTAGCCCCACAAAGAGAGGGTACTCTCACTGTAAGTCCTGCAGAGCTTAAGATAGCTACTCGAATAGGCAGGAATAATTGGGGAACATTGATACCTCAAGTTAGATGGAAAACTTACTACTCAAATGAGTTGAGTATCACAGCTAAAGCACTTCCAAATGCTAGTAAAATCATAGGAAACTTCACTATAAACGCGAGAGTAGATAAAAAAGAGATACATCCAAATGAAGCTGTAAATCTTTTACTTAGTGTCAGTGGAAGTGGAAATCTAGAAGATATGAAAAGTTTTAAACCTTTTGTGTCTAGAGTAAATGTTTTTGATGAAAAAATTATTATTGATGGAGATGAACTTTCCCAAAAGCTTGTTTTTGTAGGCGATAATAACTTCACGATACCTAGTTTTAAACTAGAATTTTTTAATCCTGTGAGCAAAAAAGTAGAAATCATTACAACAGATAAGATAGATATAAAAGTGATAGGAAGTGTTGAAAAAACACCATTAAAGATACAACGCGATACAACAGATACGAAAGTAGAAGAAACTGCTAACTCTAATGCTATAGAACAGACACAAACAAACAATGAAATACTCTATAGTGCTATAGCATTTGTAATAGGAATTATGCTAGGGGTAGTTCTGATGTTAGTGAAAAACTTTAAGCTTTCAAATAGAGAGAAAAAAATCGATATTAAAGATGAAAAAGTATTGTTAATGAAACTTCTAGAGTTTAAAGATGATGAAGAAGTTCAAGTGATAGTGGATATTTTAGAAAGTAATCTTTACTCAAAAGAGAAAAGAGAGATAGATAAAAAAGCTTTAAAAAGTATTATCAAGAAGTATGAAATAAACTCTTAAGAGTTCCAAATCATGCATCTTTTACTGAGTACCCAATGCCGCGAACTGTTGCAATGACATCGCTTATACCTGTCTTTTTCCTGATGTTTTTGACATGGACATCTACATAGTTACTAGACTTTATGGCATCAAAACTCTTTGCTAGTAGCTCACTTATCTCAAATCTTGATAAGACTTTATTTTTGTGTAACATTAATAGTTCTAATATTTCAAACTCTTTTTCTGTTAAAGAAACTATCTGTTCATTGACTGATACTTCTCTTGCAACTAAATTAATCATTAAATTTTTATGCTTAATTATAGTAGTTTTTTGACTGGATTCTCGTCGTAAAATTGCACGTATCCTAGCGAGTAGTTCAATATTTGAGTATGGTTTACAGAGGTAGTCATCAGCTCCAACATCTAAAGCTTGGACTCTCTCATCTACACTCTCTCTTCCTGATAACATAAGTACTGATACATTATCGTTATACTCACGAATCTCTTTTATTAAGTCTAAACCTGTTCCATCTGGAAGGTTCCAGTCCATAAGTATTAACTGATAGCTATTGTTATCATAAAGTTCTCTGGCCTGAGCAGAGTTACTAGCAACATCACATTTGTACTTCTCTTTAGATAAAAGCTTTGCTATATGCCCAGCTAAGAGCTCATCATCTTCTACTAAAAGTAAGTTCATCTTATAAGTCCCCTAAACGTTGCCAAAATGAGGTGTTTAAGTCATAAGGAAAAGCTTCTGGATTAATGTTATTTGCATCAATTTGATGCTTTGCTTGATAGACAACACTAAAGTATTTTACACGGTTTGGGTAAGCGTAATTTTTTGTGATGTCGTGCTCCTCATAAGTAGATGCATCCGAAGAAAATGAGAGAGGTATCCATTTTCCATTTTGATCATAGTTTGGTTCGTTACCTAGTGTGATTTCTTTGGCCTCAAAGTTTTCATTGTTAAATGTGACTCTATCTGCATAGGCATAGTTTTTACTTGTATTATATTCTTCATAAGAGTTTTGTTCTAAAGAACCACTATCATCAACATCAAGAACATCAATGTGTTGAATAACAGACAAAGTTATAGGAGTGTCGACAATAGAATCATTGTTGTCATCAATAATGCTGGACTTATCTAATGCTAGAGCTATATTTCCGAGGTTTATTGTTTTTACTAGTGCTTTGAAGGTATTGTTTGTAGCATTGTTTTCATTAAACTCTATGTTTGTAATGATATTATCATTGGTTCCTTCATTTGTAGTCATAACAAGTTTGCAGTTAAGTGATGATTCTATCTCTAGTGCAAAAGGATGCCTGTTAGTAGTATTATTGATAGAATTTGTTGAAAAGTATTTATTTGAGTCACAGATTGCTTCAATGAGTGTACCAGGGACTGTTCCTCTTATAATTGTAAAGTTATTATCTTTGGAGTCATTAGAGGTATCACTCTTCGTATCGTCACTGCCACACCCTGTAAAAAGTATTAAAAAAGCTATTCCAATCATTTTATACATAACAAATCCTAATATTAAAACTTTTAACTATTATACAAAGTTAAGATGAAGACTTTATGAAAATTTGAAATTATTAGAGCCTCATTTAAAAATAGGGTTAAAATAACAGATGATACTCTTCACTATTTCGAGACAGCGATGGTTGAAGTCTGCGGAAATAGTTTTGAGCATATAAATGAATTAGTTCGTCTTATACCTTGCACCAGCTGCTGCTCCGTGAGTATAGCTTGTGTTTGACTTCACTTGGTTCTCTATTATTAGACCTGAATTAGGTGTAGTATTTGTTTGTGCCGTGTCAGAAGATGAACTGCCACCACACCCACTTAAAATTGTTATGGCTGTTAAAGCTACTAGTATTAAATTTTTCATCATATTATCCTTATTGTATTACTTCTATTCCAAAGTGCTTTTGTACACATTGTGAATAGTCGCCTTCTTTGAATGCCGAGAATGGTGTTTGATAGCCAACAAGTTTACAAGCATATGTTTTTCCCTCAGGTTTTGTTGCATCATATCCCCAGTCTTGTTCCCAGTAAATTTCTAGTGCTCCATTTCCTCCCTCAGCGAACTGTTGCATATTTTTACATCCTAAAACTTCGTTTGAAGGTATAGTTACACCTATGAAGTTAGCAAAGTTTTTGTAGTACTCTATGCGGTTAAGAGACTGTTGAATCTCAGTACTTCCCCCACACTCTACTCCGCCATTAATAATCTGTGTTGTTACACCAAAACCTTTTGTTAATCCTGCTGCAATATCTTGCTCATTTGCCTGCCATGTTCCATCTATTACATGAAGCATACTTGGTTTTGGTGGTTGTGGGTAGACAAAGAAAAACACTGCACTTGCAAGGTTATACCAAGTATCTGCAACTAACTCTGGATTATCTAAAAGTGTACGAACACTTCCTGTCATTGCCTCAGAGAATGGACCATAGTTATAGTTGTAACTTAGTTGTTTAGCACCGCGACCAAAGTAACTTTTGTGCTCACCATCATCAAACTCTCCACATGGCCATGTCTGACCTTGCCAGATTGCATCGTTACATTCGCTATTGTATCCACCTCGCATCTCTTCATTCCAGCCCATTTCTCTTACATGAACTAGACCCTGTCTCCATTCTTCAACATCCCAGTGAGAAGTATGTCCACCAGTCTCTTGTGTAAAGTGTGCAAACATAGTTGCTAAAGATGTTGAACAGATTTGTTGTTCATTTCGACCATCACTATAGTCTCCACAAAATGATGGAAACTTACCAACAGCTTTTAAGAAGTTCTCATAAGTGTACTCAACACTGCGTTTAGCAAATACATAGTTCCAATCGGCTTCTGAGATGATTGACTCAACTCTTTTTACATTTGATGGATTTTCTACTCTTGTAGCATAGATTTTTTCTACTTCAAGATTATCTAATGTTCTAATGGATTTTTTCACATCACTCATAAGCTGTGAACTTGTAAGTGCTGTTTCTGTCGCACTTAGTTGTGCTAGAGTTAGCGCATAGGAACTTATTGCTGTTGTTACATTATTTTCAACTGTGCTCGCAACTGTTTCTGTCGTATTTACATCAGTTGATGTGTCGTTGTTGTCATTTATTTCAGATGTAGTATCATTAATGCCTATTTTTTCCCAAGGTGAATATTTCTGATTTTTAGGAATACTGTTTGAGCTCCACCATTGTGACTTATATAATGAACCATTGTATAAAACAATATCTCCAGTTAAATAAATGTCACCTGCGTTCCATAGTGGGTACTCACCCGCAATAACTGTATCTTGACCCTCATTAGTAGTGTCATCTGTAGTAGTGTCATCTGTTATAGTCTCATCAGTTTCTACGGAAGATGAGGAATCTATTTTCCATGGACCCCATTGCTCAGACCCAGGAATGTTTCCTTTTGTCCACCACGAAGCAGTGTAAACAACAGAGTTTGAAATTACTTTATCATTTGCAAAATAGACTCTAGTAGGATTCCAGATTTCTAAGTTAGTTGCTGTATCAATTTCATTTATTGTAGTTGTTGTATCTGTCGTTGTATCTGTTTCATTTGTTTGATCAGTAGTTTCTTTATCACTTGTCCATACATTTGATGATGCTATCCCTGGTGTATTACCTTGTGTCCACCATAAAGAAGTATATATAACACCCTTATAACTAACTTGGGCACCTGTTTGGTAAGTAGATAAAGAGTTGTAAATCTCTACACCATTAGTATCAACTTCAACTTCTACTTCAACTGTTACTTCAGTTTCAGTTTGTGTGTCATTATTTGTAGTGTCACCAGTATTTAACATATCCGCATTTGTATATCTTGGGTGAACACCATCTAGTAAAGTATTAAAGAGTACATTTGTTAAAGATGAACCTTTTGATGGAAAGTCAGCACTTAGCTCCCAAAAAATAACACCGCCCAAAGAGTTATTGTTTACATACTCAGCTTTTACACCAACGGATACTTCATCTTCATAAGTATACATTTCGCCCTTAGACTCAGAGTAAAGGTAAGGTGTTTTAGTGTAAGGATCACGATACTTAACAAATGAAGTGTCATTTTCCATTTGAGATTTTATGTGATAGTATGGGTTTATCCCAGCTGCTCGACCACCATCCCATATACCTTTAGCCCCGCCAGTAGCAGTTGCATCAAGACCAGGTAGAGAGTCAATTGGACCATTATTTTTAACACCTTTCCAACCACGTGAATAGTATGGAGAACCTATAACAAGTTTAGAGGCAGGAACACCTGCTTTTATCATCAGTTTTACAGCATTATCGATAGTTAATTTAAAAGGGTCTGTAATATCAGGATTTGAAAAAAGAGCTGACTGGTGGTTTGTTTTATTTTCCCATGCACCATGCATATCATATGTCATGATGTTTATAAAGTCTAAGTACTGATGGTACTTGTCTGTCTCAACATTATTAATAGTGGTAACACTTGCACCAACAGCTGCTGTGAGTTGATAGTATTTACCATCTTGCTCGCCTGCTGCAGTTAAAGTCTCACGTATTGTTTTGAGAAGAAGAGTAAAAGTTTGTTTTTCGGCTGCATCAGCATTAGGTGTACCTGTATCGCCAGCAGTATCTATAGTGTCTGGTTGACGAACTTGAGTTGGAAACTCCCAGTCAATGTCAACACCATCAAAATCCCATTGACGAATAAATTCTACACATGAGTCTGCAAATTTTTGACGACTTACTTCATTGATTGCGGCATCGTGAAAACCAGCTGACTGTGTCCATCCACCAACTGAGATTAAAACAGATGTATCTGGAAAGTCTTTTTTAAATTTTTTAAACTGTCCTAAATTTCCGCTATATTGGCTGTTCCATGGTTCACCATGAGAAACACCAGTAGCTGCCCAGTCATCAAAAATGGCAACTTCACCATCAATAATTCTTGCAAATGCATAGTTAATATGTGTTAGTTTGTCAAACGGTGTATCAGCTGGAGTATAGTTGTTATGTGCACTGTATATTCCCCACTCTGGAAAGTATCCAACAATTTTCTTATGTGAGTCTAACTCAGCTTTGGTAGGACTTGCATAAGAGCTAGTTACAAGCATCAGTGAAGCGAGTAATGAAAGTATAACTCTCTTTTTAACTGTCGTATTCATCTGTAATCCTTTTTTTGATGATGACAGTATGAGGTACTAAGATGAAGAGTTTATGAAGATTGAGAATTTTTTAACGATTACTGAGATTTTCATAAACTCTTCATAATATTGTTCTATTATTTCAAATATAAACAGATATACTAAATCTATAGGACATGGAGTAACAATGCGTTTATTTTTTTTAATATTACTTTTTTTAAACATAAACCTAGCAGCTGATGAGTACAACTTTGGTGAAGGTATAAACATACCTCACACTCCTATATATGTAGGGGGGTATGCAACTCTTGATTATGTCTCACGTGCGGATAACTATAATAGATTTCGTGTAGATGAGCTATCTATACTCTCTTATGGCAGTAATGACAGGTTTTCATATATGGCTGATTTTGGTCTGAGAGATAGCTATATCAAAGAGTGGGGATCTGATGATAGTAGTACGACCGATAGCACTATAAGCATTGAAAGACTCTACATAGACTACCAAGTTAATGATTCCATTAGAGTAAGAGCTGGAAAGTTTAATACACCAGCAGGCTACTGGAATATGGAACCAATAAACATTTTTAGAGAGACATCATCTATACCTTATACGGCTTTTTTAGTTTTTCCAAGGTTTACAAGTGGTTTGGAAGTAAAATATGCAAACTCTTTATATAGTGACACAGAATATAGTGTAGTTATACAGCACAATGAAGACCTAGATGATACATATAATAATATAGCAATAGATAAACATTACCTAGCTAGTATTGAGCACTTCTTTAGTGACTCTTTAAAATCAAAAGCAAATATTGGTTACTTTTTTAGTACTATAGATAACCGTGACTACTACTATGCACTCCTGGCACTCTCATATGAAGCTCCAAAATATAAAATATTCGCAGAAGCAGGAAGCAGAAGAAATGAAACAGAGTTTAGTGTACCTTACTCTTTTTATCTCCAAGGAAGTTGGCACTTAACACAAGAACATGATCTAGTTACTAGGATAGAAGCATACAAGATAGACGAAGGGGCTTTTAGAGAAGAAGTAGTTGGAGTACTTGGCTATACATACAGACCAGTATCTCCCTTTACATTTAAGATAGAGTACAGAGATCATTCGTATCAAAATGAAAATCAAATTCGTACTTCTGTATCTGTAATGTTTTAGGAAATTGTAGCTATGAAACATATTTTCTTGATTTTATTTATACTCTTTAACACATTACATGCAAACAGTTTTGATGTGTTAGTGAACGACTCCTTCCCTCTAAAGAGCTTAAGTAAAAAACAACTCAAAAGTATTTATTTAAAAAAAGTAACATATATTTCGGGTGTAAAAATATTTGCAATAAATATCTCTTCGAGTAATCACTTGCGAAGAGAATTTGAGAAGATGGTTTTAGTAATGAATCCACAAAACTTAAAAAACTACTGGCAAAAGGCACACTACAAAGGTATCAGACCACCAAAGGTTTTAAAATCAAACAAAAATATACTCTCATATCTTTCTAGTGTTGAGGGTGCAATTGCTTATGTACCAAAAGGTATAGCAATCGAAAATCTACATGTTTTAAAGGTTGAAGATTGAAAAAAATACTAATTGTAGATGATGAGATTAGCAACAGGGATATACTTGTAAAAGTTTTAAAAAAAGAAAACTTTGAGACATTTGAAGCGGTTGATGGATTCGAAGCTATTGAATTACTAAGAGGTACTCAATACGATATGGTTTTACTAGACATAATGATGCCAAAGATTAATGGTTTTAATGTCATAAAGCATATACGCCAAGAACTTCATAGTAGTATACGAATAGTAATGTTAAGTGCTTTATCTGATGAGGTAAGTGTTGATAAAGCGATGAATTTAGGTGCAGATAGCTACATTACAAAACCTATAAATCTGCCAAATATGCTAAAAGAGATACGGAGTTTGCTGCATTAATGAAGAGTATTAAAACTAGGCTTTTACTGACATTTATACTCGTAGGGATAACTCCATACATTTTTGTTGTTGGTTATTTTAGTTACTGGGAAAAAAATAAAATCATTCAAAGGGTTAAACAAGATAGCCTACTTCAAGCAAAACATGCAGAAAAGATTATGCAAAATGCACTGATAAGCCTTGAAGAAGAGATGAGTTTTTTATCAAAACTAGAAATTTTTGATGATATGATATCAAATGATACTGACTTGCAAATATCACGACTTTTAGAAAAAAAGTCTATAAAAGCAGGTAGAAAGTACTTAAAACTCTACTCTATAAATTTAGAGCAAAAGGTCATTGCTAGTTCTGAGATAAAGAGTATAAACGAGATGTTTGGAATGGGGGAAACGGACTTAAAAAAAAGAGTCTTTATCCAAGGTTCTGATATATACATTGTAAAAGAGGTTCATGCAAGTTTTGATGAGTCACACTTAGGATATTTAGTCGCAATCCTAAAAATGGATACTTTAAATACTTATTTATTAAGTGATGAACACGTTAGATATACGATAAATAAAGTTGTACAAAAAGAAGAGACAACTACTGAAAATAAGCTCTTTTATACTGGACGAATTGGTTTGTTGAATGTACTCAATGGGTATGAAATAAGTTACTTAGTGGATAAGAAAAAATCATTAGATTCTATTAATGATTTTCTGTATTATCTATCTATTGTAACAATTTTCGGACTTTTAATGATTATATACATTAGCGGTAAACTCTCAGCAATTGTTACACGACCAATCTATGCACTTAAAGAGACCGCTAAAATGATTGTAGAGACAAAAGACTTTCATCTTCGGATACAAACACAAAGTATTGATGAATTTGATGAATTGGCAGATAGTTTTAATGAACTCTTTGAGACGACGGGTATACTTTTAGAGAAGTTAAAGTTAGAGAATGAAGTACGACTAAAAAACTATATAGGGCTTAGTGATACTTTTAATGCTATATCGCAGTCTGACTCCTATGAAGATTCAATAGCACTTTCCCTCAGAGCTATGAGAAGGAACTTAGCCTGTGAGATTAGTATAGACACAATAGACACAAACAGTATTCAAAAACTTACCATGAAAGACTTTGTGGACAATAGTGAAAAGTTTGTTGGTTACTTAAATGTGAAAAATGCAGATAGTCTAAATACACAAGAAGTAATTT
Source organism: Sulfurimonas sp. (assembly GCF_018698455.1). Lineage (GTDB taxonomy): Bacteria > Campylobacterota > Campylobacteria > Campylobacterales > Sulfurimonadaceae > Sulfurimonas. Next base: position 42,279 of record NZ_JABIOQ010000022.1, on the reverse strand, counting down.
TTATAGAGTCCGTGGTACTAATGATGAAAAATCATTTAGAGAGAATCTCATTGATAGAGAAGATAAACTCTGCTTCAAGTGCAAAGTCTGCATTTATCTCTGCAATGAGTCATGAGCTACGTACTCCTCTCAACGCCATCATTGGTTATTCTCAATACCTTATCACTTATGAAGAGATGAGCGATGAGCAAGTTGATAGCATAGCTAAAGTTGAAACAGCAGCATACCATCTACTAAACATTATAAATGACATACTTGACATAGCAAAAATAGAAGCAGGAAAAATAGAGAAAAAAATAGAGAATACAAATATATATGATCAGCTTGAAGAGGCCATGGATATAACACAAGCATTAGTTGAAGATAAAGGCCTCCGTTTTATAATAGATATTGAGACAATTAAAGAGCTTAAGATACTCAGTGACAAAAAAATATTTAAGCAAATCATAATCAACCTCATATCAAACGCGATAAAATTTACAGATGATGGTTATATTTCCATTGCAGCTTTACTGAGTAAAAATACTTTAGAGATTAAAGTTCAAGACACTGGAGTGGGTATTTCTAGTGAGGATTTAAGTAGAGTCTTCGATGAATTTACACAACTAGAAAATGCTAAAAATGCCAAGAACAAAGGAAGTGGATTAGGACTTTCTCTTTGTAAGCATCTTTCACAAGAGATAGGAGCTACCATAAGTATAAGTAGTAATGGTTTAGGACAAGGAAGTAGTGTAACTTTGAGTATAAAACTTTAGGCTCATCCTCGATTGTAAACGGAACGAGGTTTTTCCTTAACTAGTCTAAAATATCGTGAAGTTTATTCCCATCACTCATCTCTTGATGTACTTTTTCCCAGTCATCAGTAGCGATGGCATTTTTGAGTTGAGTAAGCTCTTCTTCAAAGTGGGTAATTGCCTCAAGAATATTATCTTTATTTTGCCTAAAAATATCTTCCCACATATTTGGAGAACTTTTTGCGAGTCTACTCATAGAGCGGTATCCACCAGCAGCAAGTGCTAAAATATTGTGTTTGTTCTCTTGTTTCATAACTGCATTTGCAATGGAGTAAGAGATAGCATGGGGCATATGAGAGATAAATGCGGCATGTCTATCATGTTCGTTCGCTCTCATGAATGTTAAACGCATATTTATAGATGTAAATATTTTTTTAGCAGTATCACTTTGAAGTTTTCCACTATCTTCAAGGTCACATAAGACAACTACTTTATCATCATATAAACCCTCAACCGCTGCAGATGGACCGAAATTTTCAGTTCCAGTCATAGGGTGTGCTGCTACAAAGTTTTTTCGTATAACTGGTGGTATACTTGTAACTATCTTAGCCTTAGTACTTCCAAGGTCTATAATGGTCGTCTCTTTACTTACATCTGTAAGTGTAGCAAGTGTTGCAATGAGTCCATCAACAGGAATTGCTAAGAAGATAACATCACACTTTTTGAGCTGAGAAAAACTTACTATCTCATCGACTAAACCAAGCTTAAGAGCTTGAACTGTATGGTCTTGGTTATGATCGTATCCGACGATACTCTTTATGTAATCTTGTTTTTTTAAACTTAGAGCAAGAGAACCGCCCATTAACCCTAAGCCAATAATCGCTATTTTCATTTATTATCTTTCATATAATTTTTTAAATTATACTCAGTTTACATAAAGTAAATACTTTAATTGATTAATTAAAAGAAGATATACGGGATTAGTATTATTTGTAATTGATAGTAATTATTAAAATTAATTAAATTTTAAGTTTTTTTCTATAAAATTCCAGTATAAATTAATTATGATAATAAATATCATTAGCAACAAAAGGAAAAATAAATGACTAAAACATTATCGTTAGCACTATGTGCAAGCTTACTAATAAGCACTTCATCTTTCGCAGATGATAAATCAGACATTGCTGAGTTAAAACAACAAGTAAAAGAGCTTCAAGAAATGACTCAAGTACTTGTAGATGAAACAAGTGATCTTAAAACAGGGTTTAACTATACGACTGTAGATGAAACAAAAACATACAGTGGCTTAGGTGCGGCAGCCTCAAAGGTTTATTACTCAAAATCACCATTAAGTATAGGTGGTTATGGTGAAATGTACTATTCAAATACTAAAGAAGCTGTTGGAACAAAAAGGTCTGTAGTAGATGTATATAGATTTGTTCCTTACATAGGATATAAGTTTACAGAAAACATTATTTTAAATACAGAGCTTGAGTTTGAGCATGGTGGTTCTGATGATGGCGATGGTCTAGATGAGCGAACTGGAGGTTATGCAAAAGTTGAGTTTATGTACCTTGACTTTTTAATGCACAAAAACATAAATCTTAGAGTGGGTAATATGCTTGTACCTATGGGCTTAGTAAATGAGAGACATGAACCAACACTATTTACTACGGTGCAACGTCCTACAACAGAAAATCTTCTAATACCTTCAACATGGCATGAGAGTGGTGTTATGGCGTACGGTAAGATTACCGATGGTCTTGACTATAAGGTAATGGGATTAACAGCTCTTCGTGCTCAAGCAGATGGTGAGAAGTGGTTAAGAAATGGAAGAGGTGGTTCTTTTAAAAATAAAAATCCTGAGGGAGCTATTGTAGGAAGAGTTGACTACAGTGGACTTAATGGTCTTTTAGTTGGTGCTTCTGCTTATGGTGACAATGCTCTTACAATGTGGGATGTCCATGCGGACTATAAAGTAGGTGCGGCTAGAGTTTACGGTGTGTATACGCAAACAAATCGTACAGATACAAATACTTCGACTGATGTTACAGATGCTAGAGGTGGTTATATCAATGCAAGTTATGATGTGTTTTCTTTAATCAAGACGGATACAAAACTTCCAGTATTTGTTCAGTATGAAAATATTAATCCTCAAGCTAAATTTGAAGATGGTAGCACTAAAGATATAACTGGCACTTCTCAACATGCAACCCAAAATATATCTATGGGCATAAACTACTTTCCACATAGTCAAGTTGTTTTAAAAGCAGATTATGTTCTTTCTGCTCAAAATGGGAAAACAGATAAAACTGCAAGTTTATCTATGGGTTTCATTTTTTAAAACTTTCCACAATATCCTCTCAAGTCGCGCAAGTTTAGTTATAATTTGCGCACTTAAATACAAAAGACAAAATATGAACAAAATACTATTCACCTTATTACTTACATTAAGCTCACAACTTTGGGCTCAAGTACTAATATCTCCAATTGATGCGATGAAAGAGAACTATGACTTAAACGCGACAGTTATGAAAAAAAATGTTCTTCTAAGTAAGGCTAAATTTCAAAACATTCAAAAAAATGCAGCTGCAAAACTTGATACAAAAATATACAGAATCTACACAGCTACAAGAGCTGATAAAGTTTTAGGTTATGGTATTTTAATAAATAGAAAAGTCCGCTCTAAAAATACAGTGGTACTTTACTTCATAAAGGATGCAATTCTTTTAAATATAGAGATTATTGCATTTAATGAACCACTAGAGTATATTCCTACAAAAAAATGGAACTCTCAGTTTAAAAACATAAAAACAGACACAATGCTTCAACTTAATCGTGACATTCCAAGTGTAACTGGCGCAACAATGAGTGCTAGGAGTGTAACTGATGGATCACGCATAGCTTTTGCAATTTACAATGAACTTCTAAAAGGAAAATAGTTGCGTTTTACAATTATAAAAGATTTAAAACAAGATAGGAGCATGAGACCGATTCTTAATGGTCTACTCATATTTACTATTATGTATCTTATTGCTGATTTATTTGTAATCAAAAGTTCTTTAGGACTTTTTGAACAAGAGATTTACAAGACTTTATACGGAGATAAAGATGAATTTTTAGACCCTATGAGTAAGTCCATTTTTTTGGAGTTTATACATACTCAAATATTTTTTATGATGATGATTATTTTTACTCTCAGTACTGTATATATGCGTTTAGCATTTAAACTATCTTACTCTCTTTTTGCAGTAAACACTCTTTTAGTGAGTGCTTTTATGTCACTAATATTACTTGGTCTTTCTTACTATGTTGAAAAAGACTATATATCACTATATGTTATCACTTTTTTTATTTGGCATATCGTGGCATTTTATATGGCTATTTTTTGCATATGGAGTTTAAGTTTTGCAAAATGCATATAAATACTCTGTTATCTACTTTTTATTATTTAGTCTACTTCTATTGGCAAGCAGTGTTTTTCTTTTTGAAGAAAAAATTGGATTTTCACACAGGGAAGTGATAAATTATTATTTAGGGAATGAAGTACTATTTCAGAGTTCTAAAACAACAACAGGTTTATTGAAGGTTCTCTTACCACACATTTTTGGATTTGGTCTCTTTATAATGGTAGTTTTACACTTTTTAATCTTTACTAGTTACAATAAATCAAAATACATATATATTGTAATAATAGCTACATTTATAAGTGGTTTTTTTGAGTTATTTTCATCTTTTTTTATACTGTATGGATTTGAATTTTTTGCTTATATTAAGCTCATTTCATTTATAGTATTCCAAAGTTTGTTGCTGTATATTTTTTGGCTACTTGGCTCGAGTATTTTCTACGAATAAATTTAAGTTATCACTCATATGTAAACTCTTGTCATTTTCGAGTATGATGTATGCAAGGTTTAAACTGTTTAGAAAGTCATAAGCTTCTGTCTTAGGCATCACACTACTAGCTGTAGCATAAGCATCTAATGCACTACTTGGCAGATTTGATATGAGAGTGATTGATATGAAATTCTGCTGAGAAGTTTTTGTGTTTGGATTGATGAGATGGTTGTTTTTTGTACTCTCAACATAACGATTATAGTTCCCACTCGTAGATATTCCTGTATCTCTTTTTAAAGTTTTAAATGAGATAAGTGGTTGCTCTGAGAATGGGTCATTTATATCGATATAGCATTTATGTAAACAGCGTATGTCTCCACTTAATGCAATGATTGCTTTTGATACAGACTTTTTCTTTAAATACTCGGCGACTTTATCTACTCCAAAACCCTTACCCATTCCACCTAAATCAATTTTAATATTTTTAGAAATTTTTGCATGAGTCGGTGTAAATTCTAAATCATAAAAAGAACTATTACTATTTAAAAGGGCTTCCTTACTTACAAGCCTTTGTTCTTCCCCAAACCTATATAAATCTTTAGTTATAGCACCAATTGCAATGTTAAAATAGGTATGAGATTTTTTATAGTATATTTGACTTAAATAGAGTGCTTCGTAGCTGTATTTATTTAGCTGTACCTTTTTATTTTTATTGAGACGGTAAATAGGGGATTCTTTGTTGTAAGACGAAAGGGATTTATCAACATTATTTAAAATGCTAAATGCACCGTTAAAATAATGCTTATCATTTTTTTGGAGACTTATGGTTATAAATGTTCCCATTAAAGCCTTTGTTCTACTCTGCATTTGTGCATTTGCAGATAAAAAGAGAAGAAAACAAGATATAAGAATTTTCATACCAATATTTTAGCATTTATTTTCTCTTTTTACTTATTATTAACCACATAATGGGTAGAATCACTACTAATTTTATGATACGGAATCTTGATGAAACTCTTTTTACCTCTTTTTTTATTTATATTTGCGACTAATATATATGGACAGCTGATTAAAACAATTAAATACGACGGTTTAGTGCATCTCTCAGAGAATGTTGCACTTAGAATGCTTACCTTTGAGACTGGTGATGACATAGAGGTTGAAGATGTTGATACTGCCATAAAAAAGTACTTTGAACAGGGTTACTTTAATGACATTTGGACAGAACTTGAAGATGGTGAATTGACATTTTACTTTAAAGAAAAGGCAATTATCTCTAAAGTTGTACTATCTGGATGGAAAGAAGATGAAGATGAAGATGAACAATCTGCTATTGTTCAAATTAAAAAAGGTTCTTTATACGATGAAACTAAGTTAGAAGCTGCTAAAAAAAGAATTATTGAAGCGATATCTCAAGAGGGAAAAATAGATAGTGTGGTAGAGATTCAAAAAGAATACCTTGAAAATGGAAGTATTAAAGTTACTTTTGTTGTGAGTGAAGGTGAAGAAATTGTTATTAGTAAGCTAACATACAATGGTGTTAAGGGCTTAGATAGTGATGACTTTGATTCTGTTATTGCAAATAAAGAAGAGGACTATGTAGGTTGGTTTTGGGGACAAAATGATGGAAAAATGAGTTTGAGAGATCTCCCATATGACAACCTAAGAATTAAAGATTTATACATGCAGTATGGGTATTTAGATGCTGTTGTAAATGAACCATTTGTAAGAGTAAACTTTAATCACTATACAGCAGATATGAGTTATCAGGTGTCTGAAGGTCAACCATATACTATTAGTAAAGTTTCTCTCTTTCAGAGTAAAGAAGTCATGGAAGAGTCCGAGCTTAAAGAATTTGTTACTTTAGAAAAAGGTGAAGTGTTTGATATTAAAAAGTTTCGTGGAGATGCAGAAAATATTAAAACTGCCATTGCAGATTTGAGTTATGCATTTGCACAAGTTGTACCAGACCTCAAAAAGAATAAAGAAGACCATACCGTAGAGGTTGTGTTTAAGATCAATCCAGGTGACAAAGTTAAAATTAGAAATGTTGTTATATCTGGTAATACTAGAACACTTGATAGAATCATTAGACGAGAGCTTTATCTAGGGCCGGGTGATATGTACTCTTTAACTGACTTAAAAGATTCCCGTGCTGCATTAGGGCGTTTAGGATTTTTTGATGGTACAACTATAGAAGAAAAACGTATTGACAATGAAAGTATGGATCTTGTTGTAAAACTCAAAGAAGCATCAACTGGAAACATTCAGCTTGGTGGTGGATATGGAAGTTATGGTGGACTACTCCTTAGTATAGGAGTAAATGATAGAAATATCTGGGGAAGTGGAATAAATGTTGGTCTTAAAGCTGAAAAATCAGAAACAACTCAGAATTATTCATTTAACATCTCAAATAACAGACTAAATGATAGTGACTTTAGTGGTAACTTCTCGATTTTTCACTCAGCTTATGATTATAATGATTACTCTGTCTTTAGTGATGGAGTAAGTGTCGGAACAGGACATCGTTTCTCTCGCTATGTAAGTGGTTATGTTGGTTATGGTTTTTCAAGTAATTCTTATGAATTTGAGAGTGGGGTTGATTTAGCAAACTTCGATGCGTTTTATTTTGAAGATTATTCAAAGAGTACAGTTAGTCTGAATGTTAAATGGGACAATACGGATGACTTTTATCTTGCCCGTGAAGGTTTTGACCTTTCTCAGAGTTTCGAGAAAAGTGGTCTTGGCGGGAATGGTAATTTTCTTAAGTCAAGAACTAATTATGGTAAATATACAGGTTTAGAAGAGTGGATAGGATTTGATGCTATTTTTAGATATAAAGCACGTTTAAATGTAGTGATTGATAATGGGTTTATTCCTCTTGCTGAGAAGTTTTACATGGGTGGAATAGGTAGCGTTAGAGGATATGAGTCTTACTCACTAGCTCCTACAAGTATAGATGGTGCAGGAGTTGTAAGACGTCTTGGTGGTGAAAAAACATTTTCTAACTCACTTGAACTTAGTCTTCCTCTTATTCCTAAAGCAAAGATGCGTATAGTTACTTATATAGATTGGGGAATGATAGGAGATGAATCAATTTCTGAAATATCTCGTGGTGGTTATGGTGCTGGACTAGAATGGTTTTCGCCTGTTGGACCAATACAGCTAATGTTTGCAAATCCTCTTTTTACAGAAGAGGGTGATAGAGTATCAAGTTTTGAGTTTACTATGGGACAGAGGTTCTAAGAGTTAAAGTTTACTCTAAACTCTTTGTTGTTACACTCTAACTTACCTGTAGCATACTTTGCTATATATAAGTTATTTTTAGATTCTACAGATAAAATACCTTCTTCAAAAGACAACTCAAAATCTATATTTCGTGGTCTGTGACTTAGCAGTGTAATACTAAGAGAGAGTATATAACTCAGATAATTAGTTACATTTATTTCTGGAAGTAGCTCAGCATATTTTTCTAAGTGAGAATAAGCTGGAAGTCTATTCTTTGCATACTTAGTTAGTGTCGCTATAAGTGTTGTGGTCTGATGAGAAAACCCATATTCTAATGCATTTTGTATAAGATAGTACGTATGCTTGTTTTGAGAATAGTAATGAACACTACTTCCTATAGGGTACAGTTTTGCTGCAATTGCTAATTCGTATCTATATTTATTCTCAATGTTAAAATGCTCACTTGTTAAATCAAAAAGTTTTTTACAAAGTGAGTTTAACTGAGTTGAGAAGTGAGTGTCATCTACATACGAGTCAAGAAGACATTTAACTGAGGTATTATAGTTATGAGGAAACTTATGCTTAGAGTTTCTTAGTAAGTCACTAAGATACACTCCTTCACGTACTCCAACCCCACTTGTAATGATTTTAGACATCTTAAGTTTATTTAGCACTCTTTGAATGATTAATACACCTGGTTTTATAACATCATATCTATTTTCTTTTATACCTAAATTTTCTAATGCTTCATTAGAAGCACAAAGAAGTTTATCTATATACTTCTGTAGTTTACCAGCACTGTATTCATATGCATGTATTTTATTTAAAGGATACTCATCGCGTTTTAGTATGGCATTTGAAACAGCTCTAAAAGTTCCACCAATGCCTATGAGTGTATCAAGTTGTTTATTTTGTAGTTTATCCAACTCATTGTCTATATATACTACTGCACCGTTTATATCGTTACTATCAAAATAGAGTTCTTTTAAGCGTACTGTACCAAGTTTTAAGGAGATGGTCTCTGAAACATTATCTTCATCAATAACACTGAATTCTGTGGATCCGCCACCAATATCAATACTAAGAGCATTTTTTTGTTTTGGAAGTAAGTTCGCACAAGCAATAGCTCCATAGTAAGCTTCTTGCTCTCCATTAATTACTTTAATGTCGAGTTTGAGTTTTTCTTTTATTCTTGTAAGAAATACTTTTTGATTTGGTGCATCTCGCAGGGCAGAAGTAGCTACACATAAGAGTTTTCGGACTTTGAAGGATTCACTTATCTGGAGGAAGTTTGCAAGAGCATCGAATGTTCTTTGCATTGGTATATCTTGAAGATTACCATCGTAACGGTAAGCATTTTCAGAGAGCCTCACTTTACTTTTTTCTTCATGAAGAAGATGAAACGCAAAGCGAGAAGTTCTTTCGTAAACAACCATTCTAATAGAATTAGAACCTATGTCTATTATAGCGACTCTCTTAGCCAAAGTTTATTGCTCTTCCATCTCTAGATGTTTAGCTTTAAACTGTAGTTCCGCTATTGATTCTACATTATCTTTATCAGGAACTATACAGTCAACAGGACAAACTGAAATACATGCAGGTTCATCATAGATACCTACACACTCAGTACATCTATCTGGGTCAATATAGTAAATTGGGTCACCCTCATCAATTGCTATTGTTGGACATTCTTCGCGACAAGCATCACATGCTATACATTCATCATTTATAATTAGAGCCATTAAAAAACCTTACATTTTATAGTTATTATTTTGTAGTTGATTTATAGCAAAATAAAGCTTTATTGCTTTTTAAATTATCAAACTATTAGTTATGTCTTGGAAGAATACATGATAACTTTGAGTTTAACTGTAAACTTGCGACAGTTCCATCAATATTATCTTCTCTATTTTTTATATTTATTTTAGCACCAAGAGCATCTGCTGCACTTTTTGCTAAAAAAAGACCTAATCCCACTCCAGGTTTATTACCTTGGCGTTTAAAAGGTGCAAAAAGGTCGACACTATCATCAACACCACAACCTTCATCTATTACTTCTATAAGAAGACCGACTTCATCTTGAGAGCTTCTAAGCATTATAGATTTACCTTTTGGTGTAAACTTTATGGCATTTTGTAGGAAGTTTTGTATTATTTGATTTAGAAGTGTAACTTGCATCATTGCCATAAAGCCATTTGGTTCAAAACTTATATTAAGTTTTTTTTGCTCATTCTCTGCTAAAAGATGAAAGTCATCAGCTTTAGCTTTAAGAATTTGGATAACGTCCACTTCTGTAGGTTTATCAAGTTGCGCACCTTCTTGGCGTCCAATATTAAGGATATTTGAAACAATAATATTCATTTCATCAATAGTTCTGTTAGTGACATTAAGTGTATCTATATACTCTTCAGGAGAACGCTTTTTAATAAGTGTAACTTGATTTTTTAGTTTTATCACAGCTAATGGTGTTTTGAGTTCATGCGCTGTTCCTATAAAAAGTTCTTTTTGATACTTCACAAAGTTTTGTATTCTAGAAATGAGATGATTAATAGTTATTCCTAAATCGGAAAACTCTTTTGGAAGCTTATCTATCTCTATGGGTTTCATTAAATGTTCATTCATATTTGACAACTTGGCATTTATTGTTTTTAATGGCGAAACAAGCATCTTAGACAATGCAATGGCATATATTAGAACAAGGATAAAACCTGCTATATTAATAATAAATATATAGTTAAGAATCTTGGATAGTAGATACTTAGTACTACTGATATCTTCGGTAATTTTTAAATATGTATTATTTTGAATGTTATATGGATATACAATTGTTAGGTATGTATGGGTATTTATTATTGTTTGGAATTGTGAAAGTTCTAACTTTTCTTCAGAGGAGAGGATTTCAACTTTCAAAGAAAATATATCTTCATTTAAGTGCTCATCATCTTTAAAAATAGGGTTACTACTAGCGATACTTTTAGCGTACTGAATAAGTTCATGGTGTTTATTATCATAAATGGAGTTTTCAATAAAAAAGTAAAGTATTGATGAGAAGATTAATATGAGAGATGCTAAAGAAATAATTAGCTGGATAAGAAAGTTACGACGTATACTGTGTTGATAGAGCATTGAATAATCCCATATTGAAATATGGGGATTATATCATTTAAAACTAAAAGTTATTAGTTGATTTCTTTTGGAAAACAAAATCTATAACCACGGCGACGAACAGTCTCAATAGTTGTGATTCCTAATGGCTTATCCATTTTTTGTCTAATTTGGTTAATAGCAACTTCAATAACATTTGGAGTAACCAGTTCTGGCTCTTCCCAGATTGCGTCAAGCAGTTGTTCTTTAGAAACAATTTGATCACGGTGACGAGCAAGGTGAGTAAGTACTTCAAAAGGTTTACCTTTAAGTTCTATGTCATTCTCTTTATAAGTGATTTTTTCTTCTTCAGGATTGATAATTAAGTTTTCGATTTCGATGATGTTACTTCCACCAAAACGTAGTCTCGCTTCAATACGAGCTATTAAAACATCAAAGTCAAATGGTTTTCTGATGTAGTCATCAGCACCAGCTCTAAGAGCTCCAATTTCACTTTCGTTGTCATCTCTTGCTGAAAGTACAACTACACAAGTTTTTGGAGTATTTGTTTTAATATCTCCAATAATGTCAATAGAATTTCCATCAGGAAGCATCCAATCCATAAGAACTAAATCGTAATTACGGACATCAAGATAGTATTCACCATCTTTTAGTGTTTCAACAACATCACTTTGGTAACCAAATTCTTTTAGTCCCTCAGCAAGCATTTTGTTTAATGTAACTTCATCTTCAATTATAAGAATGCGCATCAATTATTTCCTGTGTTAATATTTTGTGAAATTATAGCACAGTTTTAGGTTGATTTAAAGTTTTTTTCAACTTTCTTTAAATAAAAGTAAAGTTTGGATTAAGAATTGAATTTATAGATATTGCCTACACTTACAATGCAGTCAGGTAAAATTGAAGGTTTAGTTATCTTTAAGCTTAAAATTTGAATCTTAGAAAATTCTTTTTTAAGTTTAAGTGATAAATCTTTTAAAGCATCTTCTATGAGCAGAAATTCGGATTTAATCATAGTACTTTTAATCAGCTCAGATACATCTGCATAGTTTATAAACTCTGCAATATATTCATATTCGAGTTCTATGTTTATTATGACATCTTGTGGAGTCTCACGTTCAAAGTCTAAAATTCCAATAATTGTTTGAAATTTTAGATCTTCTATATAAATAGTCATTAAACTACACGTTTCTCTTCACCGTTAATAAGACGAATGATATTTGGAATGTGCTTGTAAAATAGTAAAAACACTATAAACATAACGGGAGCATGAGGCATCTCTGGATGAATAATAAAACTTGAAATACCAAGTGCTGCGACACCTGTAAGTGAAGAGATAGAAGATATTTTTAAAGTTTTTGCCATTACCGCCCACACAACAATACCAATAAGTGTTTCAAAAGGTATTAAAAACATCATAACACCCATACCTGTTGCTATACCTTTTCCACCTTCAAAGTTTAAGTAAGGAGAGAAACAGTGACCAACAACTGCTAAAACAGCAATGGCCCATAAAGTAGCTTCACTCATATTTAGTAAATATGCAATTGCAACAACTAGTACACCTTTGAGTGCATCAAGAGCTAGTGTAGCAATACCTAGTTTTTTTGCTAATGAAGGATTAGTCTCTTTAACTACACGTAAAACATTTGTTGCACCTATGCTTCCTGATCCACTTGCTTTAATGTCTACTCCAGCAAACTGTTTTGCTAAAAGTAGTCCAAATGGAATACCACCAACGAGATAAGCAGCAATAAAAAACTGTACATTTGTATTAAATAAAAAATCCATAAATAACCTTAATTAAATTTTGTATGACATTTTACACTTTCTATCTTAATAAGCATATAAAGTTTTTTGGTATAATCACATAATTATAAATACAGGAAATATTTTGCAATTTACAAATAATGAACTTAAAATAAAAATTAATGAATTAAAAAAGAAGTTAGACGTAACAGTTGTTGCGCACTTTTATCAACGCGATGAAGTGTTTGAAATGGGAGATATTACAGGTGATTCTCTTGAACTAGCTATACGAACGAAGGCTGATGATGCTGAGTTTGTACTTTTCTGTGGTGTTGGTTTTATGGGACAGAGTGTAAAAGTTCTGAGCCCAGAAAAACGTGTAGTGATGCCTAAAATAGCTTGTTGCTCGATGGCTCGTATGATTGACTCACTTTATTTTGATGATTCTGTAAAGTTTTTAAATGAGAATGGCATTAAAAGTGAAGACATACTTCCCATAACTTATATAAACTCAAACGCAGATGTCAAAGCAAAAGTTGGTGAGATGGGTGGAATGGTTTGTACAAGCTCAAACGCGAAGACTATCATAACAGCGGCACTCAAAGAAGGTAAAAAGATTCTTTTTGTTCCAGACAGATGTTTAGGTCAAAACATAGCAAACCAGATGGGTCTTAAGTCTATGATAATAGGTCAAGAAGGTAATCCCGCAGAGTGTGACATTCTTTGTTATGATGGTTTTTGTTCTGTGCATCAGCTCTTTAGTGTTGATGACATCGCATTTTATAGAAAGAAATTCCCAGGTATTTTAATAGCTACCCACCCTGAATGTGATCCAGCTATTTGTGATGCAAGTGATTTTGTTGGTTCTACATCTCAACTTATCAAGTATATAGCTGAACTTCCTCTAGATCAAAAAGTGGCAGTTGGAACAGAGTTTAACCTTGTAAACCGTTTACGTAAAGAAAACACTTATGTACTAAGCTCAACAAAACCAGAATGTCCAACTATGAATGAAACAACACTTGAAGATGTGTATGTGACACTCAAGGCCATAGATGATGGCGAGCCAATAAACGAGATAACTATAGATGAAAAAACTCAGAAATGGGCGAAGATAGCACTAGAGCGAATGTTGGCACTATGATAAAAAAGTTTGTACTCGAGGCACTTGGAGAAGATGTTGGCCGTGGAGATTTATATGCACTGGTTGAACCTGCAAAAACAGCGAGTGCAAAGATCATCGCTAAGAGTGATGGTGTTGTCGCTGGAGTTACATACATAAATGTACTAGCAGACTTAGAAAAGTTTGAAATAGAGTGGCTTAAAAATGATGGTGATACATTTTTAAAAGGTGACACTCTCGCTACTCTAAAGGCAGACTCACATACACTTCTTCGATGTGAACGCACAGTTTTAGACATCTTACTCCATGCAAGTTCCATAGCAACTCTTACTCGTAAGTATGTAAAGATAATAGAGCCTTATGGTGTAAAGCTTTTAGACACAAGAAAAACACGCCCGTTACTTCGTGTGTTTGAAAAATATGCTACAAGAACGGGTGGAGCCGTAAACCACAGAATGGGTTTAGATGACTCATTGATGATAAAAGATACCCATTTAAAAACCATTGAAAACTTAAGTACTTACATTATAAATGCAAGAAAAAAGATTCCCTTTACAGCTAAAATAGAAGTAGAAGCTGAGACTTTTGAGATGGCACAACTCGCGTTTGAAGCACAATGTGACATAGTAATGTGTGACAATATGACTCCAGAGCAGATAGTCAAAATAGTCGCGTTTAGAGATGAAAACTATCCTCATATACTTCTTGAAGCAAGTGGAAATATCTCTCTTGAGACAATAGAATCATATGCTAAAACAGGTGTAAACGCCATAAGCTCAGGTTCACTCATCCACCAAGCAAACTGGATTGACCTGTCTATGAAGATGGACTAGGACTTCTTATGTGCTATAATTATAAAAAGGAGTATTTATGCAGACAATTACATTACAAATAGAAAATAATATTTTTGATAAGTTTTCTTGGCTACTAAAACATTTTTCTAAAAATGAGATAAAAATTGTAAATGACATAGACTTAAAAAAATTATCGCAAGATGATTTTGATTTTGTATCTGAAGATGAACTTCTCAAAATGAAAAAATCTACACTAGATTATAAAAATGGTATGAGTGCTGACTTTGAGGAATACAAGGTTTAATGTCATATAAACTTATCTTAAACAAAAAGTCTATCAAGTTTATAAATAAACGAAGCCAACAAGATAAGAAAAATATAGATTCAAATCTATCAATGCTAAAAAACAATCCTTACCCAAATTCACTTTTAGATATAAAAAAACTTTCAAATACTGACTTTTATAGACTAAGAGTAAATAACTATAGGTTTATATATGAAATCATAGATGATGAACTAGTGATACTTATGGTTAATGCAAACAATCGAGGAGATATATACTTAAATGTATGCTCAAACTAGAGTAGATGCAATGCAGGTTGGATAGACTTGTCTATGAAGATGGATTAAAATTTGTTATATGCTATAATGTACATAGAGAAGGATTTGATATGCAGACTATACAACTACAGGTAAAAGATGGTTACACTCAAAATATTTTAGATTTGTTAGGAAGTGTGAAAGATATAATGCTTGAAAAAATAGAACTACAAAAAGACCCAAACCTAGAGTATGACCCTTACTTCTATGAAAGAAAAGCACATCTTGACAAAACTATAGCCGCTGTTGATGATGGCAGTATGAAGATGTATGAGCAAGATGAGTATGATAAGGAGATGGACTCTTTTATGCAAGACTTAGAATTAAAATATGCTAATAGTTAGAACAAAATATTTTATTCTGACACTTCAACATAGTTTAAATTATATAGCACAAGATAAAGTAAGTGCTGCTGTTAAATTTAAAAAAGATTTAGATAAACAGATAAATAACTTAGTTAATTTTCCTTATAAATACCGACAATCAAACTATTATGAAAATGAAACAATTCGAGATATGACTTTTAAAGCTTATACAATAATCTATAAAATAAAAGAAGATGAAAAAATTGTAGAGATTTTAGAAATATTTCATAAAAATCTACCACTTCAAGAAGAGAAATAAAATGATAAAAAAACTACTACTAACAACACTGCTACTAACAACACTATTCTCATACGAGATAGTTATAGACAAAACGAGTGAGGCACCAAGAGCTAAATGGGGTGATACCTTTACAAGAAATGATGCTAAAGAGCTTGTAGTAAATAATGTTACAGGTTTAATGTGGCAAGATAATAGTGCTGTAAAAAGTGTAAAGAAAAATTGGCAAGATGCAAAAGGATATTGTGAAAACTTAACCCTTGCAGGATACTCTGATTGGCATCTGCCAAGCATAAAAGAGTTAGAAACTCTAGCAGATACTACAAAGGTTAATCCAGCTATAAAAGATGGGTTTAAGAATGTTACTTCTAGTGGTTATTGGTCTTCTTCGTCAAGTGTTTCAGATTCTAAGAATGCTTGGAATGTACTCTTTCAGTCTGGCTTTTCCGGCAACTTCAATAAGACGAATGAGTATTATGTCAGGTGTGCTAGGGCAGGACAATAAATTTGAAAATTTGAGGTTTTAAGATGCAGTATGACAACTTACCAATCTATAAAAGTACCTTAGATTTTAATGTATATATTGAAACTATAGTGAAGTCTTTTGGGAAGTATGAGAAGTATACAATAGTGTTAAATTAAAAAACAGTGTAGGAGATATAAATGAAAACAATCCTTTTGATTATGATAGGTTTTAGTCTAAGTGTAGCAAATGTAGTCGTAGATAAGAAAACAAACCTTATGTGGCAAGATAACTATGATGCTAAAAATGTAAAAAAAGACTGGAATGGTGCTAAAAACTACTGTAAAGATTTAAAACTCAATGGGCATGAAGATTGGTTTTTACCAAGTCATGAGCAACTCCTAACCATTACTGATAAAAGTAAATATAATCCATCCATAAAGAAAGAATTTAACAACAGTACTTCTAGTTTTTATTGGTCTTCTTCGTCGGTTGTTTCACGTTCTGAGGGTGCTTGGGGTGTAGACTTTAAGGGTGGCAATTCCAACGGCGGCAATAAGGCATATGAGTATTATGTCAGGTGTGCTAGGGCAGGACAATCTGATACTTTGAACTTTGAAAATTTAATATCAACCTTAATAGAAAAAGAGTTAAAAAACATCCCAAAACCACCAAGTGAACTTAGTCTTATAAGGGATGAGTTTGAAAGTACAACTGAGTTTAATGCAAGAGTTAAAAAAACAAAAGCTTCTCAAAAAAGAGAGATAGTAAAATACAAAAAGAAATATGCTTCTTCCCAAGCAAAAGCGAAAGAGAATTCGATAAAAAAAGCTCTTGAAATGACTTGGGGAAAACCTCTTCTCTCGAACCTTCAATATGACGCAGACAATGGCTACTTTGTGGCAAAAATAAGCTTTGAAGCAAAAAAAAGTTTTCAAAAAAAAGTAGCTATAAAAGTCCAAAGAAAAGATGCAAGAGCTTTTAAAAATGAGTTTTCTTCTTTGAAGCCTCAGGCAGTTTTTGACTTTGATGGGAAGAACATAGTGCTTAAAGATATTCGCATTCCCTACAAGAGTAAAACTTATGCAGCACTTTTTACTGACCTAAATATAGCTGAGACAAGAGTTGCAGTGAACATAAAAAATGACGACTTAAAACTTGATAACTCCGTAGATACTAAAATATCTATAGCTGCAAACGCAGTTGGTAGTTTCGATGCTAGTGGTTTGAGAAACTATGCTGAACTCGACAATCTTCTTAAAAAATCAAAACAAGTAAAAACAAATAATAAAAAATGGCTGTTCGTAGTGGGAATAGAAAAGTACGAGTACACAGACAACATTAGCTATGCAACAAGAAGTGCAAAAATGTTCGCTAAAACTTCTCAAAAAAGACTTGGTGTTCCCAAACGCAACTCATATGTACTACTAAATGACAATGCAACACAAGCAGAGATAAAAACAAAAATGAGAAAGATGCTTAGACGAGTTAAGAAAGGTGACACTATTTACTTTTACTACAACGGTCATGGTATCCCCGTACCGAGTCTAAAAAACGAACCTTTTATGCTGGCTTCAAACTCTGAACCAGATTACATAGCAGATGAGTCATTTTTTAGTCTCAAAAACATCTATGCAAAACTGAGTGAGTCCAAAGCAAGTAAAGTTGTTGCGTTTGTCGATAGTTGTTTCTCTGGTGTGACAGATGCAAAGTCAGTACTAAAAGGTGTAGCAGCTACTAAAATGGTAGCAAAATCTGTTAAGTTTGACAAAGAAAAAATGGTAGTTATGAGTGCAGGAAAAGCAAACCAGTACTCAAATGGTTATGATAAAAAAGGGCATAGACTCTTTAGTTTTTACTTGATGAAAAATATTATCAAGGGAGATAGTGATATTAAGACACTATTTAAAGATACTAAAGCACAAACATATGATGCTTCGATGCAAGAATATGGTGATAGTAGAACGCAAGAGCCTACTGTTGATGGTAACTTTAGGTTGAGTCTTTAGATGAAAAATCTAGCACTCATTTTACTGCTCGTATCTCTGTTAAACGCAGCACCTACTTGGTACCATAACATAGAACAAAAAACCCCTAGTTCTTATGTTGGTTTTGGAAGTGCAAAGAGTGAAGTCGCAGCAAAACATGAAGCTTTGAGTGACATAGCTTCTCAAATATCTGTAGAAGTAGATACTAGGTTTTCTAGTCACATCAAAGATGATAATGGAAATCTGAGTGATGTGAGTGAGAAAAGTACTATGCAAAGAGCAAAATCTTCGATACAAGACTATAAACTACTAAAATCAGAATATAGTGATGGTAAGTATTATGTATCACTTTCGTATGAAAACATTCCATCGATTGATAAGTTTATAAGAAAAGTGAAAAGAAGTAAGTTCTTTTTAAAAGAGAAAAATGGTGTGAGCAATAGTTATCTTAAACACTCAGAGATGGCAAGTTTACTTAAAAGAGAGTTACATAAAGAGATAGAGTTCGCACTTGTTAGAAAAGATACAAAGTGGTTTATAAAGTATGAAAATATACTACAGGTCTTAGATAAAAAAGATTTCAAAAAGTTTTTCAGTTCAGTTTCAAATGCAGGACTTGAGTTAAATACAAACAAGAGAAATAACATACTTTATGAGGGTGATAAATTTTATTTTAAAGTGAACGCAACTAAGAGTGGTTATATCTCTATACTTACGGTTTATGAAGATGGAACAGTTTCGACTCTTGTGCGAAATATTAAAATAGATAAAAACAAAATGCAAAATATTCCCGATGAAGATTTTGAATCGATTGCTGAGGCTGGACTTATAGAGAGTGGGGTCGAGACTTATGACTTATATGTTGCAATACATTCTACAAAAAAGATTCATTTTGATAGTTATGCTTATGCAGATTCAGAACTTGTAAATGAAGAAAAATATAAAAACTTTGATGAACTTATGGAATTTTTAGATAATAAACATTTTACAACTTTAAAAGTTGTCACAAAACCAAGGCACTAGAGTTTAAATGGCTGACGATCAAGAAAAAACGGAAGAACCCACCGATAAAAAGATTGAAGATGCAAGAAAAGAGGGAAATGTCCCTAAGTCTCAAGATGCAGCGGGTGTTATAACTCTTTTTGTTGCGATTTTAGCAGTTTTAATTCTCTTTCCTTTCATTGCTGAGCATATGCTAAACCTTTTTAAGTACTACTTTTCATTGCTTGGAAGACCTTTAGATAAAGAGTTTATGCTTGAAGTTGCATTTATAACTATGAGAGAGGGACTTTTTATGGTTATTCCCTTGGCTATAGCAGTTGCTGTCTCTGGTGTTATAGCAGCTCTTGCCCAATTTGGATTTCTTTTTACTACTGATGCAATCATGCCAAAGTTTTCAAAAATCAATCCAATAAAAGGTGCAAAAAATCTCTTTTCGATGAAAAAAGTCATAGAGGGCGTAAAAATTACTTTTAAAGCATTTACGACATTAGGTGTAGGTTTTATTTTCTTTTTTTACTTTATAAAAGAACTTCCGACCGTTGCTCTTTTTAGTCTGCCTGACCAGTTAGATTGGCTTAAAGATAAAATGATTATCATAGCCCTTGTTATGCTCCTTATTATCTTTATATTTGCACTGATAGATATTGTTATAGTTAGAAAACAGTACTTTGATGGGCTTAAGATGAGTAAACAAGAAATTAAAGATGAAATGAAAAATATGGAGGGAGATCCTCTTATAAAGTCAAAAATAAAGCAAAAACAGATGGAACTCTCACGTCAACGAATGATGTCTGAAGTTCCAAACGCAGATGTTATCATTACCAATCCTACTCATTATGCAGTAGCCATAAAGTATGATGAAGGTGTTTCTAGAGCACCTATCGTTGTGGCAAAAGGTATTGACAATATGGCACAGCAGATTAAAAAAATTGCTCGGGAAAGTAATGTACATATCGTACAAAATCCACCACTTGCACGTTCTTTGTATGCAGAGGTAGAGTTAAACAAGGCTATTCCAGAAGCTCTGTTTGCAGCTGTCGCAGAGATATTAGCATATGTTTATAAAATGGAGAAAAAATAGTATATAATTCTAATTAAAAGTGAACTTATGTTAGAACTAAATAAAATACTCGATGCAAGTCATATTCTCATAACTACAGATGATAATTCATTTGCAAATGCAAATGCTTTATACTCTTATATATTAACACTTCATAAAAAAGTCTCAATGCATTATGTAGAAACTATTGATAGTAATCT
The DNA here is from genome assembly GCF_018698455.1 of Sulfurimonas sp. GTDB lineage: Bacteria > Campylobacterota > Campylobacteria > Campylobacterales > Sulfurimonadaceae > Sulfurimonas. Next base: position 21,793 of record NZ_JABIOQ010000022.1, on the reverse strand, counting down.
TTCTTTCTTACCTTGGTTTGATAAAGCGAGGAGTTCTAAGGCTGTTTCCGCTGAGTATACTTTAAACGCGACAGCCGATACAAAGGCTTTGTTTTTGTTTTTTAAAGAGAACAATATAAAGATTAACCCGAAAATGGCAACTTCTCTATATGCAGGCATATTAAAACGATATAATGTGTTTGTTAGCGATGATTGTGATGGTACAATATTTGCTATTTCTAGTGAATTAATAGCACTAAATGCAGAATATCGTGCTGCAAATGAGTATATGCGAAATAGAGTTCCTCTTTCGTACTTAAGACTAAAAGCATTACTCTTTAAAAGTATGCTTCTGGTTGATAGTGCAACTGTTGCTGAGCTCTATGTAAGTGAAGGTGAACTACAAGAGAGTGGGGCATCTATGAAAGATGCATATTTGTTAATGAATGAGGCTTTAAGTCTCGTCAATGTTAACAAAGTCATGCTATATGAGTATGATAAAAATAAAAGAATGTTAATCAAGGAAATAAAAAAATGAGCAAAAAAAGCAATAATACTTCATTAGTCTTAACGATAGTCCTAAGTGTCCTCTTCGGTGCTGGAATATATATATACTTCTCTTCAATGTTTGAGAGAAATGCACCAACAATAGTGATAGACCATAGTGAGTACTGGAACCTCAAAACATCTTTAAATATCAAGATAGATGATGAGAGTGGTGTGAAGTCTTATAAAGTAGTAATGAAAAATGGTGATGAAGAAAAAGTGCTTCAGTATGAACAACTCATAGACCCTAAAAATTCTCTTGCTTTAGAAATAAAGCCACCAAGAAGTACTTACACTATTAAATCTAGTGTTGAGATAGTTGTAGAAGCGACAGACCTTAGCAAGTGGAACTTTTTAAAAGGAAACAAGGCTAAGAAGACTTTTAAATATATTATTGATAAAAAAAGACCACAATTAAACATAGTAAATAACTCATATAAAATTTCTCGTGGTGGGAGTGCTATTGTTATTTTTAAAGTTGATGATGAAAACCTTCAAGATATTTACATTAAATCAAATAATGACAAAGTCTTTCATCCTCAACCTTTTTATAAAGAGGGTTATTACATTTCTCTTTTAGCTTGGCCTGTAGTTGATAAAAACTTTAAAGCAACAGTAATAGCAAAAGACAAGGCTGGAAATATCGCTAAAGCATATATACCTCTATACTTAAAACAAAAGAACTACAAAGTTTCACATATGAAGCTTAGTGATAAGTTTTTAAAGGGAAAAATTGCAGATTTAGCAGAAGAATTTGTTGAGACGCAAGGTGTCCAAGATTCAATAGAACAGTTTAAAATCATTAACGAAGATGTAAGAGCAAAAAATGAAGAACTCATTCACGATCTTACTTCGAAAATAAACACAAAGAAGATTGACAACTTTAATATAAACAAAATGTATCCACTGAAAAATGGACAGGTTGTTGCAACATTTGGTGATCATAGAGAGTACTCTTACAATGGAGAAAATATTTCTTATTCTTACCACCTTGGACTTGACTTAGCAAGTAATTCTATGGCGAGTATTAAACCTCAAAATGGTGGAGAGGTTGTTTTTAGTGACTATAATGGACTTTATGGAAATATGCCACTTATTCATCATGGATTAGGACTTTATACACTTTATGGCCACTGTTCAAGTGTAAAAGTAAATACTTCTGATAATGTTGCAAAGCGAGAAGTGATAGCTAACACAGGAAAGAGCGGGTATGCAATGGGTGATCATTTGCACTTTGGTGTTTTAGTACAAGGTATAGAAGTTCGTCCTCAAGAATGGATGGATTGTCAATGGATAAACCTAAATATTAACAAGATTATTCAAGAAGCTAAAAATATTATAGACAGAAACTAGGAGAAATTATGTATCAGACAACTATTAAAAAAAGTGTCCAACTTGTTGGAATAGGTCTCCATAAAGGTTCACCTGTAAAACTTATATTGGAACCTTTATCTACCAATAGTGGTATAGTCTTTTATAGAAGTGATGTCGCGGTTTCTATACCTCTCATTCCAGAGAATGTAGTTGATACAAAAATGGCAACAGTTATAGGAAAAGATGGGCATGTGATTTCTACTATAGAGCATATGTTATCTGCTGTTTATGCTTATGGAATTGACAATCTCAGAGTAATTGTAGATGCTGATGAAGTTCCAGTTATGGATGGAAGTAGTGCAAGTTTTTGTATGCTTTTGGATGAAGCCGGTCTTTTAGAACAAGATGCACCTAAAAAAATCATGCGCATTAAAAAAGAGATAGAAGTAAGAGAAGGTGATAAATATGTCAAACTTTCACCTTCCCCTGATTTGCAGTACGATTTTACTATTAAATTTCCACACCCTGTTATTCAAAAACAAGAATATGTTCTGAAGTTTACGAAAGAAAGTTACAAAAAAGAGATTTCACGAGCTAGAACTTTTGGTTTTTTACACGAGGTACAGTACCTTCGTTCTAAAGGTCTAGCACTTGGTGGTTCTCTTGAAAACGCGATAGTTCTCGATGACAAGAAAATACTCAACCCTGAGGGATTACGTTTTGAGAATGAGTTTGTGCGACATAAAATCCTTGATGCAATAGGTGATATGTCACTTATAGGGATGAATTTTTTAGGAAATTATGAGGCTCTTGCTGGTAGTCATGACTTAAACCATAAGCTTACACTAGAATTACTCAAAGATAAAGATAATTATGAAGTAGTGGAACTAGTTGGTGAAAAAAATAAAGAGTTAGAAAAAGCATATGCCTAAAGAGATAGATATACTATTAATTGCTGTGAACTCACCTATTAAAGTGGGTTTATATGAAAATGGTAAACTTATAAAGACGATAAAATCAGACAAAAAAAGTTCAGATATTCTTGCAGTAATATACAGAGACATTTTTAAAGAGTATAGTGTAAAAGCTTTTTACTTTGTAAATGGTCCGGGAAGCTTTATGGCGATTAAAGTTGCTTATATATTTTTAAAAAGTTTAAGTATTTTACATAAAGTACCACTTTTCGCATCAGATGCATTTAAATTTAATAATAATAAGCCCATAAAAGCGATTGGCAAGTTATGTTTTGTTAAAATTGCAACAGAAATAAGAACTCAAAAATTAGAAACTGTGCCAGAAGCTATTTTTATGCTTCCAGATGTACTTGATTATAATGAGTTTAGCACAAATACAGCACCGCTATATATGATAGGTGCTGTTGGATAAATAGGAAATGATAAGTGATAATAAGTGTACCTGCAACATCAGCTAACCTTGGGCCTGGATTTGATTCTTTAGGTCTAGCAGTTGATTTACGAAATAAAGTTGAATTCCATCCATCAAAATTTTTTAGTGTCAGCATAAAAGGTGAGGGAGAGAATAATCCACGTTTAAAAGGGAATAATCTTTTCATTAGTATCTTTAACGACCATTATGCGCGCCTCACAACAAAGAGACAAAACTTCAAGTTTACATTTCATAACTCTATTCCTATGTCGAGAGGACTTGGTAGTTCATCGGCTGTTATAGTAAGTGCAATTGCAAGCGCACATGAAGCAGCAGGAATCAGAGTTTCTAAACGCCGTATACTCAACCATGCTCTAGTGTATGAATCTCACCCTGATAATATAACACCAGCTGTAATGGGTGGTTTTAACGCAGCGACTATTGAAAAAAATAAAGTATTTTCTCAACGTAAACATTTGCCGGATTATCTCAAAGCTGTCGTTGTTATACCAAACAAGCAGATGAATACTGCAAAATCTCGTACAGTTTTACCAAAATCATATTCTAAAGAGAACGCAACTTATAACCTTTCTCACACAGCATTAACTGTTGCCGCATTTTTTAATGAAGATTGGGAAATGTTAAAGCTTGCTACTCAAGATAGATTTCATCAAAAAGCAAGAATGAAAATGCTTCCTGAACTTTTTTCAGTTCAGAAGGTTGCATATGAAGCAGGTGCTTTAATGAGTACTCTTTCTGGAAGTGGAAGTACATTCTTTTCTCTTGTGTATGATGATGATGCATCAATGATTGCAAACAAGTTTACACAAAAATTTCCTGATTTTATAGTAAAAACACTTGATTTTGATAATGATGGATTGATAATAGAGCGTTAAAGCCTATTAAATCAAGCAATATTTAGATATAATGGCGAAAAATTTTCATCAACCAACTAGAATGTGTATCTCTTGTAGAGAGAAAGATATTCAGAGTAGCCTTAGTCGGTTACAATGTGTTGATGGGGAGTTAAGTTCATTTGATGGTAAAGGTCGAAGCTTTTACTTATGTACAACTTGTCTTGCTGATACCAAGAAGGTATCTAAATCACTTATGCGTCAATGCAGAAGTGGGGACAAAGACAAAATTATGAACAAACTAAAGGAGATCATCACTGATGACAGATAAAGTTAGCGTTAAAGAGATTGCAGACGAACTTGGAATTTCTTCTAAAGATGTTTTAGAAAAAGCAAAGAGCATGGGTATCGAAGTAAAAGCTGCATTAAGTAAAGTTACTATGGAAGAAGCAGAAAATATTGCCAACTACATTATGAATGGCGATGATGAAAAAGAGATTCCTGTGGCAGCTCCAAAACCTAAACAAGTCAAAAGTGATACTCCAAAAGAAAAAATAGCAGAAGTAGTTGTTACTACGGAAGCTAAAACTTCAGAGAAAGAAGTTGTAACTCCAACAGAGACTCCAACTCCAGTAGCCCAAGATGTGAAAAATACGCAAAAGCCTACAGAAACTAAAGAAGTCAGTACAGATACACCAGAGAAGGCTAAACCTGTAAGTACTCTTAAAGTAGTTCAACCTTCTATAAGACCAGTGCTTAAAAGATCCGGACTTAAAATTGTTAAAAAGAAAAAGCCTAAAGTTGAGGAGAAGTTTGACTTACCTCAAAAGAATGCTTCTGTTTCTTCATACGGAAAAATGAGTGCTGAAGTTCTAGCAGAACTTGCTCTAAAGAAAAAAACTAAACAAAGTTCTAGAACAGCTTCTAAGCAAGAGCAGGGTAAAAAAATGGATATCTTCGGCGGCACCATGTCTGATGTATCTATGGATATGGATGGTCAAGTAACACTTCTTGATTTAAATTCAACAGAGAGAGCTCCTCTACCTCCAGAAATGCCTAGAAAACCTCGTGCTCCAAAACCAGCAGGTCGTAATGCAAACAAAAAAGCAGCACCTCGTGGTAGAAAAGTACGTAAAGATAAACGTAAAAAGTATACTAAATCTACTCAAGAAGATGAAGTAATCACTCATGTAGAGATTCCAGAAGATATACGTGTTTATGAGTTTGCAGAAGCTCTTAACCGTCCCATCACTGATATCATTAAAGTTCTTTTTGATCTTGGTATGATGATGACTAAAAATGATTTCCTTGGAAATGATGAAATTGAAATACTTTCAGAAGAGTTCGAAGTTGAAGTAACTATTATTGACCCTAAAGATGATTTTACTCATGATGAAGAAGATATAGAAGAAGATCCGAATGCAACTGAACGTGCACCTGTTATTACAATCATGGGGCACGTTGACCATGGTAAGACTTCACTTCTTGATGCAATTAGAGAAGCAAAAGTCACTGATGGCGAAGCTGGTGGAATTACTCAGCATATCGGTGCTTATACAATTGAACAACATGGTAAAGCAATTACATTTATTGATACTCCAGGACATGCCGCCTTTAGTCACATGCGTCAAAAGGGTACTGATATTACAGATATTATTATTATTGTTGTTGCTGCTGATGATGGTGTTAAACCTCAAACTCTTGAAGTTATTAAAATGGCAAAAGAGTCAGATGTTCCTATTATTGTTGCACTAAACAAAATGGACAAAGAGACTGCTCAACCAGATATGGTTAAGGGTCAAATGGCTGAACATGGTCTTAATCCAGTTGATTGGGGTGGGGATATAGAATTTGTTCCTGTATCTGCAAAATCAGGATTAGGTATTGATGATTTACTTGAAAACATCCTTACTACTGCTGAAATTTTAGAGCTTAAAGCAAATGAAAATACATTGGCTAAAGCTTCTGTTATTGAGTCTTCTTTAGAAAAAGGCCGTGGTCCAGTTGCTACGGTAATCGTTCAAAATGGTACTCTTAAAGTTGGAGATTATGTAGTTTGTGGTGCAGCTTATGGTCGTGTTAAAGCGATGTTAGATGAGCATGGTAAACAAGTTAAAGCACTTTTACCATCTCATACAGCTGTTGTTGCTGGTTTAAACATAGTCCCAGCATCTGGTGAAGTTATGACAGTTATGGAAGATGAGAAAGCTGCAAAAGAATTTGCTCTAAAGCGCCATGAATATGATAGACATAAAGAACTTTCAATCTCTATGAAATCGTCTCTTGAAGATATGACAGCTATGATAGCAGAGGGTAAACTTAAATCTCTTAAAGTTGTACTTAAAACTGATGTTCACGGTACTCTTGAAGCTATTAGAACTTCTATTACGGCACTTAGAAACGATGAAGTTAAGGTTAACATTATTAGTTCTGGTGTTGGTGGAATTAGTGAAAGTGATGTTGAACTTGTTAACAACTCTGAAAACTGTGTATTACTTGGATTTAACGTTCGTCCTACAGGTGCAGTCAAAGCATCAGCTAAACAAAAAGGTGTTGAGATTAAGACCTACTCAATTATCTATCAACTAATAGATGATATTACTGGTATGTTAACTGGTATGATGTCTCCAAAATATACTGAAGAAAATACAGGTCAAGCAGAAGTTCGTGAAGTATTTAAAATACCTAAAGGTATTGTTGCTGGTTCTGTTGTTGTGGAAGGAAGACTTATTCGTGGTGGTATGGTTCGTGTTATTCGTGATGGTGTTGTACATTACGAAGGTGAACTTACTTCACTTAAACGTTTCAAAGATGATGTTGAAGAGATTGGTAACGGTTATGAGTGTGGTGTTGTTATCAGTGGTTATAATGATGTTGTACCTGGTGATATCCTTGAAACTTTCAGAAAAGTTGAGCAAAAAGTTAGTCTCTAATGACTGAAGCACAAATAAAACTCAAGAGAACAGAAGCAGTTCTCTTAGAATTAATTTCCAAAGCACTTGGTACGATGAATGACAAAAGACTTCATGATTTAAGTATTATAGAAGTTGTCTGTTCACGTGGAAAAAGTGATGCAAAAGTTTATATAAATCCCAATGAATTCAAAGAACAAGAAAAACGTGACTATCTTAAACTTTTAAGAAATGCTCGTCCTATTATTGAAACATACTGTCTTAAAGATCAGGGTTGGTACCGTTGTCCTAAATTTACTTTTGAATTTGATGAACAATTTGCAAAGTCACAAAAATTAGATGATCTGTTTAAGCAAATAGCTAAAGATAAGAAAGAGGAAGAGTAATGAGCCTACAAAGTGATATAGAATCAGTTATAAAATCAGTTGGGTTAGAACTTTATGATGCAACTGTTGTTAGTGAAAATGATGAAACTATTTACCGTGTTAGTATTATTTCTAGCGAAATGCAAGATTCTAAACGCAAGGGTGTAAGTCTTGACACATGTGTTGATGTTACACATTTGATTTCTCCACTTTTAGATGTAACACCTCCTGTTTCTGGAGAATATAGACTTGAAGTTGGTACAGCTGGAATAGAGCGAAAACTAGCAAATATTAACCATTATAAAAAGTCTATTGGTGAAAGAGTATCTCTACTTTGCACTGATAAAGTAAAAGTTAGAGGGATTTTGTTAAATGTTGAAGGTTCTAAAATTACTGTGAAAACAGAAGATGAAGAAGTTCAAGTAGAATTTAACGATGTTGTAAAAGCTAAAACTTACTTTGAGTGGTAGTAACTAACCGTGTTAATAGATAATAGTTTTTTTATGAGCCTAGCTCTTAAAGAGGCTTGGAAATATCAAGGTCTTACTTATCCAAATCCTGCAGTAGGTTGTGTAGTGGTTGGAGAAAATAGCGAGATATTATCTGTGGAGGCTCATCATAGAGCTGGAAAACCACATGCAGAAGTAAATGCACTTCAAACTGCTTATTATAAACTCACTAGTGATTCTTATATTTTATCACTTCAAAACTCTCATGATATTCATAACTATCTCCTAAAAAATCATAATGCTATTTTTGAAAACATTTCTCTTTTTACAACTCTTGAACCATGCTCTCATACAGGGAAAACACCTTCTTGTGCTACTCTTATCAGTGAACTTGGAATTAAAAAAGTTTTTGTTGGTTCTTCTGATACAAATAGAGAAGCAAAAAATGGAAATTTGATACTTCAAAATAATTCTTGTGAGGTTCAGACTAAGGTTTTAAAAGAAGAATGTGATATTCTTCTTTTTCCATTTACAAAATTCTTAGACTCAAGGTTTGTTTTTTTCAAGTGGGCACAGCGTTTAAATGCCACGACCGATGATGGAATAATAAGTTCTAAAGAGTCTAGAAAAAATGTTCATGCCATGAGAGATGTGTGTGACTTACTCGTTATAGGTGGTAATACTGTACGAACAGATAGACCAACACTTGATGCAAGAGATGTTGATGGAAAGGCTCCAGATATTTTAATTTATTCTAGAAATGATAATTTTGACAGGACTATTCCTTTATTTAATGTTAAAGGTAGAAAAGTGTATATTGAGAGTGACTTTAAAAAGCTTGATAACTATAAAAATATTATGATTGAAGGAACGAGTAATATGTATGAACTGACTCGTGATATTGTTGATTATTATTTATGTTATGTTGCACCTAGTTTTGGTGGTAAAGAAGGATTTTCTGTAGAAAATTCTAAGTTTGAAATTTTAAATATGTATCAAGTTGATAAAGATATAATTATGTGGATGAAAAGGATATAAACTATGAGCTCTCAAGGTAAACAAAATACACAAAAACAAGAAAAAATTGTCTCTATGTTTGATGATATAGCACCAACTTATGATACAGCTAATCGTGTGATGAGTATGGGTATAGATAAGTCATGGAGAAGAAAAGCTTGTGATTTAGCTTATACTTATACAGGAAGAGATTCTATTGATAAAATAGTTGATGTAGCTTGTGGAACAGGTGATATGATGGACTTTTGGCATAATCGTGCTGAAAAGTCTGGTATTGCTATTGGGGAAATCGTTGGTGTCGATCCATCAAATGGTATGGTAGATGTAGCTCGTAAAAAATATCCAAAATTTAATTATCACATCAGTAAGGCAACTGAGATACCACTAGAAGATAGTTGTGCAGATATTCTGAGTATTACATATGGTATACGTAATGTTGTGGAACGTGAGCAAGCATTAGTAGAGTTTAATCGTGTTTTGAAAAAAGATGGTCTTGTTGTTATTTTAGAATTTATGAAAAATGAGAATCCTTCATTCCTAGGAAAAATAATGAATTTTTATACTAATAAGATTTTACCAAAAGTAGGTGGATTCATCTCTAAAAATCTTGAAGCTTATGAGTACCTACCCAACTCAATTGAAGATTTTTCAACTGTGAAAAATATGCAAAATGAATTAGAATCTGCTGGATTTGAAATGCTCTACACTAAAAGCTTTTCTATGGATATCTCAACACTTTTAATAGCTCGCAAAAGTAAGTAAAGTATGCGCCCCGCAGGAAGTGCCCTTGGGGTATATACTCTTAGCGTTTCAGGACTCAATGAGCAGATAAAAGGTCTTCTCGAAGCAAGTTTTAATCAGGTACTTGTTGAGGGTGAACTCTCCCGTATTACTTTTCATAACTCTGGACATATCTATTTTACTCTAAAAGACAACTCTTCTAGTATTAGTGGTGTGATGTTTAGGGGAAATGCTACGAAGTTGAAGTTTCGCCTTGAAGAGGGTATGAAAGTTATTATAAACGCAGCACTTACTCTTTATACACCTCGTGGTTCTTACCAAATAAACTGTTTTTCAATAGAACCAGCAGGACAGGGTGCTTTAGCCTTAGCTTATGAGCAGTTAAAAGAAAAACTTTCAGGACAGGGGTATTTTGCACAGGAGCGAAAAAAGCAACTTCCAAAATTTCCATCGCGTTTAGCACTTATTACATCCCAAACTGGAGCTGCATTACAAGATATGTTAAGAGTAGCAAACAGTCGATACAGACTCTTGGAGATTGATGTTTACGATGTTTTAGTTCAAGGTGTAAATGCAGCTGGAGATATAGCAAATGCAATTAGTGCTGCAGATACTCATCAGTATGATATTATAATTGTTGGTCGCGGTGGAGGAAGTATGGAAGATTTATGGGCATTTAATGAAGAGATAGTAGCAAATGCTATTTTTAATGCAAAAACTCCTATAGTCTCAGCAGTTGGGCATGAAATAGACTGGCTTATTAGTGATTTTGTTGCTGACCTAAGAGCGGCTACTCCTAGTGCAGCTATGGAGATAATCTTACCAGATACAAATGAACTGTATCAAACTCTAGATTTGTTACAAACTCAAATGCAGCAGTTACTGTTTTCTAAGATAGAGTCAAAAAAACAGGAATTAAGTCATCTTGAAAACTCTTATAAACAACACTCTGTAGAAAAAAAATTAAGACAAAAAAAAGAAGAAATATCACAGCTTAAAGAAGTTTATTCTCAAAGTATAGAGTTTAAACTTAGTGGATTTAAAAAAGAGCTAGAGTATACTAAAAATAGACTCCCTCAAGCTATGGAATCCAATCTAAACATTTATAAAAGTGAGTTACTTAACTTACAAAAAATGTTAGAATCAAATAATCCAAAATTTAAAAGTAAAAAAGGTTTTGCTCAACTCTCACAAGACTCAAAAGTAATAGATATCGACTCATTAAAAGTTGATGATTTATTTGAAGCTCAGAGTGATAGTATGGTTGTAAGTGCAAGAGTTATAAAAAAAGAGACTATATTATGAGTTATCCAAAATTTTTTGACACAATAGAGACTATTAAAGTAAAAGATCCATTATCTCAGGTTTTAGGTGCATTTCTTAAAGGTGAGTATGAGTTCACATATCTAGATGTGGTTAAATCAGCTGGCCACTCTTGTCCAACTGTCGCAGGTGCATATATAATTACTCTAGTAGCATTAAAAGCTTTGTATCCAGATAAGAGAGCAGTAAGAGGAAATGTAAAAGTAGAGTTTGAAGAGGGCTTAGAAGATGGTGTAACCGGAGTTATATCGAATGTAATTTCTCAGATAACAGGAGCGACTGATAAAAGTGGTTTTAAAGGACTTCAAGGTCAGTTCTCTCGTCACTCTCTTATGAGTTTTAATGAAGAGATTGATTCATCTGCTAGATTTACTAGAGTTGATAATGGCATGAGTGTTGATGTTACATATAACCCTGAAGCAGTAAAACCAAATCCTATGATGATGAAACTAATGTCTAAGCTAAGTTCTGGTGATGCATCAGAAGATGATATAAAAGAATTTGGAAAACTTTGGCAAGATAGAGTACAAAGAATATTTGAAAATTTAACCGCTGTGGTTGAAGTAGAAACTCTATAAAAATTATAGAGCCACTAACTACAAGTGGCTTTTAATTACTTCAGTGTAATAGCTGGAAAGTAAGTATGAAGTGTCATGGCTGTTGAAGCAGATAGTTTTTTTAGAAGTTTATCAAACTTATCTTCTTTGTTCCATACAGGATCTGATACACCACTAAGTTTTACTACTTTTGCCCTAGCATCATAACCAACCCCTAAGCTATCAATAAGACCGATTTCTTTTGCTTGAGCAGCCGTAAATATATGTGCATTGGCATAAGTGTCGCGTATGCTTATGTCTAGACCTCTCGCTTTTGCAACATCTTGAGTAAACATTTCATAGGTACCTTGTATCACTTTGTTTAGTTCATTTACTTCATAGTCCCTCCATGCTCTATCTGGTGTGCCTATACGTTTGTATTTACCAGCTTGAACACTCTGTGTTTTAATACCTAGTTTACTCATAAGGTCACTAATATCTGCACCTTGCATAATCACACCGATACTACCAACCATACTTCCAGGATTTGCCATAATCTCATCTGCCCAGATACTAGCATAATAACTTCCACTTGCAATAGTGCCTTTTGCATAAACTACAACAGGCTTTTTTTCTTTTAAACGTTTGATGGCATACGCTATCTCAAGCGAGGGAGCAACAGCACCACCAGGAGAATTTACGCTTAATAGTACTCCTTTTATTGAGTCGTTATTCGCTACTTCATCAATTCTATTTACGATCTCTGTTGCATCCATGATTGGACCAACTAAAGCGATCTCTTCTAAATTATTAGATGTTAATTCTTGTTCACTTTTAGGTGCAAAAAGAAGAAATAGTAAAAGTAAAAAGAGCATAGCTTTGAAGTGATCTTGTATAAACTTCATAGGTAGAGTGATAAATAAGAGTGTTTTTTTAATGAGATTCATTTGTTTCCTTTGTAAGTGTTCCATTTATGTAAACTTTAGAGATATTATAGCGGTGAAGTATAAGGTGTATTGCTAACTCTTGTGTTGGTTCTTTATCTAAGTCTAAGACAATCATATCTGCATTTTTTCCTTCAGCAATTTCGCCTGTATTTAAACCCAAAGCTTGTGCAGCATGTATGGTGACTCCATCCAAAAGTGCTTGCGCAAATTTTAAAAGTGGTGCATCAGAATGCATAAAGAGAGACATTTTCATCTCTTCAAAAAGATCAAGTTTGTAGTTCGAACTTAGACCATCCGTGGCCACTATCCATCGTATATTTTTGTCATTAAGTTCTTTTATGTTGAGTGTTGGATTACCTAAAAGTCTGTTTGAAATAGGGCAATGAATAACAGTGTGTTTGGCTTTAGCTACAGTGTTTAACTCTTCTTCATTTGCATGCACAACATGTGTTAAAAGGGTTTCACTTTCATTAAACAACTCTAAAAATTCTTTTGCACTAGATACGTTAGATTCTTGTTTTACAAGTTTATGAAAAAACTCTTTAAACTCACCATTACTATTATCTAGCCAGTCTCTCTCGGCTTGACTCTCCATAAAGTGAGCTGTAATTTTTAACTTTTCATCTTTGACAATTTTTAGTGCTTTTTTGATTAAGACTGGGTGAACAGAATAGGGTGAGTGGATAGCTACTGCTGGGTAGAAACCTTCGCGTTTAACTGACTTTGAAGCATCTAAACGCGATAGAAAGTCAGCATATAAGGCATCAGCCATAGTTGCTTGGGAACCTATAACCTCATTAAAATATACAACATTTTGTTTTGCTGACACACAAGCATCCAAATCCATTCCATGAGAACTAATGGTACCAAATGTTGTGATACCATTTTCGAGCATCATATCACAAGCATTTTTCATACATTCTATATTACAACCGCCTATAAGCTCTTCCCGATTTTCTATCACGCTGTAAAGCCAGCTCATGAAATCACCATAACTTAGTTCTGTCTTGTTAGCAGAAAACTCTATGTGTACATGGGCATTTATAAGTCCTGGCATAAGTAGAGAATTTTCTCTTAGAGTAGTTCTTTGTGCATCTGGATACATTTCTATAAGTTCATCTAAGGGTGCAATTTTCTCTATTGTTTTGTCAAATGCGATAGATAAGTTAGTACTTACTCTATCCCTCATTAGTATATAGTGTGGTGTAATTATTTTCATTTTTATATTCTTTTTTGATTATTTAGAGTGAGATTATACACTGTTTTGTATTACCATATATTAATATTACTAATCAAGATTGTAATTTTTAATCTTAATTTAGGTAAAATAAATCTCTTAAATATTAAAAAAAGGTTTATAATGAAAATAGTTGTGATTCAAGGTCCTAACTTAAACATGTTAGGCGTTCGCGAACAAAATATTTACGGTCCAATGAAACTAGAGCAAATTCATGCTCAGATGAAAGAAGTGGCAACACAAAATAGTGTTGAGATAGAATTTTTTCAAAGTAATTTAGAGGGTGAAATTGTAGATAAAGTTCAAGAATGTTACGGTGAAGCTCATGGTATTATAATAAATGCTGCAGCTTATACACATACTTCTATCGCTATTCGTGATGCTATTGCCGCTGTCAATCTCCCAACTATTGAAGTTCATATTTCAAACATTCATAGACGTGAAGAGTTTAGAAAAGAAAATATGATAGCACCTGTTTGTTCTTCTTCTATCGTTGGATTTGGTCCTTTTGGTTATCATCTTGCGATGATGGGAATGATGCAAATCATAAATGAAATAACTGCCGCTCAAGAAGCACAAAAAGCTCAAGTACAGTAGATGTACACAAAACGCATACTTAATGAAAAGCTTTCTGTTTTTCATAGTTTGCATTTTCCATACCTTACCTCTAAAGTTTCTTCTCATAGACATAAAACGGTTATAGGTATTGGTGGAAATATAGGAGATGTTAAACGCAGGTTTGAACATCTTTTTTTTAGATTACAAAAAGATAAAAGAGTAGATATTATTGAGAGCTCGTTGATTTTAAAAAATCCTCCCTTTGGTTATGAAGAGCAAGATGATTTTTTTAACTCAATTATAGTTTTGAAAACTTCAATGCAAGCAAAACCTTTTTTAGCTTATTTAATGAGATTAGAAAAAAAGTTTGCAAGAGTAAGAAGTTTTGCAAACGCACCAAGGACATTAGATTTGGATATTATATTTTTTGACAATCGTGTTATAAATACAGAAAAATTAACCATTCCTCATCCTGCTTGGCATCAACGCGAGAGTGTATTAATTCCACTTTGGGGGATTCAATCGTGAAAATATTAACCTTTACTGGAAAAACACCATCAGAAGCACTTAAAAAAGCAAAAATGGAAATAGGCGATGAGGGAATGCTCATCGAAACAAAAGAGATACGAAAAAAAGCTCTGGGTAGAGAAGCTCTTTATGAGATAGTTATAGGAATTGAAAACGATATGATACAAAATACATATCAAAATTCTATGAAACCACTTTCAAAACAAAAACCTCTTAGGCAAGAAAGTAAAGATGTGCTTTTCGACATTTCAAACGCTGCACAGCAAATAGCTAAAATATCGACAGTAACAAATGATCCTCTTGCTGAATATATGTCTCCTGCAGTAGTCCAACAAGTAGCTCCTGTTGCAGAAAAAGAGCCAAAAGAGCTTAAAGAGATAAAAGTAGAAATAAACAAGCTTACAGACAAAGTAAAAATAATTCAAAATATGTTTTGGGATGAGAAATCTCCAGCTATTGATTCTCCAATTCCTTCAGAGTTTGCTGAGATATATAGACTAGCTTCTCAAAGTGGAATGAACACAGATCATCTAGATGAATTGATGAAAATTACTCTAGAACATATGCCTTTTAAAATGCGTGAAAATTCCACTACGGTTAAAAGATACTTTCAAACAATACTACGTAAAATGGTAGCTATTAAACAGGAACCGACTCTAGCTATTGGAAGTAAAAAAGTGATAATGTTAGTTGGTCCAACAGGAGTTGGAAAAACAACAAGTATCGCAAAACTAGCAGCTCGTTACTCTTTTTTACTACAAAAGAAGTATAAAGTAGGGCTTGTTGTCTTAGATACATATCGAATAGGAGCAGTTGAGCAACTGATGCAATTTGCAAGGATGATGAAACTTGGTATTGAAACTGTCGTAGACCCTCCTGAGTTTACAAGCGCTCTTGAAGCATTGCGATATTGTGATTATATTCTTATTGATACTATGGGGTCAAGCCCGTATGATAAAGGTAAGATAGAAAAAATATATGAGTGTTTAAGTACAAATAAAACGGAATATAATGTAGAAGTTGCTCTTGTAATGCCAAGTTCTATTAAATATGAAGATTTAAAAAGTACTTATGATAACTTTTCAAGTTTAGGGGTAGATAGTTTGATGTTTACTAAACTAGATGAGACAAGAGGATTTGGAAATATATTTTCTCTCGCATATGAGACAAAAAAACCTATAAGTTACTTCTCCGTAGGTCAAGAAGTTCCCGAAGATTTAGTTTGTGCAAGCAGTGACTTTTTAGTGGATTGTCTTTTAAATGGTTTTAATCGGAGTAAAACATGATAGGTCATCAGGCAGAGAAGCTTGAAGAGTTAGTCTCTGCAAGTGCTAAAGAATCAGTAAAAAAATCTAAAAAGACACGTTTTATTGCTATAACTAGTGGTAAGGGCGGTGTAGGAAAAAGTACAATTAGCTCAAACCTTGCTTATTGTCTCTCTCAAAAAGGTATCAATGTAGGTATCTTTGATGCAGATATTGGTCTTGCAAATCTTGATGTCATGTTTAATGTAAAGATAAAGAAAAATATTCTACATGTACTCAAAGGGGAAGCAACTGTAGCAGATATTTTAATTCCTATTACGAGGAATCTTATATTGATTCCAGGTGAGAGTGGTGATGAGATACTGAAGTATTCTGATATGGCACTATTTGAGCGTTTTATGGAAGAAGCACAGGTTCTTGATAAGTTAGATGTGATGATAATTGATACGGGGGCAGGAATTGGAGAGCATATACAAATGTTTTTAAATGCAGCTGATGATGTTATTGTTGTTACTGTACCTGATCCAGCAGCTATCACAGATGCATATGCAACAATTAAGACTATCGCAACTCTGAGAAATGATATTAGTATGATTCTAAATCAAGTGAAAAATGAGAAAGAGGCAGTTGCTGTATTTGGTAAGATTAAAAAAGTAGCAGATGCAAATATAGGAAAAGGACTTGATTTAAGACTAATAGGCAAAATAAATGCTGATATAAAAGTTTCATCATCTGTAAAAAAGCGTGCACTTTTTAGTGCTGAATATCCAACTTCTCAAGTAGGAAGAGATATTGGGGAAATAGTTAATAAAATCGTCTCTAAACTGGAACGGAATGTGCTGGTTACCTCTAATGAAAGTGGTCTATCTGGGCTATTTAAGAGATTAATAGAACATTTTTAAGTTAAATTTAAAGGTCAATAAATGTTAGGTGAAAACTTTGTATACTTTTTTACTGTTCAAGGCTTCTTTGTTGGAGTAATATTTGGGATACTAAAATCTTTTGATGCAGATAGTTTATTTGTATATACTTTGTTTATCACAGCTTTCTTTTATTTGTTTTCACATATTATCATTGCACTTTATTATAAAACACTTACATCTAAGGCAGATTTTTTCTTAAGAAGTGCACATGAAGTAGAACTAGATTATTATGCTGGAGAAATTAATAAAAGAGATCATATTGTTGATACTGCTTGCAAAGTAACTGATATAGCAATTAAAATGAACGAAGAAAGTTTAGATGGACAGCAGTGATGATAGAAAATGCCTATAAGCAAGATTTAAAATATCAAGAAGATGAATTAGCACTGCAATATCTCCCTGCAGTTAAAGCAATGGCATTTAGACTCAAAGAAAGGCTTCCGAGTTCTATAGATTTTTCTGATCTTTCAGCAATAGGAACTGAAGAATTAATTAAATTAGCACGTAGATATGATGAGGCTTTAAACGATTCATTTTGGGGTTATGCCAAAAAACGAGTATATGGTGCTATGCTTGATTATCTAAGAAGTTTAGATATCCTTAGCAGAGCGAATAGAAAACTTGTAAAAGCTATAAATTATACAGTTGAAGAACATATGCTAACACATGATGAAGAACCAAGTGATGAAGAACTAGCTGAAAAACTAGAAGAGAGTGTCGAAAAAGTTCATGAAGCACGTGTAGCTTCTAGTATTTACACAGTAATGCCACTTCATGATCAACTGCATGTTGGTGACGAAGGTGCAGCACTAGCAGTTATTGAAAAGGATGAACTTGTTCAAGTGATTAAAAAAATACTTTCATCATATAAAGAGAGAGAACAAATGATAATTCAACTTTACTATTTTGAAGAACTTACACTCAAAGAGATCAGTATAGTTCTTGAAATTACAGAGTCTAGAATATCTCAAATTCATAAATCAGTTATCCAGAAAATAAAAGAAAGCGTAGGAGTATAGATGGCTGATATACTCTCGCAAGAAGAGATTGATGCATTACTTGATGTTGTTGATGATGAGGGTGATGATGTCCTTGAATCAGAAGATGATGGAGGTGGTGGTGGTCATCAAAGACAGGTAACACTGTATGATTTTAAGCGTCCAAATAGAGTTTCTAAGGAACAGTTACGTGCATTTCGTGGAATTCACGATAAAATGGCACGTTCACTCGCTTCTCAAATCTCATCTATTATGCGTTCTATTGTTGAAATTCAACTTCATTCAGTTGATCAGATGACATATGGTGAATTTTTAATGTCTCTTCCAAACCCTACTAGTTTTAATGTATTTTCAGTAAAACCTTTAGAAGGAAGTGGAGTTATTGAAATTAATCCATCTATTGCGTTTCCTATGCTTGATAGACTACTTGGTGGAAAAGGCGAGCCTTTTGATGCATCAAGAGAGTTTTCAGATATTGAATTGAGCCTTTTTGAAACGGTACTCCGTGTTATGATGAGTACATTAAAAGAAGCATGGGCCCCAGTAATGGAGATATTTCCAGTTGTTGAAAATAAAGAATCAAGTCCAAATGTTGTTCAAATTGTTGCTCAAAATGAAATTGTTGTTATGGTTGTAATGGAAATAATTATTGGACATTCTTCAGGAATGATGAATATCTGTTATCCAGTTATTGCATTAGAACCTGTACTTCCAAAATTAGCATCTCGTGATTTGATGTTAAATGAAACAAGTTCTAAAAAGAGTAGAAATACTGAACTTCAAGTGCTTCTTGGTGGGGCGAAGGTGGAAGTTGAAGCAAATCTAGGTAGTGCAAGTATAAGTTTGATGGATATACTAGAAATTAAAATTGGAGATATTTTAAGACTTGCGACTCCTGCTGATGATATAGTGACAGTATCTGTTGACGGAAAAGACAGGTTTAAAGGTGAAATAGGCCTAAGAAGATTTAGAAAGTCAATTCAAATTACAGAAATGGTTGATACTGAAAGAGATGCTGTTAAGCGTGCACTTGAAAACTTTGAAATAAAAAGAAAAGACAAAATATTAGGTGTAAAGAAAATAATAAACAGTGAAGTAAAGGAATAAGACGATGAGTGATTTTATAAAATTATTTGAGACTGAAACTATTGGTACTATAGAAGCTTTAGTCGGAATGGTTCCAAGTTTAGAACTTAAAGAAGAACAAGAACTTAGTATTATCTCAAAAATTGTTCCCCCTATTGTTTTGGTAAAGGTAACTGTTTCTGGAGCAGTTGATGCTAACGTAATGATTGCATTGCCTCCTAACCTTGCCGCATCCCTTTCAGATATGATGATGGGGGAGGAAGCTAGCGATAGAGAAGATGTGAGTGAAGATGATTTAGATGCAACCAAAGAAATTATTTCGAATATATTTGGAGCAATTTCAAATAATTTATCTGCACAAAGTGAACTTCCAATTCTTTCATTCTCTGTGGTAAATGTAGAAAAAATTGATAGTGATTCAGAAGTTAGTCTTGAAGAATTTACAAAAATGTTTATCTATGATTTTGTAGTGGACCCTTTAAAATCTCTTATCATGTTTATTATTGATGAAAAACTTGATAATGCTCTTAGTGGAAAGACTGATAAAAATATTGAAAGTTTTGAATCAACTGAATATAAAACATCTAACACAGATAGTGAGAATGTTGAGCTAAGTCATGATGAAATGAATAATATTGCATTAATTATGGATGTTAAGCTTCCGGTAAGAGTACGCATAGGTAAAAAGAAAATGCTTTTAAAAGATGTTTTGAATATGGATATAGGTTCAGTAATAGAGCTAAATCAATTGGCAAATGATCCACTAGAAATTCTTGTAGACAATCATATTATTGCTCAAGGTGAGGTAGTTATTGTTGATGGTAATTTTGGTGTACAAATTACATCTATAGGAAGTAAATATGAGAGACTTTCACAACTAAAGGGCTAATATGAGTAGAAAAGATAATGAGTTAACAAAAAAATATATTAAAGACATAAAGTCTGCTGATGTTTGGAGTGTATTTAAAATTCTTGCTGATTTTGTCAAGGGCTTTGATGAACTTGGAGACTTAGGTCCTACAGTTACTATTTTTGGTAGTGCCAGAACAGACAAAGATAATAAATATTATAAAAAAGCATTACGGTTAGCATCTCTTCTTGGAAGTCGTGGATATAATATTATGACAGGTGGTGGACCTGGAATTATGGAAGCAGCAAATAAGGGTGCAAAAGAACATGATGTTGAGTCTATAGGTCTTAATATTGACTTGCCGTTTGAGCAAACTTTAAATCCTTTTACAACTAAAGAACTGACATTTGATTACTTTTTTTCTAGAAAGGTTATGTTAGTGAAATATTCAATGGCTTATGTTATTTTTCCTGGTGGATTTGGAACATTGGATGAACTCTTTGAATCATTGACACTTGTGCAAACTAAAAAAGTAACTGGTGTGAAAATATTTATAATTGGAAAAGAATTCTACCAACCTTTATTAAATTTTATTAAAGAGAAGCTATTTGCAGATGGAATGATAAATAAAGAAGATTTAGAGATAATAAAGCTAACAGATGATTTAGAGTGTGTTGTAGATGAGATTGAAGTGTCTCTTTCAAAGCAAATTGAAGTTTTAGAAGATGTAGGACTGGAAAATACTTCATATTATAAATCATTATCAAGTTTAAGGAAATAATAATGCTAAGTCATGAAAAAGTATTAGTAGGTATGAGCGGCGGTGTTGATTCAACAATTACAACACTTTTATTAAAAGAAGAAGGTTATGAAGTAGAAGGCTTATACATGAAACTTCACTCCAAACCAGGTTATCATGAAATACATCAAGCACGTGCTCAAAAAGCTGCAGATAAGCTAGGTGTTAAACTTCATGTTCTAGATCTTCAAGAAAGGTTTAAAGAAGAAGTTTTTCAGCCGTTTATAGATACATATGAAAAAGGTGAAACACCAAACCCTTGTGCACTGTGTAATAGAACGATGAAGTTCGGTGAAATGATTGACTTTGCAGATAAGGTTGGGGCTGCATATTTAGCAACAGGTCATTATATACAAACAGATGGTGAATATTTTTATCAAGCAGAAGATGATACAAAAGATCAGAGTTACTTTTTATTTTATGTAAATAAAGATGCTCTTCCTAGATTAAAGTTTCCATTAGGGGAAAAACATAAAAAAGATATAAAAAAGATGGCAGCTTCAATAGAAGGTCTAGAATCATTTTCCTCACAAGCTGAATCAAGTGAGATATGTTTTGTTGAAACTAATTACACAGATATACTTAAAAAATATGTTGATGTAGATAAAACAGGCGATGTGTTAGACAAAGAGGGAAATATTGTAGGGGAACATAAAGGTTATATGCATTACACCATTGGAAAACGAAAAGGCTTTACTGTCAATGGTGCACATGATCCACATTTCGTTTTGAGTATAGATGCCAAGAGAAACGAAATAGTAGTTGGAAAAAAAGAAGACTTAGCTTGTAATAGTGTTGTATTAAATAATTTAAATATGTTTAATACAGAACTTGAGTTTGATACAACTGTAAAGTTACGATATAGAACAAAGGCTGTGCAGTGTCATGTAAAGATAGAAAATAATAAGGCTTATGTTACTTTAAAAGAAAGTGTTTTCGGTGTAGCCGTAGGTCAAGCAGCCGTTTTTTATAATGATAATAAACTTCTAGGTGGCGGTTGGATTATAGAATCCAACTAAAACCTAGAATCTCTTTAGAGCTAAGCGAACATTAAGCTACAACCCCCTATAATTCCCATCCACAAACAGAGACACTTAGTCGAAAGACAGAGAGTTCGAGAGTTTGAGATCATTGAAAACTAAGCAAGTAAGAAGACTTAATTTTAACAAATTATGTTTAT
>NZ_JABIOQ010000021.1 GCF_018698455.1 Sulfurimonas sp. | reverse complement strand
TACAGGTGATTCATGGTTAAATAGTATTCCGTTTGAGGCAAACATACCATAAGCTTCTCTATAGTTTACAGTGATCCAGTATGCGTACATCTTAGCTACTGCATATGGGCTTCTTGGATAAAACGGTGTAGTTTCACTTTGAGGTACTTCTTGTACTTTTCCATATAGTTCAGATGTAGATGCTTGGTATATTCTAGTTTTGTTTGTTAGTCCTAAAAGCTTAACAGCTTCAAGGATTCGTAGTGTTCCTGTACCATCGGCATTTGATACATATTCGGGAGTTTCAAACGATACAGCTACATGTGACATAGCAGCTAAGTTATAAATCTCATCTGGTTGTATCTCTTGGATTAATTTAGTGATATTCATAGAATCAGTCATATCTCCAAAGTGAAGAGTTAAATCTACATTTTCTTCATGAGGATCTTGATAAAGGTGGTCAATACGATCTGTATTAAAAAGACTTGATCTTCTTTTCATACCATGTACTTCATAACCTTTTTTAAGTAAAAATTCTGCTAGGTAAGAACCATCTTGTCCTGTGATTCCTGTGATTAGTGCTACTTTTTTCTTATTTTCTGCCATTTCTCTTATCCTTAAAATATAATTTTACATTGTCATGTACTTCATCATGAACTAAAAGTTCATCTATAGACATCCATACATATTTACTATGCTGTTCACACGGTAGACTATTTGATGATTTAAAATCAATCTCATAAGCCATATTAATATAATGTGTTGAAACATTTTCAAATATAGAGTCATCATAAAAGTGTTCAAATACACCTATAAAGTTATGATCTATACTTGAAGATATTCCAAGTTCATCTTTTGCTATTCTGATTATTCCATTAGCAATAGTTTCGTTTTTATATATTCTACCACCTGTAGTAAAATAATATCCTTTTGCTGGTTTGTTTATTCTTTTACCAAGTAGTACTTTATTGCCATCTCTAGCAATTAAATCAATAGATATCAAAGGAGTAGAATCTACTACTGTCTTAAACGTACTACTATCTAGCATCAGATTACTCTGACTCTCTTTTAAAATCATCTTCTAATCTTACTATATCGTCTTCACCAGTATATTCACCTACTTGTGCTTCTATTAGTACTACAGGTATTTTACCTTGATTTTCAAGTCTATGAACTTCACCCATTTTTATATAAGTAGATTCGTTTGGTGGTATTAGTTTTATACTATCGCCTACTGTTACAGTTGCTGTTCCAGATACTACTATCCAGTGTTCATTTCTATGAAAGTGCTTTTGTAAAGATAATCTTTTTCCAGGTTTTACTACTATTCTTTTTATCTTATAGTTATCAGTAGAAAGTAATACTTCATAAGTACCCCATGGGCGGTGTACCACCGAATGTTCAATTGTTAATTTTGAATTTTGAATATTTAGTTGTTTTACAACTTGTTTAACTTTTTGACTACTACCCTTTTTTGAAATTAATAAAGCATCATCCGTATCTACTATTATTAAATCTTCAATATCTATAGCAGCTACTATTTTATCTGATAATATTAGATTATTTGATGAGTCTATAGATATGATATTGTCTGATGATTCTATCTCTTCATCTAACGATTCAAAGCTACCTAAATCTGACCAATCTATACTAGATGGTACTACTTTTACTTTTTGTGATTTTTCCATCACAGCATAATCTATAGACTCAGATGGAATAGCTTCCATCTGAGAATGTTGAATTCTTAATGTTGAATTTTGAATTATTTTAGATTTATAAGCTTCTTGTGATGATTCATATATTTCAGGAGAGTATAATTTAAGTTCTTCTAAAAATACTCCTGCTTTAAACATAAACATACCAGAGTTCCAAAGGAATTTTAATGGTGAATTTTGAATGCTTAATTTTGAATTTTCTTCTAGGTATTTAGTTGCTGTTTCTAGGTCCGGCTTTTCTTTAAATAATTCAACATTTAAAATTGAACATTCATCATTTTCAGGCTTCGCCTGAATATATCCAAATCCTGTTTCTGGATATGTAGGAGTGATTCCAAATGTCACAAGATTATCTTGAGAGGCTAATTCTTTTGCTTTTGATACTACTTGAGCATAAGCCTCTTCATCTTTGATTAGATGATCAGATGGTGTAACTAATACTATCTCTTGTGGATCAAGTGCCATACATGCTAAAGCTATTGCAGGAGCTGTATTTCTCCCTACAGGCTCAAGTAGATATTTATCATCATTATTTTGCAAACCTAATTCTTCTTGTTGATCTAAAGCTAAAAAATACTGTTCTGCATTTGAAACTATGAAGTTTGTATTACAAAGTTTTGAATTTCTTTCAACTGTAAGCTGAAATAGTGACTTTTCATTAAATAATTTTACAAACTG
>NZ_JABIOQ010000020.1 GCF_018698455.1 Sulfurimonas sp. | reverse complement strand
GAATACATAAAAACAAAAGAAAAACAGAAAATTGTTAAAGTAAACAATAGTATAAAAATTTCTCAATCAAAACAATTTGAAGAACATTTTTATAATATTTCTACAAAACAAGATAGAAACATCGTTATAATGAATGCACATTTAGATGGATACTGACAAGCGAGTATCGCAAGTTATCTCAATCTTTCTAAATCTTTGATTAGCAAAGTTGTAAAAAGTGGAGATTCATTCACAGGGGTGTAGTTTTCAACTAGAAAACTTATTGAAAAACGAGCTGATGTTATTATGAACTATTGGAGTGATTATCAACAAGCTATGCCATTGTTATTCAAATCTCAGGTTGAAGTTGCTTTAGTAGGACGAAATATAACTGAAGGTAAGATTCTAGATACAGCAATAGAGTCATTATGCAAAAAGAGTGATTATTTGATATATGATAGAGGGCATGAGGCATTCAGTATATGATTTTAGAACCTATTTACATAGATATAGAAGCTACTTTTGATGAAAATATACAAGAAGTTGGTTTAGTTTATAAAGAAGATGAATTAAAAACCAGTTCCATTAAGGAAGCTTTTGAGTATATTAAATATGCTCCTACAGAGTATATTGCTGGTCATAATGTTATCGCTTTTGATAAAAAAATACTAGAAACTAGCTCGATAGGTACCTTGTTACAAAACAAAACCTTTATAGATACTCTTCCTGTTTCCTTACTCCTTTTCAATGAAAAAACATTTCATAATCTTCCTAAGAATTATAAAAGTGAAGATAATTTTTTAAATAATCCAGTTAAAGATGCTAAGCTGTCTAAAGAACTACTATTACGATCAATAGAAAAATTTAAAACATTACCAACCCTACAACGAAATATCCTTTATACATTACTCAAAAATGAAGAAGTATTTAAAGGTTTTTTTGAATTCATAGTACATGAAAATATATTTGAAGAGCTAAGTGCCATTGTACTGCAAGGCTCAATTCTTAATATATTTAAAACTATTATTAGAAGCCCAGATGTTTTAAAAGAAGCATTAGAGCTTCATAGAATTGAGCTTGCTTTTATATTGGCTATAAGGATGCCAGAGCTAGAAGTAAATGCCCAACCTCCTAAAGTTCTATATGATTATAAAGAGATAACATCACTTCAATCACGACTATGTTTTGATTATGAAAGTTCAGTGGATGAGTTAAGTTCAACTGCTGAAGATATTTTTGGATTTGGTACATTTAGAGATTTTCCTCGCCAAGATGCTACTCTTGAAACAGGTGCAATTATTTCTCAAAAAGAGATAGTTACCGCAGCATTAAAAAATGAATCATTTCTTGCCATATTACCTACAGGTGGAGGAAAGACTTTTACATTTTGGCTTCCATCAATTATTAAAGCAAAATCCCTTAAAACACTTACCGTAGTTATCTCCCCACTTCAGGCACTGATAAAAGATCATATGGATAGTTTTCATGAAACGGTAGCCAATTATAAAGCTGTAGCATTGAGTGGTTATATGTCTCCAAGTGAAAGAGCTGATAGTATAGAGAAAGTAGTAAATGGGGATGCAGATATTTTATACTTAGCTCCAGAGAGTCTTAGATCTAATTCAGTATTTAACCTACTCAAAAACCGTGTAATTGAAAGATTTGTTATTGATGAAGCTCACTGTTTATCAACATGGGGTAATGATTTTAGACATGATTATTTTTATATTGGTGCATTTATCAATGACTTATTAAAAGAAAAACCTTTTCAAGAGCATATCCCAGTGTCTTGTTTTACAGCAACAGCTAAACCAAAAGTGATGGATGATATTACGGAGTATATAGAATCTGCTTTAAATCTTAAAATGAATCGTTATATAGCTGTCCCAGAGAGAAAAAATCTTGATTATGAAGGGTATGAGTTAGATGGGGATAAAGCTAAATATACAAATTTATTAGAATTAATCAATACTAAGGAAGGCTCCACTCTAATATATATCCCCTCTTCAACAAAAAAGTGTGATGAAGTAGCGGAACAGTTGGCTTTAGATACTGGTAAAAATGTAAAATCATTTCACTCCAAGCTTGACACAAATATTAAAATGCAAATTCTAAAAGAGTACATAGATGATGATGTAGATATTGTTGTAGCTACAACAGCTTTTGGAATGGGTGTTGATAAACCAAATATAAAGAATGTAATTCATTATGAAATATCTGAATCGTTAGAAAACTACTCTCAAGAAGCAGGTAGAGGTGCTAGAGATCAAAATATTAGAGCTTCATGCCCATTACTATTTTCTCAAAGTGATTTAGATAAGCACTTCACTACATTAACTCGTTCAAAAATAAATCCAGATGAAATCAATGCTATTTTTAGAGTATTGAAAAATGACGGTCGCAATCCAGTTACCTTAACAACAAGAGAGATAGCTTCACAAGCTGGCTGGGATACAGAAGATAAGTCTAGTGATTATGATATGAAAGTAAAAACAGCTTTACTTGAACTTGAGAGAGAAGATTATTTAGAACGCTCTAGAAATAGAGTACAGTATTATGCTGATTCAGTGGCAAAAGACTCTTTAGCAATTTTACAAGAAGAGTATAAAACTAAAGAGTATAGTGAGGATTCTAAAATAAGGTTG
This sequence comes from Sulfurimonas sp., assembly GCF_018698455.1. GTDB lineage: Bacteria > Campylobacterota > Campylobacteria > Campylobacterales > Sulfurimonadaceae > Sulfurimonas. The sequence goes on along the minus strand of NZ_JABIOQ010000020.1, from coordinate 2,878 downwards.
TCTCGTGTATTACAGACCTTACTGGGTAGTGGAAAACCAGAAGCTGTTCAACTGGATGAACTAACTGAAGTGCTTGGTTATTCTCATGAACTGGTTACACAATCAGTATTAGAACTCAAAGAGATGAAGATTATTTCAGATGCTAAAGATTTGAGTTTAAAACTAAGTAGAGAGAGTATGAATCTCTATCAAAGCTATGCTCAAATTGAAAAGATATTGTACGAGTATTTAATTAAAGAGCATAGTCATACAGTACGGATGAGCGAATTAAATCAGATACTTCTAGATGATCCAACGCTAAATATTAAAAATGAGAATATTAGCTCCATAATTAAAGTATTGCTTAAAAGTTGGATTGGGTATAAGCACCAGTTTAAATTTAACAGACTAGATAGACAAAAAGATCTTTGGTATTTTGAATTTATAGATGCAAATAGAGTAAAAACTATTATTGATTATAAGCATTATATAGGTTTTAAAACTCTTGAGTATTTATCAACAAACCTTTCACAAAAAAAAGCCACTACAAAAGAAACAGTTGAATTTTCTATGCTCGAACTCCAAAAGGCATTAAATCTAAAAGAGGACCAAAGTTCAAAAATTATTGATAAAGCACTACTACACTTACATGAACTCAGGATACTAGAACTAGGCAACGGTCGATTTATCTATTATGCACCTATGAATATCAAGAAGATGGATAAGATGCTTGCTCCAAATAAAAAATATACAAAGCTTGAGTACAAATCTAGACTTGAACCATACTACCAGAGAAAAATGGAATCTATTCATATAGTTGGTGAATATTCAGAACGACTTATAAAAAATTCTAAACAAGCCCAAGCTTTCATGAAAGATTATTTTACACTTTCATATAGAATGTTTGTCAACAAGTATGGGGAGTTAAAAGAAAAATTTAAAAGACCTATGACAGAGTATCGTTACAATAAAGTTTTCAACACTCTTTCTGATGAACAGAAGAAAGTTATAGACGATAAAGAGTCTCAAGCAATGATGATTCTAGCTGGACCAGGAAGTGGGAAAACAAAAGTTCTTGTGCATAAGATAGCTTCTCTCATCTTACAAGAGGATATTAAAGCTGATCAATTTCTTATGTTGACATACTCTCGTACTGCTATGATGGAATTTAAATCTAGACTTTTTGAGTTAATTGGTCAACTTGCCTATGATATAGATATATTTACATTTCATGGATTCTCTCTTCAACTCATAGGTAGAGAAGCTAGTAGTGATAAGAATATACTGCATAATGTGGTATCTTTAGCTGCACAACAAATTAACGAGAATAAGATAGATATACCTTTTAAAACGGTTGTAGTGCTAGATGAGTATCAAGATATTAATGCGGATGGGTTTGAGTTAATAAAAGCACTATCAAATACTCATGAGAATAAAAAACGATTAATTGCAGTTGGTGATGATGATCAGTGTATCTTGTCTAATGTTAATGGGGCAGATATAGAATTTATCAAAGAATTTGAAACAGAATTTGGACTTAATGATGAAGAGAAAGAATCCTATGCTCAGTATGAACTTTTAACAAACTTTAGAAGCACTCAAAATATCGTAGAGTATTCAAATAAATTTATTCATAATGTTCCTATCAGATACAAACAACATCCTCTAGTTTCTCATTCTAAATATCAAGGTGAAGTTATAATAGTCAATTGTGATTCACAATATTTACAACAGCCAGCAGTTGAACAAGTTAAAGAGCATATTGAAGCGAAGAAAAGTCTTGCAGTGCTCGCGTTTAGTAATAATGAAGTGGCAGATATTTATGCTTTACTTCATGAAGAAGATATTGATGTAAATTACTTATTAGATAATGATGGCTTCAAGTTAAAGAGTTTGGTAGAAATTAGGTTTCTAGATACGCTATTAAAAGATCAAGAGCTTAATGAAAATCTTCTATGGGAATCATATGAAAAAGTAAAACAGCGATATAGTGGATCTAAGAATCTATCTATACTTTACAAGATAGTTAAAGGTTTTATAGATGACCATGAAGTCTATACACCATCCCTTTGGCATATTTACCTAGATGAAATATCCTCTGAGCAACTTATTTCTACTTATAACAAAGTTTTAGTATCTACTATACATAAAGCAAAAGGTAAAGAGTTTGATACTGTTGTTTTAGTAGCTCATAAGATGATACTCAATGATGATTTTATTAGACTCTTTTATGTTGGAATGACACGAGCAAAGAAAAAGCTAATTATTGTTACTGATAATGAATATTTCAAATCTAACTCAACATCATCAGTTGAAAATCTAGTAAATAATAAACAGTATATAGAACCAAGTAAAAAAACTTTTGTAATGGGGTTATCAGGTTTATATATGAGTTTTCAATCTCAGCATGATTCAAAAGGTATTGACCTAATTGCAGGCTCACAGGTATATGTACAAGAGCTAACAAAGAATAAACCATACTATCTCATCCAAAATAATATATTAATCGCTCAGCTATCTAAAAAGATGCAGGATACTATTCTTACTCATGAAGCAAGAGGGTATTCATTATCAGATATTGCAATTGAAAATATTGTTGAGTGGTTTGATGATAAAATTAATAGCTATAGGCAACTTCCATTATGTAGAATATCTATGACAAAGAGAATATTAGAATAATATATAGATTTAAATTTTGAACTTCTTCAACTAGCTACTTTATAAACATCTTCATTATAGTATAGCTAACTTAAAATTACACCCCTGTGAATGAATCTCCACTTTTATGATATAATTTTTAACTATCGACATAATAAAATAAATAAGGATTTTTAATACCTACAAGATTAAGAGTTGATATTGCTGGTTATCATCATGTTATCAATCGTGGTGTAAATCG
>NZ_JABIOQ010000019.1 GCF_018698455.1 Sulfurimonas sp. | reverse complement strand
GGAAATGTAGGTCGCTGCCTAGTTGGTTGTTTTTTACTTCTTTATTTACTCCCTAATTACTTTTATTATTACAAAATTTACTTCACTTTTAACAAAATGACTTCAATTTTTTTACTCTTAATTCAATACTATTCTTTTTTTAGAACTGAAAGTTCCATAATATGTTACTGAAAGATACACAAATTCTTTTTTTTCTTTTTTTTCTTTTAAGCACTAAAATACTCAATGTAGTTGAAATATACATCTATATAGCCCTAAATACCGTTATTTATTGCTTTTACACTTATAAATATATAATATATATAAGTAAAATCTATTATAAAAGTATTTACTTTAAGTTTAATTTAAAAATAACTCTCTTATAATAGCCGTAGACGAAATAGATAAAACTCTATTTTAGTACACAATTACTCTGAGGAGAGAAAATGAAAAAAACAATTAAATTAGCAGTAGTAGCTGCACTAGCTTTAGGCGCGACATCTGCATTCGCAACAAATGGTACTAGCCTTATCGGTTACGGTGCTAAGTCACGTGCAATGGGTGGAACTGGTATATCTAACTTTCAAGGCGCTGAGTCAGCATTCACAAATCCAGCTTTAATTACTAAGTCTAAGAAGAATACTGAGATTACTATAGGTGCTACTATTTTAATGCCAAGTGTTACTTTTTCACAAACAGGTGTTGCTGGAGCACCTGGTGTTAGTGGCACTGAATATGAAAGTACAGCTGGTAATGGAATGATTCCTGCAGTTGCAGTTATTAATAAAGTTAATGATTCATTTGCATGGGGTCTTGCTCTATATGGTGTAGGTGGAATGGGTGTTGATTACCGTGATGATGCAGCAATGGGTGGTGCAGGAGCTCCAAATGACAACTTATTACTTATGAGAATGTCAATTCCTTTAGCATACACAGTATCTGGTTTTTCTGCTGCAATCGCTCCAGTTATTGAGTATGGTTCTTTAGGTATGACTTCAGGTACAACTACAGACATTGCAATGGGATTTGAAGCTGGTTTAGCATATGAAATTTCTGGTATATCTTTAGGTTTAGATTATAAATCTGCTGTAACTCATGACTTTAAAAACACTTTCAACAGTAATCTTCTAACTGCAACGCCACAATCTAAGTTAGATACTCCTTCTGTTCTTGGTTTAGGTGTTTCTTATTCTATGGATGAGCATACAATTGCTCTAGATTATAAAATGATTGGTAACTCTTCTGCTCAAGGTTTTGAAGATTTTGGTTGGGAAGATCAAACTGTATTAGCTATTGGTTATGAATATGCTACACCTTCTTGGGCTGCTCGTGTTGGTTATAACTATGGTGAGTCTCCATTACCATCTGATATTACTACTGGTCTTAGTTTTAATCAAGCTCTTGGAAGTGCAATGCAGTTTCCAGCTGTAACTGAATCTCATATTACACTTGGTGGTTCATATACTTTTACAGAACAAATGTCAGTTGATTTAGCATATATGTTTGCAACTGGTTCACAAACTACTGAAGTTCCTGCTAGTTTTGGTGGTGGTGAGTTTACAGCAACAAATGACCAACAGTCACTTTCTGTAGCTCTTAACTACGGTTTCTAGTCTAAACTAGAAGATTTACTTTCTATTATAAGCACTACCAACTCTTGGTAGTGCTCTTTTTCTACATACAAACTCAAAAAATCACAAGACAATCAAAAAAAATCTACAATTGTAAAAAATTATGTTAAAATAATTAGACTAACTTTAACTTAAGGAATACCAATGATAAATAGACTAATAAAGTCAACTATTGCACTTTCACTTGCTGCTTCAGTTGCATTCGCTGCTCCAGCAGTACACTTTAATGTAATTCAAGGTGATATGGAGGAGAAGTACGAAAAAGAGTTCTTACCATCGCTAGAAGAAGTAACAGGATTTACTGTTTCTGATCCACATGAAAAAATAAATGATGCTTACGCAAGTCGTTATGGTAATCCAAAAGACCCAGACTACGACAAAGATTGGGCTACTAACTTAGATAACTTAGGTTTTTTCTCTATTACTAACGATGTAGCATTACATCCGATTTTACTTAAGTCGCCACAAGCTGCTGGTTTTCAACCTTTTAATTTACACATATATAAAACTAAAGCTGAAAACATAACATACATCGGTCACCTTGATCCTAGTACAATGCTAGATATAACAGGTGTAACAGATGCCGAATCTAGAAAAGCATACATAGATATGTATAAGCCATTAGATGATTATGTTACTAAAGAGTTTGGTGGCAAAATTATAACTACTAAGTATAAAGCACTTCCAGCAAAACCAATGATGACTTTTGAATTTGAAGTGGATAGAAGCGGAGACCTTACTGAGTGGTCAGAGAGTTTTCAAGAAGAAATAGAAGCAGCTTTTGAAGAGAAAAAGTACATCATCGCAGGATTTAAAAACTTTAAAGAGACTTACGAAGAAGATTTAGAGATGCCTTTTGAAAAATATGACCAATTTTTTGTATATGGTTTATGCCACTTTACATTCTCTTACAATGTTTTTAATAAAAATCGTCCAGATGCAGGGGTATTGGCTCCATGTGCTATGTACTTCTACATAGAAAAAGGCTCAAATAAGATGATAGTGGGTATGCCACGTTTATCAGTTTGGACTGCAGTTATGGAGATCAAAGATCCAACAAAAGTTGAATGGACTAAAAAAATAGATAGCGAAATTATCGCTATAATGAAAAAAATAGGTGGTAAAGAAATATGAAAAAATTAATAACATTAATAATGTCACTAGCAGTTCTCTCTTTTACTGCATGTTCATCAGCCTCAGCAACACCTGATTCTAAGTCTGGGCTTGAGGGTACTAAAATTAGTGCTTATCTTACTGGTGAGTATGTAAGTGCTTCTGAGTCTCAAAGTAGACTAGAAGCTGCTGGATTTGAAGTAATTGCTTCATATCAGTCAGTAAAAAAAGGAACAACATTAGTTTTTACTAATGATGCTCTTAAGTCAGAGGCTGCTAAACCAGGTCGTGCTTATGTCGCTGCTTTACGTCTTTTTGTTGATGAGAAAGAGAAGATGATTAGCTTTACTAACCCTGTTTATTTTGGTAAAGCTTATATGCAAGATGAGTATAATCATAATGTTTTTAATTCACAGCTTGAAGCTATTAATAATGCTTTTTCTGGATTGAAAAATTCTATAGACATTGTAAATTTTGATGATTTAGCAGGTTATCAGTTTATGATGGGTTTGCCTAAATATGATGATGCTGATGAGTTGGCAGAGGGTACAAATAGTGAACTTATTTCTAAAGCAAGAGCTTATAAGAAAGGTAAGTTATTGGTTTTTGAGTTGAAACTATCTGAGACTAGTACACTGCTAGGATATGATTTAGGAAAAAGAACAAAGAAGTTTGTTAAAAAGATAGGTCGTGCAAATGCGGCTGTTCTTCCATACTGTATAAGTATAGAAAATGGTAAGGCTAAATCGCTTGAAGCAAAGTATTATCTTGCTCTTTCTTATCCATTACTATCACTGGGAACATTTACTACTATTGCTACAGTACCTGGAGCAGTTAAAAAAGATTTAGCTAAAGCTTTTAAATAAGTGTTTTGATTTAGGCTGAGCCTAAATCATTTTTGCTTCGCGCTTGCCCTCTTTAATCTCACCTATTAAATATGAACCTTTTGCTTTTGCAAGTACGGTGTCTATATTTTTATCTTCAACTACAAGTACCATACCTACACCCATGTTAAATGCTCTAAACATTTCTGCCCTTTGCACATGAGGAGCCATTAACTCGAAGATAGGTAAAACACGAATGCTTTCTTCTTTAACTTCCGCCATTAAGTTTTCTGGTAAAACACGTGGAAGGTTTTCAATGATACCACCACCTGTGATATGTGCCATTGCTACTATTTCATTTCTTAATTCTTTAAACATTTTTACATAAATAGTAGTTGGCTCTAGTAGTACTTCTATAAGAGGTTTACCATTAAAGTCTTCATCAAATTTTTTATCCATTGTCTCAAAAAGTACTTTTCTTGCAAGTGAGAAACCATTTGAGTGTAGACCAGAAGATGGAAGTGCTATAAGTTTATGTCCAGCTCTAACAAGACTTACTCTATCCATTTCAGACTTTTCAGCAACGCCTACTGCAAAACCAGCAAGGTCATAATCATCTTCTGAGTACATTCCTGGCATTTCAGCAGTCTCTCCACCGATAAGTGCACATTCACTACGTTTACAACCCTCAGCAATACCTGCAACAACATTTGTCGCGTTTATTACATCAAGCTTACCTGTAGCATAGTAGTCAAGAAAGAAAGAAGGAGTTCCGAAGTTACAAAGTAGGTCATTAACACACATAGCAACAAGGTCAATTCCAACAGTGTTGTGAATTCCTGAGTCTATAGCGAGTTTAAGTTTTGTTCCTACTCCATCAGTTGCAGCAAGCATTACTGGTTCTTTAAAACCTTTTGGAAGCTCAAAGGCACCAGCAAATGAACCTATTCCGCCTATTACACCGGGAATTGTTGTTGATTTAACAAGAGGTTTAATATTTTCTACAAAACTATTTCCAGCATCTATATCTACACCGGCATCTTTATAACTAATTTGACTCATTATTCTTCTCTGTTGTTTGGGGTAAATCACATTTACTGGTTACTATACAGGTGGGGCAAAAGTTTACTAAACCAGCTATAAAAGGAATGACTCCTAAGTAAAACCAATATATACCAGTGTTAATTCCCGCAATGATAAAAGCAAGCCCTGCTATTATACGTACAACTCTACAAAATGATTTAAATTTATTAAAATCCATTTTTTACCTTTATGTTTATATAAATATTGTGCAATTATATCTTTATTAAGTAAAATTAATCCAAAAGTGGATAAAATCGCGGTAATAAATAAGGAAGAATTAAATATGAAAGATTTTATCTATAATGAAATGATGGTTCACGTTGCCGTTTGTTCAAACAAAAACCCAGAAAATGTTCTAATAATCAGTAGCAATGCAAGTGGCTTAGAGAATGAAATGAAAAAGCATCCTGAGATGGCTTGTACTGTTATAGCCGCAGATATCAATGCTTTACGTGATTTAAATGACGCAGAATATGACGTTGTAATATCAGAACTTGATTCTGATGCAGCTGTTTTAGCTCACTACAACCGTGTACTAAAAGAAGATGGTTTACTTGTAAGTAAGCACCCAAATTTAGATAACATTGCAGATAACAAAAGTATAATGCAAGTTCTTGGCAAATATACTAAGGTTATTATGCCTTTTAATATTGGAAATGGAGAAACTGCTCTTTTAGCTTCTAAAGAGTATCACCCAACTGCTGACATTATTTTACACCGTACAGATATGCTTGATGGTTTAGAGTACTATAACTGTGATGTACATCCCGCAGCGTTTGCAATGGGAAATAACGTACGTAAAGCATACCTAGGTGTTATTAAAAACTAATGGCATTTGAGTATGCTATTGCCTTAACCGGAAGTATCGCCACTGGTAAAAGTACTGTAGCCTCGCTTATGGCTCTTAATGGTATGCGCATTATTGATGCGGATACTATAAGTCATGAGATTCTCGATGCTTCAGCACAGTGGGTTGAAGAAACTTTTGGAACTCAATACTTGAGACTTGGTAAGGTCGATAGACCTAAACTCGGTGAATATATATTTGCCAATGAAGAAGCAAAAAAGATTTTAGAAGATTTTTTACATCCTAAGATTCGTGATGAAATCCTCAAACGCAGCGAGAGACAAGATACGTTAAAATTTCCATACCTTATAGACATCCCCCTCTTCTTTGAAAATAATAACTATGACATACAAGATAGCGTCGTTGTATATACTCCAGCAGATGTTCAACTTGATCGTTTTATGAAGCGCAATGGCTATTCTAAAGAGGAATCTTTAAAACGAATAGCAACACAGTTTCCTATCGATGAAAAACGCGACCGTGCAACTTGGGTAATTGACAATTCAAAAAACTTAAAACATCTCCAACAAGAGTGTGAAGATTTTGTGGCAATTATAAAGGCTAAGTATTTATGAAAATTTCTAAATATAGTGCAAGTGGTAACGATTTTGTTATTTTCTCAAGTGAGATTAAAAAAGACAGAACAGAGTTAACTAAAGAACTATGCCATCGTCAAGATGGGATAGGTGCAGATGGACTCATAGTTGTCGTGCCAAATGAAAAATATGACTTTGAATGGGAGTTTTATAACTCCGATGGAAGTCGTGCCGATATGTGTGGAAATGGTTCTCGTGCTTGTGCTCACTTCGCGTTTAACCAAGGTTTTACAAAAGAGAAGATGAGTTTCTTAACGGGTGCTGGAGTTATAAACGCAGAAGTAAGTGAAAACAGTGAGACTTCTGGAATGATACTAAGTGAACTTACTCCTCCTGTTATGATAGATGAGACTATAGAACACAATGGCCGTTCTTGGTGGCTATTAAATACGGGTGTTCCTCATATGGTTTGCATCACTGATAATGTAGAGACTTTTGACTTAAAAGAGGCTAGTGAACTTCGTTATAAGTATAATGCTAATATAAACATTTGTGCAGTGGATGGTGAGAATCTTCGTGTGCGTACTTATGAACGCGGTGTTGAAGATGAAACTCTTGCATGTGGAACAGGAATGGCGGCTTGTTTTTATAGAGCATTTAAAGAGGGTAAAGTTTCAAAGAGCATAGAAGTTTATCCTACGAGTGGAGAGACACTTTATCTTGGTGTTAACGAGAGAACTATTACGTTTAAGGGTAGAGTTAAGAGAACTTTTGTAACTGAGTGGGAGTAAGTTAGAAGAGTTGGACTAGAGTCCAGCTGCTTCTACTATTTTTGCTTGATGGTCAGTTATAAGTGGCTCAACAACTTCATCTAGAAGTCCCCCACTCATAATTTCATTCAAACGGTAAAGTGTAAGATTGATTCTGTGATCACTCATACGATTTTGTGGGTAGTTGTAAGTACGAATTCGACCACTTCTATCACCACTTCCTACTTGTGCTGCACGTTCTGCTGCATTTTCAGATTGTTGTTCGTGCATTTCAAGGTCATAAAGTCTAGCTTTGAGAACCTTCATTGCTTTTTCACGGTTTTTACGTTGAGATTTTTGCACCTGATTTGTTACAACTAGACCAGATGGTAAGTGAGTAATCCTAACTGCAGAATCGGTCGTATTTACAGACTGACCACCACATCCAGAAGAACGCATAACATCTATTTTTAAATCTTTATCTTCAATGACAACTTCAACATCATCAACTTCAGGCATAACTGCTACTGTAATTGCTGATGTATGAACACGTCCTTGAGATTCTGTTGCTGGAACACGCTGAACTCTATGTGTTCCACCTTCATATTTCAACCGACTATAAACCTGTTCACCTTTAATAAGTGCCGTAACCTCTTTATATCCACCAGAATCTGAAGGTGAAGTACTAATAAGCTCTATTTTCCAGCCTCTTAGGTCTGCATATCTTGTATAAGCGTCAAAAAGATCACCAACAAATATTGCAGCTTCATCTCCACCAGCACCAGCACGAAGCTCAACAATGATATTTCTATCATCATTAGGATCTTTAGGTAAAAGAAGTACTTTAATTTCTTCTTCTAGTTCTGGTTTGCGCGGTTCTAGCTCTTTTAGTTCTTCTTTGGCCATATCACCCATTTCAGAATCACTCAACATATCTTTTGTGTCAGCAATATCAGCAACTAATGCTTGATATTCTTTTGCTTTTTCAACTATTGGTAAAAGATTTGATTGTTCTCTTGAAAGGTCTGTCATACGTTTGATGTCAGAGGTAATGTCAGGTGAACTCAGCAAATCGCCGAGTTCGTTATAGCGGGTGATAAACGGTGTTAGTTTATCTGCAAGCATAAATTATGCTCTAATTATATAGCGTTTACAGATTTGTGTAGACGACTAACTTTTCTAGCGGCAGTTGTCTTCTTAAGAAGACCCTTACTTACAAATTTATGAATCTGCTGATTAGCTACTTTAAGTGCTTCTGTTGCTTCTTCTTTGTTTCCAGCATCTACTGCTGTAACTACTGATTTAACTATGTTTTTAAGACGAGTTCTGTAAAAACGATTACGTTCAGTACGAACGATAGTTTGACGAATTCTCTTTATTGATGACTTGTGATTTGCCATTATGAGTCCTTTTTTGGAATTTTAAGTGCGCAATACTAGCTTAAAGATAATTAAAATTAAGTTAAGTGGTGGTAAAATGCACTAATTCGTGTTCAAGAATGGTAATAACCTGAGTCAAGCACTTAAAAAAAGAGAGCGAATCCTTCCGTTGGTTTGGTCTCTTTTTTTAAGCACTAGACTCAGTTGCCACCTGAACAGATTAACTATTTATATAAAGAGATGAGATAAAAGGAAGACAATGAAACTATTTGGAACAGATGGAGTAAGAGGAGAAGCGGGTACATTTTTAAGTGCAGAAGTTGCTATGAAGGTGGCTATGGCCGCTGGAACATATCTTAAACCAAACGCAGTGACTAATAGAATCCTTATTGGTAAAGATACACGTCGAAGTGGTTATATGATAGAAAATTCAATAGTCGCTGGTCTGACTGCGATCGGTTATGATGTCATAGAAATCGGGCCAATGCCAACACCTGCTATCGCGTTTATCACTGAGAACATGCGTTGTGATGCTGGAATCATGATTAGTGCTTCTCATAACTCTTATGAAGATAATGGAATTAAACTCTTTGATGGACATGGTAATAAGTTCTCTAGCGAGGTTGAAAAGAAAATCGAAGATATATTTTTTGATAATGAAAAACTTCAAGAAGCTCAAGTGACAGGAAAGAAAATAGGACAAGCAAGGCGTATAGATGATGTTATAGGGCGTTATATAGTACAGCTTAAAAACTCATTTCCGTTAGAGATGTCACTTCAGGGCTTGCGTATCGTTTTAGATACAGCTAATGGGGCAGCATATAAGGTTGGTCCAACAGTCTTAGAAGAACTTGGTGCTGATGTTATAGTTCTCCATGACAAACCAGATGGTTTTAATATTAATGAGAATTGTGGAGCATTACATACTAAAGACCTACAAAATGCAGTTGTTGAGTATAGAGCAGATTTAGGAATAGCACTTGATGGGGATGCAGATAGACTTGTAGTTGTAGATGAAAAAGGTGAAATCGTGGATGGCGATCAGCTTTTAGGTTCACTGGGTGTACATCTTAAGAACCAAAATACACTTAAGGGTGGAGGAATAGTAGCTACTGTTATGAGTAATCAAGGACTTGATGACTATATGAGCGAAAATGATTTAAAACTTTGGCGTTCAAATGTTGGGGATAAACATGTTCTAGAGATTATGAAACGCGAGGGCATAAACTTTGGTGGTGAACAGAGTGGACATGTGATTATAAATGATTTTGCAAAAACAGGAGATGGTCTTGTGAGTGCCTTGCAGGTTTTAGCTCTCTTAATAGCAAAGAAAAAACCAGCTTCTGAGCTATTGCGCCCTTTCTCTCTGTACCCACAAAAATTAGTAAATATCATGGTTAAAGATAAAAAACCACTCCAAAATATTAAAGGCCTAAGTGAAAAATTAGAAGTTCTTGATAGTGAAGGAATTCGTCATCTTGTTCGCTACTCTGGAACAGAAAAGAAACTAAGAATTTTACTTGAAGCTAAAGATGCAAAACTTATGAATGTAAGAATGGATGAAATGGTTTCTTTTTTCCAAAAAGCTTTAAATGAATAATCACATTTTACGCTTAGGGGCGGTGCTTCTGTTCGGATTAGTTGGTGTTTTTATAATTGATCAAAATATTAAGATGCTTTTTGTTGATGGATTTCGTTACTACACGGACTGTATAGATTTGATTTTAGTTTATAACAAAGGTGTGGCATTTTCTATGTTCTCATTTTTAGAGGGTTATTTAAAATATATACAGCTAGTCCTTGTCTTAGGAGTACTTGGTTATGTGTTTTACCTGCAAAAACTTTGTTATGCATTTCCAGCAGGACTTCTGTTAGGTGGGGCATTTTCAAATATTTATGACAGGTTTATTCATGAGGGTGTTGTTGATATGGTTTACTGGCACTGTGGCTTTAACTTCGCCGTTTTTAATTTTGCGGATGTCATGATAGATGTCGCAGTAATATGGATTTTAATTCTAAACTATAAACCACATTTTTGTAAAAGCTAATTAAAAGCAGTTTTTAGATATTATTACCTAAAATAAATAGGCATATCACTATAATATGCAATAGATAAAAAGGAAATTGATGGAAATCAAATCAACAAAAATTAACTCTGCAAATGCTGAGATAGAAGCAACAATCTCTATGGATGAGGTTAATTCTAACATAGAAAAAATCGCTAAAGAACTTTCCAAAACTGCTAAGGTACAAGGCTTCCGTAAGGGTAAAGTTCCTGTTGCTATAGTAAAGAAGCAGTATGGTCAAAAACTTATAGAAGATGCTGAAGCAGAATCTTTGCGCAATGTAATGACGGCAGGATTAGAAGAACTTAAAATCTCTAATGCTTCTTTAATTGGTGAGCCAAATATTTCTAAATTTGATAAAAGTGATGACAAAATAGAAGTTGCAATTAAAATAGCAATGCGTCCAAATATAGAGTTAGGCGATGTTGCCTCAATGGTTCCAGACTTTAAGAAGCCAACAGTTGAAGACACGGCAATTGATGCTAGAATCTTAGAAATAGCATCAGCTCAAGCTCCTCTAGAAGACATTAAACATAACCGAAAAATGAAACTTGGAGATACTGCTGTAATCGACTTCGAGGGTTCTATAGATGGTGTTTTATTTGATGGTGGTGCTGGTAAAGACCATGCACTTGAGTTAGGTTCTAACTCTTTCATTCCTGGTTTTGAAGACCAACTTGTTGATGTAAAACGTGATGAAGAAGTAGTAATAAAAGTTACTTTCCCAGAGAATTACGGTGGAGATTTAGCTAACAAAGAGGCTGAATTTAAAGTAAAAGTAAATCAGATAAAAGTAAAAGCAGAAGTTGAAATTAATGATGAACTAGCGCAAAAGCTTATGCAAGGTGAAGAGAATGCTACTGTTGAAGAGATGAAAAAACAGATCAAATCACAACTTGAAAATGAGTCACTTTCTAAATTATACCAAGAAGATTTAAAGCCTAAACTTCTTGAAGCTTTCGTAAATAAACTATCATTTGACCTTCCTGAATTTGTAGTAGAGCAAGAAATAGATATGGCTCTAAACAAAAAAGCTGGAACAATGAGTGAAGATGAAATTAAAGAACTTCGTGAAAATACAGACAAGTTAACTGAACTTCGTGAGACATTTAGAGAAGAAGCTATAAAAAGTGTAAGAGCTACTTTTATTATTGATTCTTTAGCTCAAGAAAAAGAAGTAAAGATAGAAGAACAAGAAGTTATGCAAACTATATACTATGAAGCAATGCAAATGGGGCAAGATCCCCAAAAATCTTATGAGCAGTATAAAGCAGCAGGTTACCTTCCGGCAATTCAAATGTCTATGGTAGAAGATAGAGTTTTAACAGCTCTACTAAACGAAAAGATAGCATAAGTTATGAGTTATATTCCTTATGTAGTTGAAAAAACAGGACGTGGTGAGCGCTCTTATGATATCTATTCACGTCTCTTAAAAGATAGAATAGTAATGCTAAGTGGAGAAGTAAACGATCAAGTTGCTTCTACTATAGTCGCACAGTTTTTATTTCTTGAGGCAGAAGATCCAGAGAAAGATATCTACTTTTACATTAACTCTCCTGGTGGAGTCGTAACTGCGGGAATGGCTATCTTTGATACTATGAATTATATTCGCCCACATGTTGCAACAATCTGTATAGGTCAAGCTGCTTCAATGGGTGCATTTTTACTTACAGCTGGAGAAAAAGGTAAGCGTTATGCTCTACCACATGCGAGAATTATGATGCATCAACCTTCAGGTGGAGCTCAAGGGCAGGCATCTGATATTCAGATTCAAGCTGCTGAAATACTGCGTATGAAAGCGGAACTCAATGGAATCATTGCTAAAAATACTGGAAAAAGTATAAAACTAGTAGAAAAAGATACTGATCGTGACAACTTTATGAGTTCAAAAGAAGCTTTTGAATATGGAATTATTGATGAAGTCCTAGTTAAAAACGATAAAGAGTAAGAGGAGAAGAGAATATGGCAGGTTCATTGCAGGCTAGAAAAAGAAGAACTTTATCCTCTCCATGTGTGGAAGAAGTTCATGTGTCTACTCGTACCGTAATTCCTAGTTCTTTAAATTTTCAAGCAGTTTCTAGTGATATAGAAGTGTATGCTAAAGAAGTACTAGATTCTCTTATATCTGATAATATTCCTCCTACCCCACATAACTATTCTCTTTATTTTGATAGATTACTAGAAGAGAAAAGTGAATATCTCCGTAAACAGATACTCTCAGTACTGGAACTTGAAGAAAGTAATGATGCGGAAAGTACTATACTGCTAGAACACACTTTAAAACAGGGCTTTAGTTCGATAAAAAATATTTTAAATGTAACAGCAAATCTTTATAAAAATATGTCTCTTATGACAAAGATTTTGGAAAAAAGAAAAAAAGAACTTAAGGATAATCCTGAGCCTAGAGAATCACTTGTAATTCTTGAAGCACTAGAGTCGGATGTTAGTAAGCTAAATACTATTGTAAAGTCACAAAGTTCTCAAATGAGAGTTATTTATGATAACACAGCATCAATTGTGAAAAATGTTGAAAATGAGACTATATTTGATAATCAATTTGGTGTTTATAACAAACGCTATCTTTTAACAAAACTTGAACAAGAGATGGACCTTGTAAAAGAGTTTAAACATAAGAGTTCTCTTATTATGCTTGAATTGTCAAATGAACTTAAAGCAAGTATGAAGAATGAAAAGGCTGTAACTTTAATGACTAGAACGATTGCTAGGCTTCTTTTAAAGACATCTCGTCGTAGTGATATAGTAGCATACTATGGTCACGGAGCCTTTGTTATGCTTTTAAAACATACTGATATAGATAGTGCTAGAAAAGCGAGTGAAAGACTTTGTGATTTAGTTTCTAATTCTAATTTTTTCTTGGAAGATAAAGAAATACAGTTAAAAATTTCCATTGGTATAACAAGTGTAGACACTGATAGTTCTGTAGAAGAAATAATCCTAAGTGCAATGGATGGTATGGAACTAGCATACAAAAATGAAAATAAAGACTATGTAGTCTCGCTTAGGACCTAATAAAAGTTATGAATTTAAGTATAGTTGAGTATCCAGATAAAAGTTTACGTAAAATTTCCCAAGAAGTAAAAGAGTTTAGTTCAGAGCTTCATATATTGCTTGATGCAATGTATCCAATAATGATGAATACAAATGGTATTGGATTAGCAGCAATTCAAGTTGCTCATGCGTTAAGAGTTCTTATTTTAAATATACCAAATGAAGATGGAGAACAGCCCAAAGAGAATCTCTTAGAGATAATTAATCCACATATAACTGCCAAAAGTGGAGAAGCACTTTACCAAGAAGGATGCTTAAGTGTTCCCCAGTTTTATGAAGATATAAAAAGATTTGAGACTGTTAGTATTAGTTATCAAGATAGAGATGGAAATACAAAAGTACTTGAGGCAGATGGACTACTATCTATCGCTATTCAGCATGAAATAGATCACCTTGAAGGTGTCCTTTTTATTGACAAGCTTTCATATTCACGACGTAAGAAGTTTGAAAAAGAGTACAAAAGAATGAAAAAAGAGCAAAAAGAGTCTTAAATAATTGCATAATGTAATATAAACCTTCAATATAAAAAATCTAAGATACTATTTACCAATCTAAATTTGAGGTTGACTTATGAAAACTGTGCACTGTGCAACATATGAAGGACTCGATGCTAGAGTTGTAGATGTTGAATCAACACTTACAAAGGGTCTTCCATCTTTTTCAATTGTTGGGATGGCATCTACTGCTATTACCGAGTCAAAAGAGAGAGTAAAATCAGCACTCCTGAGTAATGACTTTTCCTTTCCTCCTAAACGAATAACATTTTCCCTAGCACCCTCTGAACTCTCAAAATCAGGCTCACAGTTTGATCTGAGTATAGCTCTACTTATACTTTTAAATACAGATGAGAGTGATTTAAAAGACTGGTTTGTGTTTGGTGAACTCGGTCTTGATGGAAGTGTAAAAGAGAGTGCTCAGCTTTATCCTTTAATTT
This sequence comes from Sulfurimonas sp., assembly GCF_018698455.1. Taxonomy (GTDB): domain Bacteria; phylum Campylobacterota; class Campylobacteria; order Campylobacterales; family Sulfurimonadaceae; genus Sulfurimonas. The sequence goes on along the minus strand of NZ_JABIOQ010000019.1, from coordinate 12,221 downwards.
TATCTCTAGCAAATCAAAATCTTATAACAAAAGCAATAGTTCCAAATGAATCACTTGATAAACTTTCAAAAATACCAAACATAGATTTTTATGGAGTAAGTAGTATAACCCAAACGGTGAATGTATTTAAAAATCAAGATACAGTATTGCCTAGTGTCGTAAACAGTGGAATAGAATACCCATTTTATGAACTAGAGCAGAAGAAGTACTATTATGTAAAAGAGTATGATGAAGACTTTAGTGATGTTAAGGGACAAGAAGTAGCAAAAAGAGCTGCTCTTATTGCGGCGGCAGGTTTTCATAACATTATATATGAGGGAAGTCCTGGTTGTGGAAAGAGTATGATAGCTCAAAGACTTCGTTATATCCTTCCTCCAATGAGTGAAAATGAGATACTAGAGTTAGTAAAACTACAAGTACTTGATGGGAAAGAGGCAAACTTTAAACCACATAGGAATTCACAGTCTGTACATCATACTGCTACACTTGCGAGTATATTTGGAGGTGGTAGTTTTAAGGCGAAAATAGGAGAGGTAGGTTTAGCACATAATGGTATACTGTTTTTTGATGAGCTTCCCCATTTTTCCAAGTCTGTGCTAGAAGCATTGCGAGAACCAATGCAAGATAAAAAGATAAGAATATCGCGTGTAAATTCAAAAGTGGAATATCCAGCTAGTTTTCTTTTTATAGGGGCTATGAACCCATGCCCTTGTGGTAATTTACTCAATCAAAATAAAGAGTGTAGATGTTCAGACCTTGAGGTACAAAGATATAAAAACAGGCTTTCTGATCCATTCTTAGATAGAATAGATTTAAATATAGTGATGCAACAAGTAAATGCGACGGATAAACCGAGTCTTTCATCTAAAGAGATGCATAAAATGGTTGTCCAAGCACATATACTAGGAAGAAAAAGAGGTCAAAAAAGTTTTAATGCCCTGCTCAATGATAAAGAGATTCAAATGTATTGTGCTTTAAGTGGTGAAGCAGAAGAAACTTTAGAGAAAGCTATAGACAGATTTGCACTCTCTTTTAGAAGTATTAAAAAAGTGCAAAAAGTTTCACGTACTATTGCTGATTTGTGTCAGAGTAAAACGATAGAAAAAGAGCATCTACTCGAGGCACTCTCTTATAGAAGACGCTAAGAAACTTCTCCTACTTCGTACCATTTTCGAAGCCAAGTATCTAGTGGATTAATGAGCTTATAAATTGCAGGTACTATCAAAAGAGTAAGTATCATAGAGCTAATGAGTCCACCTATTACAGCTATTGCCATTGGTGCGTTCGTCTCGCTTCCAAGACCATCTCCAGTAGCTAGGGGAATCATAGCAAACACCATGGCAAATGTTGTCATTAAAATAGGGCGAAGACGTTTTTCTCCAGCTTCAATAAGTGCCTCGCCTGTGTTTTTACCATTTTTTACAGCAGCATTTGCGAAGTCTACGAGAAGTACAGCATTTTTACCGACCATTCCCATCAGAAGCATAAACCCAATCATTACAAAGAGTGAAAATTGTAGCCCACTTATGTAGAGGGCCAACATAACACCTATAATACTCAGAGGAAGTGCAATCATAATGATAATAGGTTGTATAAGCGACTCATAAAGAATAGCAAGAATAACAAACATAAGTATAACTGAGAGCCCAATAGCAGTTCCAAATGCCTGAACTGTTTTTTCCATCTCTTCTGCAAAACCTGTAAATCTATAAGTAACTCCATCAGGCATTAGCGAATCAATCTTCTCTTTTGTATAACTAACTGCACCACCTAAATCAAGACCAAATAGATCGGCATAAATACTAACTTGTCTTTGTCTGTCAAGATGATATATAGTTGCTTGTGATGAGGATTCTTTTATCTCCACTAGTCCATCAAGATATACGAGTGTCCCATTATTTGTTCTAAGTTGTATTTTCTTCAAATCAGAAATACTTTGACGGTTTTCATCATCAAATCGCAAGCTGATGTTATACTGTTTTCCATTCTCTTCAAAGTAAGAAATCTCTAAATCACTTGAAAATGCTGTTGCGATTGCACTGGCAATTTGTGATGCATTTATGCCCAGGCGGTTGGCATTTTCTCTGAGGATATTTACATCATACTGTGGTTTTGGATCATCAAGATTTGTATCTATATCTACAAAACCTTTTTTTGCTGAGATGTATCTAACAAGATTATTCTTGGCAATGGTTAAGTTCTCAAAAGAGTCAGACTTTAAGATAATTTGATAGGGTACACTTGCTCCAGCTCCTTTGATATTAGGAATGGCTGAAGCTGTAATGAACATATCTTTTTTAAATGCTGTTAGCTTATCTCGCAAGCTCTGTATCACCTCTTCTTGATTGAGGGCTCTTTTACTCATATCTACAAGTTTGACATAAATAAGGGCTTTATTTTTTTCTTTAGCAGAGTTATATCCTACACTTAAAGTGGTAAACTCTACATTGTCATCACCTTGAATCATAACTTCAACTTCTTTTGATTTTCTAATCATATCTTGAAGTGAAATTCCACTAGCCGCTTTGATCTTTACTTCAAACTCACTTTTGTCCTCTTTTGGTATAAAGTCCATACCTATTTTAGGAAAAAGTGAAAGTGAACCAACAAACATAACAAGAACTATAATAATAGTGATAAATTTAAATCGTAATGTAACTTTTAAAGTTGCCTCGTATGCTTTATCAATAGCAATAAAAATTGGCTCAGTCAAAGTATAGAACTTACTTTCACCTTTTTTGATTACACGAGCACTCAGACTTGGAATGAAACTTAGTGCAATGGTATATGAGATGATGATGGCAAAACCAACGGTCATAGCAAAACTCTCAAAGAACTTACCAACGATACCACTCATGTTTGCAACAGGAATAAAAACAGCAAGAAGCATGGCAGAGATAGCAAGAATGGCAAACGACATCTCTTTAGTTCCTTCAAACGTAGCCTGAAGCCTATTCATACCAGCTTCTTGTTTCTTATAAATATTTTCAATGACAACAATGGCATCATCAATGATAATACCAATAGAAAGAGTAAGCCCCACCATAGTCATCTTGTTAAGCTCAAAGCCCATTAAATCCATTAGAGCAAAAGTTCCAAATATAGAAGCAGGAATGGAGAGAGCTGAAACAAGAGTAATTGTGATGTTTCTTAAAAATACAAAAATTATAAAAGCTGCTAAAAATGCACCATATACTAGGTCGAATTTTACATCTTCAAGCGAGTGCAAAATAAACGGTGTAGTATCTTGAAGTACCATTACATCAAATCTATCTCCTGCCATTCGCGCAAGGCCAGGGATAGCTTTTTTAACACTGTTAACGATGTCTATAGTGTTTGTGCCTGATATCTTTTGTACCTCAAGCATTACACCCTCTACTCCATTGTATGAAGAATAACTTTTAGCATCACTCAAAGTATCTTCGACCCGGGCAACATCTCTAAGACGAATACTATTTTTAACCTTGATGTTTTGTAGTTCCTCTACACTCAAGGCATCTGCCTGTGTTTTTAGAATATACTCGTTAGTGTTAGTTATAAGTTTACCACCACCGATTTTTACATTCTCTTTAGAAATAATTTGGTTGAGTTCTAAAACTGTGATGCCGTATTTATTAAGTGAATCTATATTTGGATATATTTTTATCTCTCTATTCTTATACCCAACGATGTTAACGCCACCAACTCCGATGATTTTTTGTACAGAGGGTTTTACTTTTTCATCTGCAAAGAGCATAAGGTTTTGGACACTATCCTTTTTGGCTGTCAAGAAGAGGTTGATTATGGAGGCACCACCGATATCTAGTTTACTAACGAGAGGTGTTTTAGCATCTTTTGGTAGCATAACTGCAGATACTTTATCTCGTACATCATTTGTAGCTTCATTTATCTCGCGTTCAAGAAAAAACTTCACTATTATGATACTCACTCCATCACTACTTGTGGAGGTAATACTATCTACACCTCCAATGCTCGAAATAGCTTCTTCAAGTTTATCTGTTATTTGTGATTCTATTGTCGCGGGCTCTGCACCAGGGTAAACAGTCTCAATAGTAACTATGGGAAAGTCAATATTTGGAAAGAGAGCCGATGGCATACTTTTAAAACTTGTATATCCAAAAAACATGAGAGTAAGGACATACATAAGTGTCATAATAGGTTTGTTTATTGCTAATTTATACATATAAGACTACTCTTTTACTTGAATATATCCATCACCAAAAAGGCCAGGAATGAAATTTATTGTTTTTACTTCTGCTCTGATTTTTCTGCTTTTAGAATCTGCTCTTGGATAAATCTTTGAAATACTCCCTACATAAATTCGAGAGTTTCCATCTATCTTGTAAGTAAAAGTTGAGCCTACTTTTACAAGGTTTCTATTTTTTTGATCAAATGCAAGGATAAGTTTTCTTTTTGTTTGACTCTGAATTTGAAAAACTGTTTTAAGCATCATACCACTTACAGCATCTCCAATTTCAATTTCTTTTGAATAAATAACACCATTAAAAGGAGCCTTTAAAAATGTTTTACTATATAAAGCTTGTTGATAAGCGAATTGATTTTTTGCACTTTCATACTTATTTGCAACACCATCAAATCTTGCTTCATCTATAAGCTCTTTAATTTTTAGTTGGCGTTCATAATCTTTTTTAGCATACTTAAGTGCTGTTTTTGAGACCTCAAGCATCGCTTTAATATCAGTATTTTGAAGTTGGGCTAAAACATCATTTTTTTTGACACTGTGTCCAATGTCTGTGTTTACCTTTTCTACAATACCACTCGCAATAAATGCAAGATTAGCATCCCTTAAAGGTTCAACTGTAAATGTTGCATAAACGTCATTGGCGTTTAGTAAACTTAATGATAGGAGTAACCCTAATAGTGTCTTGTTAATTATTTGCATTGTAGTTCCCCTTTAATATTTTTTCCACTGTAGTAATAATAGATTGCATATGCAATCTCTAATTCGTTAAGTCCACTCTCATAAAGCGCTTTAGAACTTGTTTTTTTACTTAAACTATCAAGATAGATGATGTAATCAACAATACCTGCATTATATTTTTTTTCAATTGTCTCAAAAGCATTGGTTGCTGCGTTTAAAGCACTTTTACTACTGAGTATTTTGACTTTAGCGGTCTGGATCCTTGAAGATGCAAGTATAAACTGCATCTCCTGTTCTTTTGTTTGAAAAGCTATCTGTGATGAGAGAGCTTTAGATGCTAAGAGAACAGTCTCTTTACTATCGCTAATTGCACCATAATCAAATACTCTAAAATTAAGGGTGAGCATAAGAGTGTTTTGGTTTTCAAGGAAAGTGATAGGAATAGCTCCTAAGTTTGGCTTCTCATCATAACCATAAATACTATATGTATCTTCTATTTTAATATGAGGGTAATAAAAACTATCTATAGATTCTGCTTCGTACTCAATAGATCTTTGCTGTGCTATAAGTGCCTTGTTTGCATCAAGTTTTTCTAAATGTTCAGCTCTCATTTTAGAGAAACTAGAATCATCAAGAGTGTGTATGTTCTTTCCAACTTTTAATGATATAGATGATTTACTAGAGAGTATTTGAAACTTGATAGATTCCATCTGGTAAGTATTTGTGTCGAAGTCTGCTTGAACACGATCAAGATCATCACTTGTAGCCATCTTGGCCTTTACAAAACGTTCGATTTTTATAAGTTGTTCTTTAAGTGTTGTTTGTGCTTCTTCTTTTGCTTTGAGTGATGCTTCAAGACTTTTAATAGTGAAAAAGTCTTGTGTGATTTGTAGTGCTAAGCTCTCTTTAAAAGCTTTGGTGTCAAGTTCTGAAGCTAACAAGATTTGTTTACTTTTATCTACTCTTGCACTGCGTTTACCACCATCATAGATATCATAGCTAAGTTTTGCATAACCACTATAAGTGCTTCCCGGCTGAAATGGAGAGGCATCATCATCGCGTTTATAGAAACCACCAAGATCAAGTGTTGGAAAATAAGCACTATTTTTAGAGTCTAACTCTTTTGCTTTTGATTCTTGTGTAAGTTGTTTTGCAATAACTAAGTCATTTTTAGACTCGGCTATCTCTATAAGTTCTCTTAAACTATCACCATAGATAAAAAGTGGCATAATTAAAAATAGTATTCTGTTAAGATTCGGCATTTAGTGCCTCACTGTATTGAACTTTTAGAAGTGCTAACATATGGCACTTTCCACTTTGAATTCTTATCATTTTTTCACCTCTATTAATTCAAATAACGTATCGAAAAATATATCTAGTTCTTTTTTGACATCGCTTATGCCGTTTGTAACCTCGCTTGATATAAACATTCCTTCTCCTATAACAAAAAGACCACGAGAAAGTAGTATGGAACTTGGAATCAGTTCCTTTTTGTCTATTCCCCCTTGGATAATCTCATTAAACCACTGTAGATATCTCTCTGAACAATTACTCTGAAACTCCATCATTTGTGGATTTGGATTTACGAGAGAAATAGATACAAACTCTTTGTATATTTTACGTAAATCAGATTCTTCTTTATCGTAAAAGATATAAAAAAAGATTTTTATCTTCTCTTTTGTTGTTGTAGCCTCTTTAATTTGTTTCTCTTTTTTGATATTGTGCTCTTGCATGAGAACATTGACTATCTCAAAAACAATTTCTTCTTTATTTTTAAAATACTCATATATAGTACCTTTACCAACCCCTGCAGTTTTTGCAACTTCTGAGATGGTTAGGTCTTTAATACTTTTGTCTACAAAAAGCTTTTTACAAGAGAGTGCTATATCTCTTTTTTTCTGTACTTTATCTACAATTATTGCCAAATAAAATCCTTTACTATAGTGACTGACTATCGGTCAATTAAAGAATTATATAGAGAGAAGGCTTAAAAAATAATAAATGACCAATGGTCAGTCATTTATTATTTAGATGAAAAGGAAGAGTTTATATGTTGTAGTAAGTGGCGTTTGGATGGTAAACCACTAGAGCGGAAGTTGATTGCTCTGGGTGGATTTGAAAAGTTTCACTCAGCTCAATTCCGAACTCTTCTGGTTTAAGTAAGTCAAAAAGAGGGCGGTTGAGTTCAAGGTCAGGACAAGCTGCATAACCAAAACTATAACGTGAGCCTTGGTACTTGCTCATCTGAACATCTGCTAAACTAGGTTTTTCACCTTCTGCGATGTTGAGGTCGAGTCTTACCTGCTTATGTGCTATCTCAGCAAGTGCTTCTGCAAGTTCAACGCCAAGACCGTGAAACTGATAGTACTCAGTGTAATTTCCAGCATCATAGATAACTCTTTCAGCATCACTTAGTTTACCCCCAGCACTAACACATGTTAGTGCTATAACATCATCTCTATCAGAGTGAAAAAAGTCACTCAGTGCACGGTGAGGTTTTTTACCTTGTCTTGGAAAATGAAACTCTTTGATGGCGTTTGTTCTTACTTCTTCTAGAGGTTTAGTATTTACCTCTGATGGAGAGTTATAACCTTCTGTTTCATCAAAGATGAGAAGTTTGTTATCATCTGAACGACAAGGCCAGTAACCATAAACAATAGTTGGTTCAAAGAGTTTTTTATCTAAAAATTCTGCTTTTAGTTTTTCATATGCAGGCCAAACAACATCATCAAGTTGTTTTTGGTGAGCTTCTTTTGTCATGCCTTTTGAGCTATAACCCCAACGAGATTTGAAAAGAATTTTATGATTTATCCACTCAAACGCCATCTCTATCTGTTGCTCTGTTAGTTTTATCTCGCGTCTTCCCCAAAATGGAGGAGTAGGGACTGTGACATCACGAGTTGGCATCTTAATCTCCTCAAAAGGAGGAATAATTATTTCTTTTTTCTCTACTCTCTCTATCTCAGGAGCATTAGGATGTAGGTTTGTGTCCATATTTCCAGCTTCTATACGACTCATCGCTGTAACACCATCAAAGGCATCTTTACAGTAGAAGATTGGACCATCATAAAAAGGACGACAGAAATCATCTACAAAGGTACGAGTAAGTGCAGCCCCTCCAATGAGGATAGGAATATCTATACCTTGCTCTTGTAAAAGTTTGAAGTTCGCTTGCATCACCTGTGTTGATTTTACAAGGAGACCACTAAAGCCAAGAGCTGCAATATTGCCAGCTTTCATAGCATCTAAAAATGTCTCTAGTTCTACTTTGATACCAAGGTTTTGAACCTTGTACCCATTGTTTGAAAGAATGATATCAACAAGGTTTTTACCAACATCATGAACATCACCTTTTACGGTTCCTAGTGCTAGAGTTGTATCTACAGTCTTTTCTACTTTTGGTAAGAAGGGGTTTAAGTGATCAACTGTTTTTTTCATAGTTTCGGCTGACTGGAGAACAAAAGGAAGTTGCATTTGTCCTGAACCAAAAAGCTCACCTACGACCTTCATTGCATCAATAAGAATCTCATTTACAATTTTTTCAGGAGCGATTGAATGACGAGCTTCTTCAACAAGAGGAATCATTCTCTCTTTATCTCCATCAAGAAGTAGTTTAGCAATCTTCTCCTCAGTACTCATAGCAAGATACTCTTCATCCACTACATCGTTATCTACAGCTTCTTTAGTGCTAAAGTGTTCTATAAAGGTAAAGAGAGCTTGACCTTTTGGTTGGCGGTTAAAGATAAGGTCGTCACATATTTCTTGGTCTTCTTTAGAAATTTTATTTATAGGGATGATATGTTTTACATTGATAATGACCGATGTAAGTCCAGCTTTTATACAGTGATGCAAGAACATAGAGTTAAGATAAGGTCTTGCATCTTTGTCTAATCCGAAAGAGATGTTTGATAAACCTAGTGTTGCAGATACTTCAGGATGCTTTAAACGCAGAGCACGAATAGCTTCTATAGTATTAACACCAGCATCCCAGTACTCTTCATCACCACTTGCAAGAGTAAATGTTAGAACATCAAAGATTAAATCTTCTTTTTTAATACCATGACGGTTAGTAGCAAGATCGATGATTCTATCTGCAACTTTGAGTTTATCTTCAACAGTTTTTGCCATTCCTATTTCATCGATTGTTAAACAGACCAAAGAGGTTCCAAACTTTTTAGCTAGATGACACACTTCATCAAATTTCGGTTCACCATCTTCAAGGTTTACAGAATTAAGAATTGGTTTTCCACCAATGTTTTTGAGTGCTACTTCTAGTCCTAGAGTCGAAGTCGAATCTGGCATTAGAGGAAGGGCTATCTTTTGGTTATACATACCGATGACTTCGGTCATGTCTTTAGTTTCTTCTCTCCCCGCAAATCCAACATTCACATCTATAGCATGAGCACCTGCACGAACTTGCTGTTGTGCAACAGAAAGAGTTCCCTCATAGTTTTCCGCTAAAAGAAGTTCTTTAAAAGCTTTTGAACCTGTCGCGTTTGAGCGTTCTCCCATAAGAAGAGGAGCTGGTTCTTGCATAAGTGTAGTTGTGCCAAATAGAGATGCTATAGAGTTAGGTTGTGAACCACTCGGGCTTTTTGGCGTAATGGCATGTACCGCGTTTACGAGTGCTCGGATATGTTGAGGTGTTGTTCCACAACAGCCTCCTAAGAATGAAACACCATCATAGTTTAAAAACTTTTCTTGTTGTGCTACAAACTCATCAGGTCCCATTGGGTAGTAAGTGTAACCTCCACGGTTTTGTGGAAGGCCTGCGTTTGCGTGTACAGATATAGGTTTACCCCAAACTTCGCTAAGAGTTCTTACATGTTTTATAACTTGTTCAGGTCCTGTTCCACAGTTAAAACCAAGGCTTAAAATATCAAATGGCTCTAAAATGGTAGCAATTGTTCCAGCATCAGTACCGATAAGCATAGTTCCACTAAGCTCAATAGTCACAGAAACCATGATAGGAATCTCTACTTCTCTTTGTCGTGAAGCCTCTTGAGATGCATGAAGAGCCGCTTTTATCTGTAGTGGGTCTTGACAAGTTTCAAGTAGAAAAACATCAACGCCACCATCGATAAGTGCTAAACAAAACTCAGTGTAACCCTTAAACATCTCATCATAAGTGATATGTCCAAGTGATGGAAGTTTTGTACCAGGCCCAACAGAACCTAAAACAAAACGCGGATGCTCAGGAGTTGAGAACTTTTCACACTCTTTTTTTACAAGCTCTGCTCCAGCCTTTGTGAGTTCATAAGCACGATGTCCTATCTGATACTCATCAAGTACCCATGAAAAAGAGCCAAAGGTATTTGTGGTAATAAAGTCAGCACCGCTAGTTAGATAAGCAGAGAATATTTCACTTAAAATCTCAGGGCAAGTAACATTGAGGAGTTCATTACAGCCTTCATTATTTTCCCAAGCAACTTTAGGAATTTGCTCATCACGTTGCTGTAGTTGTGTACCCATGGCACCATCTATAATAAGTGGACGTTTTTTTATTGTTTCTAAAATGTAATTTTTTGTATTCATGTTTTAAAATCTTTTACTTTAATATAATCCGTTTATTTTATCAAAATAGAGCATAAAAAATGCTTTTAAATAATTTATAAATTTTAATTATGCTATAGTTAAAAAAAGGAGTACTTATGTATAAGAAGTTTATGATTGTGTCCCTTTTATGTCTGGCATTGATAATGTCTGGATGTGGAAGCAGTGATACTGAGGGAGAGTCTAGGCTAGAAACTCAACAGATGTTAGATAGTGGTGATTATACAGGAGTTATAACAAAGCTCGAAGCGACAGCAACTACTGATTCTGACTATATAGCTTTAGGTGCTGCATACATGGGTAAGGCAGGCTTAAGTCTGAGCGATATAGTAAATTCTTTAACTGACTCTAGTGCGAGTGATAGTACTTTTTCTGGATTTGTAACAAGTATAGCCTCATCGAGTTCATCGACAGCTTTAACAGACTTAGATACGGCAATCTCGTATTATAATCAAGTTGTTGACAACTGTTCGGATGCAAACTTAAGCAATTCAGAAAAAGACATATGTCTTTATGTTGGTTTATCTAGTACAAGTAGTGCCGCAGTAACAATTGATTTGATTGCTGGTGATATTTCGACATTTGGGGATGGTGGCTCAGACGATGAAAAATTAACAGCTTCAACTTGTGCAATGAATTATGCATTTGATAGAACAAATAATGTTGACTGTAATGTAACACAGAGTGCCGATGTGAATTTTACTATTATAAATAAGATATATTCACCTTTAGTAGTTACTGTTAATGGTGATGTTGACACACCAGATAGTCCATATTATTATTTAATGAATGATATAAACCAAACGGTGCTCACTAAAGATTTTTGTCTTTTAAATGATTTTACTCGTTATGAGGATATTAATGCAATAGCTAATCTATATGCTTGTCCTGTAAATGAAACGCCTTCGGCAACTGAGCTAACGACGGCAGGTGTTCTTGTCGATGTTTTAAATAATGGTATTGACTCTTTTTCAGGTGCAGCAACAGAAGAAATGCAGGGTGATATCGACGAGTTTAAGTGTGAACTACTTGGAGATACTTATACTGGTTCTGCTTGTGCTGGTGATATAGCTGAGCAAAATATTATTGACTATTTAAATAGTCAAAACAACTAGGAGTCTAATTATGAAAAAGAAAATTATATTATCAGCACTCTTAGGTGCAACAACTTCATTGATGGCTCTTGGAGCAGAATACTCGTATCTTTATAAGGATGCAAGAATCATGGGAATGGGTGGTGCAAATGTTGCCGTAGGTGGGTACTCAAGCTCTGTATTTAGCAATCCTGCTGGACTTGTAAGTATTAAGAAAGAGAGTGGTTATGTCGTCGACATATTAGGAATTGGGGCAAGCGCGAGCGCAGGCTTTCTAGACTTTAGTAATGATATTAGCGATGCAAATACGGATGCAGAGATGACAGAAGTCCTTCAAAATTATGCAGGAGAACATTTTCATGCTGGAGTAAATAATTACACTGCCGTTTCAAAGAATGGAGATGCCTTTGCATGGAGTGTAGGTTTATTGTCTGCTGCAGATATAAATTTTCAAGCACATCCAAATGGAAGTACAAATGGTGGTCTGTTAGCGATTACATCTAGAGTGTATGGTGGCGTTGTTCTTGGTGGGGCAAAAGAGATACAGACTAATGCTGGTAAAGTTGATATTGGTGTTGGCTTGAAGTACATTTCACAGCAATCAGTTGAAGGTTCTCTTGGAATTAGTGAGTTAGTAAATAGTGATGATGTTTTACAAACACTGCAAGATAAATATCAAAAAACTTCTTCTG
>NZ_JABIOQ010000018.1 GCF_018698455.1 Sulfurimonas sp. | reverse complement strand
GATACGGAAGTCGTAATCGCTTATTTTAATCTCTTCGCAGAAGAGATTACTAAACCAACAGTTGCAGTTGTTGACAATGCATCCATACATACAAGTAAAAAGTTTAAAGATATGCTACCTGGATAGAACTTGATGCTTATAAATCTACCAAAAACATGGAAAACTACGTTGAAAAAGTGATTAAGGGATATGGGATAGATTATGAAATTAATTTTGGGTAGTTACTTAAGATATTGTAGAGATACTGGTTCAGGAATAATTGTTAAAATAATCTGGATTATATTATTTGGCCCTTTTTACTTATTATTGGCCCGTAGTAAGGAAGAAGTAGTAGCAGGAGAAGCAGCAGTTTCTCAATTAAAATATTAAAAGAGGGGAACTGATGCCTGGACGATTATGTATGTTTGATGATTTTTCTTTTAAACAAGATATTACACAGAAGTTTGGAGTATTTAGAGATACTATAGGTATTTTAAATAAGCAATATAATATTGCGCCAACATTAAATATAGCGATGTATACAAATAATAAGGTCTATGAATATGCACACTTTGGACTAATACCTTCTTGGGCAAAAGAGCGTTCTAGTATGCAAATTAATGCACGAAGTGAAACAGTGTTTGAGAAGAGTAGTTTTAAAGAAGCCTACAAACAAAGAAGATGTCTCATTCCTCTCAATGGTTACTTTGAATGGAAAAAAGATACCCAGAGCAAAAAAAGTCAAGCTCATTTTATACTGTCGACTACTGCAAATTACTTTGTGTTTGCTGGTATTTATGAATCGTGGTACGACAATGCACTTGGTAAACCTATACTTACATGTGCTTTACTTACTACTGAGCCCAATGAAAAGATATCAGGTCTTCATGACCGTATGCCAGTTATACTAGAATCACATCAATGGGAGTTATGGCTTGATAATAAAAGTAGTTATCGTGAGCTAAACAGACTCTTTATCCCACTTTCAAGTGATAAAATAAGATACTTTCCTGTGAGTGAATATGTCAATAGTGTCAAAAATGACAGCTTGATGTGTATTACCGAGAATCTTAAGACAGAACCTAGGCAAGGGACACTCTTTTAGCATTTTCCTTTAAGTAAACTTCAAGGTAGAATGGCAACTTTGTTATAAAGGGGCTATTTTGCTTCTAATTGATATAATTCTGATGCAAGAATAATGCTTGCTAATTTAGTATTATACAGATAATTTAAAGGGCTAACCTTGAGCAGAAGAAATAAAAACGAACATGATAATCCAAACAGAGATACTGTAACTTTTACTGAAAAAGATTTTTTGCCAACAACTCGCGCGGATATGGATGCAAGGGGCTGGGACTACTGTGATATTATCTTAGTAAGTGGTGATGCTTATATAGATTCTCCTTTTATCGGTGTGGCAATGGTTGGTCGAATGCTTGAGCGAATGGGTTACAAAGTAGGGATGATAGGTCAACCTGATGTTAAGAGTGGCGAGGACATTCTGCGTTTAGGCGAACCAAGACTATACTGGGGTGTGAGTGGGGGAAGTGTTGATAGTATGGTGAGTAACTATACGGCAACTAAAAAGTTTAGAAATTCTGATGATTATACACCAGGTGGAAAAAATGACAAACGCCCAGATAGAGCAATAAGTGTTTATTGTAACCTCATTCGTCAACATTTTAAAAATACCGTACCTCTAGTACTAGGTGGTATTGAAGCAAGTTTAAGACGTGTTACTCATTATGACTATTGGTCTAATAAACTAAAAAAACCTATACTTTTTGATGCAAAAGCAGATGTTTTGATTTACGGAATGGGAGAGATGGCACTTGAAGAACTTACTCGTGCTATGGATGAAAAACGTGACTATAGAGATGTACGTGGAATTTGCTATATTTCAAAAGAGCCTAATCTCGATTTTCATCAAATGCCGTCACATCAAGACTGTTTAGATGATAAAGAGAAGTACATTGACCTCTTTGACCTCTTTTATGACAACAACGATCCTATTGCCGCAAACGGTTTATCTCAGGCAGTAGATACAAGATTTCTTATTCAAAATCCACCTTGTCATCACCTAAATGAAGCTGCAATGGATGAAAATTCTAATCTTCCTTTTACAAGAGAGTTACATCCATACTATGCCAAAATGGGTAAGGTAAAATGTTTAGAAACTATAAAATTTTCTATCATGACTCACCATGGCTGCTGGGGAGAGTGTAATTTCTGTGCTATTGGTGTTCATCAAGGACGTACTATTCGCACAAGAAGTGAAGAAAATATTCTCGCTGAAGCAAATGATTTTAACAAGTATAAAGACTACAAGGGAATTATTTCTGATGTTGGTGGTCCAACTGCAAACATGTATGGATACGAGTGTAATAAAAAAGAAAAACTTGGAACTTGTGACCATCAACGCTGTGTTGATGCCACTCATCTTTGTCAATCTATGAAACCTAATCACTCGAGAAATATAAACCTTTTAAGACAGGTGCGAGAAGTGCCTGGTGTTAGAAAAGCATTTGTTGCATCTGGTGTTAGATATGACCTTATTACGGCAGATAAAGAACATGGTTATGATTATCTAAAAGAGATGGTTAAGCATCATATATCAGGTCAAATGAAAGTAGCTCCTGAACATACACAACAGCATGTACTTGAACTTATGGGGAAACCTGGAAAACAAACTCTTATAGACTTTAAAAAATTATATGACAAACTTAACAAAGAAGAAGGGAAAGAGCAATTTCTTACTTACTACCTTATAGCAGCACACCCTGGTTGTGAAGAAAAAGATATGCATGAGTTAAAGCGTTTTACTAAAGACGAGTTACAGATGAATCCAGAACAAGCACAAGTATTTACTCCAACACCTGGAACATACTCTGCAGTAATGTACTATACAGAGATGGATCCAAAAACTAGAAGAAAAATATTTGTAGAAAAAGATACGAAACGCAAAGAAAAACAGAAGCAAATAGTCGTAAACAAAGAGAGTTTTGCTAGCGGATTTGCTTCTTAATCTTTTCGTATAGAAGTTGCAGTTAAAAAGATATACTCTTTTCCTGTAATAGTTACTCGAAACTTCTTTTGTTGCAGATACTTTTTACAAAATATAACATCTTTATAGAGAAGGCCCATCTCTGAAAAAGGGTAATTTTTAACCCTCGCACCATAGACCATTTCCCCATCAACCCAGCGACAGTTTGGAAAGCCTAGTATCATAGCCCCATCGCGTTTGAGTTGATTCTGTACTATAGACATTAAAAGTGCGTTAAACTCAAGGTTTGAGCTTTGAAGCGTTCCTATACTGATAATGAGATCAAACTCTCCAAGGTTAAGAGATACTAAGTCATTAATGTCATGTGTATGAAAAGATATGTTTTTATGAGCACTAAACTTTTCCTTTGCTTTTTGTATGGCAGAAGAGCAGTAGTCTATGCCTATAAATTCTAAGTTCTCAATCTCAGCAGTTGAATTTATAATAGCTTCAAACTCATCACCACTATTAACCCCAAGGTTTAGTATTCGAGTGCGTTTAGTTATATTAACATTTTTTAGTGCTTGAAGATAGTAGTGAATAAACGCAGGTTCTTCATTCTTATGAATATGAGAAAATATAGATTTTTCACCATATTTTTCCTCTTTATCATCGATACTTTTATGAAAGCTTTCATCATCATCTAATTTTTCAAAACGCAGGAGAACAGTATACTCTGAATTTATTTCTGGTGTAAGCATTCTTGATTTTAAAATTTGGCCCAAATCTAACCATGATTTATAACCTCTCGCAATATACTCTGTAGAGTTTATAGTGAGAGTATTTCCAGCATAGATTGTAGTGCATAGATCAGGGTTTAAAACTTCAAAAACTAGGCTTTCTTGAGAATCAAGTTTGAGAAAATCTTTTGCAAGTATTTCAATTATTTCTATCGTTGATTGGTTAGTGAACTTATTCATAAGTAATTGTACTACTTTATAATGCAAATATGCTATACTAAATACTAAGGATTATATATATGAATCAAACTATGAGCTTTTATAAGTTTATGCACAAGCAAATAATAGTCATGCTTTTACTGCATATGGGGACGGCTCCTGGTTATTTATTGATGGGTTACTTCTACACATCTATGGTTTATGAATCTGTTTGGATGCTGATTATGTTTATAATTTCAGTATATGGATATGTCTTATATAAACAGTTTAATATAAAAATGACAATAAATGATAAACAAATGTGGTTAACTAAAGTACGTTTATTTATGTATATATACTCTGTTTCTTGGATTTTTATGTTTGTATACTATACTTCATTTGAAAATGTAGAAATGCACTATATTACAATCGCTACAGAGTTGGGAGTTGCTGTCGTTGCTGCAACATTACTTGCATCACAAAAAAACCTTGTAAGCTTTACTGTCATTACTTTAATGATTCCACTCGTTGTTTACTTTCTAATCGTTGGAGGTACATATGCATATATTCTTGCATTTTTTTCAACAGTACTGGCAGCAGTTATTATATATTCGGCAAGAAATACAAATGACTATATTTCAAAAAGTAGTTACCAAGCTTATCATGATCATTTAACAGATATAGGGAATAGAAGATATTTTTTAGAAATACTTGATAGTACTGTACGTGAACAGAAAGAAAAATACTCATACTTACTTCTTATTGATCTTGATCACTTTAAAACTATTAATGACACACTTGGTCATGATATTGGTGATGAGTTACTGGTTGAAGTAGCTAACAGAATGAAAATACTATCTAGAGAAAATGGTAGTACTCTTTCAAGGTTAGGTGGTGATGAGTTTTGTATACTGAGCACTCCATTAAATGATAAATTAGAATGTACATATCAGGCTGAATTTTTTGCTAAAGAACTTCTGACTGCTATACGTAAAACCTATATTCTTGATGGCAATAATCTTCATATAAGTGCTAGTATTGGTGCAAGTATAGTAGATGGAAAAGAAGTCGATGTCGCAGAGTTTTTAAAAGAAGCAGATATGGCAATGTATGAAGCTAAAAATGCTGGTAGAGATGGGGTTATCGCTTTTGATGAGTCATTATCTGCAGTTGTGCATAAAAAACTTGAAGTCGAAAGACTTTTACATTTTGCTCTAGAAGAGAATGAAATAACACTTAATTATCAAGCTCAAGTAGATAAACAAAAGAAGATAATAGGTTGTGAAGTTCTTGTCCGATGGAACAATGAGTTACTAGGGAACATAGGGCCCGACTTTTTTATTCCAATAGCTGAGAATACAGGCTATATCATTGAACTTGGTACATATATACTTGAAGAATCGTTTAAAAGCATACAAGAATGGAACAGTAGAAAATTAGATATTAAGCAGGTCTCTATAAACATTAGCATCAGACAGCTTTTACATCAGGATTTTGCATCTGTGGTTGAAGAACTACTTACTAAGTATATTGATGAAGATTCTACAATAGATATAGTATTTGAAATTACAGAAACAGGAACAGCTGATGACTTAAAACAGCTTGTTCAAACTATAAATAAAGTTAAAGAGTATGGTATTGTTTTTTCTATGGATGACTTTGGGACAGGGTACTCATCGTTAAGTTATCTTCGTGAAATCCCTATTGATGAGCTAAAAATAGATAAATCTTTTATTTTTGGACTGGGAGATAAACAGCAAGCTTTACTTGTTAAAACAATTATAGATATAGCTAAAAATCTTGAGTTAATAATAGTAGCAGAAGGTGTTGAAGAAGAGTACCACAGAGAATTTCTTTTAGACCTTGACTGTGATTTATATCAAGGATACTTATTTCATAAGCCACTTCCTAAAAATGAATTTGAAGCATTATTATTAGCTAGGGAGCTACTGCTAGTGCAATAATTGTTCCAACTTTCGTTTTTCTCCTCTTTATTACATTACTTTCAGTTTGATTACTCTACAATAAATAAAAATTAATTAGAAAAGTCAAACAATGAGAATAGATAAGTTTTTAAATTCAGTAAATATTACAAAAAGACGTTCTGTTGCGCAGGATATGATTGCCAACAAGGTTGTGCTCATTAATGGTGTAGTCGTTAAAGCAAGCAAGAATGTAGAGATAGGTAGTATAGTCACTTTAAACTACCTTGAGACATCTAAAAGCTATAAAGTTTTAAAAATCCCCACAGCTAAATCAACTCCAAAATCATTGCAAGATGAATACATAGAGGAAGTAAAATGACTTATGATGTAGCAAAAGAGAAATTTACTTCACTTTTTAATCATGAGATGAGTGATACAGTTATGAGAGAGTTTTTACTTTCTATGAAGTTAGACTCAGATACTAGCGTAAACGCTATTGCTGCTGCAGCTGAAGTTATGAGAAGTTTTTGCATACCTTTACCTATAAGTGAAGAATCACGAGTAAACGCTATAGATATAGTAGGAACAGGTGGTGATAAAATAGGTTCATTTAATATTTCCTCTACTGTTGCTCTTTTAGTGGCCTCTTGTGGTGCAAGAGTTGCCAAGCACGGTAGTCGTTCAGTTACCTCCAAGAGTGGAAGTGCAGATATGTTTGAAGCACTTGGAGTAAGACTTGATTTAGGTATCGAGCAGAGTGCACGACTTTTAGAAGAGACAGGGTTTACTTTTATGTTTGCTCAGAATCATCATCCTGCTATGAAGTTTATTATGCCTGTTCGAAAAAGTATACCTGATAAAACTATCTTTAACATTTTAGGACCCTTGACAAATCCGGCAAGTGTGCAGAAATCTCTACTTGGTGTTTTT
>NZ_JABIOQ010000017.1 GCF_018698455.1 Sulfurimonas sp. | reverse complement strand
CCCATATTGGTAGCGTATCTTTAAACTTTTTACTTGTATGTATGGATGCATTGTCAACAACTGCAACTGTTGGTTTAGTAATCTCTTCTGCGAAGATATGAAAATAAGCGATTACGACTTCCGTATCTACTCTTTGATTAGTAGTTGATGCGAATAAAATAGATTTATTTTTATTGAGGGATCCAAGAACATTTAAATTTCCAGATCTCTTTGATGGGATGCTGAGTGTCTCTCCGATTTTATTCCAAGCATAAGGTAGATTTGGATTAAGATTAAATCCACTTTTGTCGAAATATTCGACATCTATTGCAGCGGTAAGTGCTTTAGATTCTAATTCTTCAAGTTCTTTCTTCTTTGTTTTACATAATGTTGAATCTGGTTTTCTTGCTGTATCTCTTCTTACTCGTTTATAGCTTAGATTGAGTACTTTTTTAAAAATCGTTTGAATGTTTTATAGCTCATTTGTATTGAAAGTTTTTCAATTGTTATGGCATAAGCTTTTTTAGGTTGATGGGGATATAGACCTATTTGTTCTTCAATAACTTTTTTATCACTTGTCTTATTTAGAATTGCTTTCCTTCCTGCACCAGCTTTACGTGTGACCAAGTGCACGCTCCTCTACACTCTTGTATAATTACCCATATTAATTGCGAAATCCAGCATAAAATTTGAGAGACTATCGCTATAATTGAGTGATAGAACATTGATGCCTCTGATAAACCTTTTCTTTGTTTGAAAATAATTATCCGACTTTCGCACAAACTAGACTAAGCCGCTTTAGCTAAGTACCGAAACATTACTTCTAACAAACTACTCAAAAGAAGTATAAACTAAAAATGTGCAGAAAATGAATATACGATGGATATTTTCAAATAAATATGATTTCATAAGAAATTTAGTGTAGAATATGGTAATTAAACTTGTTGTCATAAGACTGAAAGTGGTACTATAGTATAAGTATAACTTATATGATATAAAAATATGTTATTAAAGATAAAAAATAAATGAAACAGTTTTATGCCCTGAATATTCAAAATGATTATGTTTATGTTCTTTTTGTACAAAAAAATGGTAAACAGTTTTCTATTATCAATCAGCAAATTATTGACTTATCTGAGTTAAGTGAATTTTTAAAAAATAAAAAGTCTTATTATTTAAGTATTGAGCAAGATGAAGATGTAGTTGAAAAAATCACTATCGAATCTCTTATAAATAATGAAAGTGTTATAAGAAGCTTAATCTTAATGCAACTACATGAAGTAGACATTAATAAGAAATTAATTTTCAACTATGTGCCATTACCGAAAAATATAAATGATGAAACAACTACATATTTAATTGATGGAGTATTCGAAGATAATTATCTAAGTGTACTAGAATTAATTAAAAACTTGAACGAGCTAAAAAGTGCGAGTACAAATAAATTTTCATTACTTGGAATATCGTGTGAATGTATCAAGGATGAGACCTTTTTTTCAGTGCATACTCAAGCCAATAAAATAACTATAATCGCTATTCATAAACAAGCAATTATTTTTAGCCGTGAACATAGAATTACAGCGGATAATGCAGAACTTCGAGAGTTAAACTTAGTTGAAGGGATTACCCAATCAATCGCATATGCACAGCAACAATTTCGTGAAATAAACTTTTCGATTATTGCATTGAGTGGCTCGATAGTTATAGATGAAATTATGGTAGAGCATATCTGCATGTCATCTGAGTTAGGGGTTACTGTACTATATCCAAATACATTCATACAAGGATTTGAATACGAAGAAGCTCAGGAACATATCTTTGCTATAGGAAGCTGGTTTATACCAAAAAAATATCAATTTTTGCCAACTTCGGTTTTAGCACATAAACAATATAATATAATTTCAAAAGTATTACTTACTGCATCGATAATATTTGTTTTAATAAGTTTCTTTTATACTTATGAAAAATATTCCTCATATGCTGATTCACTTCAAAACTATGAAATAATTAAAGATAAATTAAATAAAACAGCTAATAAAACACATACTTATTCCATCGAAGAGCTTCATTCAAGTTTAAAATATATTCAAATTGTAGAACAATATCTAAAGTATCACCCTTTAGATCTTATCTTGACATTAAAACCACTTATTGAGCTGCTAAAACCACAAGAATTACAATGGCAATATCTTGACAAGAGTTTGGAATTAAATGTAAAATTTAAACACTCTTTTAGAAGCCTTAAAGACCTTTATCGATTTGAAAAACTTTTTTTTAATAAGTTTGAAGATATTAATTCAACATTTAGTAGTACATATAAAAATAATACAGACTACTCAAAAATGAATTTTGATACAACTTTAACCATAGAAAGTTCTAAAAAAGAGAGAAATAAAACAGAAATTTTGAGAAAAAGAAGAAGATAATGAGAAATATTATTTTTATTACCATCAATTTTGCAATCTTAGTATTGTTGTTGACACTGATAGATTGGTTTGAAATAGAGCAGCTTAAAGTTGAAGCAATTAATAGGCAATACAAAAAAAACATAAAAAAGATGGAAAAAGTGTCACAAATAAACAAATGGATTAATAATGATATTTTTCCAATAATTAAGACTAAACAAAATTCTTCTCAAAATAGTGATGAAAACCTGATCACATTTTTTGATGATAATGTAAACAAATATAACTTTATCGTAAGTAGATATATTTACTCAGAAAATATTTCAAAAAATATTGATTTATCATATAGCCTTAATAGGGGAGATAAAGATCAACTCGCTAATTTTGTAAATATGAAATTTAAAAATGGATTTTTGGAATTTAGAGAGCTCAAAATGGATGAGTCAAGTTTAAAAGGAACAATTAAAGTTGTTCAGCAATATAATGGAGAAAGTAATGTATCTAAGTAGGAAACAGTTTTTTTTACTGATTTTACCTTTTATGATCTCTTTGTTAGTCTATTATTTTAATAAGGAAATTGTAGATAATGCCCACTATCTTTTTCCAACATATAAAAAATATTTAAATAAAGATTTAGATGTAAAAACAAATGCATATTTCCAAATTGAATCAAAATATAAATCATTACAAAAGATTAAAAATAAATCATTGTTAAGAAAAAAAAATGCTAAGTGGGCGACTGACAATCTATTTTACAAAAAACAAGAAGGTGCTAGAGTTGCTTCAGTTAAGTCTGCTAGTGAAAAAACCTATACATACAAACTTCAAGCACTGTTTCCTGATGATAAAACTGCTATAATTAACAACTTGATAGTCAAAGTGGGTAGCAAAGTGGATAATACTACAGTAGTTACAAAAATAACAAACTATTCTGTACAAATAAAAACTAACAAAGGACTAAAATGGCTTTCATTGTTCCAGTAATTACACTATTATTTCTCTTTTCTGGGTGTTCAAATCATGATACCCCCTCGCTCAAAGATATAGAGTTGTCAAAGATGAAAACTGCAAGTCAAGAGATTGAAGCCTTTAAAAATTTAGATCAAAAAAACAATGTACCTGAAATGAGACTGCCTTCAGTTTATGAAGAGATTTCTGTTTTTGACGATAAAAAAATAACATTTTCCATAGAACAGGCAAACTTTAACAAAGTGATGTATTTAATATCAAAGACATCTGGTTTAAATTTGATTATCGATAAGGATGTAGATACCAATACTCCTATTACTATTTCCGTCAAAGAAGCAGGGCTAAAAGACACTCTTGACATAATTATGAATATCACTGGCTGTTTCTATGAATTAAGAGGTAATATTTTACATGTGAAGCAGTTTGAGCAAAAAAACTTTTTAATACCTTATATTCACACATCATCTTCCTATACAACGGAACTTGGAGGAGATACACTAAACTCAGCAGGGGGAGAGGGTAGTTCAGATGGAATCAAAGGTGAATTTAAACTCAAGTTTGAGAACCCAAAAGATATAAACAATTTTTACGAACAACTTGAAAAAAATATAGCATCTCTGATGAGCTCTGATGGAAAATACACACTCAACAAATTTAGTGGAATATTAAGTGTATATGACAGAAAGAATAATATAGATGCCATTGGAAATGTAATAAGCAGAATCAAGGAACAGTCTAACAAACAGGTGTTGATTGAAGCAAAAATATTAGAAGTGATTTTAAATGACTCTCATGCACTAGGTGTTAATTGGGATGCTCTATCAGAGAGTGTATTTACTACCGGTGACCAGTTTCAACTACAGCAAACACTTGGCTTAGGTGGTGCTGTTGCAGGAACAATGTCTTACACAGCAAATAATTTTTCAGCCGTTATAGATGCACTTGATAAATCAGGAGATGTTGACACTCTCTCTAACCCAAGTATCAACGTGTTGAGTGGACAGTCCGCTATGATATCATCTGGGAAGCTTGTCCCATTTTGGGAGAAAGAGGTTCAAATTACCCAGGGAACAGGTGGGTCAGCTAGTACGAGTGAGGTAACATATAATCGAAGAGATGTTTTAAATGGAGTTACAATGGGTGTAACACCTACTGTTATGGATGATGGAAAAATCATGTTAAATATTACCCCGATCACTTCAAGTATTGAAGAGGTAGTTGATTATATTAATGAAGACGGAGTATCTGTAGCAACGGCACCGGTTATGAACATCAAAGAGGCTGGAACAGTAATATATGCCAAAAATAACAATCTTGTTCTGATAGGCGGTTTAATAAATAATAGCATTTCTAAATCAGAAGAAAAAGTTCCAATTTTAGGTGATATTCCGTGGTTGGGAGCACTTTTTAAAAAAACAATAAACACAAAGGAAAAACGGGAACTCGTTATCTTAATTAGAGTTAGGGTAACACAATAATGAAGATACTCACAGCCCTTTGTTTTTCTCTGCTTGTATTTGCTTCGGACACATTAGTTTTTCAAACGCAAAAAGAAAATTTTTTATTAAAGGCTTATGCGATACAGTTGTTTTCATCACATAATGCAACTTTAGCTAAAAAAACACTCAAAAAAGTTCCAAAAGAACTTCGCAGTAAAACATATCTGCATAAAATTGGTGACTATACGACAATCAGGTATGCTCGAAGTTTATCATATAGTAAACTGAAACCAGAAATTGAACAGTTTTATGAAATTGGGTTTACTGATGCATACATTGTAGAGACAGAGTCTACTTTATCATATCAAAAAGATTCTCAAAATGCAAGAACTCCTAAAAGTACAATATCTGAATTTGATAGATCAAATATTTTATTTAAAGCCCAAAACGCATATCAAAAAAACAATGAAAGTGAAGCTATAATTTATTACGAAATGCTTCTATCGTCCGGAAATACAAATCAAAAAATTAAAAATAATCTTTGTTATCTTTATGGAAAACGTGGGGCCTGGTTTGATGCAAAAGCCATTATAGACAAAGAACAGTATTATGGTAAATTAGTTTATTCATATGCCTATGGGGCAGTACAAAGTAACCAAGAGGAGTACTACAGTAATCTCTCTCCTTATATTATGATTGACAGAAGTGGTAGACTGATGTTACTTAGTGGTTACTATTTTGAAAATAAAGAAGATTCAAAAAGAGCACACTCTTTTTATAAAATGGCTTACGAGAAAAATCCGACTGATGTTTACAATATTTTTGCCTATGCTCGTGCACTCGATATACTCCAAGATAAAAAAGCCACCTCTTTATATAAAAATATTCTAAAGAAAGTTGACAACATTCATCCACTATATACTACGGTATATAAAAGAGTGTTTGAATTGGGAGATTAAGAGATGAAAAGAAAAGCATTTACACTCATTGAATTATCAATTGTTCTGATTATTATCGGGCTCATAATCGGAGGGTCATTAAAGGCACTAAAATCCATGAGAGAGAGTGCTAAGGTAACAGAAGCAAAAGAGCAGATAAAAACGGCGAAAGATTCCGTTATTGGTTATGCCATGGAATGGATAGACTTGCCTACCATAGCTGAGTTTGATGTTGATCTTTCGCCAAATACTGGTACACTTAAACCTATCGCTTATTTTACCGATTCTAATTTAGCTAACAATTTTGATATTTGTGCTTTTAATACAACAAATTTAACAGTTATTGATAATCGCATTTCTCCTGCTCGTACAATAAATAATGTAGCATTTATCGTAGCAGCAGCCGGAGCAAACTACAACATGCAAACTGCTCAAGATATATCAGTTACACCGAATTTAGTAACAATACATGGACCAACCGAAAAAGGTGACGACGAACCAAACCCCGTAAATATAGTAGACTTTTATGATGATATTGTAGAGTGGATTGGCCTCGATGAATTAAAACGGAATGTAAATTGTAATGATAAGCCATTTGAATTCATAACATATAGATTGCCCCTTGGCACTGTTGGTGTTAATTATAATGCAACTCTTTATGTGGAAAACAATATATCATCTGTCAATATTAACTGTACACCTGCATTAAATCATAATATCAGTTTTAGTGATCCAGATTTTTCAGGAATTCCAGATGCACCAGGAACAGTACTTTTTACTTGTGTAGCAACAGAAAATCCACCAGCTACAAGAACAAGAACAAAACAATATATTATTACAATTGATTCGGATTGAAGTGCTGGAACAGCTGTAGCAGATAAAATTAAAGATGTCAAAAAGAAGCTAAAGAAGTTTTTGTGACAAGAAAACTGATTGTGAAATTGGTCTAAATTGTACTGTAAGTTAAGGTATCTGTATGGCACCTAGAAAACCATAAAATTAGGAGTAAATATGACACAAAACAAACCAATAGGTCAACTCCTTGAAGAGTTGAATTTTATAACTAAAGAGCAGATTGAAGTAGCATTAGGTGTACAAAAAGCAAATCCTAAATTTTTTGGTGAAACCCTGCAGGACTTAGATTTTGTAACTTCAGGTGAAATAGCACAAGCAATCGCTATGCAGAGTAATCTGGCGTATCTTAATTTAGAATTTATAATACCTTCCATTGAAGCTCTAAGGCTGGTTCCATACAGTGTAGCAAAAACAAAAAATATCTTACCTGTTAGTGTAGATGAACATACTCTAACAGTAGCTACACAAGAGGTAAATGATCTTGCTACACTTGATTATCTGCGAAAAATCTCGAAAAGAAATGTAAAATTTGTTGTTGAAGATGAGAAAGTAATTGCTAGATATGCGGAAATTTTCTATTACCAACTAAGTAATCCTATTGATGCAGAAATTACAAAGATTATTCAAGATTCTCTTGGCGATATAGAAATAAACACGCCTCATCTCGTTGAGTTGCTCTTAAATAATGCCATAAAAGATCATGCAACAGATATTCATATATCACCAGAGAGCTCAGCTTCCCATATTTCTTTCCGTATTGATGGAGTGCTACAATACACTTATTCGTTACCGATTAAGTTGCATACTCAGCTGACAGCCCGTATAAAAATTCTCAGTAATCTGGATATTTCTGAACAAAGAAAACCTCAGGATGGTGCTTTTAGTTACGAGTTCTTAAATGAAGAATTCGATTTGAGGATTTCGACACTACCAACCAATAATGGTGAAAATATTGTTATGCGATTATTAGGAAAAAACTCTTCTCTGTTTAGCCTTTCACAACTTGGCCTTACCGAAAGAAATATTGAAAAGGTAGAAAAATATTTCTCTAAATCCTATGGTATTGTACTGATAGTTGGACCAACGGGTAGTGGTAAAACGACTACTCTATACTCGGCTCTTCGTAAAATTGACTCTCTTAAAAAAAATGTATTAACCATTGAAGACCCGATTGAGTATAAGTTTTCTTTCATAAAGCAGACTCAGTTAAATGAAAAAGCAGGTTATAACTTTCAAGCTGCAATCCGTGCATTTATGAGACAGGATCCAGATGTTATGCTCGTTGGAGAAATAAGAGACCATGATACGGCAGAGTTAGCCGTTCGTGCGTCAATTACAGGTCACTTAGTTTTATCGACCTTACATACAAATGATGCAGTCGGAACCATTCCAAGGCTAAGCGATCTGGGTATTGAACCTTATCTCATCGGTTCTGGGCTTTTGGCTGTAATAGCTCAAAGATTAGTTCGAAAATTATGCCCTGTATGTAAGCTTACTAAAGAAATCACAAAAGAAGAGTTACTTGAGCAAGGTTTTTCAAATCGTATTTTAGATTTATATCCGGACTACAAATTATTTGATGCAGTAGGTTGTGATAATTGTAGAGGTACAGGGTATGGAGGAAGAGAATCTATCATGGAAATTCTTGAGATTGATGTGGATATAGAAGCTCTAATAACAAGAGAAGCAAGTACACAAGAGATACTGCAAGTTGCCCATCAAAAAGGGATGTACTCTATAAAGGAGGACGGGCAAATAAAAGTTCTACAGGGGACTACAACAATTCAAGAAATAAAGAGAGTCGTCAACTAATGCATTTTGTGGTTTTAAATATAAATAAACAGGGACAAAAAGGTATCAGTTTTCTTGAAGCAACAGGTTATGATAACCTGCTCAAAATGCTTGAGAGAGATATGGTGCTCCCTCTGAAAATATTAGAAATTCCAGCAGTTATCTCCTCTGCTATTCCATCAACGAAAACGAAAGTCACACCTGCTGAAGTTATTGAAATGATGGAAAATTTCCAGCTTGTGATAAAGGCAGGATTACCTCTTCGTCAGGGTATTGTTGATTTAGCAGAAGATAGTGATAATAAAAAGTTTAAAAACATGCTGTTTCAAATTGCTGATGATATAAATAGAGGTAAATCTTTGTCGGTAGCATTTGAATTATACAAAGATGTAGTAGGTGTTATGATTTTAAACCTAATTAAAATTGGCGAAGAGACTGGTCAACTTGAACTTACTCTGAAGCGGGGAGCCTCTTTTTTGCGTCGTATTACTGCACTTAAAAAGAAAGCAAAATCGGCACTTATATATCCTTCATTTGCTTTTTCTGCTGTCATGGGAGCCATGTTCGTTTGGATGATTTATGTGTTACCACAGATGACGGAACTTTTTGAAGAGATGGATGTTAAGTTACCGCCTTTAACAATTTTTATGATGAATCTATCTGATTTTCTTACAAACTATATAGGGTATATGATTGTTGGTATTGTTGTTTTAATTGCAGCATTTAAAGTAGTACACAAGAAATATAGAAAAGTTCGTTGGTATACAGATAAATACCTGCTAAAAATACCTGTAATGAAAAATGTTATTTTGAGCTTTAATACTGCATTTATATCAGAGTATATAAGACTTGCTCTTGTGTCGGGCATACCAGTATTCAGTGCTTTGGATACATTAAATAAAAACATAGAAAATGAAATTTTCAAAAAAGCGCTTCAAGATATAACAAATGATATTGCAAGCGGTAAGCAACTCTCAGCATCATTTTTAAAAACAAAAATATTTCCTTCCTTTGTCATAAGAATGCTGAGCATTGGAGAGTCTGCAGGGACATTAGAGTCTCAACTAGACATAGTCTCAGCACACTACTACGAAAAAGTTGACTTTTTTGCTGAGAATATAGGTAAAGTTATTGAGCCTGTAGTTCTCATCATAGTAGGCGGTTTTATGGCTCTTGTAATGGTTGGCTTAATGGGACCTATGTATGATCTTATTTCTGCAGTATAACAGTTCAATGGGTGATATTTAGATATTATTTACTAAATTTGACTTATGCTTGTTAGTGTCTAAGAATTATGGTAAAATAAATTATCAAAATTAAGGAGTTAGTTATGAGAAAAGGTTTTACCCTTGTAGAGTTATCAATAATATTGGTAATTATAGGTTTGATCATTGGTGGAGTTATGAAAGGCAAGGATTTAATTAGTTCTGCTGAGCAGAAAAAGATTTATAATACTTGGATTAAGGGATGGCAAGTTGCAGCTAACTCTTATCAAGATAGGACAGGGAGTATTCTGGGGGATACAAATGGAAATGGACAGAATAATAATATTCGTTTGGATAACACCGTTACTGTTCAAGATAGATTGAAAGCCGTTGGTTTAGATATTCCAGTAGGAAATATAGCCACCTCAAGTGGCGGTTCTTATAAAATTAAAGGTAAATATAGTACTAGTACTGCCATTGCACGTTTGATGTGGAGAAACACTAACGATGGTGCAAAAAATGTATTATACATCTCTGGAATGCCGACTGATGTTGCACTTGCATTTGACACAATGTCTGACGGTGTGTTAGACTCTAGTAATGGAGACTTTAAGCGCGATGGACAAGCTGCATCTCCTATACCAATTCCTTGGCCTGATGCATCGGTAACACCAACTGTAAATATCACGCTTGCACTATAATATAAATTATTTATAAACTCCTGAGACTGTGAGATTTTCACAGTCTTCCCCCCCCAGGATTAGCACTAAAAATATTTTTTAGTATTTACATTAAACTATAGAGCTATTTGTTGATTCCCACAAAAGTTAATAGTTTAATTGTAAAAGTAGTTGAAAATTTAAGTAACTCTTTGATAGCAAGAATTACACTTTCATTCCTCACATATTACATTGTTAGCAATATAAGAAGAATAAGTTATAAATATAAAACTATTGTGCCTTATTCAAAGATTTAGAGTAAACCCTATACTGTAATTATTGCAATGCTAGTATTTATAGATATTATGGACAAAATAGCTCAGATTGAGACAATTGTAAATAGGAGTGAAGATTTTACGACAATAATAGCTATACTACGAAATACAACTCAAGAATAACTTGTGTTTACGTACGATTAAAGTAACTTAATCAAAACATAAATATTTTATGAGTATAATTATTATTAAAATAATTATACAGGAATCTCATAATGGCGAAGAAAACTAAAAATGAAGAGACAAGAAAAGAGGTAAAACTTTCTAACAAGTGAGAAGCAAAAATAAGAAAAAAATTAGAGCTTCTGAAAAGCCAAATTAGCTAAGTGCTAGGGTTTCTTATCCCGAGTGAAAAATCAAAAAAACCGTATTTTATATTTTATAATATAATTGATGAATATGGATTATAAAATTATAATTTTATAAAATATAAGGAACAGTAATGTCAATAGCACAAAATAAAATAAAAACACTTGAAGATGGTGATTGTAATGAAAACAAGGTGTTTTATCAAGCCATGGAAGAAGTTATATGTTCAATTGCTCCCTTGCTTGAATCTGATGATAAATATAAAAAGTATTCGATTTTAGAGCGCCTTGTGGTACCAGATAGAATTGTAAAGTTTAAAGTAACTTGGATGGATGATCAGCAAAATATTAAAGTAAATACAGGGTACCGTGTTCAATTTAATAATGCTCTAGGGCCATACAAAGGTGGTCTTCGTTTCCATCCTACAGTAAATGAAGGAATTTTAAAATTTTTAGGATTTGAACAAATTCTTAAAAATGCGCTAACAGGCCTTCCTATTGGTGGAGGTAAAGGTGGTAGTGATTTTAATCCCAAAGGTAAAAGTGACTTTGAAGTTATGAAGTTTTGTTCTGCATTTATGACAGAGTTGCATAAATACATTGGACCACGAATTGATGTTCCTGCTGGAGATATTGGTGTTGGTGGACGTGAAATTGGTTACTTATTTGGTGAGTATAAAAAGATAACTTCTTCATTTGAAGGTGTTCTAACCGGTAAGCCTTATTTTTTTGGTGGTTCGCTTATGCGACCAGAAGCTACAGGATATGGCGCAGTGTATTTTACTGAGAGTATGCTGGAAATGGAAGGAAAAAACAGCTTAAATGGTAAAATCTGTGCAGTAAGTGGCGCTGGTAATGTTGCCCTTCATGCTATTGAGAAATTACTGCAACTTGGTGCTATCCCGGTTACAAGTACAGACTCACAAGGTACTATTTATGACAAGAGAGGAATAGATATTGAACTACTTAAAGTATTAAAACTTGAAGAGCGAACTTCTCTAGATAAATATTTACTGATTCATCCTGAAGCAAAATATATCCCAGTAGAAGAATATCAAGAAGGTTGTCATGCGGTTTGGGATATCCCATGTTATGCAGCTTTTCCTTGTGCAACACAAAATGAACTTACAGAAAATGATGCTAGAAACTTAGTAACAAATGGTTGTGTAAGTGTCACTGAAGGTGCAAATATGCCATCGACTCCTGAAGCCATAACAATCATTCAATCTCATGGTTTATGTTTTGGTCCTGCAAAAGCTGCTAACGCAGGCGGTGTAGCCGTAAGTGAATTTGAAATGGCCCAGAATGCTTCTATGAGTAAGTGGAGTTTTGAAAAAGTTGACGAAAAACTAAAACTGACAATGCAAGAGATATGTAAACGTGTAGCTTTAACTGCCAAGGATTATGGTGTTGAAGGCAACTATGTTGATGGTGCTAATATCGCTGGATTTAAAAAAGTTGCTGATGCTATGATTGCTGAAGGAATTTAAGGAAAGTGATGAAGTTCAATACGAAGCACTTTCTTTGCATCCTAGTTATCTTTAGTACAGTTTTTCTTCATGCGGAAGTAAAATATTCTGAATTTATTGATTCCCAGATTCTTATTGCAGAAAGCATGAATGACTTAAATACTTCAGAAAAAGAGCTGACAAAGTTAGTGGAAAAACAAGAAGAGATTTTTCATAACACTTTGAATAAATTGATGATAAATAAAAATAACTATATAAGAAATTTAAGTAATTTTGAGAGAAAAATAATCGCACTGAAAAAAGTAATAGCTATAAATAAAAGAGCTGGAAACAGGTATGCCATTCTTCGTGATGAGATTGTTTTAAAATCATATAGTTTAATTCGTAATCAAAATACAATGATAAGAAATGTGCTAGTAAGCTTGGACGAAACAACTATAGAAAAGTATCGCGAACGCTTAAATGAGCACATAACTACAAATAAAGTGGCTATGCAAGAATTTTATGATGCTGACTATTCATATTTGCTAAAGCAAGAGGACGAGTCAAAAATATTTACGGCTGTGAAAAAAAATATAGAAGAATTTCAAGTAATAAAAGATATAAATGCGGATGTAATTAGTTATCTATACACCTATGAAGGGGCGATGTATAGGCTAAATAAATACTCAAAATATTATCTTGCCTCTTTCGTAGTTTTTGTAAATACTGTTCCCATCGTAGAGGTGATTAATCCTTTTCTGGAGATATATGGACTTAATATAATAAAAATTAGTATTATTCTAGTTTTAATTGTTATGATTTATCTCTTTAGAAGAGCATTTAATATAGTTCTAGAACGTTATATCCCAAAAATAAATATATTTAAAGAATATTCTCACGAAGTCATTAAAAGTATACAAGTAACAATAGATAAGTTAATGATTGTCATTAATATTCATATGATTATTAATGTTTATAATAATTTTAGTAGTTTAGGAAGTGTTGAAAGAATCTTTAACATAATATATGGATTTGTGTTTACTCTTCTTATCTATAAAGTGATAAATACCGTTGCCGTCATTAAATTAAAACAAGCAAGTTATGGAAACGGAAGCATTAAAAACGACTTGGTTAATATTGGAATTAAAATTGTAAATTTTGTAATTATTATACTGGGTCTGTTAATTATGCTATTTTTTGCTGGTGTCAATCTTACCGCAGTACTCTCTGGACTCGGGATAGGTGGTTTTGCTGTTGCATTTGCTGCAAAAGACACCATTAGCAACTTTTTTGGAACACTTTCCATCCTTTTTAGCGATGTGTTCTCTCAAGGTGACTGGATAGCGGTAGATGGACATGAGGGGGTGGTAGTGGAGATAGGTTTACGAGTAACCACAATGAGAACTTTTGATAATGCACTTATTGCTATTCCCAATGGTACTTTTGCCTCTAAAGATGTTAAAAACTGGAATAAAAGAATACTTGGTCGTAGAATAAAAATGAGCATTGGTGTAAAGTATGATTCTAAAAGTCAAGATATTAAAAATACTGTGCTACAAATAAGAGAAATGTTAGACAAACATCCAGGAATTGCCACTAAAAATACAAAGTATCAACATATTAATTCTGATGCTCATATGGCAAAATTAGTTTCAAAAGATGATTTAGAAGGTGTAAAAAATACTCTTTTAGTCTTTTTAGATGAATTTTCGGATTCCAGTATAAATATACTTGTTTACTGTTTTACAAAATCAGTGATGTGGGAAGACTGGTTAATAGTAAAAGAAGATGTTATGCATAAGTTAATGGCTATATTAGAGCAGAATTCTCTAGAATTTGCTTTTCCTTCACTCTCTATCTATAATGAGACACAAGTGAACAATTAACCATACATTCAGATTTTTCCGCTAAAATCAGCTTTTAAAAATCTATTATAAAAGAAGATTTATGCAACAATTACAATCACGTGTGAATATATATGCTCTTTTGTCGCGAGTACTGCTTCAAGAGTTAGATATTGATACTCTTAAAATGATTAAAAATGATGAAATAATGTTGGACTTTTTTCCAACACTTAAAGAATGGGAACCTCTTACCACACTTCCAGAACAAAAGCTTTTAGAAGAGTATTTAAACCCTGACTTTGTTAACCTTTCTGTTTTACACCTTATTCCCTATGAAACTTTTTATACAAGAGATGATCAGATGATAGAAACTGGCGGAGCAAATCCTGTAACAGATATATACAGTGCTTATGATTTTATGGTAGATTATGAAGCTGCTCGTACACTTTCATCTGACCATATTGGCGTTGAGTTAGAATTTATGCATCATCTTACAAATGCAGAATTCGAAGCACAAAAAAATGGAGATATGATAGCAGTAAAAGATTTTAAAACTGCACAGCATGAGTTTTTAAATAAGCACCTCCTTAACTGGGCTCCACTTTATCTTATAAATATGAAGTATGAGTCTAGAACACCGCTTTATTATGATGGTGCAGAGATGGCACTAGAGTTTATTTTAAGTGATAATGAATATCTTACAAAAGAGCTAAGTTTATAAAATGATAGCTCTTAGTACAGGTTCTTGTGTTCGTTCCTTAAGTGTTCATAGCGAATGTAATAAATGTGAAGAGGTTTGTCCAACAAACGCGATAGTAATGGGGGAGAATACAAATCTTCCTTCTATTAACTTTTCATCTTGTGTAACCTGTGGTGGTTGTGTAGGTGTATGTCCTAGCGAAGCACTTGAACTAGAAGAGTTTAACTCTACAAACTTTTTCTTTGACTTTGCAGAAGCAGAAGATAATCTTCTCTCATGTAGAAAAAATGTTCCTTGTATTTCAGTACTGAGCATTGAGCATATTATCTCTTTAGCAGTTTTGAAAAAAGAGATTGTTTTTGACATGGGTTATTGTGATGGATGTGACATTGCACATACATGTCATAAGCAGATAATGAGTAACTATGAAGAAGCGACTTATCTTTTAGACGCAATGGAAAATACGGCAACTATTAAGCTTGAAAATCTTTGTTATGAGAGTGAAAATAAAGAGAGCGGAAGACGCGACTTTTTAAATGCGGTCAATCTTCAAACAGTCGCTAAAGTAAAGAAAAACTTTGAAGACGAAGTTCAAAAAGCTGGTGACGAACTCGTTGAACATAGTTTAGAGAACAAAGATATTGCACTTCTAAGAAAAAAGACAATTCCTGATCGAAGAAAAATATTTTTCACGGCGATAAAAAGAGTTGAAAAACCTTCACAGTTTCATGTAGTAGATGCAACAGAAGTTTCATTTACTTCACAAAAATTGATGAATGAAGAATTATGTACGGCATGTCAAATGTGTTACCGCGTTTGTCCAACTGCAGCTCTTACATCTGATACGAAAAATTCAAAGATAGAGTTTGACCCTTTTCTTTGTATAAAGTGTCATATCTGTCATGATGTATGTGAACCAGATGCACTTACTCTTTCAACTTCTTACGACATCAAAGAGTTTTTTACTCCAACAGTACAGAGTCTTGTTAAGTTTCATGTACGTCGTTGTGATGAATGTGATGTTGTTTTTAGTACAAACACAGAAGATAAAGTCTGTTATAGATGTAAATGTGAAGAAGAAGAAGCACGAGAACTATGGGGTATAGTCGGTGTTAAATAAGGATAATATACAATGATGAATGATGACAACCAAATCTCAAAGCAGACGAGATTATTTGGTTTTATAGGTGAATCAGCAGGTGCTAGTCGCTTTTCTGCCATTATGAATAAAAAGTTTAAAGACAATAGTGATGATGTAATGATGATTCCTATGAACATTCGTGAAGACGATTTGTATTTTACTGTGAGTAATATGAAAAAGTCTCATGTTAATGGATCTGTTATTTCAAGTGAGTATGTCTCCCAAGTCGTAGAGATACTCGATAATGCATCTAGTTTGGTTAAACGCAGTGGAATGTGTGACATCATCTATAAAGAGGGTGAAACACTTCGCGGTGATATCTTTAGTTTGAGAGTGTTAACTGAACATTTAAAAGACATAGGTGCTCTGAAGGTAGCTATCATCGGTGTAAATCATTATGCAAAAGCTTTTGCATTTATGGCTTGTGGATTTGATGTTAGTTATTATAATGAAAATCTTGAGGAACTTATGAGTTTTACAGCCGAAGTAGAACTTAAAGATGCAGATATAAATAGAATAGCAAGAGATATGAGTATAGACATGTCTATGTTTGATCTTGTACTTGATTTTTCAGAGATGACTCATTTAACTATGATAGATAAGTTGCCAAAAGTTTCTATGGATATGAAAAATAACAAAGAGTTTTCAGCTTTGAAACAAAGAGCCATAGACTTAAACGCAGAGTATGTAAGTTATGATGACATTATTGACAAACTTACAAATAAAGCATATATAGAAATAACAAAAAAATAAACACAAGGAATAATAGTATGGAAAATGACAATATTAGCGATTTAAGAGCAGAGTTTGATAAGTTTGTAAAAAACGAATGTGTTACAGATGAAGATGGTAACATAGTTGAAAATAGAGATGCAGGAGATCAAACAGATGATGAGCCCGTACCTCAGTTTGTTGATGCACTTACAGCAAAACTACTTTCACCTGCTATTAGTGGTGTTTATCTTTCTCGTATAGATATAAAAAGAATTGCAACGGCTATTGATGAGTCTATTCCTATTAAAGAGCGTATTAAAATGGTACGAGCTCTTTTTAGACATACTACAAAAAAGACATACTTAACAGATGCTTTTACTGAGATAGAGAAGCATATAAATGGACGTATTTTAATCTATACAGAATTAGGAGATGCTTTTCCTGCATCAAAAGCCATTTTTGATAGTAATATAGCAAAAGCGAAAAAAAATATAAAAATGTTTACAACAATCATTGCAGAATTTGAAGAGATAGAAGCGACTTCTGATCCATTAATGGTATAATCTATAAAATTGACCCAATTACAGGGAGTTATTATAGATGAAAAAAAGAACTAAAATCCTTGCCACCGTAGGTCCAGCTTCGGACTCTTTAGAGATGTTGGTGGCACTTATTAGAGCTGGCGTAAATCTCTTTCGCCTTAACTTCAGCCACGGAACTCACGAACAACACCTTAGAGTTTTACAAAACATTAGAATTGCAATGGAGCAGACAAACTTAGTTGTCGGCATTTTACAAGATATAAGCGGACCAAAAATTAGAATAGGGAACCTTTCTCATAATTTTGAACTCTTTGAGGGCAATGAAATTACCTTTGTTGAAGAGAGTATTGTTGGTGAGCAACTATCTCCTAGTAGTTATAGAGTTTCTATCAACTATCCTGAAGTTCTTGAACAATTGAAGGTTGATGATTATATCTATTTATACGATGGTATTATCAGAACAAAAGTTATTTCATTGGATGGAAATAGTGTTAAAGTTCTTGTCGAAAATAGAGGAATACTTTCTTCGAAAAAAGGTGTTAATTTCCCAAATACAAAACTTGGTGTAGATGTTTTAACTGGGAAAGATAGAGATGACATCGCTTGGGGTGTTAAGAATGGTGTGGACTTTATGGCTATATCATTTGTACAAAGTGCACAAGATATGCGCAAGGCTAGAGAAATTGTAACTGCGCTCGGTGGCACTCAACATCTCATAGCTAAAATAGAAAAATTTGATGCAGTCCAAAATATAGATGAAATTATACAAGTAAGCGATGGACTTATGGTTGCCCGTGGAGACCTTGGAATAGAAGTACCATACTATGAAGTACCTAACATACAAAAAATGCTTATTCATAAAGCAAATGAAGCTTCCATACCAGTTATAACTGCAACTCAAATGCTACTTACCATGACAACTAACCAAAGAGCAACACGAGCTGAAATAAGTGACATAGCAAATGCTGTTATGGATGGAACTGACGCAGTAATGCTCTCAGAAGAGAGTGCTGTAGGTGATTATCCAGTTTTAGCAGTAGAGACGATGGTAAATACTATACAAGAAACAGAAAAAAGGTATGCTTACTATAAACTAGGGGAGTTTACTATAAAAGATAGTGGAGACACAATTAATGAGTCCGCTGTAAGACTTTCATGTGACTTGGATACAAAGGGAATATTTTCTATTACATCTTCAGGCGCTTCGACTAGAAAACTAGCACGATATAGACCAAAAAAGACCATTTATGCAATCACTCATGATTCTCAAACACGAGGTCAAATGACTTTAATTTGGGGGGTGATACCTCTGATGTCAGTGAGAAAAGAGAGTTTAGAAATGATACTTGATTCTTTGATGATACGAGGTTTAAAAAGTGGTGCTGTTAAGAAAAAATATAGTTATATCTTAACAGCAGGTGATCCCATTGGAAAAACAGGCTCTACAAATATGATACGAGTCATCTCTAAAGATGATATGTATAGTTACTAAACTGCTTAGATAAAAGTTTGCAGGTAGAAATAGCCTTGCCATAAAGAAGAACTAGCGATTCCCGCTGCAAATCCTGCAACAATATCGTCACCCATAACTCCAATACCACCTTTGGCATCACGGTCAATTCTTCCGATAATAGATGGTTTAGCTATATCAAAATATCTAAAGAGTGCAAAAGATAAAAGGGCTTGGATTAAAAATCCATTACTAAGGTCTGAAATTTCTTCAAATGTTACACCAATAGCTGGAGCTATGCTTAATGCAAACCACATACCAACTAGTTCATCAATTACTATGCGTTTATCATCATGACTACCAGTTTCGAGTTCATACTTATTTATAGACTTTATAGCTACTAGAGTGATGAGTAGAGTGGCTAGAAAAAGTGTTGAAGCATCAAGGTAGATGAGTATGAAAAGTCCAAGAGGAAAAGCGACAAGTGTACCAATAGTTCCTGGAGCTTTTGGAGCAAGACCTGAGTAAAAAAGTGTGATAAAAAAGTAATTCATAAATATTCCTAAGTAAGAGAAGCTGTTTTATATAACTTCATAAGTTCAAGGTAAAAGTCTTTCTCATTATGTTCCTCAAGAAGTCCTTTTGTCGCAAAAGTATCATAGTAGAGCTTTTCTAAATTTTTAAATCTATTAGGATAAAGCTTAGAAAG
Organism: Sulfurimonas sp.; assembly: GCF_018698455.1. Lineage (GTDB taxonomy): Bacteria > Campylobacterota > Campylobacteria > Campylobacterales > Sulfurimonadaceae > Sulfurimonas. Next base: position 34,852 of record NZ_JABIOQ010000017.1, on the reverse strand, counting down.
CAGGAGTGCTGAAATTTCTTTTCTTATGAGAACGGCTGGAGGGAGTAGACCTGCTTCAAGGAGTGCTAGAATGGAGTCTGAATGGTAAGAAATTTGATGGTGTTGACCATGAGGACAAGTGTTCTTACTTACAAGAGTTGTACATAAGTCACAGTAAACATATTCACTTGCAATATTTATCTCAATGTCTATACTTGTTATATTATCAACAATAGACTTGTTTGAGTTGGCGTCAGAAAACATACCAAGACCAGAATGGTTCCGTCCAATGGTAAGTCTATCACAGCCATAGTTATTTGCAATCATGGCATCAATGATGATTTCATTATGACCAGCAAAAACATAACTATTTTCTAAAGGTACGATAATAACGCGGTTCTTTGTAAGGTAGTTGTTTATAAAGTACTCGAGTGACTCTTTTCTTATCTCAAAACTAATGTTGTCGCTATTATATGGTTTGAGTAAAAAGATAACTAAGAGGTCTGTATTGTCTAGTGTCTGACGAATGAGACGTTCGTGTCCACGGTGAAGAGGATTAGCCGACATTACGAGAGAACTTACATGTTTAGCATCTATTCTTTCTTTAGCCTGTTGTATTGTGAGCTTGTTTTGGTTTTCTTCTGCATTAGTAAGTGTATACTCCCCACAAATTGCAAATGAACCAAAGCGCTTCATCGTTTGCATAACACCAGGGTGTGTTTGATCATCCGTTCCATAGATAAGTCTGACTCTGTCATTGGGACTTACCTCGAAAGTTTCATTAACTATAAGTGTTGCAAATTCCTCATCCTCACAGATAAGAGAAATCTCTTCACCAATCTCCAAAGATTGAATAACCTCTACATTTTTTTTACCTGAGGGTGCTAAGAGAAAAGAAAATGGAAATGATTTTGAGTTGAGAAGTCCTGTTTTGAGTACTTCTATAGAGTCAGACTCCGACATCAGTTTGGTTACAGGGAGGAGAAGAGAATCAGCAACTAGTTTTAGTGCAGAAGTTGCTTCTCTATCTATAAAGATAGTTTTATTTTTTCTTGATGATGTCATATTTTTTGCGCTTTTCCCATAAGCTTTTACGGCTTATTCCTAGTTTTTTAGAAAGTTCTGTATCTGGATATTTATCTTGATAGTTTAAAATTATAAACTTAACATAGTCTTCAATGGGAAGTATCTCTCCCTTGTCAAAAATGTTGTTTTCATTTTCTAGTTCTAGTATTGGATGTTCTATGTCTTCTATTTTATCCGTACTAGATATAATAATATTTCTACCTACAATTAATTCACAAAAACTTTTTTTATCACCCTTTTTGAGTACTTGATAATCTATAACATATATAAGACTATTTTGAGGAATGTTTTTTATTTCATTTAAGCTTTTTGAATCACTTAATGTTAAAAAGTTTATAGGTATATCTTTTTTCTGAGCATACTCAAATGCAAATGCATCAGCATATTTTTGAAAACTTGAAGATATGAAAAGTGGAAGAGCAATATTTGTAAAACTATTATCATGCATTGCATTTGTAAAAGAATGGTTGAGATATTTCTCATAAGCTGTATTTCGACGTTTGAGTTTTTCATAATCTTGATAGTGATTAATTTTACGAATTAACTCTTCTATCATAAATGGTTTTAAAATATAATCTTTTGCTCCTGAAGCTAAAGGTTTGGACACAGTGTCATTAGATATATATGAAACCATTAAGATAACAATAGAACTTTTAAAAGTTTCTATAACAGGGTTGAAGTCTTGCCCATTAATGTTTGTTGATAGAAGGACAACATCATAGTTATTACTTCTTATAGCATCTTTTGTAGAGGTACACATTTCACATACATGTCCAAGTTCACCTAGTTTTGTAGCTATACTTTGTGCTAAGTAAATTTCGTTTTCAATTATTAGTATTTTCATATTATCCTATTGTTTTCCAGTTAAAATATTTCAAGTTTGCATTAGCCGTTACCCCAACACCTTCTTCTCTACCTATAAAACCGAGTTTTTCTGTTGTTGTTGCTTTTACATTGACACGTGCAGCATCTATATTAAGTATATCTGCTATTACTCTTCGCATCTCAAGCTTATACTGACCGATTCTTGGTTTTTGTGCAGCTATTGTGATGTCTACATTGACGATAATAAAACCAAAGTTATAAATCTTACTCACAACTCTTTTGAGAAGTTCTTTAGAGTCTATTCCCTTGTACTCATCATCGTTGTCAGGGAACATCATTCCGATGTCTCCCATTCCTGCAGCTCCTAAAAGTGCATCAATGAGTGAGTGTAGTGCTACATCTCCATCACTATGAGCTTTAAAACTAAACTCAGAGTCTATTTTGACACCACCTAACCACATTTGGCCACCATCTTCAAATGCATGAACATCAAATCCATTACCACTGAGTGTGTCGTCCACTGGTGCTTTAAGACAAGGCATAAGGTTTAAGTCATTTACATAAGTAATCTTATGAGCAGACTCTTCACCTAAAATAAACTCTCGAGTTCCACCAAATGCAACGATAGCACTGCTTTCATCTGTATACTCAGTCTCTGTTTGAAGTGCTTTTCTTAATATATCACTACGAGAAAGTTGTGGAGTTTGAATTCTCTTGACTTTTTCTCTGTCAATAGTTTCGTCTTCATATACTATAGTATCTGTGACTTTCAGAAAGGGGACAATACAATCACTCTTGCCTTTTAAAGCGATAATTCTCTCTAGAAAATCCTCACCAATACAAGCCCGAGCGATATCACTTACTAAGACAAATTCACTCTTCACGACTTCCATTGCATTACTTAAAGATTCTTGTCGCGACTTACCACCTGTAACAAAAGTATACTCAGCATAGTTTTTCATAAATGAGATTTCATCTTTAGAGGCGACAATTATTACATTTACAAAGAATTTACTTTTTTGTAGCCTATGTGCTACAAAATTCCACAGTGGTTGATGCTCTATTCTCAGCCAATGTTTTTTTACATCTAGCCCAAAACGGCTAGAACTACCAGCAGACAGTAGTATAAGAGTTAAATCAGACAAACTGCCTCCTCATAAATAAAGTGTTACGAAATTATACACTATCTTTCTTTTAATAATCTTGATATATATCTTATGTTTTAATACACCTTAGATGATTTTTTAGGTTTAATCCTTAACTTAATAATGGATTTTTAGCTTAGATTAACTTTATTTGATTATATTGCCATTATAGAAACTATTTTAATTAAATATTCAAGGAGAGATTATGAGAGCTACATGGTTAAAAGAACGTGAAAACGACCCGGTACGTACACAAATGTTTTATGCAAAGAAAGGTATTATTACAGGTGAAATGGAGTATGTTGCTAAGATAGAAGATCTTTCTCCTGAACTAGTTCGTAGTGAAGTTGCACGTGGACGTATGATTATTCCTGCAAATGTAATGCACGAAACTTTAGAGCCAATGGCTATTGGTATTGCATCTAAATGTAAGATAAATGCTAACATCGGTTCATCTGCAATAGCAGCGGACATTGAAGACGAAGTTGAGAAGATGAAAGTTTCTCAAAAGTATAAAGCAGATACAGCTATGGACCTTTCAACAGGTGGAGATTTAGATGAAATCCGTAAAGCAGTTATTAATGCTTCTGTTATACCTATAGGGACTGTGCCTATTTACCAAATTCTTCATGATGTTGGCAACAAGATAGAGGACTTAACTATAGAAGTAATGCTAGATGTTTTAGAGCGTCAAGCTAAGCAAGGTGTTTCATACTTTACAATTCACGCAGGTTTCTTACTTGAGACAATGCCAAATATTGCAAAACGTAAAATGGGAATCGTATCTCGTGGTGGTTCTTTAATGGCTGCATGGATGATGCATTACCATAGAGAAAATCCTTTTTATACAGCATTTGATGAGATCTTAGATATCTGTGCTAAATATGATGTTTCTTTATCTCTTGGAGATTCTCTCCGTCCTGGTTGTTTAGCTGATGCTTCTGATGCGGCACAACTAGGTGAACTAAAGGTTCTTGGTGATCTTACATTAAGAGCTTGGGAAAGAGATGTTCAAGTTATGGTTGAGGGACCAGGTCACGTTCCTATTAATCAAATCGAACGTAACATGAAAATTCAAAGAGAACTTTGTCACGAAGCTCCTTTTTATATTCTAGGCCCCCTAGTTACTGATATTGCAGCTGGATATGATCATATCTCTTCTGCTATCGGTGCAGCTGTAGGTGGTTGGCATGGAGCAGCAATGCTTTGTTATGTTACACCAAAAGAGCACTTAGGTCTTCCAAATGCTGATGATGTTCGTGAAGGAATCATTGCTTACAAAATTGCAGCTCATGCGGCAGACATTGCTAGAGGTCGTAAAGGTGCTAGAGATGTTGATGATGCTATGAGTGATGCACGTTATACATTTGACTGGGAAAAGCAGTTTGAATTATCATTAGATGGTGATAGAGCTCGTGAGTATCACGATGAAACTCTTCCACAAGATGTATTTAAAGAAGCAGAGTTTTGTTCTATGTGTGGACCAAAATTTTGTTCTTACAAAATTACTCAAGAAATTATGGATAATCCTGAAGGAATCCAAAGAATTATTGACGAGTCAAAAGCTAAAGAAGAAGCTGGAGAAGCAGCTGCTTTAGCATAAACTAGAACTTAAATGATAGAGCTTTTTAAATAAGACAATTTTTGTCTTATTTAAATACGATATAGTTCAAAAATATAAAATTTATAAAGGAAAAAATAACAAATGACTGAAGAAATTGTAAAAACAGCACTTTCAAAAGTAATGTATCCAGGTTTTACTAAAGATATCGTTACTTTTGGTTTTGTTAATAATATAGTAATAAATGGAACTGATGTTTCTTTCACATGTGACATTACATCAAGTGCAGCAGAAGTTGCTGGGCAGATTAAAGATGAGTCAACTGCAGCTCTTAAGGCAGAAGGTGCTACAAATGTTAACTGTAACATTAAAGCTCCACAAATGCCAAAAGAGTCTTCTTCTCAAGGTAAAAACTTAGCACCACAAGTGAAAAACTTTTTAATGATAAGTTCTGGAAAAGGTGGAGTTGGAAAGTCAACTACATCAGTAAATATAGCTATCGCTCTAGCTGCTCAAGGACTTAAAGTTGGTCTTTTAGATGCAGATATTTATGGTCCAAATGCTCCTCGTATGATGGGTCTTGATGGTGTTAAACCAGAAGTAACTGGAAATAAAGTAATGCCTTTAAAAGCTTACGGAATTGAAGTTATGTCTATGGGTTCACTAATGGATGAAGGTCAAGCACTTATCTGGCGTGGAGCTATGATCATGAAAGCTATTGAGCAGTTCTTACGTGACATCTTATGGTCAGAGTTAGATTGTTTAGTTATCGACATGCCTCCAGGAACTGGTGATGCTCAGCTTTCATTAGCTCAAGCTGTTCCTGTAACTGCAGGTCTTACGGTAACTACTCCACAAGCAGTTTCTTTAGATGACTCACGTCGTTCATTGAACATGTTCAAAAAGCTTAATATTCCTCTTGCTGGAATTGTTGAGAATATGAGTGGATTTATTGCACCAGATACTGGTGTTGAGTACGATATTTTTGGTAAAGGAACATCTCAGCCAATGGCAGATGAATTCGATACTAAAATTATTGCTGAAATTCCAATAGAACCAGGAATCAGAACAGGTGGAGACGAGGGTAAACCAGTTACTTTCTCTAACCCATCATCTGAATCTGCTAAGCGTTTTGCTCAAGCGGCTGCTTCTATTTGGGCAACTATTGAAGAGATAAACGCAAATGGTGGTGTTGATAACAAAGGCGTTCAGCCAACAACTCCTCCAGGTGTATCTGCATGTTCTACTGCAGCTGCTCCTGCTCCAGCTAAAGAACCTGAGGGCGAAAGCTGTGGAACAGGATGTGGATGTCACTAGACATCTGCAACCTGTAGTTATCCTTTAAGGCTCGGTGATTTTTCACTGAGCCTTTTTTTATGTCTAATTTTCTCTCTTTATGAGAGAAAATTTTACTCTACTGTTACACTTTTTGCTAAGTTTCTTGGCATATCTACATCATTTCCTAAACGCACTGATATCTCAAGTGAAAGTACTTGAAGAACAACCATCATCTCAAAAAATTCTAACATATAGTCTTTACATTCATTTATAGCTATAAAATCATCCGCCTTGTCAAACTCTATTGCACTAATAGCACATATAGTACTATCTCTTGCACTTAACTCTTCTACGTTTGATTTTGCTTTTTCATATAAGAGATGTTGAGGAAGTAGGGCAATGGTAAAAAGTTCAGGATCGGCGAGGGCTATTGGCCCGTGCTTCATCTCTCCACTTGGGTAACCTTCAGCATGAAGGTAACTTATCTCTTTTAGTTTTAAAGCACCTTCAAGAGCAAGTGGATAAAAAACATCACGACCTATAAAGAAAAAACCATGACCATGAAGATAGCGTTTAGATAATCTTTTAATGCGTTCATGAAGGTTATCTGTCACTTTACATGCGCCAGGAACTTCACGAAGAAGAGCTATCTGTTTTGCTATTTCTTGTGTACTCATAGTATCTTTAAGTTTACCAACATAAAGACTCAGCATCCAAAATACAGTTACTTGTGTAGCAAATGCTTTGGTAGAAGCGACACCTTTTTCAACTCCAGCACGAGTAAGTATACAAGCATCAGCTAAACGTACCATCGACGAGTTATCTACATTACAGATGACAAGAGTTTTAAGACCAGCTTTTTTTGCCATCTTGAGTGTTTCAAGAGTATCTGCTGTCTCACCACTTTGACTTATGACAACAAAGAGGGTATCTTTACTCATTATAGGAGAACGGTATCTAAATTCTGAAGCTACTTCTATGGTAGTTTTTATTTTTGCATAGCGTTCAAAAAGATATGTTGCTGTAAGTGCTGAGTGATAGGAAGTACCACAAGCACAAAGTTTTATCTCATTTATACCTTTAAAAAGAGTAGTGTCTAATTCTTCAAAGAGTATTTCTTCATCGCTTAAACGTCCCATTAAAGTATCTGCTATTACATCACCTTGCTCATAAATCTCTTTTTCCATGAAGAAACGAAAGCCATCTTTTTGTGCAGAGAGTTTATTTTGTGTGAGTTTAGAGAAATTTGGTTTTTGCACTTTATTGTTCTTATCAAATATAGCAAGACCTACTGGTGTAACATATCCATAGTCTCCATCTTCAAAGTAGTTTACATCACTACAGTGACCTATTAGAGGAGTGTCAGAAGAAGCAAAGTACTTTTCATTTTCTGCGTTTATACCAACAAGCATGGGTGAACCATGTTTAGCAAAAAATATAGTCTCATCTTCACCTTTAGTCACAAGTAAAATGGCATAGGCACCTTGAAGCTGAGAGATTGTTTTTTTAAAGGCTTCAAAACTAGAGTCTGAAGTTTTGAGGTTTTTTTCAAACTGATGCACTATAACTTCTGTATCTGTTTGACTTAAAAACTTAACACCATCTGCTATAAGTTCTTTTTTTAAATCAGCATAGTTTTCTATGATACCATTATGCACAACATAAGAACTTTCTCCAACATGAGGATGAGCATTAAGCTCCGTTGGTTTTCCATGTGTTGCCCATCTAGTATGACCAATACCAATGGCAAAGCCATTAGTTATAAAGTCTTGTGTTTTTTCTTCTAAATTTACGAGTTTACCAGTAGCTTTGTAACTATGGAAATTACCCTCTTGGAGTACTGCTATTCCAGCGGAATCGTACCCACGGTATTCTAACTCTTTAAGCCCTCCAAGTAAAATGTCTTTAGTGTCTTTTTGACCTAAGTAACCTACAATTCCGCACATATAAACCCCTCAATAATTCTATTTTGATAACATAGCATAAATATCTTCGACATTATTACATATATCATTTTGTTTGTCCATTAAAAAGCTATCTCTGACCTTATATTTACTTGAGTGTATTTTTGCAGTAATAATGTTGATTTTTAATTCTTCAAAACAGTGCATCACATAAGCAAGTAGGCCAAGTTGATTTGAAGTATGAATTGTTATTTCAGCATGTGTAAGAGAATGATTACAATCCACATTTATCTCTTCGCGTTTAATATTTACCGCTTTGAGTGTAACAACCCTCTCCATATCAAACGCAGCATCTATAATCTCTTGAACTTCTACTAACTCACTGCCTTTAACATTTTGAATGAACTCAATTTTAAAGTATTTTATCCCATCAAAAAGGGTAAATATTTCCATTGATGCAACGTCAAGATGAGATAATGAAGCAAGTAGAAAACCAATATTTAGAGGAATTTTTCTGTATATTTCTATAGATAAAGACTTTTCATTTTTTGTAGTAAAACTATATTTCTGTGTCTCTTTAGCTTTTTTTGCAATCTCTAGAATGTCTTGCGGTGTATGTTTAAAGAAAAAGAGATTTGACTCTACGGAGATTATTTTTTTTGAGAAAGTACGAGGTAAAGTTTTGAAGTCATTAAGATTTTTAACTCGATTTTCTATGGTAAGGCGTTTTTTAGCATCTGTTATCCGGTTGCTATTTTGTGCTACTTCCAAGGCACTAATATACAAGTCTTTGAGTAGTTTAGAATTAAAAGAGTTGTAAGTATCTCCTCCCACACCGTTAATATCCGCGTAGGTTAAAATATACAGAAGGTTGAGATTTTTCACATCTTCTACTTTGGACATAAATCTATAAAGAGTCTTTTCATTATGAATATTTTCTTTAAACGCAACCCCACTCATAAGAATATGATGTCTTACAAGTATGACAGCCCTTTTTGTTGCCTCGTGTGAGAGTTTGATGTTTTTAGCAAACTGAACTATGAGTTTTGCCCCAACTTCACAATGGTCTTGTTTACGACCTTTTCCTGTGTCATGAAAGAGGGTGACGGCTTTTAATAGTAGCTTTTCTTCGCTACTTAACATATTAAAAAGTATTTTTATAAAAGGTTCTTTGATGTTTTCAAGTGCCTCAATACATTTAATAGAATGTATATCTACAGGATAGTGATGGTAACCATCAAACTGTGGAAGGTGCATGACTTTTCTAAAATTTGAAAAGAGCTCATGTAAAATTCCAGCATCGTAAAAGAGTTTTAAAAATGAGTAAATATGTTCTTTTTGTAAAAGCTTTTTAATAAGAGCATATGTCTTAGCCTTGAGTGGATGCGATATATCTACATATGTAACTTGGTAAAGAAAACCAGCATCATATTTATGATCCTTATCTTCGAGTGAGATTAAAAGTTCTAGGAGATTGTTTATTGGTTGTGGTTTGAGGTTATATGAGGCAAAAAGTCTATTGTCTATTTCATATATTCCTTTTGCTAGACGGTTATCTCTAAATTTTTTGATATAACTTTTATCAACAAGGAATGAACGCATCATCTTTTTTGCAAAGATTTGGGTAAAGTTGTTTATTCGCCACTGCGCTTGAAGTACCTTAGCCGCCATCTTCTTTTGATCTTTAAACCCGAGAATTTTACTCACTCCTGGAATATGTTCTAGAAGAAGTCTATCCTCTTGTTTATCAGTTATAAGATGCAAGGCACTTCTAACACGAAACAGTAGTTCAAGGGCTACTCTATACTCTTTATACTCATCTTCAGAAAAAACATTCCCACTTAAGTCTCTGAGCTTATTAACCCCATAAATAGTATTTGCAATCCAAAAAAGTAGGTGAGCATCACGAAGTCCTCCCACACTCTCTTTTATATTTGGTTGCATAGAATTTGGATGTTTTTTTCTTCTTAAACGCGACTCGTCAATTTTGGCGATAAGAAATTCTTTTTGCTCAAATAAGCGTATTTTGTTTAATTCTCTTTGTGTTGCATGCCAGGTAAAAGGAGAACCTTCTATTAAACGCGACTCCATAAGCGCAGTTCTAATGGTGATGTCCTCTCCACTTGCCTTAAAAAGATCACTTACTTCATGTACACGATGTCCTAGTTTCATGCCAGCATCAAGTGCAAGATAAAAGAGTTTTTCTATAATGAGTTCACTGTTATAACCATCTACTTTTTTATAGACTATGAGAAGGTCGATGTCACTATGAACAGCTAACTGCTCTCGCCCGTAACTCCCAAGTGCAACGATAGCTATAGGGATAGAACTTCGCATAGGCATATAGTTTCCAAACGTACGCCTTAGTACTGTTTTATACATAAGAGAGATTATGGAGTCAAGTTTTTTTGTATGTCGTACAAGAAAGTCCTTCCCTTGGTTTTCTTTGAAAAGTTCGCCAAGAGAATCTTTATACTCTTTTATATACTGTTTAAAAAGTTTAGATAATTCAAAATCTGAACCATTATTTTCTATTACATCTTCTATTTCTATTAGTAAATTCATAATGCTCTTTTGTGAATATTTTTATTCATTATAGTATAGTTATTTTAATCTTGATATAATCACTTAAATTAAAACAATTAAAACAAATAATTAAAAGTGAGAAAATATGACAATTACAAAAAGTGTAACATTTATAGCGAAAGAGGGTAGTGAAGTAAAAATGAAAGAGTTGCTTTGTGCTATGGTAATACCTAGTAAAGCAGAAACAGGATGTCTTTTTTATGAAATATTTCAGTATGAAAATGATAGAAAAAGATTTATGGCAGTAGAAACATGGGAAAATGAAACAGCATTGGATGGGCATAAAGCATCAGAACACTATAGAGTATACAAGTCTTCATATGAGCCTTTTTGTAATGACAAATATAGTGATGAATTAGAAGTTCTAGGATAAAAAATGAAAAATTTATGGAATGATAAAAAAGCACAAAAATGTGAAAATGATTTTGACCTTCGTGTCTATACTTCAAATCTTTTAGGTAAAAGCGATGAACTTGTACTTCATGGTGGAGGAAACACTTCGGTTAAGAGTGTTGAAAATGGCGAAGATGTACTTCTTGTAAAGGGAAGTGGTTGGGATCTTGTTAGCATTAAAGCAGAGGGTTTTGCTTCTGTGAAGATGAAAACACTATTAGAAATGGCTAAAAAAGAAAACCTTAGTGACTCAGAGATGGTAAGTGGACAAAAGGCTGCAATGACAGATAAATCTGCACCAAACCCATCAGTTGAAGCGATTCTTCATGCACTTATTCCTTATAAGTTTGTAGACCATACACATGCTGATGCAGTGGTAACAATGTCTAATTGTGAAAGAGGCTTAGAAAACATAGAGAAAGTTTTTCCTAACTTTTTAATAGTTCCCTATGTTATGCCAGGATTTATTTTAGCTCATACAATTTATGAGTTAACTAAGGATTTAAACTGGGACTCAATAGATGGAATCATTTTACATAACCACGGAATTTTTACTTTTGATAATGATGCTAAGAAATCTTATGACAAGATGATAAATGCAGTGAGTTTAGCAGAAGATTTTTTAAAAGAAAATGCTTCTTTAAACATAAAGAGTAGCCATAGTAGTAGTCAATGTGATATGTCTAAAATTAGCAAAGTTCTCTCAGAAGTAAAAGGTTATGATGTTTCAATAAACATTAACCAAACACCATTAGCAGTTCACTATGCTTCGTCAGAAAATCTTAGGGAGTTTGCATCTCGTGGTGTTTTGACTCCTGAACATATTATACGAACTAAACGCATACCACTTATCATGGAAGATACAGATTTAGAGGGTGGATTAGAGAAGTATAGACTCGAGTATAAAAAATACTTTGAGTCATTTGCTACTGATGAAATTATGTTAAACGCAACTCCTAACTACATGATTATTAAAAATATTGCAGTTATTAGTTTTGGAAGAAATAAAAAAGAAGCAGCTATTGTGAATGATATAGTTGAACATACGATGAAAGCAGTCTTGAGAGCAGATAAGCTTGGTGGATATAAAAGTATAAGTCTCAAAGATAGTTTTGAAATGGAGTACTGGGAACTAGAACAAGCGAAGTTGAAGAAGTAAAGATGTCTTATGTAATGGCAATTGATGCAGGTACAGGCAGTGTAAGAGCTGTAATCTTTGATACCAAAGGTAATCAACTCGGTGTAGCGCAACAAGAGTGGACACATTTAGAAGAAGAAGGCATCCCAAACTCTATGAGTTTTGATTTTTCTAAGAACTGGACTCTAGTTTGTGAGTGTGTTAAAAAATCTATACTCAATGCAGGCATAAATGCAGTAGATATTTTAGCTCTAAGTGCAACAAGTATGAGAGAAGGTATTGTTCTTTATGATAAAGATGGTAACGAACTTTGGGGTGTTGCAAACGTAGATGCGAGAGCTAGCGCAGAAGTAAAAGAGTTAAAAGCGAACTTCGAAGGTATAGAAGAAGAGTTTTATCAAATGAGTGGACAAACATTTGCTCTTGGAGCACTGCCGCGTTTGATGTGGTTAAAGAAAAATAGACCAGAAATCTATGAAAAAGTTGCAAGTATTTCTATGATAGGTGACTGGATCCTAGCACGATTGAGTGGAGTGATTGCAAGTGACCCGAGTAATGGTGGAACTACAGGTATATTTAGCCTAAGTAAACGCGACTGGGTAAAAGGTATGGCTACTAAAGTAGGGTTAAAAGACAACATTTTTCCTCCTGTTTTAGAAGTTGGAACCCCTATGGGATATGTAACGACAAAAGCCGCAAAAGAAACAGGTCTAAATGAAAAGACTCAAGTTGTTATGGGTGGTGGAGATGTTCAGCTTGGTGCTGCTGGGCTTGGTGTTGTAAAGGCTGGTCAAGTTGCAGTTCTTGGTGGCTCGTTTTGGCAACAGGTTGTAAATATACCAAGTGAGACAGAAGTACCAAAAGACATGAGTATAAGAGTAAACCCTCATGTTGTGAATGGACTCTCACAAGCTGAGGGAATAACATTTTTTTCAGGGCTTGTTATGCGATGGTTTCGAGATGCATTTTGCGATATGGAAAAACTTGAAGCAAAAGAGCGAGGCATAGATGTATATGCTATTCTAGAAGAAAAAGCCTCGAAAGTTCCAGTTGGTTCTCATGGCATAATGCCAATATTTTCAGACTCAATGAAGTATGCTAAGTGGTACCACGGGGCACCGAGCTTTTTAAATCTTTCTATAGATCCAGAAGTTTGTAATCGTGCTTCTATGTTTAGAAGTCTACAAGAAAACGCAGCCATAGTTTCAAGTATAAACCTAGAAAATATTAAAAAATTTAGTGCTGTAGAGATAGAAGAAGTCGTCTTTGCGGGTGGAGCGAGTAAGGGTACTTTATGGTGCCAGATACTTTCTGATGTTACAGGATACAGAGTAAAGGTACCTGTGGTTAAAGAAGCAACCGCTTTAGGTGCCGCTATGGCTGCTAGTGTTGGCTGTGGAATTTACTCGAGTTTAGAAGAAGCCTCACAAAAGTGGGTAGAGTGGGATAAAATTTATGAACCAAACATGGAAAATAAAAAACTTTATGACGCGATAAAACTGAAGTGGCAGAGAGCTTATGAAGTACAGTTAAAACTTGTAGATGAAAACATTACAACGAGTATGTGGAAAGCCCCTGGACTTTAACTATTTAAGAATTTTTTAGATAGAATTACTTATAAATATTAATAATATAATTGGATACAAATAAATGACAAAACAGATAAAAAAGTGCCTATTCCCAGCTGCAGGTTACGGAACAAGATTCTTACCTGCTACTAAAGCAATCCCTAAAGAGATGTTACCCGTACTTACTAAACCACTACTTCAGTATGGCATTGAAGAAGCCATAGAAGCTGGAATGAGTACTATGGCTATAGTTACTGGACGTGGTAAACGCAGCATAGAAGATCATTTTGACATCTCTTATGAACTTGAACATCAAATCAAAGATACACCAAAAGAGCACTATCTTACAGAAATTAGAAGCGTTATAAATAAGTGTACATTTTCTTACACAAGACAGGTAGAGATGAAAGGTCTTGGTCATGCAATTCTCACTGGAAAGACTCTTATAGGAGATGAACCATTTGCCGTAATCCTTGCGGATGATTTATGTGACAACGACAGCAAGGCAGTTCTTACTCAAATGACAGAGATATATGAAAAACACCCTGACTGTTGTATAGTGGCCATTGAAGAGATACCTAAAGAGCATACAAACAAATATGGTGTAATCGCTGGAGAAGAGATAGAATCTAATCTTTTTAAAGTAAATAACATGGTAGAAAAACCAGATCCTAAAGATGCCCCATCTAACTTAGCAATCATAGGTAGATACATTCTAACACCAGAAATATTTGACGTCATTGAACAAACACCACCGGGAAAAGGTGGAGAGATTCAGATAACTGACGCACTTTTAACTTTAGCTAAACAGGGTAAAGTCCTCGCATATAAGTTTGATGGTAAAAGGTTTGACTGTGGTAGTGTTGATGGATTTGTAGAAGCGACTAATTACTTTTACGAGAAGCAGAATAAGTAACTGATAAGGATACAACTATTTTAAAATTCATTTTTCTTATTTTACTAACTGTCTCAAGCCTCTTTTCACTTGTAGACTTAAATAATGCAACAACAAAAGAGCTTTTAGAGTTAAACGGCATAGGTAAAGCAAAAGCTAAAAAAATCATAAACTATAGAAACGAAAACCTATGCTTTAAAAGTATAAGTGAATTGGCTAGAGTTGAGGGGATCAGTAAACAAATCATCTCTGAGAACAGCACTGAACTTACTCTTGGGATTTGTTCGATTGTTAAAGAGAAAGAAGCACTATCATTGTCTGAATTTACCGATGTTTTATTTGACCCAATTAATATTATATTTGTCATAATTATTTCCATACTCGCTTTTCTTGACGTTAAAACAGGTAAAGATTTCAAAGGTCAAATCGTGAGTGTTGGTGTACTTGGGACATTTGTGGGAATATTTATAGGTTTGCAAGGTTTTAATCCTGCTGACATTGTAAACAGTGTTAATGAAATCTTAGTAGGACTAAAAACAGCATTTTTCACATCAATAGTCGGTATGGGTGTAGCCACAATACTCTCAATCACTCAAACACTAAAGGGCAATACTGAAAACAAATAATCATGAATGGATGAGCATATCGGACATGATGTCGGGTCTGATGTTAGTTTTTTTGTTTATAGCCATAAGTTTTATGATAGAGGTCGAGTCCGAAAAACAAAAGATGAAAGACATCGCAATCTCATACCGAGACACTAAAGCAAATTTAAATGAAGCTTTATATGCAGAGTTTGAAAATGATCTGCAAACTTGGGATGCTACTATCACCAAAGACAATAAAATCTCATTTAACTCTCCTGATGTCCTGTTTGAAGTAAGTAAAAGTGATATGAAAGATGAGTTTAAAAATATATTAGGGCAATTCTTCTCGAGATATATGAAAATCTTAACTTCAAAAGAATACAAAGATGAAATAAAAGAACTTCGTGTTGAAGGGCATACCTCAGACAAGTGGGGAAGTATTTTATCAGAAAAAGATATATATCTGAAAAATATGCAACTTTCACAAAGTAGGGCATATGAAGTTCTCTCTTTCTGCTACTCTTTAGAAGATGAAACGATAAAAGAAAATAGAACTTGGCTCCAGAAGAATTTCAGAGCAAATGGAATGGCATTCTCTAAGTTAAAAGAGAAAGATAAGGCGAGACGAGTAGAATTTAGCATAGAAATGAAAAGTGAAAATAAGGTTTATGAGATTTTACAGTAGCTAAACTAAGAAGAGAGTGTAAACCCACCTAGTATTCCTAAATCAGTTAGTGTATTTTGACATAATTTCTTTAAAAAAGATACTAAGTTGAGGGTAAATTTCAGGCCCACTTATTCATATACAGAGTTAATTCTAATCTTGATTTTGTTGTTAGTATTGTAGAGTCTACCCTCATTGTTCAGAAGTGCCTCCCACTAACTGTAACAAATTTGTATTGGTTGTGAGTATATGCCCTATGGCATTTGTAACTAAAATAGGGCAAGGTAGATGATTAATCAAAGAATCCATATAAATTATTTACCTTGTAACCTTAAACAAGAAGTATCGAAATATTCCAGCATAGCTTCTATAACTAACTCTGGATGACTCATATGCCCACAATGACCAGCCACATCCAGTACTTTAAGTGTACTATTTTTCAATTCTTTATGTAAATAATCGCCAACCTCTAGTGGTGCTAAGGTATCTCTATTGTGTTGAAGAATCAGAGAAGGACAAGTAACCAATGGTAAGTCGGTACGATTGTCGGAAAAAAAAGTGGTTTTAGCAAAAACTTGTGCTACATGTGGGTCAGTGGAGCAAAAACTCTCAGACAGTTCGCGTGATACTGCTTCTCCTCCTCCTTCCCCCGATACCACAGGAGCCAAATAGTTAGCCCAACCTATATAGTTTTGATCCATTAAAGAGAGCAGTCCCTCTAAGTCTTCATGCTCAAAACCACCTAAATACTCAGGATAATGATTTGAAAAACAAGGGGAGGGGCCTATGAGAACCATGCACTCAAACAGTTCAGGACGTGCGATGGATGCGATTAGGCCTGCACTGCAACTGACTGAATGCCCCACAAATATTATGCCATTTTGGATATCAAGTGCATCACAAACATCGAGAATATCCTGTGCATATCCTTGTAAACTAGAATATCTTTTTTTATCAAATGACGCTATATCAGATTGTCCACTGTCAACATAATCAAATAAGACTTGGCGGTGAGTGGAATTGAATGCGGGTGTAATTCGATCCCACATCTTTTGGTTACAGCCAAAACCATGGGCATAGAGAATTACTGGGCCTTTATTTCCTTGAACATGTACGTTATTTCGCTTGATGATATTCATTTTCCCCCATTTTTTCCTTAAACTTTGAATGTCCCAAAAATTCTTTAGGTAAATCCGATGAAAAATACTAGAAACCTTAAACACCTTCTTGTTCAAGTAAACCAGCAGTAAAATCATCACGATATAGGCAATTTCTTTTAATGTCAGCCATTGTAGTTTTACCTGTTGGGAGAACTTTTTATCTCTATTAGCATTTAAAAATATCTTATACAAATTAATAGCAAAGCTTCTTAGGATTACTATTCCCCTGTGTCAGGATAGTTGAAAACTATATCATAAAAGTGGAGATTTATGAGGGGTGAATTTGGGGTGTAATTTTAATTATATAATGGGAGGTTCATCAGATAATATTGATACATTTTATAAAAAAGAATCTACATTAAATTGTTGTAACTTAGTAAAAAATGATTTACTAGGATAAAGACCTATTATTTCTTTAGAAGATCTTCTCTTTTTGCATGAATCCATTTGCCTCTAGGCTTATCAATGTATTGAAAGCGCTCATTAGTAAAACTACCTTGTATACAAGTGTATTTATATAGTCTGTTATGTACTTCTATCCCTCCAATGGCTGTATTTAATACAGTTGGACCAGTAAGCTGATAAACTCCACCCTCTATATTCTTATTTTTAATATTTTCCAACATAATGTCTAAAGCTTTTTCTAATATTGGGCTATCTTTTCTACTGGCTATAAAATAGTTTGAATAGTGCTTTTTAGTCAGTAAAAATACTTCATTGTTGTCTTCTATAATCTTAGAAAGTGGCCATACCAAATGAGCATCGATGTCCATATAAATACCACCATAAAAGTTAAGAGTGAAAATTCTCCAAAAGTCTGCTTGTGATGCTCCATCTGTGAGTTGTTGATAAGCTTCTGACAACTCTTTTGAAGCATTTTCATCTATGAATATAATGCGATCTTCAGTACTAACATAATTATACTCGTAATCTAAAGACATTAAACGGTTATATAAGTAGTTAATGTATACTGGAAGACTTACTTTATTAGTATAGTTTGTTTGCCATATTCTCTTTGGAATCTGAGTGTCTCTTTTTGACTTGATTATTGGATTGCTTTTTATAGGTATTGTAAAACGCATTTTTGGAAACACAAAATGAAAAGGATATGAAAGTGTTTTTACAAGTGTACCAATTATTTTAGCAAAACGATTTGCTATGATGATGGGAAAAGACATTTAAGGATTCCTTGAAAGAATTAATTGACATAGACTACCTAAAATAGCTTGTTATATGGATTAACTAGAGGTAAAGTTAATTGTAAAAATACATTTTTAATAGATTTTAGATAAAATTATAGAAAATAAATTAAAATTGGTAAATATGAAAAAGATTTTTAAACGCTATCTTCCCTACATAAAAGAGTATAAATTACAATATCTACTTGTTTTACTCGGGATACTTTTAACAGTATCTGCAACTACTGCAACAGCGCATATAATGAAACCTCTAATGGATGACCTTTTTATATCTAAAAAAGAGGAAATGCTTTATTATATTCCTTTGGGATTAGTAGGTATTTACTTTTTCAAAGCGATAGGGAGATATGTTCAGTCTGTATACATGAGCTATATAGGGCAACATATAGTTACAAGGTTCCGTGAACTTCTTTTAGAGAAGATAATAGGGCTTGATATGACTTTTTTATATCTTAATCGCAGTGGAGAATTAATTTCGAGAGTGACAAACGATATAAACAGAATTCAGTATTTTGTTTCAAGTATGCTTCCCGAACTGTTTCGTGAGTCTTTAACCGTAATTGCTTTAGTGGGTTATGTAATTTACCTCAATGCTACTCTCTCTTTTTATGCTTTGGTTGTAATGCCTTTAGTGATTTACCCATTGGTTCTCATTGCAAGAAAACTTAAAAAATATTCGCACCGTTCACAATCTAAAAATGCGGATGTTGTAACTCGACTTACTGAAGTCTTTAACAATAGCGAAATTATCAAAGCAAACGCAACGGAAAAATACGAACTGAAACGTTTTTCAAAGCAAAACTGGCAGTTTTTTAAGATAAATATGAAGTCTGTTTATGTAGGTGAGATAGTCTCTCCTTTTATGGAGATTATTGGAGCACTAGGACTAGCTGCTGTTATCTTTGTAGGTGGAAGGGAAGTGTACGATGGCAAAATGAGTGTGGGAGAATTCACTGCATTTTTAACAGCAGTAGGACTTGTCTTTCAACCTATCCGCCGTATCGGTTCTATCTACTCTAAAATTCAAGATGCAGTAGCTGCTAGTGAGAGAGTTTTTGAGATATTTGACACACAAAGTCGGACAGTAGATGGAAAAAAATCTTTAGACAATGATATTTCGAGTGTAGAATTTAATAATGTAACTCTTAAATATGAAGATGCATTTGCATTAAACAGTGTAAACCTCTCTATAAAAAAAGGTGAAAATATTGCACTAGTAGGAGATAGTGGAGGAGGTAAGTCTACTTTTATAAATATGCTCCTGCGTTTTTACGATCCTGATAGTGGTGTGGTTAGTGTAAATGGTGTAGATATTAAAGAGTTTGAACAAGTCTCTTTAAAGCATCACATCTCTCTTGTATCGCAAAGAATATATATATTTCAAGACACACTTGCGGCAAATGTTGCTTATGGACAAGATATAAATGAAGAAAAAGTTCATGAAGCTCTGCGTTTAGCAGATGCTAGTGCATTTGTAAGCTCATTAGCAGAGGGTATATATACTCAAATGGAAGAATTTGGAGCAAACCTCTCCGGTGGACAACGACAACGTGTAGCAATAGCTCGTGCTATTTATAAGCACTCTTCTCTCTTGCTTTTTGATGAAGCGACATCTGCTCTAGATAATGAGAGTGAGAAACGTATACAAGAAGCCTTACATATTTACACTAAAGATAAAATCACGATTACAATTGCTCATAGATTAAGTACAATTGAAGATGCGGACAAAATTCTTGTTCTGCAAAAGGGTGCTATTGTAGCGACTGGAACACATACCGAGTTACTAGAGAGTTCTATTGTGTATCAAAAACTAGCTGGAACATTTGAGAATTAAATCGTTAATTAAGTTAGCAAAAAGGATTTATCATAAAAATATTACATAGAGACTCTTTACAAAGAGGTGGATTCGCTGGACTTAAAGAACATCGTTTAGTGACGGATTCTTCTATATTTGGAGCTCATAAAGATAGTGGTGCTTGGGATGGACTGGGAAACTTTGTTTATCTTGCAGATGCTTCCTTTATGCCTCATGGACAAACAAATATGCATGACCATAGAGAAATAGATGTTATTTCTGTAATGATGAGTGGTCGAATACAGCATGCGGGTTCACTGGAAGATGGGCAGATGATGGAGTCACATCATGCTCAAGTTCAGAGGGCTGGTGGTGAAGGATTCTCACATAATGAGATAAATCCTGATGATACAGAAAATAGAATGATTCAGCTTTGGGTTAAACCTCAAGTAGCAAATCAAAAAGCAGACTACAAACTGTATGAACCAAAAGAGGGTATGACTCGTATATATGGTGGCTCATCTGAGCAAGATGAAACATTTGACAACAGCACTGTTATGGAAGTAGGTGTACTTCAAGCTGGTGCAGATATTGCACATGGTGGAAAATTTATGGCTTACATCACCAAAGGAGCAGGGCTTTTAAGTGGAGTAAGTGTCAAAGAAGGTGACCTGATTAGAGATAATAATTTAATGTTTATAGCAACAGAGGATAGTGAACTGATTTTAATTTATGAGAATGCTTAGAATTATTTTAAGTGAGAAAATGAAGTAATATTCCAACAATGAACTAAATTTCCTTAGCTACAATCTAATATATAAAGGATTAACCATGAATACAAATATTAAAAAGTCAATTCAAAGCAGTTTCGTTTGTGATACATATTCTCTTGGAGCTCATTGGGTTTATGATGATAAAGAACTTGCGAAGTTAGATATAAACTGGGAGACACTCAATACTCCACAATCTTTATGGCACAAAGGAAAGGAGTTGGGAGATTTCACACACTATGGAGACCAAACACTTTTTTTACTTGAGTTTATTACAAAAAATGGTAGTTTCAATAAAGAAGCTTATTATGACTTTTGGAAAGAAAAAATGTCTAAGTATGAAGGTTATATAGATGGTTCAAGTAGAGAGTCTATGGAAAATATCGGTGCATCTTCAGGTGATTTAAGTATTTGTGGAAGAATAGCTCCACTTCTTCTATGTAGTAAATCCGAAGAAGCGTTCCTGAAAAATGTAGCTGATTTTGTAAGCATAACTCATAACTCTGAGCTGGCATTAAATGCTAGTGATTTTTTTGCAAAAATACTTTGGATGTCACAGACAAATGATGATACTGTCACTTTAATAAACGAACTTAAGCCTAAGTATCCATTACTGAGTAAATGGATAGACGATGCAATTGTAAAAAAAGGCTCTAATAGCTTCGATACTATTAGAGATTTTGGTCCAGCTTGTGGCATAGATGGTGGATTTGCTTGTGTAATTTACTTGCTATTACAAAATAAAGACTTTAAAACATTAATGATAGAAAATGCTAAAGCTGGTGGTGATAGTTCAGCACGCGGAATGATTGTAGCCATGATACTAGGTATTAAAGAAGGAATAGATTTACCAGAGGAATGGATAAAAGGTATGAAAATGGGATTACATATTTAACTTAATTAGCTTTTTAACACTTTTTAGAGATAATCGCAATAAGTATTAGAATAGTTAAAAATTTAAAAACGGTACAAAAATGGAAAAAAATTTAGAAGATATTTTTAGTTTTGATGAAATTCAAGATGATTGTGTAAAGTGTGGAAAGTGTATACCAGTATGTACCATTCATATCGTAAATCCAGATGAGGTTACTTCTCCTCGTGGATTTATTGACCTTTTAGGTGCTTATAAACGTGGAAACCTGGAACTTGATAAGACAGCAAAAGATATATTTGAGACATGTTTTTTATGTACAAATTGTGTTGAGGTGTGTCCTAAAGATTTACCTACCGATATGATTATAGAACAAGTACGATCCGATATCGCGAAGAAATTTGGTATAGCTTGGTATAAAAGAGCCTTCTTTTTACTTCTTCGTCATCGTTGGTTAAATGACTTGGCATTTAAGCTCGGTTGGGTCTTTCAAACATGTGGATTTAAAATTAAAGCAGATACAAACTTAATGAGCTCGCGTTTTAATTTACCAATGCTAAAAACAGATAGAGTATTCCCTAGTTTGAAAAAAACATCATTTTTGAACGCTCATCCTGAAAACATAGACAATGGCTCTAAACGCAAGGTGGCTATATTTATAGGATGTTTAGCAAACTATAACTTTAGAGTTACTGGAGATTCATTGCTAGAGATACTAGAAGCTTTAGAAATAGATGTATTTTTAGCAAAGTCTCAAAAGTGCTGTTCTGCTCCTGCATATTTTACTGGAGATTTTGACACGGTTGATTCTAACGCGAAGTTTAACATTGAGTACTTTGAGAGTTTCGCTGAAGATGTAGAAGCTATTATCGTCCCTGAAGCTACTTGTTCGGCAATGCTCAAAATAGACTATGAACATTATTTTCATGACCAGCCAGAATGGAAAGCACGAGCTAAAGCAATTATGGCTAAGGTTTCTATGGCTACCGAGTGGTTGCAACACAACACTGAACTTGAAGCACTCTTAGCAACAAAAAAACAAGCTCCAGAAGTTGTTACTTACCATGATCCATGTCATGCAAAGAAGATGCAAGGTATTCATGCAGAACCTCGTAATCTTGTAAGTCAGAACTATAAAATAGTAGAAATGAGTGATTCTAATGCTTGTTGTGGTTTTGGTGGTGTAACAATGCAAACTGAGAAGTATCATTTTGCTAAAGCGGCCGGAGTTCCAAAAGCTGCAATGATAAAAAATACTGGTGCACAGATAGTAAGTGCTGAGTGTTCGGCTTGCCGTATGCAGATAAATAACTCTATGGGTCTTGCAGGAGTTCAAACTGTGTTTAAAAACCCTATTGAACTGATTGCTGATGCTTTGAGAGAATAGATGGAGCACTTTATCTGGAGTTTAGATCCTATTGCATTTTCTTTTGGTCCTTTGCGGGTCTTTTGGTATGGCATATTTTTTGCAATAGCCACTCTATCTGGATTGCAATATATGAAGTGGGTTTACTCTGTTGAGGGTAAAGATGAAGCTATGCTAGAGTCAATGTTTATTTATATAGTTATAGGTATCGTTATTGGGGCTAGACTTGGACACTGTCTTTTTTATGACCCAGCATATTATTTAGCTAACCCGATGAAGATTTTTGCTGTTTGGGAAGGTGGACTTGCTTCTCATGGTGGTGGCACAGGTGTTTTACTAGCATTATATTTTTATGTTAAAAAGTATAAGCTAAATTATCTTTGGATTTTGGATAGAGTAGCTATTCCTACCGCACTTTTTGGTTTCTTTGTTCGTCTTGGGAACTTTATGAACTCTGAGATTATAGGAACACCTTCTGATCTTCCATGGGCTATAGTTTTTACAAGAGTAGATGATTTATCAAGACATCCAGCACAGTTGTATGAGTCTCTTTCTTATCTTGGTATATTTATTATTCTCACACTTCTTTATAGGATAAAACTCCATGTGTTAAATAATGGTTTCATATTTGGTACATTTTTGATACTTATATTTTCAGTACGTTTTTTAGTAGAGTTTGTGAAAGTAAAACAAGCAGCTTACTCTAGCGAAATACTAATAAGTACAGGACAGATGTTAAGCCTTCCATTTTTACTTTTAGGCGCTGTTCTGATTTTTTTGAGTTTACGAAAAAGACAGAAAAAAAGCTAAAGAATTATCTGTGATGTCTATGCTTTTTTTTAGCATGATGAACTGATTTTCTCCAGAAGTGATTCACTCCCCAATATGCAATTAATGAACCAAAAACAGAGTATATCGAAGTACCTAGATATAGAGGGATGAAAATATTATCGATATTCTCACTGAACCATTCTAAAGTCATTTCAACTGGAGCAACTTCTGAACCAAGAAGATAGGCACCGGTTAAGTATTCCATATAGTACATTGGTGGCATTGTTAAAGGATTACTAAGCCAACACATAGCTAGAGCAATAGGGACATTAAAACGCAGTAGAGGCATAAAAAGTAAGACTGCTGCCATTTGCATAGGCATAGGAACAAATGCTATAAATATCCCAATTAAAACACCACGAGAAGTCATCTTTCTATTTGTAGCTAAAAACTCAGCTGGTATCTTCGACTTTTTTATAATAGCTTTTAGTTTTTCACTTTTAGAAGTTTTTTTTAGAGCTTTTCTAATCATAAAGTGGCTTTAGGTTTATCAAAGAAATAACCTTGGGATTTATCTACACCGAGTTCTATTAGTTTGTCATTTATCTCTTTTGTTTCAACAAACTCGCCAATAGTTTGAATATTCATCCCTTTTGCAAACGCGACAATAACTGAGGTAATGAGAGCTGAGCGTTTATCTTTAACAATCTTTTTAATGATGCTTCCATCAATTTTTATAAAATCTGCTTGGAGACGCATGAGATGTTCAAAATTCGAGTAACCTGTACCAAAGTCATCGATTGAGATCCTACAGCCATATGCTTTAATTTTAGTTATAAAGTTTTCTACTTCATCAAAATCTTTTATATCCTCACTCTCGACAATTTCAAATATAACTCTGTCTGAAATATTATATTCTTCTAAAATAGAGACAAGATAAGTGTAAAACTCTTGATCTAATATATCGTCGATAGTAAGATTGATAGAAAATTCATAATCATTATTTTTAAAGGCTTCAAAACTTTTTTTGACAACTATCTTAGAGAGATTTGTATAAAGTTTTGATTTTTTTGCTATTTCCAAGAAGTAGAAGGGTGTAACAACTTCTCCATCTTTTTTTATAAGTCTAATTAGTGTTTCATACTTCTTAGCCCCCTTTTGCATATTGTCAATAATAGGCTGAAAGTACATAGTTATTCTATCTTCTTTAATCGCTTCTTTTATCTCTTTTATCCATTTTAAATTATTTTTGTACTGATCACTTAATGAAAGTTGATCTGTATATATCATTACATTTTTTGAATATTTTCTTGCTGCAAGAAGTGCCATGTTCGCAGTAGAAAGAAGTAAATTATTTTCCCGTATTGATAATGCAAGTGTTAGACTAAGTGAAATGTCTTGTTCACCTATGACAATAGTATTAGAGTTGTTCTTCTCTAAAAGCTTTTTAGAATACTTTTGGATTATTTGAGGGTCTTTTTCTTTAGATAGTATAGCAAATTGGTCAGCAGCAAGTCGGTAAATTTTATAGACTACCTTATCATAAGTATGAATAGCTAGAAATTCAGTAAATCTAATGAGCACTTTATTTCCAAAATCTTCTCCATAGAGATGATTTATATGGCTAAAACTATCAATATCTATAAGAATAAGGGAAAATTTATTTTGACTTTCTAACTCTTTTAGTAAAGCATTTCTATTACTAAGAGAGGTAAGTGCATCAGTATATAGAAGCTTTTCTAATTCACCTTGATGTTCAATTAGTTCTGTTATGTTATGTCTAATAGCAATGAACTCTACAATCTCATTATCTTTATTTAGTATAGGTGAAATCGTCGTATCAATCCAGTAGTCAGAACCATCCTTCTTTCTGTTTCTAAGTGTACCATGCCAAGTTTTTTTAGATAAAATGGTTTGCCATAAGTCTTTAAAAACTTTAGTGCTTGTGTCAGGGTGTCTGTTAATATTGTGCTTAGAGCCTATAACTTCTGACGCGGAGTATCCTGTCATTTTATAAAAGTTGTCATTTGCAAAGGTAATTATCCCATCAAGGTCAGTTTTAGTAACAATCAGATTATTATCAATATTATTTTTATAGCTTTCTAAATAAGAGATAGTATTATGGAGGTTCTTAGTATTATTTACTAAAGCATCATCTTTTATACTAAGCTTAGTATTTGCATTTTTATCTGTTTTGTTGATGAAGTATTTTATAAGAAAGTAGAGAGCGGATAGAGCGACAGAGATATTTAAAATAAAAAAGACTCCAACCATTGTCTGTGAAAGTGGATTTGTTTGCAGTACTATCATTCTTTGATCAATTATCGCTGAAAATATTAAAAGAAATATGAAAGAGTAAAGCCAATATGATTGTTTTGAATCTTTCTCATGAATTAGAGAGATAACAGGTGCAAAAAAGGCCCACATAAAAATAAAACTACTCAAGGCTAAACCACCGAGTGACCATGTTAGTAAAAAAGGAAGTAATAAGATAAGGGTCATTTGACCTGTCTGCATCATAAAAAGATTTTTATTTTTGTGGAATATTATGAGTAAAATAATAGAACCAATAGTATATATCATAGGAATAAGTGCAGAGATAGGATGCTCTAACAGATAGAGAATAACTGCCCAAAAAAACCCTACAGGACCTATGATAAGTGAAACTACATTTATAGATATTTTTTTAAGCCGTGTGGATTCGTTGTCTATTGATGATGAACCAATAGAGAGAATTTTTTCAAGATATCGTTTTTCTAAGCCCATACAATTATGCTCCTATCTGTTTTTATAGCTTTTTTGTAGCTGTAGTTTTATTTATTATATCATATAGAAGTATATATATGGTAAAATTCCAAATAATAATATATAGGGTGAGAAAAATGTCATTTGAAAAACTAGGAATATTCAAGCCTTTACTTGAAGCGATAAAAATTATGGGCTATGAAACTCCAACACCAGTACAAATAAAAGCTATTCCTTTAGTCTTGGCAAAAAGTGATATTTTTGCAACAGCTCAGACTGGAACTGGAAAAACGGCTGCATTTGGTCTACCTCTGTTACAGAGACTTAGAAAAAAAGATGAGAGTAAAGGTGTGAGAGCGGTTATACTTTCTCCAACACGAGAACTCTCTATCCAAATATATGAAGATTTACAACATTATGCTAAAAACCTTCCTGTAAACATTATGATACTTGTTGGTGGCAAAGATTTAGAGACTCAAAAAACAAAACTTAAAGAGGGAGTGGAAGTGGTTATAGCCACTCCTGGTCGTCTTATGGAGTTATGTGAAAATGGTCTTTCATTAAAAGATGTAGAGATATTTGTACTTGATGAAGCAGATAGAATGTTGGATATGGGATTTACTAAAGATATTAAAACAATACATCCCTTACTTCCTAAGCGCCATCAATCACTTCTATTTTCTGCTACCTTTTCTGAAAAAGTTAGAAAACTCTCAAAGCTCATACTTAATAAACCGGCGTTTATTGAAACTGCAAAGAAAAACACTACGGTTGATACTATTAATCAAACAGCATATCTAGTAGATTCTGTGCGTAAGGCAGAACTTTTAGCTTATATTATAGGCTCTCGCAATTATCCACAAGTTTTAGTATTTACAAGAACAAAAGCAAGTGCGGATAAACTATTTATAGAGCTAAAAAAAGATGGCTTAAAATGTGGTGTACTTCATGGAGATAAGACAAAAGCAAATCGTCTTAAAACATTAACACAGTTCAAAGAGGGAGCTTTTAGGGTTTTAGTAGCGACTGACATAGCATCTCGTGGACTAGACATTGAGCATCTTCCGTATGTTATAAACTATGAATTACCTTCAGTTCCTGAAGACTACATACATCGTGTTGGTCGTACTGGAAGAGCTGGGCGTCAAGGTGAGGCTATCAGTCTCATAGACATCTATGAAAAGTATGAAATGAAAGATATAGAAAAGCTCATAGGTCTAAAAATACCTCAAGAAACGGTTGAAGGTTTTGAACCAGATCCAACTATACGAAGAAAAGATGTTAATGAAGTAAAACTCAAGGCTGAACATAAAAAAGCATCAGATAAAAAAGAGCGTCAATACTCTAAAAATACTTCGGGTATGCCAGAATCAAGAAAACAGATGAAAGTAACTAAGAAGAAGAGAAAAACTACAAAACGTGATTAGGCTGAAGGGATTTTTTACATTATAATGAATCCCTAAAAATACACCTTAACTGTTAGAAACTTGTTATGCTACATGGAAGTCATAAATATAGAAAATCCATGTAGAGTAATTATCCTATTTAATTTCCCATGTATCGCCAGAGTACAGTAGTTTATTAAAGTCCCCTTCTCCTTTTTTTGCTTTAACATGGGCGATTTGCTCAGTCACTTGGTCGTTATAAATGACATCTTTAACCTCATACAATACACCAAATAATTTAGGCATTTCTGGATCAGCATCCATGGACACAAGTAGAGAAGCTAACATTTCGTTTTTTTTGTCATGAACTAGGCAGTTTGCTTGAGTATACGTCTCTCCAAGTTCGACAATTTTTAAGCTCAGACCATCAAGGATAATTCCTTTTTTAAGTTCATTGCCAAAGATAATTGGCTCGCCATGAGTAAGTATAACGGAATGATCTCCTCGACTATTTTTATCGGTATACTCAGCATGACAGCCATCATTAAATATTAGGCAGTTTTGATACACTTCAACAAAAGATGTTCCTCTATGGTTTTCAGCTTCTAGCATTACCTGTTCCATATGCTTTGAGTCAGTGTCTAGGGTACGAGCTATAAATGTCGCACTAGCACCAAAAGCAAGTTTAGCAGGGCTAAAGGGCCTATCTAAAGAGCCGTAAGGTGTAGATTTTGTTACATGACCCTGTTTAGTTGTCGGAGAGTATTGTCCTTTTGTTAAACCATAAATTTCGTTGTTAAACAAAATGATATTCATATCAATATTTCTTCGTATCGCATGTATAAGATGATTACCACCAATAGATAAACCATCGCCATCACCAGTGATAACCCACACACTTAAATCAGGATTTGCTGTTTTAACGCCAGAGCCAATAGCAGTAGCCCTCCCGTGGATTGTATGGTATCCATATGTATCTAGGTAGTATGGAAATCTTGAAGAACAACCAATTCCTGAAATAAATACTATATCTTCTTTTTTTCTGCCAATCTTAGTCAAGGCAACTTGCATAGCCGAAAGAATTGCATAATCTCCACAACCCGGGCACCATTTTACTTCTTGATTACTGGAAAAGTCTTTTTTCTTATATTCCAAATCATTATTTTCAGTCATTTTAAGCCTCACTTAATGCATTAATAAAAGCTTCTTTAAGCTCTGAAATTTTGAAAGGCAAGCCTTCAACTTTATTGTATGCAATAGCATTACATCCAAATTTTGCATTAATGACATGTACCATTTGTCCCATATTTAATTCTGGAACAATGACCTTTTTAAAGTTTTTTATGACATTACCGACATTCTTTGGCATAGGATTTATATACTGTAAATGCATGAGAGAAACTTTTTTACCCTCTTTTTGGAGTCCTCTTACTGCCATCTCTATAGAGCCGTATGTACCGCCCCATGAGATAACAAGAAGATCACCACTTTCATCACCTTCTACTTCCTGTAAAGGTATGTTGTCAGCCACTTTATCTACTTTTTCTTGTCTTATTGTACACATTCTCTGATGATTGGCAGGGTCATAAGATATATTACCTGTATCAAAGTCTTTTTCTAGTCCGCCGACTCTGTGCTCAAGACCTGCCATACCCGGGATAGCCCAATCTCTAACAAGTGTTTGTGGGTCTCTCTTTATCCAACTCCAGTTATTTTTATCAACTTGCTCTGGATCAAGCATTTTATGATTTATTGTGGAGTAAAGAGCATCGACATCAGGGATTTTCCATGGTTCTGTCCCATTTGCTACATAACCATCACTTAGGAGCATGACTGGAGTCATATGCTCAAGTGCTAAACGACTAGCTTCATAAGCCATATGAAAACAGTCATTTGGTCTCGAAGCAGCTACTATAATGAGAGGAGAATCACCATTTCTTCCATAGAGGGCTTGGAAAAGATCTGATTGTTCTGTCTTAGTGGGAAGTCCAGTAGAAGGACCACCACGCTGAACATTAACTATAACCAGAGGCATTTCATAACTTATTGCTAGACCAATAGCCTCGCCTTTAAGTGCGATTCCTGGTCCAGAAGAAGTGGTGATAGCCAGTGAACCACTGACTCCCGCACCTATCGCCGTACAGATGGCAGCAATTTCATCTTCCGCTTGAAAGGTCTTAATTCCAAATTCTTTGTATTTTGATAGTTCATGTAGAATATCTGAGGCTGGAGTAATTGGATAACTTCCAAGAAACAATGGAAGTCCAGCAGCTTGTGAAGCTCTAATAAATCCCCATGCAGTAGAGGTGTTACCATTAACTTGTCTATATTTTCCAGGCTCAACTTTTGCACTAGATACTTTATAGGTAGAGACAACAGTTTCAATAGTATCAGCAAAGTGTGAACCAGCCTTCATCGCTGCTAGGTTAGCTTTTAGTAATGCTGGATTATCACTAAACTTCAAATTAATCCACTTTAATGTTGTCTCCATTTCTCTATGGTATAAAAAGTATGTCATTCCAAGTGCATAAAAGTTCTTACAACGTTTTTTACTTTTTGTATCTAAATCAATATCTTTTAGTGCTTCAAGTGTTTGAGAATCAATAGGTACTTTTATAAGTTGATAACCTTCAAGATCTCCATTTTCAAGAGGATTACTTTCATAACCAGCTTTTGCAATTTTACTATCACTAAATGCATCTGAGTTAAGAAGGATAGTTCCTCCTTTTTTAAGTTCTTTTAGATTGACTTTAAGTGCTGCGGGGTTAAAAGCGACAAGCATATCAGCTTCATCGCCAGGTGTAAATATCTCTTGCGACCCAAAATGAATCTGATACCCAGAGACACCTGCAACCGTTCCTTTAGGTGCTCTTATCTCCGCTGGGTAATCAGGGAAAGTTGCTATATCATTTCCCATCATTGCTGAAGTATTTGAAAACTGTGTCCCTGTAAGTTGCATTCCGTCCCCAGAGTCTCCTGAAAACCTTATAACTACACTTTCAATTTCTTTTAGATTTTCCATTATTCACCTCAATGAGTTTTTTATTATACTAGCTATAAGTTAATAAAATTTAAGATAACTATAACATATAATCTTATAATTTTAGACTTAATTAATAACATGAGTACTTAAAACACCTTGCTAATCCTTGCTTACAACTCAATGAAAAAAAAGGCTCCTACATTACTTATAATTGCTATACTACGAAGCATAACTCAAGAATTACTTGGGTTTAGGTAAGAAAGTTAAGCTAGAATGACTTATGCTTAAAGATTATGAAGATTATGAAGATTATGAGATAGAAATACTTTATCAAGATGAGTATCTTGTAGCTATAAATAAGCCAAGTGGACTTTTAGTTCACAAGTCAATGATAGACAAGCATGAAGTATACTTTGCAATGAAAATACTGAGTAA
Organism: Sulfurimonas sp.; assembly: GCF_018698455.1. GTDB lineage: Bacteria > Campylobacterota > Campylobacteria > Campylobacterales > Sulfurimonadaceae > Sulfurimonas. Next base: position 3,763 of record NZ_JABIOQ010000017.1, on the reverse strand, counting down.
ACAGATAAAAAAATGGGTATATCCCGTTCATCGTTTAGATAAACCCACTTCTGGTGTATTACTCTTTGCACTTGACTCTCATACTGCAAAACTTATGAGCGAGCAGTTTTCTTCACATACTATTCAAAAGACATATATCGCAGTTGGACGTGGATATATTGAAGATGAGGGTATTGTAGACCATGCTCTTAGTATAAAACTAGACAAAATTAGTGATAAAGACTGTTCAAAAGACAAAGAATCTCAAGTTGCAATAACTGCATTTAAATGCTTAGCTAGAGTAGAGTTAATTGCAAGTGTTGGTCGTTATGACACAGTAAGGTACTCCCTCATACAACTTAAACCCAAAACTGGTAGAAAACATCAACTCCGTCGTCATATGAAGCATATAAATCATCATCTTTTGGGTGATACAAAGTATGGAAGAGGGGAGCATAATATATTTGTAAGAGAAAAGTACAATATACATAGGCTATTGCTTCATGCATCTTGTTTAGAGATAAAACATCCATACACAAATGAGTATATAAGTTTTAAAGCAAAATTTGATGAGACATTTAAGATGATGTTTAACTCCTTTGGATGGAATGAGGATATAATAATAGAATAAAAAATAATTCTATAAAGTGTGGGACAATTGATGAGTGAAATGAAAGCTATATATTTAAAAGATTATGATAAACCTTTGTTTAGTATAAAGAGTGTTAATTTAACATTTGAACTCTTTGAAGAAGAGACTTTAGTGACTAATGTCATGAAAATGACTAAAGAAGAAACAAGTGAAAATAATTTAAGACTAGATACTAAAGAGTTAGAGCTAGTAGAAGTGTATATAAATAATCTGCAAATTGGTGAGAGTCGTTACATAGTTGTTGAAGATAGTTTGACTATTCTAAATGTTCCTAATGAGTTTACTCTTAAAATAATCAATAGAATCTATCCACAAAAAAACACAGAACTTGAAGGGCTTTATAAGTCTGGTCCCATCTTTTGTACACAAAATGAACCGGAAGGTTTTCGTAGTATAACTCCATACCTTGACCGTCCTGATGTTATGAGCGTTTTTACGACTACTGTCGTGGCAGATAAAGAAAAATACCCAGTACTTTTAAGTAATGGAAATAAGGCACAATACACAGAGGGTTCTGATAAAAGCCATAGTAGAACTTGGGTAGATCCACATAAAAAACCATCGTACCTTTTTGCTCTTGTTGCAGGAGACCTTGGAAGTATAAATGATGAGTTTATAACTGCGAGTGGAGAAAAGATAGAGTTAAACATTTACTGTGACAAAGGAAATGAGTCTAAATGTTTTCATGCAATGGAGTCCCTTAAGCAGTCAATGACTTGGGATGAAGAAAAATATGGAAGAGAATACGACTTAGAAATTTTCAACATTGTTGCCGTCGATAGTTTTAACATGGGTGCTATGGAGAATAAGGGTTTAAATATCTTTAACTCCGCCTATGTTTTAGCAGATACAGATACCGCAAGTGATGCTAACTTTATGGGAATTCAGTCTGTTATCGCTCATGAGTATTTTCATAACTGGACGGGAAATCGTATAACATGTCGTGACTGGTTTCAACTCACTCTCAAAGAGGGTTTAACAGTATTTAGAGATCAGTGCTTCTCAGCTGACTTAAACTCTAGTGAAGTACAACGCATAGAAGATGTAAAATCTCTTCGTGAACGTCAATTTGTAGAAGATGCTTCACCAACAGCTCATCCTATCCAACCAAAATCTTATATATCTATGAATAACTTTTACACGGCAACCGTTTATGAAAAAGGTGCTGAGATTATAAGAATGATACATACACTTTTAGGTGAAAAGACATATAGAAAAGCAACGGATTTATACTTCGAGACCTTTGACGGACAAGCTGTAACTACTGATGACTTTTTATGGGCTATGAGCACTGCCTCAGGAATTGATTTGACTGTGTTTAAAGCTTGGTACCATCAAAGTGGGACTCCAAGGTTACAAGTAGCTGAAAATTTCTCTGATGGCATTTATAGCCTCAAGTTGACACAAATTGTTCCAAACGCAGTAGGTGGTGTAAAGCAAGAGGCTTACTTTTACCCTTTAAGCATAGGACTACTTAACCAAGATGGTACACAAGAACTAGAAAAAATGTTACTTGTAAGTAAAGAAAATGAAGTCTTCACTTTTAAAGGTTTGAAAAATAAACCAACTTTATCTATTAACAGAGGGTTTAGTGCTCCCATCATCATAGAACAAGAAACAAAAGATTTTTCTTTTTTAATGAAGCACGACAGTGATAGTTTTGTGAAGCATGAAGCAGCACAAAGCTTTGCTATAGAAACACTAGAAGAAATGATGCAAGGAAAAGATATAAACCCTGAGTTTACTGATGCTTATGGTCACTTACTTGAATCTGAGGTAGAGTTGTCTTATAAGGCACTCCTTTTAGAACTTCCTTCAGTCTCAACTTTAATGCAGCGTCAAGATGAGGTGGATTTTGAGCCAATATATAAGGCTAAAGAGAGACTTTGTAAACATTTAGCACAGAAGTATGAAGTAAAACTTTTAGAGCTGTATACAGAGTTACATGAACCAAAATCAACACAGATTGATAGTCTTAGTATGTCAAAGCGTTCTTTGAAAAATCGTGTTTTACATATACTCTCAGCACTTGATAATGAAGTGATCTCAGAGATGGCAAAGGCACAATACGAAGAGTCTATAAGTATGTCAGATAGAGTTGTAGCACTAGATATTTTAGAAAACACTCATCCTGAGTTGTCTGAGCCTGCGTTTAAAGATTTTTATATGAAGTATAAAGAGCAAACATTAGTTATGAATAAGTACTTTTCATTACTTTCAGCATCAGAGAGAAAGGGTACTATAGATCGAGTAATGGCTCTACAAAATGATCCTGTGTATGATGAGAAAGTGCCAAATTTAGTGCGTTCACTTATTGGTGTATTTGCAAGAAACTATAAACACTTTCATGCTAAAGATGGACATGGTTATGCTTTCGTAGCTTCGAAGATTATAGTTATCGATGAGATAAACCCTCAAATGGCCTCAGGACTTTGTGGGGCATTTAAAATTTATAATAAAATGAATCCTATTAATAAAAATCTTATGAAAAAAGAGTTAGAAAAGATTATGGCAGTTAAAGATTTATCTAAAAACTCATTTGAAATTATTAGTAAAATTTTAGCCTAAACATTTAAATGTCAAAGTACTATGTTTATATACTAAGGTGTAGTGATGACACTTTATACACCGGAATCACTACAGATATAAAACGCAGGATTGATGAGCATAGCAACTCAGAAAAAGGTGCAAAATATACGAAACAAAGAAGACCTGTAAATCTAGTTTATAGTGAAGAGTCTTTAAACAGAAGTACTGCTTCTAAACGCGAGTATGAGATAAAAAAGATGTCGCGTTTAAAAAAGTTAGAGTTAATTTCTTAGGCTGAAATACTAAAAGGTTTGGATTTTTGTTCTTCATCTTGAGCTAAGGATGCATAGGTTTCTTTCCCTAAGCTCTCTTCTGCTGTTTCTTTTGCTAGTTGTTGCATGGCCTTCATTTCCATAACTCTAGCACTTGAAGCTACTGCAAAATCTTGTGGGGATGGACTACCCGCGGCCATTGCCGAAGCCATAACTTGTCTCGCGTTTGTTATGGCTTCTTCTGGAGTTGATGCAGCTGGAGTAGAGATGGAAACTTCACCACCAATGGCATACATCTTTCCATCTGGACCTTGTTGGTAAGTATAAGATG
>NZ_JABIOQ010000016.1 GCF_018698455.1 Sulfurimonas sp. | reverse complement strand
GCCACAAAACCAACCCTGTAAAATGTAAGTGGTTCTCTTTGTATGTAAGAACTATTTTTTGTGAAAAAAGGTTTCACTTTCTGTGGATATTTCAGTTCAAAGTTCATCTCGGAGTAGTGAGTATATCGTTGCTCTTTATCTATGCTAATTGAACGTAAAATAACACTATCTAGCCAATCCGGAATATTATTGTTATAAAGACTTGGTTTTTTTGGAGTTTTAAAAGTAGGCGTTTGGAATGGTTCTATCTCTCCATAAGGGTATTTACCAGTTAAACAAAGATAGAGAGTAACACCTATAGAAAATATTTCACTACTTTCACTTATAGCTTCCCCTTGAAATCTCTCAGGAGATAAAAAGCTTGGAGTGCCTGCTCTAGTATCATTTGAGAATATCTCTGTCATACTTCCAAAATCTATTATCTTAAACTCTAGATCCTGATAATCATTTTTAGAAATCATAAGATTTTGTGGTTTAATATCCCCATGAACTAAGTCAGATTTTAACAGAAACTGTGACATATTTAGTAAGGTATTTGCTAAAGATACACTATCATCTATACTAACTTGTTTATGAGACATATATTTGTTTAGGTCTTCGCCCTTTAAAAGTTGCATTACATAGTAACGAGTAGAGCGTATTTTTGGTATGACAGCTTTAGGAAAAAAGTCAGCTTTTAAGCGTTTCGCATTCCATGCCTCTTTAATAAATAAGTCTAAAATTTTCTCATCATCTATCGCTTCTAATGGTGCAAATTTAAGAACATAATCTTTTGTTTTTTTAGAGCAAAGCCATGTTCTATCATTTTGTATTAAAGCTTTTTTTAGTTTGTAACCATCTACTTCTTGACCGACTTTCAGGCTCTCTATAATCGGTAAATTTAGCTGTTTGAGAGTTTGAACTCCGCTTATCTCAAATACTTCTAATACAACAGCAGTTGTGTCATCTGGAAGGTTATGTTCCATAAGGGAGCTTGCTTTTTTAACTAAGGCATGAGCTCCTAAGTTTATGCCCTGCTCTAATCTATCTTCACTCATAAGATTATAAAGCCCATCACTACAAAGAAGAATCTTATCATTTTTTTGAACTATATTCTCAAAATAAAACAATTCAACACTACTATCTATTCCAATTGCTTGAGTTAAAACATTTTCATATCCACTCTCTTGCATTACATGCTCATTTGAAAGTTGTGTAAGTTCACTATCACGATGAAGGTAAACACGACTATCGCCAACATTTGCACCGTAAAGACGACCTCCCTCAATAACCACTATTGTAAGGGTTGTAACAAGTTCACTTCTTTCATAGTTTATTTGAGATTCTTGATAGAGAATAGAGTTAATAGATTTTATAAAAGTTTTTATGGATTTTTCAATACTCCAAGTCTTTGGACGTATTTTAAAGTTGTTTATTAAGTAGTTCGTGGTTCTTTTTGCAGCCTGGGCACCTTCATCAGCACTTCCCACTCCATCACAGACTACGGCTATAGTTAGATTCCCTATTGTTTTTACATCATAAAAATCATCACCTTTAAGCTCTTTTTTCTTTGCAAGAGTAAAACCTGAATGTTTAATATTTTCTGATTTCATAGTAGAATCCTGTATATTTACTTCATTGAGAATAATAAAATCTATTATTAATTTTTATTAATTATATCACTCAAAATATAGTTTGCAGTCTCATTTATGACTAAACTTTAATCATCTGATAAATAATATGGTCTGAGATTCATAATAAAAGGAGGTTTTTACAATAAACATTGTATAAGTATAAGAAATACATTAGGTGCCCTTAATGAAAAAAATATCAACTCTTCTCCTTTTACTAGTTGTTTTAGTCAATGCAAAGACTCATGAAGGCTCTGGTAAGACTAAACAAGCCGCTTTAATTGACCTCAGTGGTGTTATTAACTCCTCCGTTTCTTCTTCTCTGTCAACAACAATCGAAGAGACTCAAGACAAGTTAAGTGAAGAAGTCACTTCTCAGAGCAACATTACAACAAACCTTGATCTTGTTAATATCAGTTACCGTCTTAATCATAAAGCTTCAATGGGTAAATACTCTGCAATAATTGATGATAAAGACCAAATCAAACATGTAAAAACATCTCTTAAAGTAATCGCTAGTTATAAACTCGAGGTGCTCCCTAAAAATGATAAAGACCGTGTTAAAACTTTAGGTGAGTGGATTAGTAAAATAGATAAAACCATAAATCTTCTTAATGTCTATTCAGATGCTATATCAACTGTTAAAAAAAACGAAATACTCAAGAAAAGTAAAACATTTACAGATTTACGAACAGATACACTCTTAAAACTTAGCGATGCAATATGGAAAGGCTGTGGAGAGGATAAATCTAGTGCATATGAGATGCTAAATAATAAAATATTTGCAAAAAAAGAACAATCAAATGGATTTTTCAATATGCTTGGTTTGACAAAAGAAGATGTCAGAGAAGTTAACTCTGGAGATATTAAATATATTAAAGAGAATAATAAAGAATGTGCAGTTTTAGAAAAAGAAAAACTTTTAAAGATGGTGAATTATTTTTTTACAAGTGTAAAAAACTTTAACCATACGAAACTTCTTAATGATGATATACATAAGTATGATCAAGTGGATATATGGTTAAAAGACCTTGCACGGACAAAAGAACTAGCGAAGCTCTTTACAAAAGAATTTACACCAAAACATCATAAACTACTTCTAGATAAAAAAGAATCTTTAAAAAAATTCCAATCAACATTAAAACCTCAATATGTAGTTTTCAAAGTTGCAGGTCATGCACTAAAAGTTCTTATTGATGGCAAACAAAAATTCGAAGTTAATAAAGCTATTTATTTACCAGTGGGTCCTCACTCTTATGTAATTAGCAGCAAAGGGAAATGTGATATTACGGGAGAATTTACACTAGATAAAAAAGAGACTAAAGAGCTAGAAGAAAGTTTTGAAGGACTGGAATTTCCTAAAGTTACATTTACTTCAAATAAGTTCAAAGCCCAAGCTTCCATTAACGGTCAAAGTATAAAAATTAATATAAAATCTGAGATTGAAAAATGTGGTGTAGCTATTCCTTACATTATTACATTTGAAGATCAATCATTTCAAGGGAATATAGTTTTAGAAGCAGGGAAAGATATTTCGAAAAATTTCAACTTTTTAAGTCAAAAAGAGATTCATCTTTTCAACGACATGACTAAAAAACTTTTTAAAAGTAAAGCAGGAGAAAAGCTATCTGGTACACTATCTCAAAAAGATATTCTATTAACGAAACTAGAGTTTGAAATAGAAGACAAACCAGAGAGTGGCAATATTGACATCTCCACTAATGGAGGCTTCATCTATACACCAAAAGAAGCTTTTTACGGTAAAGAAAGTTTTTCATACTATATTGTCAACAATGGAAAGAAAAGTTCTTTAAAGCTTGCTCAAATAGATGTAGTTGGTTTAAATCATACACCAACTCTTCTTTCTGACTCATTTAATGTTGATCAAGGTGAAAGTTTAAGTGCAAGCCTAAAGGCAGAAGACAAAGATGGTGATACACTAACATATTCACTAGCTACTAAAACAACTAAGGGTGATATTAAAATTGATGTAGACGGAGATTTTGTTTATACACCTTTTGCATCATTTAATGGTATTGACAGTTTTTCTTATCAGGTACGTGATGTTAAGGGAGCCACCGCTACTAAAAGTGTGAAAATAAATGTCCTCTCAAGTAATAGTGCACCTGTAACAACCCCTCAAGAGTTTAATACAGTAGCTGGAGAAAAGAAACAATTCAAACTTGCAGCTTCTGACAAAGATGGTGATTCATTAAACTATAAGCTTGTTGTAGATGTAAAGCATGGTAGTTTAACCTTAGCAAAAAATGGAATTATCAATTATACTGCACTTGATTCTTATGCAGGAGAAGATAGCTTTTCATATATTGTTAGCGACGGGAAAAAACAAAGTAACACTCAAGTTGTAACTATTTCTGTAATGCTAGGAGCACCTATTGTAATAGCTGAAAGTAAAGAAGAAATAATGGAGCCCACTACTTCTGAAAATGTCGATTATGAAAAACTCAAGGCATTCCTTTTGAAAAATAAAAGTAACCCTGATATAATAAAAAAAGTACAAGCTAAATATCCAAAGACTTTTCAAAAATTTATTAATGAAATGACACATTAAGTAGCCCGTAAAGTCTACTTGATTTCTATTATATGAGGTCTTTGAGTCAGAACTACAGAGACTCTTTATTTTATCTTTGCTATGGTTTGAGAAAATTTGACATCATCACCAGCATGCACATCAAGATCTAACATCTCTTTTTGGGAGAGTATCACAATCGTAGAGCCCATTTCAAAACATCCAAAGTCATCACCTTTCTCTAAAAAGAGATTATCAAATTCATAAACTTGTTCCTCTGTTGCACTCGCGTTTGTTTGAATTTTTGGTTCAAAGGACACCTGCATTACACCAACATTTAAAGCACTTACCAACACCATATAAAATCTTTTTTTAGCTGGAGTTTGACACAACATAACTACTCTTTCATTTTCAATAAAAAGATTTATTCGTTTTTCTAGTGAAGGTACATTTACAGGATAAAACTTACCTGGAATATGAACTGCCTTTAAAACTTGTAAATCTGTAGGTATATGATAACGATGGTAATCTTTAGGAGAAAGATAAAAGTTTATGAAGGTTCCATTCGTAACTATACTTTTTTCTTCATTACTAAAGTTATTTCCCAGAAGTTCGCCCGCCTTATAAGACATACCTTTAATCTGAAGTGCATAATCTTCATCAAGAACTCCACACTCTGATATAAGTGAATCACAAGGAGAGATAAACATCTCTTTCTCTGGGGAAAACTCTCTTACAACTTGAAGTCTACGCGTAAACAGAGCATTCAAACTTTTATATGTATCTGCCTCATTAAAGTCACTCATGTCAAGTCCCATAAGATTTACATATGAGCTATTTACAATTTTTTGAAACCATTTTGGAAACTCTTTAGATGCAAATTTTCCAAAATTTTGTGATATTAACGATGTTATATGTCTTTTATTCATTTATATAAATTTTCCTTGATTATCTTATCTTCTTCTTTGCTATTTCTTCTATGAGTACAGTTGCATAAGAGCCTTTTGGCAATGTAAAGTTCATCTCATACTGTGCTTCAATTTGATTAAATCGACCTTCGACATCTGTAGGATAAATCCAGGCATATCGACGAGCACCATCTGCGTTTATCTCATCATCAAATTCTTTTTCTAACTCACCAGCAAGAGAGGTAGAAAGAGAAACTTTTGTACCACATAAAAGACCAGTTGCACTTATTTCGTGTTTATTAAATCTCTCTATGTCTTCTGCATCACCATTAAAGGTAAAAAGTTTACCATATGGATAGTGTTCCATAACATCACCGTCCATTAATTTAAAAGGATGTGTTTGTGCTTTCATCTTCTTTACTTCATTATTAGGCATATTTAAAAGGTTCTCTAACTCATTTGTATCAAAACTAGATACAAGTGAATTAATTTCTAAACGCCGACTTAACCATAGGTTAAAAAGATGACTTTGATAAGCATTTATTAGAAGTTTTTTTACTCTTGGATTGCGTTCTTTTGCTTCACCTTTTGCTAGTTTTTCTCCAAGTATATGATTATCTCCATCATTTCCAAAACGCTGATAACCGAAATAATTTGGCATTCCTGAAGTTGAGATATTTTTAAGAACTTGGTCTATCTTTTGAGCAGAAGTAGGATTTACTTTCTTAACTTTTATGTAAAACCTATTTCCTTTTAAATGTCCTATTTTTATTTTATTGTTATGGTAAGTTTTAGAGATGATTTTTATACCCTCAAAATCAAAACTCTCTAAAGCCTCTTCATATTTTTTATGTATAGAAATATACTGTTTTGTCATGGCATGCTTATCTTTAAGACCTGCATATCCAATCTCTTTATTTTTAATTCCTAAGTAGCGAGCTATCTGACCTACCAACTCATTTGTAGTCATGTTCTTTTTTCTTATAAAAAGAATGAGGTGTTCACCCTCTCCTGAAAATTCGTATAGGGGTAACTCTTCGACAACAAAGTCGCGAGGAGACTGTTTAAAATGAAAATCAATGCTTGCATGTGCAAGTGAATAAAATCTATCCATTATTATATATATTCCTTAAAAATGATGTGCTTTACATCTGTTTGTAAATTTTTTTCTTGTCGCATAGCCAAAAATAGTCAAAGGTGTACGAGACACTTTAGCTAGCCTATAAAGTGTTTTTCTATCGCGCTTATCAAATGCAACGAGCATTTCGTACTCTTCACCACTACAAGCTGTCTTTTTATCTATTTTTTTAGTAAAAGTAAAACCTATAGCATTTGCTTTAGCTAGCTTGTCTAAGTCACTAAAAAGACCATCTGATATGTCCATGCCAGCTTTTAAATATCTTGATGTGTTTTTTATAAAATTTCTTCGGAGCTTTATATCTATAAACTTTGATTGTTTATGAATTTCACCCAAATTAAATAATTTTTTTAATTCTTTAGCTGATTTACCGAGTTCTCCAGTATAGGCAAGAAGATAGCCTTTTCGCACACCTAAACGCAAAAGCGGTTTTTTAGTTTTAGAAATAATTGTCACCGTGATATCTAACTTAGTGTTTGATATCGTGTCACCACCAATAATCTCTACATCATATTCTTTAGCAACTTCTAAAAAACCTACTGCTAATTCTGTACTTTCTTGTTTGCTGATTGTAGATGGCATTGCCACACTTAGAAGTGCATACTTTGGCACGGCATTCATAGCTATAGCATCCGAGAGATTTACTAACATAGCTTTTCTTGCTATCTGCTTGTATGTAAGCCATTTCTTCTTAAAATGTACATTTTGGAAAAAAGCATCCTTTGAATAGACGTAACCATCTATGACAGCCCCATCGTCACCGATGTATTTGTTGTTAAAATGGGATATAAAATGGCTTTCTTTGTTCAATTAAACTTCTTTAAGCATATATTAATTTCTCTCAATATAGAATGACAAGTTATTATAACATTAATTAGGAAAACACTTATATGAAACACTCTATCAAAAAAATATTCTTAAACTTGAACACTTATCTGTTTTTTATACTATTTACATCATTTGTAACTTTAGCTCTTATTTTTGAACATCAATTAGAGTATGAAAAAATCAACAATTTAAAACAACAACAAAATATTATTTTAGAACTCACGAAACTTAAGCAGAGTGATATTAGTATTGCACTTATTCAGTTTAACGGTAAAAGTACTCAACTTCTACAGGAAATTGATAAACTAAGAACTCTATATAAATATAACTATACGGATAGATATATTTTCAATAATGAAGCAGCATATTTAGCAGATTTAAAAAAACTTTCTATACTAACAAAAGAGTTTAATGAAAATGCAAATATTCTTTACTCACAGAAGCTTAAAGAAGATAGTGAGGAACAAGACAAACTTGCTACACAAAATCTTAAAAAATCTTTTTATACTATTAGAACCCATATAGATTCAATACTACTAAAAAGCCTAACATCTAACCAGGACAAGTTTTCTATTCTTCTCAAAATTGCAACTGCTGTATTTATATTAATTTTCTTTCCTACACTTGTATTTAGAAGACACTTAAATCTTATATATAAAGATATTAATTACCTCTATCAAATAGAGAAAAATAAAATTAAACATGCTATGTTTACCATTGAGGGAGATGCACTATCACAAAGAATAAGCAGAAAGTCTACTCTCAGTGACAATCCAACAATGCTTGACCCTGTAACAAACATCAATAATTATAAAGGAATGATAAACTCATACTCCGAGAAAAAAGGTCTCAAAGATAGTAACTTCATATCTTTAACCATTTTAGAAATCGACAATTTTTCAAAATCTAAACGTACTTTTTCGCAAGAGTTCACACAAGTAATTCTCAAAAAAATTGCTTATACTATCTCACTATACGAACTTCCAGTGGATACTATCGCAAGAACAGATTACAATCAGTTTACAGTGATACTCTCAAGAACAACTAAAGAGTTAGCCTATAAAGATATAGAAATCATTAGGGAAAGTATTGCTGAACTTAAATTTAATTCTCCAGAAAAAGGCAATATACTTGTTACTGTAACTGGCGGATTTGTTATTAAACCAAATAACACAAATATCGAAGAGGCTACTAGAAAAGCGACAGAAATACTTGAATATGCAAAATCAACAGGAACAAATAAAATCTATCAGTTAAGAGACCTAGCACAAAAAGGTCTCTAAATACCTCAAGAAATGTCTCAAATAGTAACATACCTATAGGAAAGACATTCAAACTCATTTTTTAATCTGCACCAAGAATATTCACGATAGAATCAGTATTATTATTTAGTTTTATTATCAAGGAAATTTAATGAGTATTCCTATTTATACTTACGATGCTATTGTTGTTGGAGCTGGTCTTGCCGGATGTGCCGCAGCAAGAGAGTTACAAAGTGCAGGTAAAAAAGTTGCTGTTATCACAAAGCTACACCCTCTAAGAAGTCATTCTGGAGCTGCTCAAGGTGGTATTAATGCTGCATTTAGTGATGAGGACAGTGTAGAGCTTCATGAGTTTGATACTGTTAAGGGAAGTGACTATTTAGCTGACCAAGACGCTGTTGAGTACATGTGTAAAAATGCTCCTGGGACTATCCGCTGGATAGAAGGTATGGGAGCTGCGTTTAGTCGTACAGCTGATGGAAAAATAGCACAACGCCCTTTTGGTGGACAAAGCTCTCCTCGTGCTTGTTATGCTAAAGACAGAACTGGTTTAACACTTCTTCAAACGATTTATGAACAAGCTCACCGTGCTGGTGTTAAGTTTTACGATGAATGGTATGCAGCGGATATAATCTATAAAGATGGAAAAGTTTCAGGTGTTGTCGCTTTTAATATTCGTAACATGGAAACGGTTATCTTTAATGCTAAGAGTGTTATGTTTGCTTCGGGTGGATATGCTCGTGCTTATAAAATCAACTCAAATGCTCATGCAAACACAGGTGACGGTCTTAGTATCGTTGCTCGTCATGGTCTTCCTTTAGAAGATATGGAGTTTGTACAGTTTCACCCATCAGGTCTTTCAGGAAATGGTGTTCTTATTTCTGAAGCTGCACGTGGTGAAGGTGGTCAACTTTTTAACTCAGAGGGTGAGCGCTTTATGACAAAGTATGCTCCAAACGCGATGGAACTTGCATCTCGTGATGTTGTTGCTCGTGCTATTTTAAATGAGATTAGAGAAGGTCGTGGTTGTGGCCCAAGAAAAGATGCTGTTTATTTAGATGTAACACACTTAGGTAAAGATCTGATTATGGATAGACTTCCAGAGTTACGTGAACTTGCTATTACATTTCTTGGTCTTGACATGATTAAAGAGCCTATTTTGATTTCTGCAACTGCACACTACTCTATGGGTGGTATTCCAGTAAATATAGCTGGTAATGTGCGCAAAAACAATACTGAACTTGTAGAAGGCTTCTATGCAGCTGGTGAGTGTTCTTGTGTATCAGTTCATGGTGCAAACCGTTTAGGTGCTAACTCTGTACTTGAAGCACTTCTTTTTGGTCGTTATGTTGGTAAAAACATGGCAGCAGAATTAGATGGTATAGAACTACGTAAGGCAACTGAAGAAGATGCAAATTTAGCATTAACTGAACTAGACTTTTTACTTACAAACAATGGTGAAGAAACTGTTCCAACTTTAAGAGAAGAGCTTCAACAATCTATGACAGCAAATGCTGGTGCGTTTAGAACAAAAGAATCTTTAGAAATTTCTGTTAATAAAATAAAAGAACTTCGTCAAAGATTTAAAAATATTCGTATTAAAGACAAATCAAAAGTATTTAACACTGAGCTTCAAGAAGCTATGGAGTTTGGTCATATGATTGATTACTCTGCGTTTATCGTACAAAGTGCTGTTGCGAGAGAAGAGAGTCGTGGTGCTCACTTTAGAGAAGACTTTGACACACGTAATGATGAAAAATTTCTTAAGCATACAATGGCTTATATGGATGAAAATGGTGAAATTTCACTTGACTATATGGATGTCGTTCTTGGCAAACATGAGCTTAAAGCTAGAACATACTAAGGAGAATTTATGAGTACACATGCAATTACATCACAAAAAGTAAACTTCAAAGTATTTCGTTTTAATGCGGATGAAGATTATCTTCCATACTATGAAAACTATGAAATGGACGTAACTTCAGAAGAAGTTGTACTAGATATACTAAACAGAATTAAATGGGACAACGATGGTAGTTTTTCATACCGTCGTAGTTGTCGTCATGGTATTTGTGGAACTTGTGCTATTAAAGTAAATGGTCGTTCAACTCTTGCTTGTAAAGAGAGTATGACAAATATGATAGAGTATTTCGGAAACGAACTTACTCTTGAGCCGTTAAGTAAATCAAGAGCTGTTAAAGACCTTATTATAGACAAAGGTGATTTTTGGGCAAAGAATGATGCAATTCATCCTTACCTTGTTTCTCACATTGATGAGCACCCAGAAATGGAATGTGCTGTTACTCCAGAACAGGCCAATGCACTTAATGATGCAGACTTATGTATTCAGTGTGGTGCTTGTCACTATGCATGTCCAGTTGTAGAAGTTAATGAAGAGTTTTTTGGTCCTGCTGCGTTTGCTAAAGCATACCGTTTTGAAGCAGATGTTCGTGATGATGCACACACAACTAGGCTTATTGAACTTAATGCGGAAAATCAAGGTGTTTGGGATTGTGTTAAGTGCATGGAATGTGCTGAAGTATGTCCAAAAGACGTTGATCCAATTGCAAAAATCACTTCATTACATAACATGCTCTTTTCTGAAGGTGTTGCAAAATCAAATGTAGCAACTCGTCATGCTGTTGGGTTTAAACATTCTATTGCACGTAATGGTGTTCTTGATGAAGGTGGAATGGTTCTTTATTCCGAAGGACTTGGTGTTGTTAAACACTTACCACTCGCACTCAAAATGTTTAGAAAAGGTAAAATAGTCCCACCATGGGCTATTACAAAATCAGATAATCTTGATGAGATACAAAAACTTGTAAAATCTTCATCAACAGTAAAGTTCTAGGAGTTATAGATGGGAAAATTAAAATACGCACTTTTTACAGGATGTACTGCTAAACAAAGTACTCCTGAGCAAATGATTTCAACTATGGCAGTAGCTGATAAACTAGGAATTGAACTTGTAGAACTTACTGAGGCTTCATGCTGTGGTGCTTCTCACTTACAAGATTATGATGACTTTTTATCTCTTGTATTAAATGCAAGAAATATTGCTTATGCTGAAAAACATGACTTGACTATGGTGACTATTTGTAATACTTGTCAACTTAACACTGCTATGACTAAACATCGTTTAGACAATAATGCAGACCTTAAGACTCGTGTAAACGAGAAGCTTTTAGAAGTTGGACTTGAGTACAAGGGTACATCACTTGTAACACACTTTCTTTATGCAATCATTGATGACATTGGTCTTGATAAAATTGCTGAAATGGTAGTAACGCCACTCAGTCAGTTTAACATTGCACCTTTTTATGGTTGTCATAACATTCGCCCTTCTGAGCTTCAAAATGAAACTCATAAGACTCCAGAAAACCCTTATAATCCTCGTTCACTTGATGATTTAATTATCGCTTGTGGTGGTCAGACTGTAGATTATGAAGAAAAAAATAAATGTTGTGGTTTTCATGTTGAACTTCAGGCACCAAAAACATCAGCTATTCTTGCTGGTAAAGCGGTAGCCGGAGCAATGGATAACAATGCTGACTTCATAGTAACACCTTGTCCTCTCTGTCATCTAAAACTAGATACACAAACGGATCATCTTTCTACAGCGATTGGTCGTGAAGTTGCACTTCCTGTTCTACACATGCAACAAATGCTAGGACTTGCTCTTGGTTGTGATAGTGATAAACTTGGTCTACAGCACCATGTTGAAAAAGTAGACTTTATATAATTTAAAATCTCTAAAACTTTATGCCCTGCTTCGGGGTATAACCTCTACAAATAAAAAATCATCAAATTGGATATACAATGTCAGAATCAATCGAAATAATATCTTGGAATGTTAATGGAATCCGTGCTGTCGGTACAAAAGAAGCACTTAAATGGATAGATGAGAGACAAACTGACATTCTTTGCCTGCAAGAGATAAAAGCACTTGAAGAACAAATACCAGATGATTTATTTGATAAAGAGTACGCAGAGCGTAATGTAAACTCAGCAGAAAAAAAAGGCTATAGTGGAACAGCTACTTACAGTGTGCTAAAAGCTGACTTTACCTCTACTACTAGCCATGTAGATACTATGAATGAAGGTCGCATAGTTGAGACACACTATGATGATTTAGTCATCTTTAACATCTACTTTCCAAATGGTCAAAAGAATCAAGAAAGACTTGATTATAAGATGAAATTTTATGATGACTTATTAAAATATTGTGAGAAGCTTAGAAGTGAAGGTAAAAGTATAGTAATTTGTGGAGATGTTAACACTGCACATAAAGAGATTGATTTAAAAAATCCAAAAGCAAATTCTAAAACATCAGGTTTCTTGCCAAGTGAAAGAGCATGGATGGATAAACTTATAGACCATGGTTATGTCGATTCATTTAGATATGTCAATGGTGATGAAGTCGATAGATATAGTTGGTGGTCTTACCGTTCAAATGCGAGACTAAATAATGTTGGATGGAGAATTGATTACTTTTTCATTAGTGAAGATTTATGTGAAAGCCTTGAAGATGCTTTTATACTTGACTATATTACAGGCTCAGATCACTGTCCTGTAGGAATCAGACTCGCTATTTAATAATCCTATCTGATCTACTTATATCTCATAAAGCCTTCAACTAGGTACTTGTTTTAGAGCTTGATTAAGATATACTCTTTTTCATATAATTTCAAATATTATAATATTTATTTAAAGCAATTTTTTAACCTAAATCGTATCGGATCTACCTACTACAGATAAAGATATTACCATGTTTTATAAATTATTTTCAATTCAGTACAATAATTTATATTCAAATGCTATAATAGAAATAAATAAAATAAAATGAAGTGAGTCAATAGTGAATAGTTCCCTTTTTTTAGCCTCTTATATGATTGTAATTTTAGTAATACTACTGCCCCTTCTCTTTCATCTAAGTAAATTTTTTGGTGTTTCTAGTGATAATGTACGGAAAAATGAACCTATAGAGGGTGGTATTCGGTTAACTCACAAAGATGCTTTTCATGGTTTTAATGTAAAGTTTTTTCTTGTTGGAATCATCTTTCTCATCTTCGATGTAGAAGTTCTTTTTATGTTTCCTTGGGCACTAAACCTGAGAGAACTAGGTTTTTTTGCACTTATGGAAATGTTTACATTTTTAGGACTTCTTCTTGGTGGTCTAATCTATGTATATAAATCAGGAGTTTTAAAATGGATGTAAGTAATACTCATCTTTTAGATGAAGCTGTAGTCACTACAACAATCGATGCTGTCGTCGATTGGGGGAGAGAAGCTTCTTTATGGCCTTTTGTTTTTGGGACTGCTTGTTGTGCGATAGAATTTATGTCTACAGCAGCTTCGCGTTATGACATCTCGCGTTTTGGTGCTGAAGTACTACGTTTTTCGCCTCGTCATGCAGATCTGCTTATAGTAGCAGGAACGGTAAGTTACAAACAAGCTCCCATACTCAAACAGATTTACGACCAAATGCCGGAACCAAAATGGGTAATAGCCGTAGGTGCTTGTGCTTCAACCGGTGGTTTTTATGACAACTATACTACCCTTCAAGGTATAGATGAAATCATTCCTGTAGACATCTATGTCGCCGGTTGCCCTCCTCGTCCAGAAGCAATTTTAGACTCTGTGATGGACATCCAAAAACAACTCAAACACGAAGAAAAATTTGCTGTTCGAAACACTGACTTCAAAGGTAAACTTGATGATATCTAATATAATAACTCTCCAAGCATCACAACTTTTCGAGACTATTAAACATGATAAAGAAGAGCTTGGATTTACTTTTTTACTAGATATAACAGCTACAGATAACTTAGCAAAAACACACCCCTCTTCAAATCGTTTTGAACTTATATATATCCTCCGCCATCGTGAGTTTTTAGAGACACATATTTATAAAGTTTTTTTAGAAGAAGAAGAGATACAAAGCATCTCATCTCTTTATGAGTCAGCAGACTGGGCTGAACGTGAAGTTTACGACCAGTATGGTATAAATTTTTTAGGTCATTCTATGCTCAAACGCCTTTTAAATCATAATGAATTTGATGGGCATCCTTTACGTAAAGATTATGAAATTACACAAGGACAACTCTGTACAACTTCGCAAGACCTTATGGACGAAATGAGACCTCTGTTAAAGGAGAAAAAACTCGATATGAACAAGGATGATCTCATGGTTATAAATCTTGGTCCATCTCATCCTGCTTCACATGGAACCATCAGAACACTCGCTGCATTGGATGGAGAAAAAATAGTCGCAGCAGCCTGTGAAATAGGTTACCTGCATCGTGGATTTGAGAAGTCCTGTGAAAACCATAACTATAATCAAATCATTCCCTATACGGATAGGCTTAACTACTGTTCAGCACTCATGAATAACATCGCATTTGCAAAAACTGTTGAAGACATGCTTGATATTACACTTCCCGACAGAGGAATATTTATACGTGTTATGTTATCTGAACTCTCTCGTATCATAGACCATTTAGTCTGTCTCTCAGCTGGACTTTTAGATATGGGAGCACAAACAAACTACTGGTATCTTTTTAACCCACGAAATGATGCATATGACTTTCTCTCTAAACTTACAGGGGCAAGACTCACCAACTCTTTTATGCGTATAGGTGGTATGACCCATGATTTATATGATGGTTGGCAAAGTGACTTGGAGGATGTACTTACAAAAATAGACTTTGGAGTTACCGAGTCTCTTAAAATGATACAAACAAACAGAATTTATAATGACAGACTTACCGATATATCTCCGGTAAGTGCTGAGAGCGCTATGAGTTATGGTTTTACTGGACCAAATTTAAGAGCTAGCGGTGTCCCTTACGACTTGCGTTTCACAGAGCCGCACTACTTTTATGACACCTTTGACTTTAATATGGTAGTAGGAAGTGTTGGGGATACTTATGACAGAATGATGGTTCGTTTTGATGAGATAAATGAAAGTATGAAAATCATAAAACAAGCAATCTCACGTTTACCTGGTGGCGATGTCAATGTCTCTGATAAAAGTATTATAATGCCGAGTAAATCCTGTGTTTATGGAGGAATAGAAGGTATGATGAATCAATTCAAACTTGTGGTTGATGGTGTAAAAGTCCCAAAAGGCGAACACTATGGAGCTTTCGAGGCGGCAAATGGAGAACTTGGGTTTTACATAGTCAGTGATGGAAGTGGTACTCCTTACAAGGTCAAAGTAAGAGCTCCTAGTTTTTACCATATAGCAGCTTACCCGCAACTCATAGAAAATTATCAAGTAGCAGATGCCATTCTTACACTTGGAAGTCTCAATATTATAGCTGGAGAAATGGATAGATGAGTTTTACATTTAATCAAGACGATCTCAACAAAATAAAGGAACTCAAAACAAGATACCCAAGTCCAGATGCTCTATGTCTCCCTTGTTTATGGATGGCTCAAACTAAAGAAGGCTACATAAGTATAGATGCCATTGATGCCATAAGTGAGCAAATTGGTTTAGCTCCGATGCAGATTTATGGTGTGGTAACTTTTTACACTATGTTTCATTTGCAAAAGCCTGACAGACTTCAAGTAGATGTATGCAAAACACTCTCATGTAAACTTTGTGGAAGCGATGAAATACTCAAGCACTTAAAGTCAAAAGATGTTTATGTAAACCATGTTGAGTGCCTTGGTTCATGTGGAACTGCTCCAATGATGCAGATAAAAGATAAAAACTATGAAAACCTTACAAATGAAAAAGTGGATGCGATACTTGAGGAGTTACTATGAAAGAATGTAAAATAGTTTCTCGTAAGTTTTCAATAGAGGGAAGTCATACTCTTGAAGTGGCTAAACACCACAATGCATATAGAAGTCTAGAAAAACGGGGAGAGTTTACTCCAACACAGATGATAAAAATCATAAAAGATGCAAACCTTAGGGGAAAAGGTGGTGGAGGTGCAAGTGCTGGAGAAAAATGGGAACTTATGCCACAAGATGGAGACAAACCATCCTTTTTAGCTGTCAACTGCGATGAGAGTGAACCTGGAACTTTTAAAGATAGACAAATAATCACTTACGACCCCCATCTTCTTATTGAGGGGATTATTCTCACCTGTTATGCCATAAAATCTAAACATGCTTATATTTATATTCGTGGAGAGTATAAAGAGTACCAAGACATACTTCAAAATGCTATAGATGAAGCTTACGAGGATGGACTTTTAGAGAGTTGTGACATAACTATTCACCGTGGTGCTGGAGCTTACATCTGTGGTGAAAAATCAGCTTTATTAGAATCCATGGAGGGTAAACGCGGTCACCCTCGTCTCAAACCAAAACAAAAAGAACCTGAATGGTTTTTTGGGAACCCTACCCTTGTGAACAATGTAGAAACAATAGCTACCGTTCCATTTATAATACAAAATGGCTCAGATGCTTATAGAGAATATGGGACGCATTGCAGTCCTGGCACCCTACTCTTTGGAATGAGTGGACATGTAAATAAACCTGGTGTTTATGAGTCAGAGTTCGGTGTAAGTATGCTTGAATACATTGAACATTTTGGTGGTGGTGTAAAAAATGGTAAAAAACTAAAAGCTGTCATTCCAGGTGGCGTGTCATGTGGCGTTTTAACTGCACGAGAATGTAAGGACTTAACCCTAGACTACGAAGCTATGCGCACAGCTGGAAGTTCTCTTGGCACTGGTGGTATGATAATTATGGATGAAGATACTGACATGGTAGCAGTTCTTAAAAATATTTTAGAGTTTTATCATGAAGAGTCTTGTGGACAGTGTACCCCTTGTCGCGAGGGAACTGGTTGGAGTGACAAAATACTTCAAAAGATTGTAAATAAACGAGGAACAAAAAAGGACTTAGAGAAGCTTTTTGAACTTGCAGATGTTATGAATGGAAAAACTATCTGTGTTTTTGCACCTTCCGTTTCATCTGTTTTAATCTCTTTTATCACAAAATTTAGAGATGAATTTGAGAGGGCTGTATCATGAGTGAAATATGTGAAGTAATCGTTGATGGTGAAATTCATGAAGCCAAAGAAGGCTCACTTCTTATAGACCTTCTCATAGAAGAAGGTGTTAAAATTCCTTACTTTTGTTACCATGAGTCACTAGGTGCAGATGGAAATTGTCGTATGTGCATGGTTGGCATTAAAGGAGAAAAACGTCCTCAGATTGCTTGCGACACCCTCATAAAAAAAGATATGGAAGTTTTTTCAAACACAGATGTGATAAAAAAAGTTCGTACCGACATACTGGAACTAGAACTACTTAACCATCCTGTGGATTGCCCCATTTGCGATCAAGCTGGGGAATGTTCTCTCCAAGATTTTTATATGGACTATGGACTTCATGAGTCAAAAGTAGAAATTGAGGATAAGGTAAAGAACTCTAAACATGTAGACTTAGGTTCAAGTGTCGTTCTCGACCAAGAACGCTGCGTTTTATGTGCAAGATGTACTCGTTTTACCACCGAAATCACCCATACTAATGAGTTGGGAATTGTCGGTCGTGGTGATTCGGCTAAAGTTACAACCATGCCTGGACGTGAACTTTCAAATCCATATGCTATGAATGTAGTCGACCTTTGTCCTGTTGGAGCATTAACATCAAAAGACTTTAGATTTTCTCAACGTGTTTGGTTATTAGAGACCCATAATTCTATCTGTCATGGTTGTGCCAAAGGGTGCAACATTTACATAGATCATAATAAACTAAAATATAAAGATGATGTAATCTACAGATTCCGTCCACGAAAAAACCTAGAAGTAAACGGACATTTCATCTGTGATGAAGGACGTCTCAGTTATAAAGATGTTCAAGAAAATCGTCAAGAGTTTAGCACTTTTAACCATATAGAAGTAGAACAAGATATCGCTATTTCTAAGTTCAAAAATTTCCTAGAACAGCATCATAAAAATATACATATACTCATAGATGCAAACCTTTATACAGAGGAAATCGAAGCTATTTTAGAGTTCGCAAAAAGTATAAAAGCAGAAGTTTTTTCTCCTCTTGAGGTCTATACAGATGAAGGTTTTGCTGATGACATGCTTAAGTGTTCAAATAGAGCCTCAAACTATAAAACCATAGAAAATTTAAATATTAGTACTGAAAATCCAAATAACTCTGAACTAATAATCAATTTTAATCACCCCCAAAATTTTGAATCTCTGATGCAAATAGACTTTTGCACTCATAAAAGTGACACTAACTCTCTTGTCTTTGCTATCGCTGCGTTTACTGAAAACGAGGGAAGTTTAACAAATGTTGATGGCATCACTCAACAGACTCAAAAAGCAGTAAAAAAGAACAATCCTCAGCCTAGTATAATAGAGTGGCTCACTAGGATAGACCTATGAGTACAGCCTCTATAATAGTCGCTATTGCATCCTTTTCTTTAGGAACACTTTTAGCACTTTTAACCATTCCTGTTTTGGTTTGGTTGGAGCGTCGTATCGCTGGACTTATTCAAGATAGACTCGGTCCTAACCGAACAAATATTTTTGGTTTCAGACTTGGTGGACTTGTTCAATCTTTCGCAGATGTAGTAAAACTTTTACTCAAAGAAGAGTACTACCCATCTCACATAAAAAATGGAAGATGGCTTTTTATGTTCGCTCCCATCATTACTTTTGTGGCTGCACTTTTAGCATTTATGGCTATTCCCTTTGCTGATAGTATAGTTATAAATGGCGAGGTTTTACGAGTATCTCCTCTTCCTATAGACTTCGGTCTCTTTTGGTATATGGCTGTGAGTGCTATGGGTGTTTTAGGTGTTATCTTTGGAGGTTGGCTGTCTCATAACAAGTACTCTCTTTTAGGAGCGGCTCGTGCTGGGTCTATGGTTATAAGTTATGAGTTACCTCTTGGACTTAGCATACTTTCTTTGGTCATTACATACGACTCTATAGATTTTAATGCAATGGTCTCTTACCAGAGTGGGACTTTCTTTTCTTTTTTTCCCTCTTGGGGTATTTTGATGCAACCTCTTGCCTCAATCATTCTTATCATCACTCTTTTTGCTGAAACCAATCGCAACCCTTTTACCGTTGCAGAAGGAGAGAGTGAACTGGTTGCTGGATTTATGACTGAGTATACCGCTATGAAATTTGCCATGTATTTTATGGGTGAGTATATTGCTATGAATACGGCAAGTGCTGTCATCATAACTATGATTTTTGGAGGTTATAACCTTCCTTACCTATCAACAACTGAGCTTTTAGAAAGCTTCTCTATTTTTTCTTCAACACTTATGATTTCTATCCCTCTCATCGCGTTTATCTTTGTTAAGTGGATGAGAAAGAACAACAGAGTACGTTCAACTATAAAAAATGATGGAGGGAGAGCTTTTGAGACAAAGGTTTTAACTGCTGTTACTGTCATCATGGTTATACTCATTGAATCTATACTTTTTTACCTAACATATCTAAGTCATGATGCATTATTTCAGAATATTGCAGTTACTCTCTTTCAAATTATGATCTTTGTCATAAAACTTATGATGTTTAACATTTTCTTTATCATTATTCGCTGGACTCTGCCGCGGTTTCGTTACGACCAAATTCAGTATATTGGCTGGTACTATCTCATACCACTAGCCCTACTAAATCTTTTTATCACAGCTATTGTAGTTGTAGGAGTATCTTAATGAACATGAATACATGCGTGAGTGGCATAACTAGCCACTCTGTAAAAACAACCGCTAGACCAAGAAATTCTTTGATGGATAAACTCTATCTTCCCGCTATTACAGGTGGAGTAAAAGTAACCTTTAAACACTTTTTCACGAACCTCAAAGATATAAATGCCATGGATACAATGCAGTACCCACAAGAACAACCTACAGATATTTCATCTCGTTACCGAGGTCTGCATCGATTGACACATCGAGAAGATAACAGTATCGCTTGTGTTGCTTGTTTTATGTGTTCAACTGCCTGCCCTTCTAACTGTATATTTATTGAAGCAACAGAAAGACTTGATAACATAGATGAAAAAATGCCTCAAAGCTTTTTTATAGACACCTTAGAGTGTATCTTTTGTGGCTATTGTGTTGAGGCTTGTCCTTGTGATGCTATTCGTATGGATACTGGAATATTTTCACTAACAGGGAATAAACGCGAGGATTTTGTGATGGATAAAGACACCCTACTTAGTCACAAAGGTGCTTATGGCGAAGAGAGCAGTTGTGCAAAATAATATGCTAGAACTCATTATATTTTCTATATTAACCTTGTTTATGCTCAGTGGGGCCATAGTAATGATAACTAGTAAACAGACCCTTTTTTCTGCCTTTGGTTTTCTCATAACTATGGTAGGGCTTGCTGGAATGTTTGCTCTACTTGATAGTAGGTTTTTAGCTATTGCTCAGATTATGGTGAGTATTGGTGCGGTTGTAGTGCTTAGTTTACTTACTATTTTAACTATAAACGCGAGAGAAAGTAATCTTCCAGATGAACCAAATAAATACAAATGGATGGTCTTTTCAAGTTTGCTTATCGCACCCATTACATTTTTACTTTATAAATCACTGCTAACACTCAATAGTAACTTTTCAGATATGCCCACAAGTACTTCTAAAGTCGTAGGAGAACTTCTCTTTAGCCAGTGGGTCTTACCTTTTGAAATAGTCTCCATTTTACTTTTAACAGCGATGCTTGGTGCTATTATTATCGTTAAAGATCCCCGTAAAAAGGAAGAAGTATGAGTCCAGACCTTTTTTATCTTTTAGTCTCTCTTCTTTTTAGTATAGGTCTTGTTGGACTTCTGAGTAGAAAAAATCTTTTTGTCATCTATATGTCAATTGAGTTAATGTTAAGCTCCGTTAATCTTCTTTTAGCAACACTCTCAAAAGTTTTAGGTGATGCAAATGGTTCTGTAATGGCTCTTCTTATCATAGCCATTATTGCTGCAGAAGCAGCTCTTTTTCTTGCTATGATTATTCACCTTTATAAAGAAATCCGAACAATTGATGCTGATGAGTTCAATCAACTAAGTGAGGCGGAGCAATGCTAAATATCATAGTAATTTTACCTTTCTTATCAGCGTTTATAATGGCAGTTGTTTATCTTAGTAACACTAAACCCCAACGATATTTTTTTTATACCCTTATAGGAGTCGGTTCTCCTACGATTATCACTATTTTGTCTCTGTTGAGTGCTTATGAACTTCTAAACGGTGCACCTACTATCCATACCACTCTACTCACATGGATAAACATCGGTGAGTTTAACATCGACATCTCATTTATGGCAGATAAACTCTCTGTAGTCATGATAAGTTTTATAACATTTATAGCAACTTTTATACACATTTATGCAGCTGGATATATGAAAGATGATGAGGCTTATGGAAAGTTTTTTAGTTACTTTAACCTTTTTATAGGCAGTATGTTACTTCTTGTTTTAGCGGACAATCCCATTATGATGTTTATAGGATGGGAACTTGTAGGTCTCTCATCTTATCTTCTCATTGGTTTTTATCATACAGAATCGCAAAATATTACAGCTGCTAATAAGGCATTTATACTTAACCGTGTTGGAGATTTTGGTTTTATTATGGGGATTGCACTTTTATTTGTCTCTTTGGAAGGAACTGGTTTTACTTTTAGTTCCATTAAAGAGAACATTTCACTTATTCCTCTTGACACACTAAACCTCATCGGTATATTTCTCTTTGTAGGTGCCATGGGGAAATCTGCTCAGATTCCTCTTTATGTTTGGCTGCCAGATGCTATGGCTGGACCTACTCCTGTCTCAGCACTTATCCATGCAGCAACTATGGTGACAGCTGGCGTCTATATGGTTGCGAGATATAGTTTTATATATGAGGAACTTCCAGATGTTGGTCTATTTATAGCCTATATTGGTGCATTTTCAGCTCTTTTAGCTGCTATCATTGCCTCGTATCAAAGTGACATTAAAAAAATCCTCGCTTACTCTACTATGAGTCAGCTCGGCTACATGTTTATAGCCGTTGGCTTGGGAGCATACAGTAGTGGAATCTTTCATGTTTTTACTCATGCATTTTTTAAGGCACTTCTTTTTATGGGAGCGGGTGGCATCATTATTGCCCTACATCATGAACAAAATATTTTTAAAATGGGTGGATTAAAGAAGCAGCTAAAACTTGTATACATTACTATGTTCATCGCTACCTTAGCTATCAGTGGTATACCGCCATTTGCAGGTTTCTTCTCAAAAGATGCTATTCTCATGACTACATATGCATCTGAGCATTACCTCATCTGGATAATGGCAACTTTTACAGCTGGTTTGACCGCGTTTTATATGTTTCGACTTTTCTTTAGTGTTTTTCATGCTACACCAAAAGAACCACTTAGTGTTCATTCTCTAGACAAAAGTATAACCTACCCACTTATAGTCCTTGCATTTGGAAGTGCTACTGCTGGATTTTTAGGAGTAAATGCAGCCTATGGAGGTGATGCTCTTATAAACAACTTTTTAGCTCTTCCGGATAGACTCACTCATATCTCCCATTCTACTGAGTACCTATTAGGAGGGTTAAATGTCCTCTTAGCTCTTAGCGGAATGCTCTTAGCTTACAAGATGTTCGCCGCTACCGCTAATGAGCCTATTGAAAATACATTCTTCTCAAAGTTAATTATTAATAAATTTTATGTTGATGAATTCTATGTAATGTTAATAGTAAAACCTATACACTTAAGTAGTCATCTTATAGCCAATTTCATCGATCCAAAAATTATTGATGGATTTATAAGCATACAGATAAACACTTATACAAAAGTAGCTGTACTCTTCTCAAAACTTCAAAATGGACAAGTTCGTTACTATGCCCTCTACATTTTAACAGGACTTTCTCTTATGTCTTGCTATATGATTTATAAACTAGGAGTTATCTAATGAGTAACATCCTAACAAATATTATTTTTCTACCACTTTTTATTGCAGTTATATTAGGTGTCCTGAGAGCACCCCTTAAACTTCTAAAAGTTGGGGCTTTCTTCTCTTCCATCCTTGTTTTACTATTAGTCGTATTTGTAATAATAGACTTTGACCCTAAAGGAAATATGCAACTTATCACTTATCTCCCTTGGATTCAAAGTGCTGGAATTTTTTACTATATTGGGGTAGATGCCCTTTCTTTAGTTGTTCTTACTCTAATAGTGCTACTAATGCCTCCTTTATATCTCTACATGTATCATGAAAAAAGAAAAGGCTACTGGTACAACATGATGATTTTACAAACTGGAGTTACAGGGGCTGTTCTTTCACTTGACTTGATGCTCTTTTATCTCTTTTGGGAGACTATGTTACTTCCTATATTTATCATGATTGGTATGTATGGAAGTGGTATGCATCAGTACAACTCAATGAAAATAACACTGATGACCATTTTAGGCTCTATGAGTATGCTTTTCTCAATTTTATATATAGGTTATATCTACTTTGAAACCTATGGTATTTGGAGTTTTTCTCTTGATAAACTCTCTTTACTGAGTTTTAATCCACAGACATCACTATGGCTAACCGCAGGTTTCTTACTTGCCTTTGTTATTAAGATACCACTTGTTGGATTCCACACATGGATGGCACCAGCCTATGGTTCTGCACCAACACCAGCAGTTGTCATTATGTCTTCTATTATGGCAAAACTTGGTATTTATGGAATATGGCGTTTTGGTTTCACTCTTTTTGAAGAGACACTTCTTTTTTATACCCCTTTTATTATTACTATAGCTCTCATAGGTTTACTCTACTATGCCATTCGAGCAGTAAGTGAAAATAATCTTCGTCGAATGTTTGCATACTCCTCAGGTTCACATCTATCTCTTATTGCCCTTGGTCTCTTTGTAAATAATATCTATGCATGGGGTGGAAGTCTTTACTTTATAGCTACTCATGCTCTCGCCTCTGCAGGTATGTTTATTATGATAGGTTTAACATATCAACGTTTTAGAACCTTAGATATAAACTCTCTAGGTGGCATTGCCCAAAAGGCACCACTTTTTACTTTTTTCTTTGCTTTTTTTGCCTTGAGTATTGCTGGGATTCCAGGGACTGGCGGTTTTGTAGCAGAACTACTCATCATTATTGGTGCATTTAAAGAGAACTTCATCTTAGGATTTTTAACCTCCTTTACAATGTTAAGTGCTATGATATATATATTTTGGATGCTTCAGCGTGTTCTATTTGGTCAGCCGAATAATTCTACACCTTTTGCAGACTTAAATATAAAAGAAACACTAATGTTACTTCCCCTAGTCATTCTACTTATTCTTACTGGTGTAGTCCCTTCTTTGTTCACTCCCTACTTTGAGCCATATCTTACACAACTACTAGGAGTAGCCTCATGAATTCCCTAATTTATATTCTTCCTATGATTAGTGTTTTAGCTGGTGCATTTGTACTTATGCTTCTTGGTGCTAAAAGTATTACTAAAACTAAGACATTTAACCTTATTACAGTGGGTTTTCTCATTGTTGCATTTACTCTTGAGTACTCTACTCTATTTCTAGAGAGAGAAGGTTATCTTTATGAGAATATCTTTGCTCATGTTTTTATCATAGATAAATTTGCAACTATCTTTAATCTTATGTTTACATCAGGAGCAATTTTAACCCTTCTTATAAACAACGACTACTTTAAAAGCCGTCATTACTTTACGGGAGAATACTTTGCTCTCATACTCTTTAGCATTTTTGGGATGATGATGCTCGCTCATGCACATGAGCTCCTCACTGCGTTTATCGCACTTGAAACAGCATCACTGAGTGTTTATGCTCTTGTTGGATACCATCAAAATAAAAAAGTAAGTTCAGAAGCTATGTTGAAGTACATGATTTTAGGCTCACTTACGGGTGCATTTTTTATCTTAGGTACGGCTCTTATCTATGGAGCCACTGGTTCAACATCATTTGATATTATTGCACTTTATGTAGAGAATCACCAATTAAAGGACATGACCCTTCTTGTAGTTGGGGCGACTCTTCTCATGGTCACTATTCTTTTTAAAATTGGTGCTGTCCCTTTTCATGCTTGGGTTGTTGATGTTTACCACGGTGCGCCCTATCCTATAACTATGTTTATGGCTTCAACATTTAAAATAGCTATCTTTGCTATAGCGCTTCGTTTATATATTATAGATTTTAGTTCTATTAACTATTTTTGGACAGAGATGTTACAGGTTATTACAATTTTAACACTCATTGGTGGTTCACTCATTGCTATAAATCAAAAGGTCGTCAAACGAATGCTTGCCGGTTCTTCTATAGTTCATAGTGGATACCTGCTTATAGGTATATCTTCCATTGGTATAGGCTCGGACCTTGCTGCTCCTGCGATTATGTTCTACCTGATAGCTTATTTTTTAAGCTCTGCTGGTTCATTTGGTATTTTGAGTTTTATTGCATCTCAAAACAAACAAGAAATGACATATGAAGACTTTAAAGGCTTTGCTCATAGACGTCCATATCTCGCTCTTATAATGAGTGTATTTATGCTTTCTCTTGCTGGATTTCCTTCTACTATAGGTTTCTTAGGAAAGTTTTATATCTTTACTTCAGCAATAGATTCAGGTCAAATTCTACTTGCAGGGTTAGGAATACTCACTGCATTTATCTCTGTTTACTACTACTTCAAACTCATTGCAATGATGTACTTTTATCCATCAGATAAGGTAGTACAAAAATTTTCTATTGACATCAGTACTATAATGATTGCTTTTATTGCACTACTAATAATTTGGGGAGGAATAGGAACATCTCTTCTTTCATTTCTACCAGGTGCTAATGGTTTTATTGAAATTGCTAAAGAAGCGATAGTCTCTTTAAAGTGAGTTTATTTAGACACAATTATAAAGGGGCATAATGGAATTTTTTATTAGAAGAAGGTTTTATCCAAGACTATGCACTTGCAATTACTTTGCCTTTGGTCTGAATGCTTTTATTACTGATTCGTTAGTCTTTATAAATGGTCCTTCAATTAAATCAATGCAGTAAGGTACTGCTGGAAAAACTGCATCTAAGCATTCTCTTATAGACTTTGGTTTTCCTGGAAGATTTATAATAAGTGAGTTACCTCGTATACCTGCTGTTTGACGAGAGAGTATAGCTGTTGGAACATACTGTAAGCTCACTTGACGCATAAGTTCACCAAAACCAGGCATCATTTTCTCACATACATTTTCAGTTGCTTCTGGAGTTACATCACGAAGTGCAGGACCTGTTCCACCCGTAGTCACAACTAGGCAACATCCTTCTTTATCACAAAGTTCTTTCATGGTGTTTTCAAGTATATCTTGCTCATCAGGAATACATCTATACACTATTTCAAACTCACTCTCAAGGTAGTCTTTCATAGTGTCTTGAATTGCAACACCAGAGATATCTTCATATATACCTTTGCTCGCTCTATCACTTGCTGTTATTACACCTATTTTTATATCACTCATATTTTTTCCTTAACTGATTTGCAAAAAATGATTTGCGTTATTTATATATGTCACAGTAGCAACTTCTAAAAATAATTCTTTAGCTGCGTTTACATCGATAATACTATCTTTTCCACCAAGGTAAACTTCTATTTTTACACCACTGTTTTGGATCTCTTTTAAAGACTCCATAGACCACTCATATCCTAATAGTTCTTCTAGTTCAGATATATCAGTATCTATAGTCTCTACATCTTTTTGCTCATGTGGTTTGAAACAAGCTGCTAAGAATTGTTGCATATAGTTTTCTTTGTTCTTCTTGTAACTCATCAATTGGAGTCGGTGAAATTTAACATCCCTACTCTGAAAAAAAGTTGGAGAAAAAAGTTGGAGTCTATCTACTCTTTTAAAAGATTTAAGCATTTCTACTGTTGTGTTCAGAGCATGTATTCCACCATAACTAAAACCACATACAGTATACTCACTGCTATCTATATACTCTGTAAAAAGATACTGTTCATTTTGCAAAGAAAAGCCACTATAAAATTTCATTTATTAACTTTATTACTTCTGCTTTACTGATACTCTCGCGTTCCACTAATATTTCTTCTACTCTGTCTACTAGTTTAGGCATAGAACCAAGTAACTCGCTTGTCTCTGCGAAAAGTCTCTCTAGTACTCTCTTTTCTTCATGAGTATCACCTAAAAGAGTTTCACCCATTCCATACTCTTGACACATTTTTTGCACTATTTCTTTTGCTTCACCTAGGTCACCCTTTGCACTACTTGAGTGTTCATCATATTTTATATTACACGCAACCATACCAGCTAAAAGCATTCTCACTTGTGACTCTAATTCATGTTTTATAAATTGTTCGTCTCCCACAGGAGTTAATTTTTCATTTGAAAGCATTAGTTTTTCAAATGTAAAATTAAAATATGTAGCTAGAATAACTTTAGCAGCTTGATATGTAACACGATACTCTTTTTGTTTATCACTAAGTATCTGAAGTTTTTTCTTTCCAAAAATAACCTTATCTTTTACCTGATAAAAATGCTCTTCTGTAACTTGAAAATCATTTTGACGAAGTGATAAAAGGGCAGCTTCATTTACAAGTGCAGCTAAGGATGCACCATTGAAGCCAATTGTCATATTTGCTATAGTTTTCACATCAAGGTCATGAGGAACTTTAACTAAGTACTTCTCTAAAATGGATTCGCGTTCGCGTTTAGTTGGAAGTTCAACAAAGACTCGCCTATCAAATCTTCCAGCACGTAGTAAAGCTGAGTCAAGAACATCTATCTTGTTTGTTGCTGCTATAACTATAACACCGCTAGAACCCTCAAAACCATCCATTTCTGTAAGTAGTTGATTCAGAGTAGATTCTCTTTCATCACTTCTCTCGCCACCGCGTTTTTTACCAACAGCATCAATTTCATCTATAAAAATAATACTTGGTGCATTCTTTTTAGCTGCAGCAAAAAGTTCATGGACTCGTTTTGCACCCATTCCAACATATATCTGAACAAAAGATGCACCACTTTGATAGTAAAATGGTACACCAGCCTCATAAGCCACAGCCTTAGCTATCATAGTTTTTCCAACACCTGGAGGACCAACTAAAAGAACACCTCGTGGCATACGTGCTCCAAAGTTTTTATAGCGTTTAGGATTTTTCATAAAGTCTATTATCTCTTCAAGCTCTATTTTGACATCACTTATTCCACCAATATCACTAAAACTTACATCACTTTTTGTAGCTTCTATTACAGATGTATTCGTATCAGAGTTATCAGTAGTAGTTTGACTCAGTCCAGTAAAAAAAGTCAATCCCTCATTCTTTTGTAAAAAACGTAGGATTAGTGTTCCTAAACCTAAAAGGAGGATTAATGATAAGATATAAAGTAAAATATTTGATTCACTTTTCATTTCTACATTATAATCTACAAACATTTCAGGGGTTACTTGAGAAGAGGCTATTTTAAAGTATTTATGCTGGGTACTTAAATAAACATAGTCTTTTGAATAGACTACTTTTTCAACACTTTTATCATTTAAAATGCTATTAGCTTGAGCAAGTGTAATAGACTCAGAGTTATCTCTAAGAAGTGCAAAAAGTACCAACAATGTAATAATAATTGCCGAAATATATAAAGATATACGGTTTGTTTTAGATGTTAGCATAGTTACAATCCTCTTTTACTTTATAGTTCTGTACACTGACCCAGTTACCAACTAAATCTTCTTTTGAGTCAATAATAATTTTGTTAAAGTGCTGGTCTATTCCATGATAGAGTCCATCTTTTTTAGACTCGACAAGTATATCAAGTTCTCCACTAAAAGCTCTTCTAAATGCTAGATTTTTTTCATTCACTATATCTTGAATTTCATGAAGTCTCTCTTTCGCCAGTTTACCATTTACCTCTGGCTTCATAGTAGCCGAAGGTGTACCATCGCGTTTAGAGTATGTAAAGGCATGAAGGTGAGTTAGAGGTAACTCTCTTGCGTTGTTAATAGCCTCTTTCCATATATCTTCACTCTCACCAGGATGCCCTGTAATAAAGTCTGTCCCTACTGCAAAACCTTTATCTGCTAAAAGTTCAAAGAGTTCTTTATCTTGTTTATAAACATTTCTTCTATTCATAACTTTGAGCATTGTAGGAGATGTGTGTTGGAGTGCTATATGCATATGTCTTTCTAACCATGGTTCACCCAGTATCTCTTTAAACTCATCACTTATCTGAATAGGTTCAACACTCCCAAGTCGAATACGACGCACACCACGAATTAGCGATATTTTTTTCATAAGTGTTGCTAATGACGTTTTAGTATCTTGTCCATAAGAACCAACATTAGTTCCGGTAAGTATAAACTCACCAAAACCATTAATCGCCAAGGTCGAGATTTGTTCTAAAATTCTACTCTCGCTCATACTTCTAGCATCACCACGAACAAAAGGAATAATACAGTAAGAACAACGAAAGTTACAACCCTCTTGAATTTTAATAAATGCCCTACTCTTTCCAACAAACTCATTAACGATTACATCATCAATGTAGTTTAGATCTCCAATCTCATAAAATGGTTTTTCCTCTGCTAAAAGGGTATCTATCTTTTGCTTTTCACTCTGTCCAAAAACACCATGTATTCGCTTTTCCTTTAAGAGGGATTCTCCTTTAGTGTGAGCACCACATCCCGTTAAAAAAAGCTTCGCTTCATTACCACTTTTTTCTACACCTGAGATATATGAGCGAACATGTGTATCGGCTCCATTAGTAACAGTACAAGAGTTTATGACTATTGCATCCGCCTCACTCTCATTTTCAGTAATCTCATACTCTTTCATAGAACGCATCATTACCTGAGAGTCATAGATGTTTGTACGACATCCAAAAGTTTTAAAGTAAACCTTTTTTTTTATCATTTTACTAACTCTGTTTCATTAAAAGGAGGTGTTAGCTTTTCTTTGTTTTGCATAAAAAGTCTCTGTGTTGGATATGCTATTGTAATATCATCCTCTTTGTTAAAAGCAGCAACAATTTCAAGTGAAATAACACTTCGTAAAGTCAATGTTGCATAAGCATTCGTTAAGTACCATGCTTCTACTTCAATTCCATTTTCCTTAATGAAAGAGTAAATTCTAGGTTCAACATTAGTATTTTTAAGACTGTAATGTTCTCTTAGTTTATTTAACTGTTTTCTTGTAATGTCTGTATAACCTTTTGAAAACTTCTTAGCGGCTTCCTTAGCTATGTGCATCGCTTTTTTATGGTTAGAATCAAAAGTGATAGTGATACTCACTCCATCCCATACGGTTTTAAGTGAGCCGTGTGAATAGTTGGCTATCATCTTAGTAAAAACATAATTATTTGGCACCATTATGATTCTGCCAGCTCGTCTGTTATCTAAAATAGAAGTAAGTGTTATATCTTCAAATAGTGTCATACGAAGAAGTGAAATATCCATGATATCTCCAACATACTTCATACCATCCATATCTACACGAATTCTATCACCAACATGAAAACTTCCACCTATAACGATAACGAGCCATCCAAGCATACTCATAAATAGGTCTTTCATGGCAATGGCGATACCAGCCGATGCAAAACCTAAAATAGTCACAAGATAACTTGCATTCTCAATATAGTTAAAAAAGAGAATTAATATAATAATGATAAAGTTTGTAAATGTAATGATTTTATTCGCCATATAAAAACGTTCATTATCTGTAATATATCTCTTAATTACAAGTTTAATAAGAAAAAAGAAAACAAAGACAAATAGTATGACTATTCCAATTTTAGCAAGTCTATATACTTGTTTTTCTATCCCTTTATTTATACCAACTTCAACAAGTTCTAGTCTTTTTTCATATACATCCAATGTTACATTAATCGTATCAAGTGCTGTTTCAAATCTTTCTAACTGTACCTGTTTATATTTTCTAATTTCTGTATAATCATTAGCTGTATCTAACTCTTGTAGTTTTTTATATATATCATTTTCTTTTATTAAAAGGACTATGATAGTATCTAGGTGGTCACGTTTTAGCTTATACTCTTCAAAGTTAATATCCATTGTTTTTATAACTGAGAAACCTGTAAAAATGTCAAAAGGATTTGTGATTTTTTCCATTTCTTCTATCACTGGAGGGGTAATCAGCTCTGAAAATGGTGCACTACTTGTACCTTTAAGTTTTTGAACCTGGGATGAGAGGATACTTTCTTTTGCTATAAGTGCATTGAGTTCATCCTTATCACTTGTCGTCTTTGCATATCGTTTTAAATAATTTTTTCGTTTTCTAATCTTTATAAGGTTGTTTTTTACATCTACTGATGTTAGGTATGATGCATAACTTTTAATCCATGTATTTTCAGAAGATATATCTTTTTCAAATCCGGCAAGTTGTTCTTTATAATCTCCAATAATTTGCATTGTCTCTAGTTTTGTGTCTGATGCAGATATAGCTTCCATCTCATTTTTTTCTACACCAAAAAGAGTAGTGTTTAGCAGTAAGACAAAAAGAAATACAAATAAAATTTTCATATTAACATTCTCCAAAAGAGTCTAAAACAGACATAACTAAAGATTTCTTACATTCATTTGTTATTTTAACACCACCAATTCCAACAGGAATAATAAAAGTAACTGTGCTATCTGAACTTTTTTTATCTAAGAAAAATGTCTCGTAAAAACTTTCACTATTTTGGATTTGATAAGCTGTTGGGAGATTATACTTTTGTAATAGTTCTTTAATACTATTTGCTTCTGCCTCGCTCATTAAACCCATCTTCACAGATGTCTCATTTGCCATAACCATACCTATAGCAACGGCCTCTCCATGAAGATACTTTTTATACTTTGTTTCGTTTTCTACAACATGCCCAAAAGTATGTCCGTAGTTTAGCGCTGCACGAATGCCATTTTCTTTTTCATCTTGAGCTACAACATCTGCTTTAGTTCTAACAGCTTTTTTAATAACCTCATGAAGTACTTGAGTATCTTTAAGATCAGCCGTAAGTAAAAAGTCAAAGAATTCTTTATTAAAAGTTACTGCCATTTTCACTATTTCAGCAACTCCTGCTCCAAACTCACGAGAAGGAAGTGTTGTTAAAAAACGAGGGTCTATTTTTACGGCTACTGGTTGGTGAAATGCACCAATAAGATTTTTTCCATACGAGTTATTCATACCTGTCTTTCCACCAACACTAGCATCAACTTGAGAAAGAAGTGTCGTTGGAACTTGAACAAAATCAATTCCACGCTGATAAATACTTGCAGCATACCCTGTCATATCACCTATAACACCACCACCCAAAGCGATGAGTAATGATTTACGGTTAAATTTATGGTTAAAAAGAGATTCCAAAATAGTATTGATAGAGTCTTGGTTTTTGTACTCTTCTCCATCGGGAACTGTAATAATGTAAAGTTCTTTAGCACTTACCTTTGAAAGCAAATATGAAAGATGGAGTCCTGCAACTTTTGGGTTGGTTATTATCGCAACTTTTGTATCGTAATATACTTCATGTAAAGTATCAATTGTTATGTTGTATGAATTGTCTACTACTTGTTTGAGGGAAATGTGTACTTGCATAATTTATCCAAAATTTATAATATCTTAGATAATACTTTATTTTTACTAAAAAACTGCTAAATCACACTTGTACAGGTATAAATATTTGATGATAATCGTCAAGTTTATAGTAAAGTCTTTCACTATCTGTAGAGAAAAAGGAGTATATTTTTCTTCCTGTTAGCTTCTTTGTAAAAGGTAAAATATGCACAAAATTCTCTTTTTCTTTAAGAATACGTAGAGGATTTTCATTCTCTTTATGTACTTTAATAGTCTTAGAGAAGATAGTTGAAAGAGTATAGTAATGTTCAATAACTTGTTCTTTGTCATCTTGAAATTCATGCATATAATTATATAATTCAATATTAAAATTCATCTGTGCGGAGATATCAAAAACAGTAGCAGAGACTTTTTCTAAGTCTTTGTTTCCAGAAAGAATCAATGAAGCATCTTTGATTGTTGAAAACCTACGATTAGCAAGTTTCATCACAGGAACATGGGCTTCATAGAGTGCTTTTCTAACATAATAATCACTAAACATTTCACATGAGACTATAACTAATCCAACATGATAATATTTAATATCATTATGAAATTTATTTTTTAAATCACCATAATCATACTCTATTTTTACAATAATATTCACACTTCTCTGCTCTTTAATATACTGCAAAAGCTCTAAGCAAGAAGGATTAGTTACTTTAATTACTAAGTCATGGTTAAACTGTTTATGTGCATAAATTGAACGACGAACTAGTTCTTTAATACTTGAGTGTTTCACTATATTCATATCTATATAAAGAAGAAGGTTTGTTCCAAAAGGTTCAGGAAATTGTCCAATTTCGCGTTTTATGGATTTGTAAACAGACTTTAAAACAGCAGCTTCTCCAATGAGAACAAGTAAGTCATTGGGTTGTATCATACGTCTGCGAGATGGCATTATTAATTTTCTGTTTCTATAAACAGCAACTATCCGCCAATTTTTCTGTTCAATCGCACCTATATGTCTATAAACAAAAGAACTTCCAAAGGGAACAAGAACTTCCATTATTTCGCCCTCGCCTAGACCAACATTTTGGGCAATTACGGGTACATTTGGCATATAGTCTAAAAAACGGGAAGATACTATTTCCTTTGAATTTATAAGTACTACATTAGCATCTTCATTTTCTATGTTCCACTGATTTAAGACAATGATGCGTATCTGTTTTTTAATAGAACGAATATTTTTAATACTATTTTCAACATCAACTTGATTATCCATTACAATAAAAACTTGAATAAACTCCATCTTTAAAAGATTTGCTAGTTTATACAAACTTGTTGGATCAAACTCATAAAACTTAAAACGGGCAGGGTTAACATCCGCATATTTTTTTGCTTTTAACTGGACTATATAGTATATATTTTCACTTGTGTAAGTATCTATTACTCTTTTTATAAAATGTTCGCCTACACTACCATTACTTATTATTAAAATTTTTTTCATAAAATCGAGTTACTTCTTATCTTTTTTAATAATATTTTCTTTCTCTATCCACATCTCTTCAACAGCTTTAGCCCAGACTTTTTTTGTAAAGTAACCAGTTACCTTAATCCATTTCTTTGTCTGTTGGTTTGATGTAAATGATGTTTTAGCTACCCATTTATAAATCTCGTTTCCAGCAATCGCATCATAGACGAGAGCCTCATTTTTCAAGCGAAATGTACTTGCTTTAAAAGTCTCTATATTTTCATCACTCTTCATTTGAAGTTTTGGGAATTTATTATCTTCTACTATTGTTTTAGTAACAACCTTTGTAACAATAATCTTTTCGGGAACACACTTTAGTACATTTTTGGTTTTAGTTTGTGCCTTATTATGTTTGAGTTTTAATTTGAGACTATGAATTTCTTTATTGAGACTTTTATTTTTATTTTTTTCTATTAAAAGTTCTTTTTGAGAAGCTGTATATTCAGCTCTAAGTTCACTAATATCTTTCACTATAGATTCTATTCTCTGTATTTCATCCGCATTTAAGTAGTTTATAACTACAAATATCAATATTAGTAAAAACCTCATAAGTTTCCTTTTTTTATTAATTTTACACCAACTTCTACATGGTGAGTATATGGAAACTGATCAAAAAGTGCCATATCTTCAACTTCATGAGTTTCACTCAGTATATCTAAATCTCTCACTAAAGTTTCAGGGTTACAAGATATATAAAGTATGTGCTCATACCTTGAAGCAAACTTGCAAGATATTTCATCCATACCACTGCGAGGGGGATCTACAAAGATACTATTAATGTGATAGCTTTTTATATCTATATCTTTCATTCGTCTAAACTCTCGCACCCCATCAAGTGCACCAACAAATTCTTCAACACTCATTCGTATAAATTCTATATTTGTTACATCATTTAAGAGCATATTTTCTTTAGCAGCACTTATAGACGATTTTGCTATTTCTGTAGCTAAAACTTTATCAAAATATTTTGCAAATGGTATAGTGAAATTTCCTGCACCACAGTATAGTTCAAGTAAATCGCCTTTTGTAGTTGAAAACTTATCTATGGCCCATGAAAGCATTTTCTCATTTACTCTTGGGTTTGGTTGTGTAAAACTATTTTCTATATAATTAAATTTATAGCTACTATCGTCTATTTTAAGAGTCTCAGTTATATAATCTTGACCTATAGTTAGTTTTTGTTTACGAGAGCGTCCAATAATATAAATACCAAGTTCATTAGATATTTGAGTAGCAAGAAGCTGCCACTCATCATCTAATCTTCTATGATATAAAAGGGAAATAACAATTTCCCCACTGCTTGAACTCAAAAAATCAACTCCAAAGAGTTTAAAACCTATCTTTTTTTCTTCTATACTTTTAAGGAGCTTTGGCATTAATACTGCTATATGCTCATTTACTTGAGGACATTCTTCGATGAAAACAACATTTGTTTTATCTACATGGTTCATTGCATAACGAATATCATCACCATCATGCCAAAGTTTAAACTCACTACGAGAACGGTAGTGATCCTCTGGTGAAGTAAAGAGTGTTATATCACCCTTATAAAAAGGTGAAAAGCGCTCTTGGTTAAGTAAGAGTTTCTCATTTAATTGCCCATCATATCCCGTTTCATAAAGGCGACAAGCACCACACTCTCCAAAATGTTTACATATCATTTTATACTCGCTATAAGGTTACCAATAAGAAGAGTCCACCCATCAATGAGGACAAAAACAAGTATTTTAAATGGAAGAGATATCATTACAGGAGGGAGCATCATCATACCCATAGACATAAGAATAGAGGCAACAACCATATCTATCACTAAGAATGGTAAGAAAATCAAAAAACCTATTTCAAATGCGGTTTTCATCTCACTTATTACAAAGGCAGGAATAATTATAGAAAGAGGAACATCTGCAACAGTTCCTGGATTTTCCATCTTTCTAATACGGAAAAAAAGTGCTAAATCTTTTTCTCTAGTATTTCTAATCATAAAGTTTTTAAAAGGTAAGACACTTTTAGCAAATGCTTCTTCATAGCCTATTTCTTCTGCTATATATGGCTTAATTCCACTTTCATAAGCTTTTGTGCCAATAGGCTCCATCACAAAAAATGTCAAAATCATTGCTAGCATAACAAGAAGTTGTGTAGGAGGGACCTGCTGTGTTCCCATAGC
Source organism: Sulfurimonas sp. (assembly GCF_018698455.1). GTDB lineage: Bacteria > Campylobacterota > Campylobacteria > Campylobacterales > Sulfurimonadaceae > Sulfurimonas. The sequence goes on along the minus strand of NZ_JABIOQ010000016.1, from coordinate 7,820 downwards.
CTGACGTAAAAACCCTAACACTATAACAAAACGTGTAAAAGTAGTCATAACCAATATCATAGAAGGCGCTAGAAAAAGAAGTGTTAAAAGGACTAAAACATTCAGGGACGATACTAACTGTTGTGGCGAATTTGGAGCAGACAGCTCAAAATTCATGGTAGGTATCGTAACACTTTCTGCTCCACCAAGAAGTGAAGCTAAAGATAGAAGAAGTAAAATTACTTTAATCATTATTTAGCAATATTCTTATCAAGAACTGAAGTGTCAATCTTTACATCATTTTCATTCTTTTTAGCAAAGAAATGAAGCTCAACTCGACGATTTTTTTCGCGTCCACTCTCTGTTACATTTGTTGAAATTGGTTGATGCTCAGCATATCCAGAAGCACTTATTCTTTTAGGTTCCACACCGTCTAAAAGTAGTTCATGTAAAACAGAGATAGCTCGAGCAGTTGAAAGTTCCCAGTTATCTTTAAATGGACTATTTGCTCCTGGTCCAGAGTTATCAGTATGACCTTGAACACTCACTTGCATCACATTAGGTAATTCTTCTATAATTAAAGCTATACGTTTTAAAAAAAGAAGTGAATCTTGGTTTTCAATAGTTGCACTGCCAGGTTTAAATAAAAGTGCTGAGGGAAGTTCTATAACAAAACCTTCTTGGGCTTCTTCTACTGAAATAGCAGGGTTTTGTGACTGTTCCATCAGTTCATTCGCATCAGCAGCAGCCTGCTGTACACGGTTCACAACTTCAACTGTCTCATCTTGAACCTCAATTGGTGTCGATTCTTGGATACGCCTTCTTGAAACTTCAGTTTTAATTCCACCCTCTAAAACACTCATCGCACCAGAAAGTGAACCGATTGCTTCAGAGATTTTTTTTGTATCCATACTACTCATTGAAAGGAGTAAAACAAAGAAACATAAGAGAAGAGACATCAAGTCCCCAAATGCAGCAAGCCACCCTGGTAGACATTCTGGACAGTCCGGACATTTATTTTTAGCCATCTATTATCTTCTTTTTAATCAAACTGACTAACACGGTCATTTGGTGCTAAGTAAGCAAGAAGTTTTGCCTCAAGCACACGTGGAGCATCGCCCGATTGGATAGACATAATTCCAGAGATAATCATCTCTCGTATCATACTCTCTTCATTATTTCTAATTGATAAAATATTATAGATTGGTGTTCCCAACACATTTCCAATAATAGCACCATACATCGTAGTAAGTAAGGCAACTGCCATTGATGGACCAATTGCTGAAGGATCAGCCATGTTTAGTAGCATTGCAACAAGTCCAATAAGTGTACCAACCATACCCATTGCTCCAGCAAGTCCTGCCCACTCCTTAAAAATACCACTATGCACGTTATGTCTTGCACTTGTCTGTTCTAGTTCTATCTCTAAAAGTTCACGGATAGTATCAGGTTCACTTCCATCTATAGCCATCGAAAGGCCTTTTTTCAAAAACTCATTTTCTTCATTATTAACATCGCCTTCAAGAGAAAGAATACCATCTTTTCTTGCTTTTGTTGCAAATTCTACTAGCTTTTTAATAAGTTCTCCAGTGTCTTCTTCACCTGGCTTAATTGCCTTCATAAAGATCTTTGCAAAAGACTTCATTTGTGATGGCTTAAACGAAACCATTAATGCCCCGATACTACCACCAACAACGATGAGAACTGATGGAATATCTATATATGCTCCAACACCAACACCCATGGTCATAGCTCCCATCAAAAGAACTACAATTAAAACTATACCAATGACCGTACCTAAATCCATTTACAAAACCTTATACAAAATTATAATTTCCTTATAATACCACAATAAATATTATACCTTTTAATAGTCTAAGTATGTTTGAAGTAGTTTTTCCATGTAAACATTACCCTTTAACCTTAAGCCTGAGCTATTCATATCTTCATAAATAACTCGACTTTCTTTTAAGTCATAAGTCAAACTACCTTTATTCGTTATGAGCCCAAAACCATTCTTATTCATAATATAGGCATTTTCTTTATACCCTTTACAAAGAATATCTCTGCTCCACTCAAACTTACTGTGATCTATATCTAATTGAGAAAGCAGTGTTGCGGGAATATCTCGCTGAGAAACTATTTTATCAATAGAAACACCTCTATACTTTTCTTTTATAACATCCCCATAAAAGAGCATTGGTATATGATGCCAATGTTTATCTGCCCTACTCCAAGCCATAGGGGTATGGTGCGCATGATCAGCCACAAAAATAAAAAGTGTGTTTTTATACCAAGATTCTTTCTTAACACTTTTTATAAACTCACCTATGGACTTATCTGTATAATAGATTGAGTTTAAGTAGCCTTTATCTGAAACACCCCATTCTATTACATCTTCCATGGGTTGATCATATGGAGAGTGAGAACTCACTGTAAATATAGAACTTAAAAATGGTTCTTTAAGTTTAGAAGTTTTTTGCTTAAGATATTCAAGCATATATCCATCATGAAAGCCGAGTACTCCTTCTTTGTCATTACTCATCTGTATATCTGAGTTTTCTTCTATAATATCAAAACCATTTCCATACATGTATGATGTCAAGTTTCCATAACGAAGCTGTCCACCAAAAAGAAACATGCTTGCATAACCTTCAGATTTAAGACTTTGTGTAATAAATGGAAGCTTATAAAATTTCGAAGGAAGGTTTGTTATATATGTTCCAGCAAGTGCTGGCCACCCTGAAAATATCGATGGTAACCCTTCATGTGAAAGAGTCGCAGACGAGTATGCTTTTGTAAATAAAATACCCTCTTTTGACATACTCATAATATTTGGAATAACTTCTTGGTATTTCTCATTTTTAATAAAATCACCAGCGAGACTCTCCCAAATTACTAAAACGATGTTTGGACGTGATATAGTAAGTATTTTCTCACTTTCACAGGCTTGTGGCGTTGCCATTAGTTCATCTAAAATAATCTTTTTAATCTTTTCATCAAGTTCTATTTTATAAGAATTTTTTCCATCAATAATTGATTGGTTTTCGGTGATACTGTGCAAAAAATTATATACAGTACTTATTGCAACATCGTTATAAACCTTGTGTTTGGAGAAATAGACACTGCTTTGTGAGATTGGTATCTCTTTCGTACCGCCACGAGCCCCCAAAAATATAACTATTGGTAAGACTAGAATAAAAAAAGCTGTTACTTTATAGTTTATTTTCACATTTAAGTTATAAGTACTGTAAACACGACGAGTCAATTTATAAAAAGCCCAAAGTGAAATGATTAAAATAGCACTCAGCATAAGTGTATAAACTAAAGGATTTGAAGCTATTGCTTCATCTGGATGCTTGAGGTAAGTGAAAATTTTAAAAGTAGGTTTTTCTTCCCATTCATTATATATTCCAAGTTCTGCAATATATATAAATGTAGAAAAAATGATAATACTAAATGTATATATAAATAAAAGTACTTTAATCAAACACGAGTAAAAAAGAGTGTTTATACTCAGTAGTAACCATGGAATGACGACTAAAATCGAGGCAGTTGCTATATCTAAACTCATCGCATTTACATAAGAAAGAAGTGTCTCTGTTAAAGGAGAACTAGCTACTTGAAGTTTATCCCAATAGTAAACTATAAAGATGGTTCTAAATGTCTCAATAAGAAGAAGAAACAGTAAAAAAAGTTTAACGAGAAAGCTAATGCTATTCATAAATAAAATACCTTTATAAAAATTTCATCTGTATTATATTATAAATACTATTTTATCGTGTTAGAATCAGCTCTATATCTGTCATTTTATAGCCAAAAGGACTACTTGATTTACTTACTTATGGATTCTAGTGGTTCTGGTTTCGCAAAATAGTAACCTTGCGAGAAGTCGATACCAAGGGCATTTATAATGTTAAATATTTCTTCATTTTCAACAAATTCGGCAATGACTTGTAGTTTTTCTTTTTTTGCAAATGTGATGATAGTTTCAAGTACATTAAGAGAATAAGGGTCAGTAACTATGTTTTTTACAAGTGATCCATCAATTTTTAATATATCTGGTTGATAATCAAGAAGTCGTTCGAAGTTTGAGTAACCAGTTCCAAAGTCATCTATAGCTATCTTTACTCCAAACTTTTTTACATCCCTGATGAACTCTTTCATAGTTTGCATATTTTTAACACTTTCATCTTCTAGTAACTCAAAAACTACTCTATGACTTTTCTCACTATTTTGTGACAACAAGTTAAATATAGTTACTCTTGTAGATTCTTTTTCAATATCTATCGCCGATAAATTTATTGAAATATCGGTATCTGTGTACTTGAGTGCGTTAAAAGAGTTTATTAAAACGATATCTGTGATTTGAGAGTAGTATTTACCTCTTTTTGCTACATCTAAAAAGAAATAAGGTGATAAAACTTCTCCATCGTCTTTTATCAGTCTTACAAGTGACTCATACTTGACAGCTTTTTGAGTTTTGTTATCTATAATGGCTTGGTAGTATGAAACTATTCTATTATTATCTATAGCCTCTTTTACCATTGAAATAGTTTGCATATTTTTTTCTGCTTTATCGTGTTCTTTCCGAGCATAATCGTTGGCTATGATAAAGTTTTGTTTACTCTTTAGGAGTTCATTGATTCCTAGTTTAGCACTTTGAAAAATATTATCATTTTCAAAGGCAACACTAATGATGATTGATATGTCGTAATCAACTACACCGATATTTACCTTATTATTTCGTGTTAATGCTTGAAATTCTTTAAGTTTTGATATGAAAGCTTTCTTCTGAGGCATACACAAGGCTTTTTCACTTGTCATTGCATACTCTCCATTCCCAAGTTTATATACTTTGCTAATATTGCAATAGCCTTTTATAGCATCTTGTAAATATTTTTTAGTTTTATCTTGAATTTTTTCTACAGTTTCATGATCATAAAATTCTTCTATGGTATGAAATTCTTCTATCTTTATATATACAACCACAGGCTCTTTTAAGTTTTTAATGGCATCAAGTAGTTGTTTTTTTGGATTCATTATTTCAGTGATATTATCTCTCAATACAATAAATTCTACAATACTATTCTCTTTATCAGTTATTGGTTTTATTGTAGTCTTTAAGTAATTAACTTTACCATTCTTAGAAGTAAATTGAAGTATACCTTGCCATATTTCTTTTTGAACGAGTAAAGTGTTAAAAATAGTTTCACCAACTACTTTACCTCCACTGTAATTCTCAATAGAGTTATAAGGCGTACCAATAACTTCTTCTTTTGTATACTCAGACATGGCATAAAAAGCATCATTTGCATATTTGATTTTACCATCTACTCCAATAATAGAGACAATAGAACTTTTATCAGTTATTTCTTTATATTGTTTTAATATATTTTCATTTTTTCTAGACTCTTCGACTAGCATTAGCCTTGAAACAACCTTGTTTAAAATATTCATAAATTGTGCTAGTTCTATAGGTTTTAGAAGATACCCTTCTACTCCAATTCGAATACTTTGTAAAAAATAATCTGTTTCATTAAAAGCAGAAAGTACAATTACTGGTATTTTTGTATTAGTAGTAGTAGTACTTCTTATTTTTTCTACCATAAGAAGACCGTCCATTTTTGGCATATTTACATCTGTTATAATTAGATCAATCTTATTAGATTGAAATTTGTCCAAACCATCCTCGCCATCAAATGCAATTGTTATGTCATCAAAAAATTCATTAAGCACTTGCAGCATAGCGTCTCTAGCTTCTCTATGATCTTCGACATACAAAAGCTTAAGTGTTTTAGAAAATTTAATTATATCGGACATATTACTCATGGCTTCCCTTTAGTTGTATTTTAAAAATGGCACCTTGGGCATTATTTGACACTGACAATAAGCCATCACAATGCTCATTTATAATCGTTTTTGACATATAAAGGCCAATACCTGTCCCATCTTTATTAGTTTTTGTTGAAAAATAAGGGTCAAAAATCTTAGCTAAAAGTTCTTCTGGTACTCCTCCTCCATTATCTCCAATCTCTAAAACAAGATTATCATCCTCTTGATAAGTTGTTATTGTGATGCAGGGTTCTTCTATCTTTTTTTCTACTAACATATCTTCAGCATTTTTGATGAGATTTAAGATTACTTGCTTTATCTCGTTGGGATAAGCATAAAACTTAGCTTCACAGTTTTGATTTTGAATTATTTTAATATTAAAGCTATTTAAAGAAGGATCTACAATTCTTAAAACATTTTCAATGAGCTCACTGTAAGTACTCATACTTTTCTCTTTATTTGGTTTGAAAAAATTTCTAAAATCATCTATCGTACTGCTTAGGTGCTGTACATAGGTCGAGATTTTACCCGAGAGATCTTTAGCTGTTTCTGTATCCAGTTTATCTAGGTCAGCTTTTAAACTTATGGTCATAGAAGTTGCACTTATTGCTGAGAGAGGTTGTCTCCATTGATGAGCTATCATACTAATCATCTCACCCATTTGAGCCAAGCGAGACTGTTTTACAAGGTGCTCATACTGTATTTTATTTTTTTCAACTTCTTCATGAACCCTATCTTCTAAATTAGTATTCAAATCAGATACTTTAGCAGTTTCTATTGCAAGATTTTTATTAGAATCTTTGAGTTTTTCAAGAAGAATATCTTTAGATTTTTCAGCTTGTATAGCTATATTTCTTGCTTGAATAAGTTCTGTTACATTATTTGCTACAGATAAATACTCTTTTACATTTTTATCAATATCATAAAGTGGAAGAATAGTTATATCAACATAATATACTGTTCCATCTTTCGTCTTATTTTTGATATTTCCACTAAATACATTACCCGTCGTTATGGTTTCCCACAATTCACTAAAGGAATCATCTTTCATATCGGGATGTCTAATCAGATTATGATTACTGCCAATTAGCTCTTCTTCACTATAGCCACTAGTTTCTATAAACTTCTGATTCGTATAAGAAACAATTCCGTGTATATCAGTCTTGGATACTAAAGCACTTTTATCAAGGGCAGTATTATACTGATTAAAAATCTCTTTATGCTCTTTCAGTTCTTCCTCAACCTGCAGGCTAGTTCTTGTATAAAGTCTGAGCATTCTCTCAAAATTTTCATCAAATATATAACACACATCCTTGTATAATTCAAATTTATTTAAATTATTTAAATTATTTAAAAATAAGACACTAATAATTGATTCTCGTAAACCAGCGAACAATATATACAGGTCTGCGGACTCAATATTTTTTGAATTATAAAATTTTAAAAAATTTACTATTGGAAGACAAACTCCCATCTCTGCTTGCTTATTGACAACATCAATAAAATGATCAAATATTTTACAGGCATATGAAGTCTCAAAATCATCAATATCAATTGAAAAAAATTGAAGAACACTTAGAACATTTTTATTTTTAAGCCAATCACCTAAAATAGCATCTTTCTCTAGTTCTATTAAATTAATATTTTCATTTAGTGCTTCAATATTCTCTGCATATATAGAAACTTTTTTGATTAAGGCCATTCATTCTCCTAGAGTTTATATAATAATAACATATATAGGTAAAATAACAGCAAGATTATAAACTTTACTTAACTTTCGCACCTAATATTAATCAACAAATAGCATAAAAGAACCAAAACCACATACTACAGAGGTGTTAGTAATGAGGATTATATTTATGAAACAGGTTCGTGATATTGTGAAACTCCATAGTGGTATGGGGTTGTCAATGCAACAATAAAAAGAAAGACTAAATCTAAAGGCTCTTTTCCTACTGAAGACTCAGCTTTTAAGGTTATGTATCTTGCTACACAGGAGCAACAAG
>NZ_JABIOQ010000015.1 GCF_018698455.1 Sulfurimonas sp. | reverse complement strand
GATACAACATTTGAGATAGATGATGACAATGTTATCCCAGTGCTTGAAGATGATTACTTCCCAGATGATATAGCATCAAGATTTGTTCAGTTTGTTAAAGCTACATTTGGAGAAGAAAATCTAAATGAGAATATACTCTTCATTGAAGACTCTCTAGGAACAAGTATAAGAAAGTATTTCGTAAAAGGTTTCTATGAAGATCATCTTAAACGCTACAAAAAAAGACCAATCTACTGGATGGTAAGTAGCCCTAAGAAAAGCTTCAATGCACTTATCTATATGCACAGATATGAGAGTGATATATTTGCTCGTGTTCAAAACAACTACCTAAGAGAGTATGTCACAAAACTAGAAGCGACAAAGCAAGTTCGACATACAGAGAGTGAAGACGAAAGTAATAGTGCAACAGAAAGAAGAAAAGCAACTAAAGAGATAGATAACATTACTAAAAAAATAGACGAGATCATAAAATATGACAGAGACCACCTAACAGCATTTGCACAGGGTAAGATAGAGATAGACTTAGATGATGGTGTTAAAGTAAACTACTGTAAGTTTAAAGATGTACTTTACCCTATTAGTGGGCTATGTTAATAAATGACAACAAACCAAAAAATGAAGTTGAATGATGAAGTCATTGATGGACTATGTTCATTCTTTAAGGGTGCTAATACTCTCATAGAACAGGATCCTGAATTTGCCACTTTATACGCTTATCTATTACTTCAAGCAACAGGTGTTGAAAGGCTTCAAAAAATCGTATATATGCTGGATTATAATACTAAAAATTCAACTCAAGTAACAAGTAATAGATTGAAAAATAAATTGGGGCATAAAATTTTAGATATTCACAACAAACATCTATATTTTCACTTTAGTTTTAATGATACTGAGAATATTTATATTCAAAAGATGTTGGAGATATTGACAGACTTAGTAAATGAGAATCGTTATACTAATTTTGATCTTTATAGTGCGGATACCTTTAGTATTCATGATCATATTGTGCAAATTCTTGAATTAAAGGATTTAGATTATTCAGGTATCCCTGATGTAATAAAAGTTTCTTGGGAAATTGTAGATATGATTCTGAAAAAGTATATATCTATTTTAGTGAATCTTATCTGGCATGGAAATGTGGGCAACAAAGAAGTTATTCCAATTTGTTTACAAAATTATGTCCTTAAGGGATGGCAAGAAATTAACCTTGATAAAAATATAAAGCTATTATTAGATGATGCAAAAAGAGAAAAAAGATGAGTAAAATACAACAAACACTACAATCACACTTCAATCATAACAGACTCATCTTCTGGTACGATGGTGGTGCAGAGCTTCAAGAAGAGTTTAACACCCTTGAGTTAGATGATGTGCAAAAAGTCACACTTGATGGTAATGAGTTTTCTATTAAGTATCAGCTCCTAAAAGAATCCCCTAATGATAAGTTTCTTATATATAGCCCATCAAAACAACCACAAGATGATGATAACTGGCTCTTAGATCTTCTTCTCTCAAGCCATGTCTTCTATGCAGATAAGATAAGTCTTACTGTAAGTGAACTTGGTCTTGATATGAGCTACAAAAATGCCATCTCGAAATATATGAAATTTTTCAATGCAGCAAAGAGAGCTGAGTCTTTAAAGTCACTCTTAAATCCTAGCGATGATGAAGAAACACTTATAATGAAGATGATAGCTGTAAGTATTGGCTGCGATGCCTCTGTTAATATTATAGTGCTTAGACTACAAGAAAGTGAGAAGTATTTAGAAACACTCAAGAAGCTGGACTTAGAAGAAGAACTGTGGGGTATTTTACTTAGTGCATATTCTTATAAAGCGGATACTCCTTCATTTCAAGACTTCACATACAAGCTACTGCAAAATCATTTCTTCTGGGGAGTAGATTCTACTAAAACTGCACTCAACAGAGAAGCTATGCTTTTAGTCCGTAGCTGGATGGATAGTAAAACTTATGGAGAGTGCTATAGAGATAAAGCAACAGAAGTTGCAGAAGCTTTACATGTAGATGGAGTTGTTAATGATCTTAAACACAATGAACTACTTCTTTGCGATACCTATAACTCTTGTGAAAAGGCAATTATATTACATGTAAAAAACAAGATAGTTGCTGATGATATAAATTCGGATGAAGTAAGTAATATTGTAGAAGCTAGAGAGCATACGTTTTGGTATGATGGATATAAAAATATCTATAAATCACTTCTTTATGGGTCTTTACTTATTCAAAACATTAAAAGTGAACGCTTCAGTTGTGAGAGTTTTGACGATGCAGTAAATAGATACACGCACCAGTGGCAAAAGCTTGACTTCTTTTACAGAAAGTACATCTATCATACTAACAAAGCCGAACATATACACATACTCAAAGAGCTTGACTCAAAAGTTGAAGATATCTATAAAAATGGATATTTACGAGTAGTTAATGAGAAGTTTCAAAACTTTATACCTGAGTATTCTAACACAGGTTTTATGCATCAAAGAGATTTCTTCCAAAAAAAGATTCAGCCATTTATAGATAAGGATGACAATGTTGTAGTTATCATCTCTGATGCTCTTCGTTATGAGTGTGGAGCAGAATTAAGCTCTAAGCTTGATTCTATCAATAGATATAGTACAGAGTGTGAGAGTATGGTTTGTTCTCTTCCATCATATACTCAGTTAGGTATGGCATCACTACTTCCACATAAAGAGCTAGAGTTAAAAGATAAAGACGATATAGTCTATGCAGATGGTCTTAGAAGCAGTGGTATAGCAAATCGTACAAAGATTTTACAGTCGCACTATAAAAGTTCTATCGCTATAAGTGATGAGGACTTCTTAGCTCTTAATCGTGATGATGGACGAGCATTTGTTAAAGAGAATAAAGTCATATTTATCTATCATGATGAGATAGATTCTACTGGGGACAAACTATCGAGTGAAGAGAGAGTATTTGATGCTGTAGAGAGTAGCTTTGAGACTATCACTAAGCTTATCAAGCAAACTTCACAGTTTAACCGTAGTAATATTTTAGTAACTGCGGATCATGGTTTCTTGTATCAAAACACTCCTACAGATGAGAGTGAGTTCTGTAAATTCAAGGACATAGTAAAGCCTATAAAAATGAACCGTAGATTTATCATAGGTAAAGATTTAGAAGCTGATAACTGTACTCAAAAGTTTAGTTCTACTGAATTAAATATCAAAGGTAGTAACGATATACTACTCGCAAACTCTATAAATAAAATGAGAGTTCAAGGTGGTGGAAATAGATTTGTTCATGGAAGCTTTTCTCTTCAAGAGTTAGTAATTCCTCTTATTAGTATCCGTAAAAAAAGAAGTGATGATATAAGCCTTGTAGAAGTTGAAGTGATGAGTATTCCTAAGATTACTACCAACAGCATTAAAATATCTCTCTATCAAAAAGAAGCAGTAAGTAAAAAAATACAGCCTATCACTTTAAAAGCAGCTTTTCTTACTCAAAGTGGAGAGCTTTTAACACAGTCGCAAACAATCACATTTGATAGTGAACATACAGATAGTAGAAATCGTGAGAAATCAGTAGTCTTTTACTTCAAAGAGAATGCTAACCATCACAACAATGAAACTGTAACATTAGTTCTAAAAAGAGTGCTATCAAATAGTAGTGAAGAACCTGTCTATAAAGAAGTAGATACAGAATTGAAGCTTTCACACTTCAACGAATTTGATGAATTTTAAAAGGTAAGTAGATGATGAATGAACTCGATAAGAAAATCAATGAAGTCTTTGCAGGCTTAGTAGTAAGAAAAGACCTTGTTAAAGCTGTTAAGGGAAATGCTATTGTTCCAACCTATGTTTTAGAGTATCTATTAGGTCAATACTGTGCAACAAATGATGAAGAGACTATCCAAGCTGGTATAGAGATGGTAAAGAATATTCTCAGAGATCACTATGTTCATCGTAATGAAGCTGGACTTGTTAAATCTGTCATTAAAGAGAAAGGTCGTAAGCATAAGGTCATTGACAAAATCAGTGTAGAACTTAATGATAAAAATGATACTTATGAAGCTGAGTTTAGTAACCTTGGAATCAAGAAAATACTTGTAGATTCTGGTACTGTAAAAGCACACCCTAAACTACTTGTTGGTGGTGTTTGGTGTATCGCTGATGTAGAGTATGATCATTCAGAAGATGGTAATGTAACACCATGGACTCTTTCGTCTTTAAAGCCTATTCAACTCTCTCACTTTGACTACGATAGCTATATAGAAGCTAGAAAGAAGTTTAGTACCGATGAGTGGATAGACTTACTTATTCAGAGTATGGGATTTAATCCTGAGATGTTTGGTAAACGCAACAAGATGATGCAGCTCTCAAGACTGATACCGTACTGCGAGAGAAACTATAACATCATAGAACTTGGACCAAAAGGAACTGGTAAATCTCACATCTATTCAGAGTTCTCTCCTCATGGAATTTTAATATCGGGTGGAGAAGTAACGGTTCCTAAGCTATTTGTAAATAATGCTAATGGAAAGTTAGGACTTGTCGGTTACTGGAATGTTGTAGCATTTGATGAGTTTGCAGGTCAAGCTAAAAAGGTAGATAAAGCTCTTGTAGATATTATGAAAAACTACATGGCAAATAAATCATTTTCAAGAGGGATAGAAACACTAGGTGCGGAAGCTTCAATGGTCTTTGTTGGAAATACCGCTCATCCAGTACCTTATATGTTAAAACATTCGGATCTCTTTGAAGAAGTACCTGCTAAGTATCATGACTCAGCATTTTTAGATCGTCTTCACTTCTATTTACCAGGCTGGGAGATAGATATTGTTCGTGGGGAGATGTTTTCTGATGGTTATGGATTTGTGGTTGATTACATTGCAGAGATACTTCGCTCACTTAGAAATGATGACTACTCAGATAGATATGCTGAACACTTTACACTGTCTAATGAAATCTCAACAAGAGATAGAGATGGGATTAACAAAACATTCTCTGGCTTAATGAAAGTCATGTTTCCTCACGATGGTGCTACAGTGAAAGAGATAGAAGAGATTTTAAGATTCGCAATAGAAGGACGAAAAAGAGTTAAAGACCAACTCATGAGAATAGACTCTACTTACCAAGAGACGAAGTTTTACTATGAAGATAAAGAAGGGAAGAAGTATCCTGTTACAACTCTTGAAGAAGATGAGTATCCTAACTACTATCATAGAAGCATAACTATAGATTCTAATAACGAGGAGTTGTACATTCCTAAAGATAGAGGGGATGTAAAATCTAATGCTGATAAACTTGTGGAGGACGAAGATACTCCAGTAGCTAAAGAAGAGAAAAGCTTAGAACTTAAAGAACAACACCTTGAGTTTAGTGAAAACCAAAAGGGAATCACTTATGACAATCTGTTTGGAGAGTATTTAAAAGGCAGTTCTGAGATAGTGATTACAGATCCTTATGTAAGAATCTTCTTTCAAGTTCGTAATATGATGGAGTTTATAGAAACAGTTATCAAGTATAAAGCTGTTGAAGATGTTGTAACTGTGCATCTAATTACAATAGCAGATGATAGAAATCCAGAAGGACAAGTAGATTTCTTCACTCAAATACAACAATCAGCAATGCCAGCAGGTGTAACTTTCACTTGGGAATTTGATACGACTGAAACTATACATGCGAGAAGTGTAGTCACTGATACAGGTTGGAAGATATCACTTGATCGTGGTTTAGATATCTATCAGCAGTATGATATGAATAATACTTTTAGTTTAAGTAATAGATTACAAGAGTATCGTGGATGTAAAGGATTTGAGGTTACTTATATAAAAGTATAAAATGGAGTTGCTATGGTGTGCAACTTCTCATTGATCAAGGAACATCTGCAAAGAACTAGTCTGAAAGTGTTCGTGCTCATAAAGATTCCTTTAAGCGAATGGTACACCCTGCGACATTCAAAAAAGATTAATTAAGTCAATGGTACATGCTGCGACATCATCTAATTGTTATGTAAGTAGAGTATAAAGAGTATAAGGTAGACATAAGATAACGTATAAGGATGAAGCAAGAAACCTGAGAGTAACTAATAGGTTGTGAAATATGGGCAGGTGGGTACTTTTACAAGCTTTGAGGAATCGTTGAATTTATCTGATGTTCTTTTGAGTTGATGGATTAGGTGTTTTAGATTTAGGGGGTGGTTGACACTCATCCGTCTATCTTTTGCATCCAAGTGCTGTTCTCTCATGTGGGCAAACATCTAGTAAAAAACGATTGCTTATTAGAGAGGGTACAAGGCTTGCTAGTATTGTTAAAAAGCTTGTGAAGATTAGGGGAAACATGAAAAAGAGTATCTACATACTCATTGTTATTAGTTTTTTTGCGATTTCATTACAAGCATATCCAAAAATATACACCTCTCTAAATAAAGAGCTGGCTACATGTCTATCAAATCTATACCAGTGAAAAACACACTTAAATATCTGTCGTCTTGCTATAATAAAACAATATAATTGCAGTAAGTCCATTTTCATACTAAAGGTGGCATAGACATTATTTAATGATTTTAATATTTGAAAATGAAGAGATGAAAACATGACAGAAATAGAAAAATTAGAACTAGAGTTTTATAAGAATGGTTCAGCAGATGCTGTATTAAATAGATTTACATTCAGTGAGAAAGAAGAAAAGTTAGTACGAGATGCAATGAGAACCGCACAGTTAGCTAACCCTAGAATGAAGCTTATTCGAGATGCTGATGAGCTGCTAAGAGAGGTTGCTAAGACTAGAGAGGCTATTGTTCCTAATGAAAAAACAAAAGTATCAGCAGAAGATATTGCGAAGCTTGAACTGTTGAGATTAAGTGCTACTAAGAAGCAAGTAGAAGAAGGTTTTGATAATAAAATGCCAACTTTTTTTGGATTTAAATCTAAGTATGGGGTAGCTCTTGTCGTTGCTATTGCTGTTGGTATGATGGCTGTTGAATATTTTAAAGCAAAGCCAATGAATGATGAAATACAAAGGCAAGAAAATTTAATGCATGGTATTCGTTAAGTCAAAATGTAAGCTAAAAAAAAGAATGTATTTAAAGCCACTCTATTAGAGTGACTAATTTGATAAAAGACTAGAGAAGAAACGGGAAAGAAATACAACGAATTGCAGACATCGAGTTATAAGAAAAAGGATGAGATCTAAAACACTCATAGTGCAAATCCAACAGCATCTTCAGCACTACCTTCTAGCAACTTAGTAAATGCACTTATTTTAGATTTAGTCATATCATCTATTCGCATATTCGTCCTCCTTAATTTTTGTAAATGAAGTAGCTTCAAATAACATATCTCGTTCTATTGCTAATCCAAGTGGACCATGTATAGACTCCAGCTCTTCAAGTGTAAAGTACCCAAGTTCAGAATCTAATCCTTGTACATAGCCGTAGCAAGTTTTAGCATCAGCTTTAGAGAACTCGATGATGTACCAAGTCCAGTTACTGTTAGGTGTGAATAGTTTAATGTGACACATTGGATTTAATGATCCTTCTGTCTCGTATAAATCTGGAATATCGCTTAGTAATGTTTGTGGGATAAGCTTACTCATTTTATGCAGCCTGTTGCTGATATTTTTGTTTATACCATTGTCGATTTTCATTACTCCACCTGAAAGAACACGCCTTAATAATATCTTTGGAATTGAATATAGTATTTTTATCTCCAATAATCACTATGTTCTCTCCTTGCTCAAGAATCTGTAACCCTAGGTTTAGTATAGATGTATATTCTTGCAATGAATAGGCCCCTTGATTACTTTCCACTTGCTGAGTTTGTGGCTGTTGGTAATGCTTCTGTTGCTGTGATTGCTGTTGTAACTGTACAGGTTGTTGATATGTCTGTTGCTGATTTTGATGTTGACGGCTCTTATCATATAGAGAATTACCAAACTGATTTCCGAAGCTTCTAAGTGTGCGTTTGATAGCATCCGTAACTGCTTCTTTAGCTCCACCTTCATGTGCATCTGCTAGGGTTTTTGCAATACCTGTACCAAACCCCACATCCTCTCTGCTTACATGCTTAGAGTGTTGCAGATCATGAACCACTACGTTAATAACTGCTTTGTAGCAGATAACATTATTTTGGTTTTGGTTCTGCTCTTGAGATACTGACTGTAATGATGATATAGAATAACCCCAATTACCATGACCGAATATTTTATTGGCTGTTTCAATAATATCGAAGCCCTCTAAGTAAGAGAGTGAAATATTACCTTTTGAGCGACTCTTTATTCTACTACTGTCTAGCTCATAGGCTAGAACTTGTGTTTGTTTATCGTTGAACATTCTGTTGCTCCTTATGCTGCTTCTTGAGAATCTACTAAATTCAGTAGTTCTGTAGCTTGGTTGTTTTGGCTAGATCTTCTGGCGTTTACTTTAATTTTTGCTGGGACTTCTTCACTTGTTACACCAACCTCTACAAACTCATCTATTTCATCCATACCTTCAACTGTGAGCATTGCATCTTTGACTGCTTGTTCATCCACAGTTACTGTGTAAAACCCTAGTTTAATAAGTGCTTCTGCATTTATAATTTTGAATGTTTCTTTGAGCTTAGTTTTATGTGCTTGGATTGTTATACTAGATATTGATGTTCCATCTAAGCGGTCAATTCCATAATCTAGAAGAATAGCAGCTGTAACTTCTTGTGCTAAAGTTTTTGATTGTGTGAGAGTCCTTTTAAGAGCCTGTAGCTCTTTAATATCTGATGATAGATAATCAATCTTGTTTTGTAGTTCCTGGAACGATAATCCTATGTAGTCTGCTTTTACATGGTATGGTTTATCGCTTTCAAGTACCTCTTTTACATAGTTTTTAAACCAATCTTTTTGGCTTAGTGGTGTTAAGTGTTCTATCTCTGTTTGTAATCTATAGTTTGTCATTTTCATTTTATTTTTCCTTATGCTGCTAATGCCATTCTAGGCTGTTTTATTAAAGCTATACGCTCCGAAATATCCCAAATTCCTTGGTTCACGTCTATGTCTTTACTGATGGAAGTAATCTCACGAGAGGTAAACCTACGACCTGTTATATTGTTAACTCCAGATATATTTCCACGAAGTAAATTCTCTTGGATCACATTGAGTGTTGTGTAGAGATCATCTTTATTATCTTCATCTCTGTGTGGAACAAGTAAGTCTTTGAAGTCTATTTGCAGATGCTTTTCAAATCTAAGTGGAATTGAAGAACGAGCAAACGATTCTTTTTCTTGTTGAGAGAGTGTAATAGACTCAAAGCTATTTATTTTCTGCTGAAGTTGTGGCTTGAAAGAAGTTATCTTGTCTATCGCAGTTTGTATGTCGTTATATCTGTCTCCTATATGCTTTATCTTGTAAGATTCAAATACACTTTCTGCAATAACAAGTCCATTACAACAGACAAAGCGGTAGATTCCAGCACTTATGGAAAATGCTGTACTTCTATCATGGCTATTGAACAATAATAATTCAACTGCATTTTCTTGTGGATTAAGTAGGTCATCAAAGTGACGAAAGCGAACGAGGTGTCTTTGGTATCCCTCTTTATCTTCATCTTTGACTGATGATTGCTCTACTGAGACTGGATACCAGTTAAGAGACGTTATTTCATTAATAACATCTATAGTTGAGACGAAGTGATATTTATCACTAACATCGTAGTGTGGTTCCTCTGTGAAGAGTGCAGGGGCTTGAGTTTTTAGTTGAGTTTCGTTTAATGGTAATATAGACATAGTTTTGTCTCCTTATTTTTTAGATGATTGACCGATTATCTCGGCAACTATTACAATAAGCACTACAAATATTTTTGCTATTTCTTTCAATGGCATGATTATGCTCCTGTAAGAAATGGATAGTAATTTGGATTATTTGCTGGTTTATTTGGAACTTGTATCTTCAGATACTTTAAGAGGTAGTAGTACATAGAGTACACCTTTATGCTACACACAATAATTGTAAAGTAGAAAGTTTTATGATTGTTGTGTGTAGTGAGAGGATTTGAGAGATATGCTATATATCTCTACATAGTATATACCTGGTTTTTTGTAGTTTTTACCTAAAAAGTAATCTCAATGAAAGGTTGTGGAAATTAGTATATAATTTAATTTTAAGAAAAATGACGTACAATTCTACAAGTTATTTCATCCAAAACTGGTTGGGGTACTTTGTTCTTTTGTTACCCTCTTTGTTACCCTTGAATTTTCAAGAAACGAAGAAACACCTATTTATAGGCACAAAGTGGATTTAGTGTGGTAGAGAGATTGGCCACCACCTCAAAAACCTTACAATTAATTTTTCACACCACCAACTTGATTTTTCCTAAAATTCTCTAATATACTAAACTCATTATTATTTAAATCAAACCTTTCTAAAGAATTTGCACTCATTGCTCGAACTTCCCATAATTCTGCTGTATCCTCAAGTTTTTCTAAAAGTACAGTTTTTAAACTATTTCCAACAACATGACTTTGTTCAAGTGCTATGGCGGCACTTATTCTATCATCATTAGTACTACTGCTTAGTGCATCCACAACTGCACTAATTTCTAACTCTGATTTAGCCCATTGACCTAGTGTGATAATACTTTCAGAACGAACAGCCTCATCCTGGCTAATACTAAGTTCACTTAACAGCATAACAATCTCATTATTTTTGGATTGAGGAAGATTAAGGTGTGGCATTGCATGAAGTGCTGAAAGTGTAAGTTCTTTATCCCCACTAAATTGTGATAAAGCCTCTGTTGAAATCTGAAGTGTCTTCTCATTAGGAATTTGCAATTCACCTAATAAATCAAATCCTATAATGTTTTGTTGTCTATCTTCTGAGGTTGCAAGATCTTGTGCAAAGTTTTCAACCTTTGGGTCTTTAATTTGTGAAACTATTTGTGACAACTGCTTTTCTAACTTAGGATTAGAAAGATAATTTGAGTAAGCGATTAAAAGTTCTTCTAATGCAAGCGGATTATTTTTTGCCACTGTCTATATAGATAATCCTCAGAAGTGATATATTTAGACTTGTATCTATCTTGCCAAAGATGTCCACTGCGTTTAGATTTCTTATTAAAATATTTTGCATAGTTAGCATTTATAGTACGCATGAGTACAGGTAAATTCTCTTTTGTAGTCTCTATAAGCAGATGATAATGATTATCCATCAAACAGTAATCATGTATAATGACTTTATTTAAAGTAGCACTTTTATTTAAAATCTGTAAGAACATATCTTTATCAACATCTGAGTTGAAAATATTACAACGATTTACACCACGATTGATAACCAGCAATATCTACTTTTAATCTTGTAGGTATTAAAAATCCTTATTTCTTTTGTTATGTCGATAGTTAAAAATTATATCATAAAAATGGAGATTCATTCACAGGGGTGTAATTTTTAATAAGTTCTGTAGTTTTGGTATGTTTCATGATATACTCCTTGTTTAAGGAGCATAAGCAAGTTTCTATCCAAGTATTCTTGTATGATTAAGATTCGTTTTATTTTTCATCGGATTTACCTAATCTTTATGACACTCTAGTTAATTTTTTATAAACCTTAAAGTATTAATGATTTATAATATAGTTATAATAAATAAAAGGAAGTACTATGTTTGTATCATCATATAACACATATATCGATACTAGTACGACTAATAAAGCCCAAAAAGAAAAAGATGAGAGTGTAAATAAACCAAGTTCAAAATTTGAGATAAAAGCAACTCCTACTTTCAATCAACATGTTATTCTTGGTAAAAAACTTCCTATTGACTATATTTCTAATTACAAGGCACTTAACAATAAGCAACAACTAGAAGACAATGACATTACAAAACAAGCTGCTAGCATGAAGTTTAAAAAAGTAAGTTTACTAAAAAATGCACAGGTTGCCTATGGTGACAATTCCAAAATGTTTTCACTTCTAGTCAAGCCAAAGCAGACTATAAATCAGACTCCAAAAATAGATCAAAAAATGCCTATAGAGGCACAAGATGCAAAAGAAAGTGTAATAAGAAGCACTATGGTAAATGCATATATAGCAAACGACAACTACTATCGTATAACTGCCGCTTAGTCTTCTACCCAAGCATCACTTTTCAAAATATTTCCATTACAAAAATACTTTAACTTATAAGCACTTTCGCATTTACCATTTTTGAGATCCATTATTGCTATTTGAAGTATCTTTTTGCACTTCTTAGGTATGTCAAAATGCCCTTTCATTCCAGTTAAAAACATCTTTAGCGGTACCTTTTCATCCATACCAATAACATTATCACGACAACCTGTCAGTCCAATATCTGTTAAATATGCAGTACCTTTAGCAATCTGAAAATCATCTGTACTCACATGGGTATGCGTTCCTATAATACCACTGACTTGGCCTTGAAGTAACATCATCATCCCGCGTTTTTCACTCGTAGCCTCAGCATGAAAATCTATAAATATATTTTGGACACCCTGCTCTTTTAGCTCTTTCACAGTTAACTTCGCGCAACGAAAAGCATTATCTGATTGGGGCATACTAAAATGTCCCATAAGGTTAAGTAGCCCAAGTTTTTCTCCTGCAACTTCATAAACCTTACAGCCAGTTCCAGAGACTTCCTCTGGGTAGTTGTGAGGACGAAGAATTTCATGTGTATCAAAGAGAGGAATAATGTCTTTTTTATCCCATGAGTGATTTCCTCCAGTCATAACATCAATGCCATAAGAGAAAAGTTCATTACAGTTCTTCTGTGTGAGTCCAAAACCATGAGAAGCATTTTCATAGTTGACTATTACAAAATCTAGACTTTGCTCATCTCTAATAGTTTTGAGGTGTTTTTCTAACATATCACGCCCAGGTTTCCCTACTACATCTCCTATAAATGCTATCTTCATTTACAATACCTTTGGTTTAGAGTTTCTCAAGTATGAAAGAGTGACTTTAATAATGTCATCATCATCTCTTGAGTCGGACTTGATGCTCTCTTTTGATTCATTAACATATATGATGGTAATGTTTTGTCCATAATTCATAATACTCTTTATCTTTTTTTCAAGACTAAGTAGTTTAATAACCATAAGTTCAAAAAACTGTTTTGTTGGTTCATCTAACTCTCCAAAACGGTCTATGATTTCTTCTTCTATTTCATAGATTTCTACAGGCTCTTCACACTGTGAAAGTCGTCTATATATATCTAAACGCAGTCTATCTTCTTTGACAACCTCATCACTAATAAACGCAGAGATAGTAAGTTTAATATCTACTTTCGCACGCTCACCCTCTTTCGTGTTAGAAAGCTCTTTAATAGCGTCTTCTAACATTCTAAGGTAGAGGGAATAACCTATGTTTTTTATGTGTCCACTTTGTGCATCACCAATTAAGTTACCACCACCACGAATCTCTAAATCATGCTGTGCTAACACAGAACCACTTCCTAAAAATGAGTTAGACTCAAGAGCAAGAAGACGTTTTTTTGCTTCATCGGTAAGTGTCTCTTTATTTTGAACTACAAAGTATGCAAAACCTTCTACACTTCCACGACCAACACGACCACGAAGTTGATGTAAGTCTGCTATTCCAAACCTATCTGCACCATCAATTAAAATCGTATTTACCTTAGGCATATGAATACCTGACTCAATAATAGAAGTTGCTATCATCAAGTCATACTCTCCTGCTTCAAACTTTAAAAGCTCTTTCTCTGTCTCTACTGCTGAGATTTTTGAGTGCAACATTACTACTCTAAGGTTTGGTAAGAGTGCTTTGAGCTCTCCTAGTTTTATAGGCATATGGTCTATGCTATTATGCACATAAAACACCTGTCCACCACGACGAAGTTCTCGGAGTATGACCTCTTTTATAAGTTTCTCTTCATACTCTTTTACAAAAGTTCTTACACCTTGGCGTTCACCAGGAGGAGTAAGTAACTGACTCATAGTTTTTATAGAACTCATTGCTTGGTTTAATGAACGAGGAATTGGTGTTGCAGACATACTTAAAAGGTGTACATTATGATACAACTCTTTTATCTTCTCTTTTTGCTTGACTCCAAACTTATGCTCTTCATCAATGATAACTACACCTAATTTTTTAAACTCTAAACCAAAAAGAGCATGTGTACCGACAACTACATCTATTTCACCAGAGGCAAGACCTTTTATAACTGCAGACTTATCTTTCGTACTCACAAACCTATCTAGTTTTGCATATCGGATTTTGAGATCTTTAAAGCGCTCATCTAAAGAACGCCAGTGCTGTGCTGAAAGAAGTGTCGTAGGTACTATAAATGCAGACTGGTATCCAGACTTAAACGCGGCAAAAATCGTGTTTAAAGCTATCTCTGTTTTTCCAAATCCAACATCCCCACTTAGAAGCCTGTCCATTATATTTCCCGTTGACATTTGAGAAAGTATCTCTTGGACTGATTGTGTTTGATCATCAGTATATTCAAAGCCACTGAGGGATTGGAACTCTTTGAGGTCAGTCTTGGTTAAATTTATCTTTGGTGCTTTAATAAGAGCACGTGCTGCAGCTGTGTTGACTATTTGTCCAGCAATTTCAAGTAGGCGTTTACGTACCTTAGCTTTAAGTTTTCCAAAACTTCCTTTACCTAGTCTGTCTAGTACTGGAGTTGAACCTCCACTCGCTATGTAACGGTCTATAAAGTCTAGGTTTTCCACAGGAAGTAAAATCTTGTCATCACCCACATACTTAATCACTAAAAAGTCTTTGATTCCACCAAGAATTTCAGTCTGCTCAATCTTCTCAAAAATTCCAACACCATAATCTTCATGAACAATATAATCACCTGTTTTAAGATCATCTAAAAGTATCGAACTCTTACGACGACGGCGTTTTTTATCGGCCTTATTTAGAGATATAATGATTTCTTCTGGAGTAATAATGTTGAGTATATACCCAGCTGTTATTTTTGTAATGCCCTCGGTATTATAAATACCTGCATGTTTAATTGTCGCTGTGTTTGCTGCTATGATTGTTATTTTTTTATTTCTATGTACATTAAGAAGTTGTTCTGCATTTGCTACAACTAATTCTTTTATATCATCATTCTCTTCTAATATTTCTATGTCAAATTTTTCTCGTGAAATAACAGGTTCATTGATACCGTAGGCATCTTTTAAGATGTTGTCTAAGTTTCTAGAGAGTCTCACTTCTTTGTTTTCTAAAAAGCTTTCGGCCTTATCCCCTAAAAACCAAAAACCTAAAGAAGAAACATCTTTAATGAGTGTGTCAAACTCACTTTTTTTAATCTGGGCATTGACTTCATTAAAAGTATCTTCATCAAAAGAGTAAAATGCACTTCTTACTTCAACAGAGTCTAGCTCATCGCCTAATGTTCTTTGTGATTCTAGTTCAAACTCTTTAATCTGTTCTATTTCATTATCAAAAAGTGAGATTCTATAAGGATTTTGCGATGAGGGGATATAAATATCTAGGATGTCTCCACGGTGAGATATTTCTCCTTCTACTTGTACCATATCAACAAAAGTATAGCCCCAAAAAAGCATTTTTTCTTTAAAGTCAGTGAGATTAATAGTTTCACCAAATTCAAGTTTCATAGAATCTAAAAGCTCAACTTTTGGAAGAGGGAAAAGAAGTGTTTTAAGTGGTGATATTATGAGAGGTTTTTTCTTTGCATTATAATATTTTCTTAGAGAGAAAAATAATTCATGAAGTTCTTCTTTATAAGTACGCAGATCATCCCCAAAACTTGGACGAAAATCTGGAAATACAATAACTTCGCGCTTAAAGAAATGAACTACACTTTCTAAAGCAAGTGCTTCTTTCTCATCTTCACATATTAGTAGTTCTAAATCAAAAGAGTTTGCTGTTTTGTAGTAGTTAAATAAAGAAGTTTGAGACATTACACTTCTGTTTTAGTTTTAGTTGTAGTTTTATTTTCTAGAGGTCTTTTTGATGATTTGGTTGAACCTTTTACAATTGAGTTACCCTCAAAAATACCTTTAGATTCAATGATAAGTTCCGTTGAGCATATTTCTCCACTCACATGTCCGGCCGCTTTTATCTCTACTCTGTTAGCCTTAATACTCCCTTCCATATAGCCTTTGACTATTACTTTATCGGTGCTTACAGTACCTTTTACAGAACCATTTTTACCAATATTTACCTCTTTTGTAGACTTAATTGTTCCCTCTAGTTCTCCATCTACATAAAGATTACAAGAAAGCTCTAGTTCTCCTTTAAGCTTAGCACCTGCTGTGATAATAGTGGTGTTTGAGTTTGTTGGGACAGCCTCAGATGTGCTGTCGCCATTATTAAAGATTGCCATGGTATTTTTTTCTCCTTTTGAAATATATCTGTGTAGTTTTTTTGTGTCCATTTTAGAAATGAAAAAGGATCTACATTTCTATGGATAAATCGTACTTCATAATGTAAATGAGGACCATTGCTCAACCCTGAATTACCAGTATAAGCAATAAGTGCCCCTTTTTTCACAAATTTACCAGATTTTATCACAACTTTGTTTAAATGTGCGAAATAAGTTTTAAAGCCATAAGAATGTTCCAATATTATAAGTCGTCCAAATCCACTTTTTTTATGATATCCGGCATATTCAACTATACCATCTGCAGGAGCATATACTGGTGTTTTCATACTCGCTTTCAGATCTATTCCACGATGAAACTCTTTTCTGTTTAGTGTAGGATGTATCCGATAACCAAATATACTTGTCACACCCCGATATACGATTGGTGAACCATTAGGAATGAGCTGTAGTAAGATAGCTCTATGCTGTGAATCAAGTTTAGTTGCACTTACTCTTTCTTGGATACTTGTTTCTTCAACGGGTTTTAGACCTATAAGTGTTTCTATCTCTCTTAGTGAGTCGGAAAGTTCCTCTAACTCTTTTTTCTTGCTGACAAGTGTATTATTCGTCAGTTGCATACTCTTTTGGAGTTGTTGATTCTTGCTCTCTATATCTTTATATGCTATTTCTGCATTATGGCGTTTCAACTTGATACTATCTACACTACTGTTAAGATAAAGAATTGTACCCATGCCTAAAAAAACAAAAATTATGATAAAACTAAAAAGGTAAAGAAATACTTTTTTTGCGAATGAATGTACATTAAATTGTTTTACACCATGGTCATCATGTATAGTAACTGTAAAATGATTATCCAACATATTCCTTTAAAAACATCTCTATCACACTAAATGAACCAAAAACAAGATAATTCTTATCCTCTTTAGTCTTTATAAAACTACTATATTTTAAATCTAATTCTTTGAGTACTTTTTGCATAACTTCTAAGGATTCTATTCTTGAATCCTCTATCTCAATTAGCTCAACATCTATTATAATTGGTTTTAATATTCTCAAAATTTCTTCATAATGTTTATCTTTATAGCTATTATAGACTAAAGTATATTTAGATTCTTTTAAACTCTCATATATCGATTTTGCTGCAAGTACATTATGCCCAACATCGATGATTACGTTAGGTCTAAACTGTGTCAATCTCCCAAAAAGTCTACTCTTTATAAAATCATCACTCGAATAATCTAGACTCAAAAATTTTAAAGCGGCAATACTCAATCTTAGATTATTAACTAAGTACGTCTCAAGACTGTTGTCTTCTCTTATCTTCTGTATCTTTTTTTCATCATCTTCGTCAATAAAACTATCAACTTGTTTTATAGATACACTATTGTTTTTCTCTATCATTTTTGCAATATCATACACTTCTTTATTTGGTTGAGAAGCAATAATCGCATATTTTTGGATGGCATTTAGTTTTGTTGTAGCTATTTTTTCTATGGTATCGCCTAAAAAGGCTTCGTGATCTTTATCGATGGGAGTAACTAAGGTAAGAATATTCTCAAAAACAGCTGTTGCATCATATTCTCCACCTAAGCCAGCCTCTAAAACTACATAATCGCAACCTTGAAATAGCATGATTGCGAGTAGAGTCGTATATTCAAAATAACTAAGAGAATTAGCATCATCACTAGATAGAAGTTTTAATAATTCTAAATGTTTCTCATTTAAAAGACCAGTACTAACATTTGAACCATTTTGCCATATCCTTTCGTTAAATTCTAAAATATGAGGGGAAGTATAGTGTCCAACATTAAAGGACAGTGAGTTAAGTGCTTGTGCTAAGAAACGACCTGTTGTGCCTTTGCCATTAGTTCCAATGAGATGGATAATTTTCGGAATTTTTAGCTTTGATTTTACTTTAGAATAGACTCTGGGCATACGAGAATAATCAATTTCATCATAATAGAGAGGTTTTTTATTTAAAAAAAATTCTAACACTATTTTTTAGACTCAACTCTATTTCTACCACCTTCTTTAGCCTTATACAGTGATTTATCTGCTGATTTAATAGTTGTTTCAAGTGAGATATTTGAGTCTCTATTACTGACTCCACAGCTCACAGTCACATTTATTCGCTCTCCTGCGTAAATAAAACGTGCCTTTAGGATATGATTACGAACCTTCTCGGCAAAGACAATTCCACCATTTATATCAGTCTTACTTAATATCGCTAAAAATTCTTCTCCACCAAATCGTCCAACTACATCAACAGTTCTACATTCTTTCTTTAAAATTTTTCCAAAGGCTGAAAGAACTGCATCACCTGCATTATGGCCATAGTTGTCATTGACAACTTTAAATTTATCTAGGTCAAACATAACTATAGTAAAGTCATGTCCATAACGTTCATATTCTGCCTCTTTAACAGTCATCAACTCATCAAGTGCACGCCTGTTATAAAGTTTTGTTAAGAAATCTTCTTTTAACTCTTCCCTTGAAGATTTCAGCTCATTTTCTAATCGCTTAATCTTTGCGCAAAGTGCTTGAACATCCCCACTATGGTCCTTTAAATCTTTACTTAAAAGTTGTGTATTTTCTTCTAAAGCTATCGCTATGGTATATAGTTTTTTATGTGCTACTTTAAAATTTCCAGTGCTTCCATTGGAGTACGACTCTAGCTCTTTTTTTATAGCTTGAATTGCGACTGTGGAACTGTCTGAATATTCAATAATATCTATCAAACAAAGAGATAACTTATCTAAAACACCATCTATAGATTCTACCATCTCTTTAACACTGTCTTTATCAAGTGCTATTCTAAGTGATATGGCAAAGCGTATCTCTTTTTCAATACTTATACTCTCAAGAAGAGATGGATTTTTTCGTATTTTTTCACTTAAATTTGCAATAGTATCATTCACACTTGACGCAATCGAAGGAACAAATGATGAAATAAGAAGCTTAGATATTTTTTCTAAATCTAAATGTGGATGATCTACTAAAGAACTATTTTCTTGAAGGTTTTCAACACTACGTTTCAAGTTTTTAGTATCAATATCACCATAACTATCAAGTTTTTTTAAAAATGTATCGTCATAAGTAGTTAAGAAATTCACCCATCTTTGTCTAAAGGCATCTAACTGATCTGGCTGTGAGCCAAGGGCAATAATCTCAATGGTATTTTTTGCTAATTCACTTGCTTCTTTATTATGGAGAACTTCGACAACCTGTAGGATTCTTTTTGTAAGTAAGTTTTGTGATTCTAGTGTATCGGTACATTGAGTAGGATTTGTGCGATTAAGTTTAGAAACGATAAATCGTATAAACTCATGAATAGTCTTAATATGATAGTTTTTTATATCTTTTTGAAATTCTTTGTTGAGTGTTTTAGTAAACTTACTTACATGGTTACAATCTTCTACACTTACCTTAGCACGAGATGCTTCTTTGCAAAAAGCTTCTGCATAAAAATCAGGGGTCATTATTTTACCCTCTAATTTTAATCTTTTTACTGCATTATTAATTATATTTTGTACCGTCACTTAAAACCCCTTATTTTCTATGAACACCCTCAGTTGAAACCACTGCAATAAAAGATGTAATCGCCTTAAGTGAACTAAATTTTATAGCATCAAATCTCTCTTGATCAGTTAACACAGCATTTGGAACAACTGAAAAGTCATATGTCCCATGAGTTGTATATTTCTTTTTCACATCTTTAGTCTCTCGTATAATACTGAGTACTATTGTAGCACGATAAGAGACAATAAAACCATTATTATTATATTCAATAGGTGAATATGCTGGAGTGCCAATACTCAAAACTAAATTTGTATCTGCATGTTCTTTATCAGTTAATGAAGCATGAAAAACAGTAATAATTGCCTTATCCACTGCATCTTTTAGAAGAACGGTATTTTCAGGATCCTCTGATGAGATAACAACTGTGGTACTTATTTTTTCACCAATAATATCCCTAGCAAATTTTGCACTTGGTTTATACCCGCAACTATTTAATTGAAGTAAAAGTAAAGAAATGAAGGTAAATTTTAACAATTTCATTGACATCGTTTTTTAACCTTTTATAACTAAGTTAACTAGTTTTTTCGGAACGACTATCTCTTTAACTAATTCTTTACCTTCTAACCACTTTGCCACTACTTCTTTAGCTAAAGATAAAATTTCATCTTTACTGGCACCAATTGCTACTTCGATTTCACCTCTGCGTTTACCATTGATAGATATACCCATCATAATAGTGTCTTCAACAAATACTTCTTCTAATACTATTTGTTTAGAAAGGTTATTTAGTGAAAAATATGTATTACTTATTTCCCAACAAGTATGTGGGATTACTGGCTCCATAATCGAAGCTAAAATCCAATAACCCTCACTCCAAACATCAGAATTAGTTTGAGTGTTTAGAGCATTTACAGCTTCCATCACTCCTGCTATCATCGTGTTAAACGTATAACGTTCACCATACACTTCTTCTGAACGCGAAAGTGCTTCGTAAACTTTTTTGCGAGCGAATTTTTCTTCTTTAGAAAGAGTACTATGGTCTATTTTAGGAATAGTGTCAGTTTTTACTACATTTTGACTTCTATCAAAAAAGCGTTTTATAAACTTATGAGAGCCCTCAACACCACTATCGTTCCATTCTAACTCTTGCGTTGGAGGAGCTGCAAAAAGTATAAAGAGCCTTGCAGTATCTGCTCCGTATTTAGCAATGATTTCATCAGGGTCTACTGTATTTCCTTTAGACTTGGACATTTTAGCCCCATCTTTGAGAACCATTCCTTGAGTTAGGAGTTTGTCAAACGGTTCATCAAAGTCTAAATAGCCTAAATCACGAAATACTTTTGTAAAAAATCTTGCATATAAAAGATGTAAAATTGCATGTTCTATTCCACCAACATAGTGGTCAATTCCCATCCAGTACTTTACTTCTTCTGGAGTAAATGCTGTCTTTTCTAAATTTTCTGGTGAAGCACAAAAACGTAAGAAGTACCAAGATGACTGGACAAAAGTATCCATAGTATCTGTCTCACGAATAGCAGGTTTACCACATTCTGGACAAGCACAATGCTTCCAAGTTGGATGATTTTCTAGTGGACTTCCCTCTCCGTTGATTTCTACATCGTCTGGAAGTGCTATTGGAAGGTTTTCTTTCTTCTCCATTACTAAACCACAATCCTCACAATGAACAAAAGGAATAGGAGCACCCCAGTAACGTTGACGACTTACTCCCCAGTCTTTAAGTTTGTAATTAGTCGTCTTTTTACCAAGCTCTTTTTCTTCAAACATTTTTATAATGTTATATTGAGATTTTTTAGAGTTTAAACCATCAAATTCTTCAGAGTTAAAAAGCACTCCTGAATCAGTAAATGCAGCAGATGAAACATCTACATCAGCATCTTTTGGTTTAATAACCGCATTTATTTCTAAATCATACTTTTTAGCAAAATCATAATCTCTGTCATCATGGGCAGGAACAGCCATAACAGCTCCAGAACCATAATCCATAAGTACAAAGTTAGCAATCCAAACTGGAACTATTTTTCCCGTAAGAGGATGTTTAACATTAAGTCCTAAAGGAAGTCCTGCTTTTTCTTTTTGTCTATCAATAGATGATGTATTTTTCATCTTTGTTATTTGAGCTATAGTAGCTTCGTCTAAAAGATTATTTTCAATCATATAAGTAACTATCTTGTGTTCTGGAGCAAGTGCTGTGTAAGAAACACCATATATAGTATCTGGACGAGTAGTAAAAACATCAAAATTCTCAAAGGTACCATTTAATTTAGCTTTTGACTCATCATCAAAAAATAGGTCAAATGCAAGTCCATTTGATTTTCCTATCCAGTTATCTTGCATTGTAAGTACTTGCTTAGGCCAACCACCCTCAAGCTTTTTTAAATCATCTAAAAGTTCATCAGAATACTTAGTTATTTTAAAATAGTATTGATTCATATCTTTTTTAACAATAGGAGTATCACATCTCCAACAACAGCCATCTACTACTTGCTCGTTTGCAAGGACAGTCTCATCATGTGGGCACCAGTTTAACATCCCTTTTTCACGGTAAAGAAGACCATTTTCATACATATCTATGATGAAAGATTGTTCAAACTTTGTGTAAAGTTCATCAGATGTTGCCATTTCACGTTTGCGAGAGAAAGAAAAACCTAAAGAATAAAACTCATTTTTCATATAGTCAATATTATCGTAAGTCCAGCCCTTTGGATGTGAACCATTTTTAATAGCTGCATTTTCAGCAGGCATTCCAAAACTGTCAAAGCCTATAGGATGAAGTACATTTTTTCCCTTTTGTCTGTGGTAACGTGCAAGAGCATCACTTATAGAGTAGTTACGAACATGTCCCATATGTAAACGTCCACTAGGAAAGGGGAACATACTTAATATGTACTTTTTTTCTTGTGTAAAATCTTCGCTTGGTTCAAAACTATTGTTTTGCTTCCAATACTCCTGCCATTTTTTTTCTATTGTTTGTGATTGGTATTCCAAAATTATTTATTCCTGTAATCTTGATTCAGATATGAATCAATCTTTAAAGAAAACAATTTAGTTGTTTTCTTTTATAATGGCTTTAGCCAAAAAGTCGCCTTAGCGGCGCGAGCGTAACTAAATGGACTTTACTTATTTAGTGTACAAATTGTTAGTACTCTTCTTTTGTTTTTAAGCTCTCTACATAGACAAGTCCCATAGAGAACACATTTGCAATAAGTGCACCTATTGCAAGAGCTATCGCCCATTGCACATTGCCAACAATTACAAAAAATATAAATGCAGGTATAAGATGTAAGTCTGCTACAAGAGAAGATGCTAATAGTTCTGCTGAAAGCAGGTTTCTAACACCTATTTTGAGAACTGTACTTATAAGATTAACACTCGCTGCTATAAACAAAGAAATAGCAGTATGGTCATATAAAAACCCCGCTATAGAAGTTAAACTCATTAACGAAAAAAATACATATATTACTTTACCCCAATCCATTATCTTATTCCTTAATTTTATTTAATCACGATGTCGGGAGTATACCCTCAAGAGTAACTTGATCCCTTCATCTACATTACCCCTTGGTTTTTCTCAGCGAAAAGCTCAACGGTATTTATGCCTTTTTCTTATTTTACAATTTATATTATATCTAAACTACTCCAGAGTCATACTGATCACGCATTCTCTGTTTCTCTGTGTTTCTTTGTTCTTTTTGTGCCAGTTTATTATGATAATTTTTCACACTAAATCCGAACCATAAAAGTATTGGACTTGCTACAAAAATTGAAGAATATGTTCCAACGACTACACCCACTAAAAGAGTAAATGCAAAAGCGTGAATAATCTCTCCGCCAAACATAAACAGAGTAAAAACAACAAAGAAAGTTGTTAAAGATGTTAAAGTAGTTCTAGCTAATGTTCTCGTTACAGATTCATTAATAGTATCTGCTAAGTCTCTGCTTCTACCCTTTATAACACCTTCACGGATACGATCAAATACAATAATAGTATCATTAAGTGAGTATCCTAAAATAGTTAAAAGTGCGGCTAGAACATCTAAGTTGACATCTAAACCAACAAGTGTTATAGCGCCCAATGCTATAGAGATATCATGAACAAGTGCTACAATAGAAGCAACAGCGAAACGCCACTCAAATCTAAACGCCACATAAATCAAAATTCCTATAGCTGCTAGAACAAGGGACATAATCCCTTTTTCTTTAAGTTCATTTCCAACCTTTGGTCCAACAATGTCTACACGACGAATCTCAAAATTTCCGCTTCCTTTGAGTGCCTCGCGAGTTATATCACCCACATCAGTAGTTACATTACCACTACTTGTTTTCATACGGATGATAACTTCCTCTGGTGAACCAAATTCACTGATTGAAGCACCATTAAAAATGTCATTGCCTTTAAAACTGTCTCTCATTTTATCAATAGGGGCTACCGTATCATACTTTACTTGTACAACGGTTCCACCAGCAAAATCAACACCATAGTTTAAACCCTTAGTAAAAAGAAGTACATATGAAGCTAAAAGTATCGCTATTGAAAATGCCATAGCACCCTTAGAACGTCCCATAAAATTAAAGGTTCTTGTATATTTAAAAAATTCCATAATTACCCTTTAATCCCAAACCATAAACGGTTGTTTTTACTTTTTACAATTCTATTTTCTAACATCTCGTAAATTCCATGTGTACCTAAAATAGCAGTAAGCATAGAAGCTAAGATACCAATACTCATAGTTATTGCGAAACCTTTAATTGCACCTGTTCCATAAGCATACAGGACAACAGAAGCGATAAGAGTAGTAATGTTTGCATCGAGTATTGCTCTCATTGCGTTTGCATAACCCTCTTCTATAGCTTTATGCATACTTTTACCCTCATAAATCAGTTCTCTAATTCTCTCTGAGATGATAACATTCGCATCAACTGCCATACCAACAGTAAGTACAATTCCGGCCATACCAGGAAGTGTTAATGTTGCCCCAAAAAGGCTCATAACAGCTAAAAGAATAAGTAAGTTTGCGATAAGTGCGATATTTGCAATTACACCGGCTAAACGATAATAAAAAACCATAAAAATGATAACAAGTATAAAACCACCTATAAGTGCTACTAGTGAAGCTTTAATACTATCTGCACCTAAACTTGGACCAACTGAACGTTTTTCCATAAGATAAATAGGAGCTAAAAGTGCACCAGAACGAAGAGCAATCGATAAATCTTTTGCTTCCATGACAGTATAGTTTCCACTTATTTGACCTGAACCACCACCAATACGTTCATTGATGTTAGGTGCTGAATACACTTTACCATCTAAAACAACGGCTAAGCGCTTACCAACACTACGACCAGTAAAGTCACCAAATATTTCGGCACCCTCTGCATTTAACTTGAAGTTAATAAGTGGACGGTTATTTTCATCAAATCCCATAGAAGCATCAGTAAGCATACCGCCATCTAAAACTGGAATCTCATGTACAAGATACTTTATAGAAGGATTTTTAACATCATTTAAAATAATGTCACCATACTCAGCTGCATCTGCTTCACTCATGTTATAAACACGAGCATTTCTGTCTTCATCAACTGCCATAAGCTCAAGCTTTGCAGCACGACTTATCAGCTCACGAGCACGCTGTTCTTCTTCTTGTGTTTTTATACCGGCTAACTCTACTAAGATTTTTTCATCACCCTGACGAGCGACAACTGGTTCAGAAAGACCAAACTGATCAAGTCTATTTCTAATAGTTTCAATCGCTTGAGATACTGATTCTTTTTGAGTTTTTAATATTTCTGCTGGTGTTAAGGAGATAGAAATAACTAAAGAATCCTTAGAGATATTAATCCCTTCAAAATCTTTTAAAAACTCATCTATTGTAAGTATATCATCGCTATCTAAGACTTCGAATTGCACATTTTTTTCATTGAAAGCAAGTCCATCTATAAGGATGTCATTTCGACCAGCAAAGTGTTTCACACTTGCTGCCATAGATTTCATACGAGAGGATACAGCTTCTTCAGTTTTTACACCAAGAAGCATATGAAGTCCACCTTGTAGATCTAAACCTAGAGTTACTTTTTTTCCTTCTTCTGTTTGTAACAGAGAAGGAATTGAAAAAAATACACCAAAAGCTATCGCAAGTGCGAAAATAACTATGCGATAATTAAGCTTCATCCTCGAACTTTTTAAGAACAGAATCTTTTGTTATTTTACTGACTACGTCATTGTTGAGTTTAACACTTAAAAATGTTTCTTCAACCTTGTGAATAGTCACTATAAAACCACCAGCAGTAACAACTTTGTCACCTTTTGCAAGAGCTTCGATCATTGCTTTTTTGTTTTTTGCCTCTTTTTGTTGTGGGCGAATAATCACAAAATACATAATTGCGATTAAAAATACGAATGGTAATAGTTGAGAGATGATTTCCATATCTATAACTTCCTTTGTTAATAAAATTTGTGGCAATTATACAAAACTTATACTAATACGCTACTAAATTTAGTACAATTTCATTATGAATAAACTTTTACAAACAATTTTACTAGGTCTTTTGACAGCTCTCTTTTTCAGTGCCTTTATTTATTTTGAAGAGTATGAGCTAACAAACAAGCTTATAAACTCTTTATTTGGGCTTATTGCCATTGCTCTTTTTCTCTATATACCCAAGAAATCTGTACTTATTGCTGGTTTTTTCATAGGTCTTTTTTGGTTCTACTGGGTTGGTTATAGTTTTAAGTATCAGGGTGTTGGTTACATGGAATCAATTGTAACTGTTATTTTTGGACTTTTTTATATGCTCTTTTTTGCTCCATTAGCTTTTAGTAAACAAGTCTATATTCGAGCATTTTTACTTTTTTTACTTAGTTTCTTTGAACCTTTAGGAAACAACTGGATGCAAATTGAACTTCTCTTTGTCGATAGCTATTTTGGAGTTTATAAGTATCAATTTATTGCTATTTTACTTGCTCTATCATTGCCATCGTTTCTAAAAGATAAACTAAAATACACACCTTTACTACTTCTCTTAGTCGCATTTAATTATGGCTACCCACCTCAAAATGATGCTCCATTAAAAATAAAACTTGTACAAACACATATAAAGCAAGAAGCAAAATGGAAAAGAGAAAGTCTTCTTCCAACTACGAGTATGATATTTAAAGATATTGATAAAGCAATTCAAGAGAAAGTGGATATTGTTCTCTTTCCTGAGTCTGTTTTTCCTTTATACATGAATAAAAATCCTGTACTTATAAATGAACTTCTACAAAAGTCAGATAAAATCACTATTGTTGTTGGTTCACTTCTTCGCGAAGATGATAAATCTTATAATGTTACATATATGTTTACTAATGGTGAGTATCAAATAGCAAAAAAAGTAGTTTTACTCCCTTTTGGAGAGTATATTCCACTACCGAAATTTGCTCAAAAAATCATAAATGATACTTTTTTTCATGGTGCAAGCGACTTTGTGCATGCAGACAAGCCTACCGATTTTATAATTCAGGGTATAAAGTTTAGAAATGCCATCTGTTATGAAGCCACATCCTCTGAGATATATAGTGATGATGTCAACTTTGTTCTTGCAAGTAGTAATAATGCTTGGTTTACACCTTCAATAGAGCCTACCTTACAAAAATTATTAATGAAGTACTATGCTCGTAAACATGGTGTTACAATTTACCACTCTACTAACGATAAAGGTACTCGAATAGTCCGATAAGCGGTACTTAAGAGACTTCCTTTTAAATCAATTCTCTAAAATTCGCTATAATTTATTAAAACTACTCTTTAGGTCCTTATAATGCATAATCTTAAAAACCCAAATCTTTATAATAATCGTGAGCTTTCTTGGCTCCAATTTAACACTCGGGTTCTTAAACAAGCACAAGATGAGTCACTACCACTTCTTGAGCGTTTAAAGTTTCTAGCAATCTATGGAACTAATCTTGACGAATTTTATATGATTCGTGTTGCTGGTCTAAAAAAACTTTTTGCTGCAGGTATTATCGTCTCAGGAGCTGACAAACTCACTCCCCTTCAGCAACTCCTAGAGATTCGATCTTATCTTCATCAAGAACAACAAGTTGTTGAACATTGTCGTAGTGAGATTCTAAAAAAACTTATTCCTGAGGGAATTAGTGTGAAAAGCTATGATGATGTAAATCAAAATGAAAAGAATTTTCTTAATAAATTTTTTAATGAAAACATTTACCCGGTTATCATTCCTATTGCGATTGATGCTACACATCCTTTTCCTCATCTAAACAATTTAAGTTTTGGGCTAATAGTTAAACTCCAAGATTGTGATGATGCTTCAATTGAACATTTTGGTCTCATTCGAATACCACGTGTATTAAAAAGATTTGTAGAACTTAGTGATGGCGTTTATATCCCAGTTGAATCTGTTGTTGCACAACATGTTGAAGAATTATTTCCAGGATTTACACTTCTAAAAAATGCTGCGTTTAGAGTTACAAGAAATGCAGATATTGCCATAGAAGAAGAAGAAGCTGATGATTTTATGGAGATTTTAGAAGAAGGTCTCAAACTTCGCCGTAAAGGTGAAATGGTAAGACTTGAAGTTGGTTCAAACGCGGATGATGAAATTATTAACTTTTTTAACCGTCATACTAATGTTTATAAAGATGATATATATAAGTTTCATACTTTTTTAAATATCTCTAGCCTATGGGAAATAGTAGGTAATAAAAACTTTGCACATCTTTTAGCACCACCTTTTAAACCAAAAAATCTTCCACCGTTAGATAATACTGAAAATATTTTCACTACTTTGGAAAAGCAAGACATTCTTTTATATCATCCTTATGAAAGTTTTGAACCCGTTGTAAGGTTAATACAAAACGCTAGTAAAGACCCTGATGTAGTTTCAATTAAGATGACTCTTTATCGTTCAGGTACTAACTCGCCGATTGTTCAAGCCCTTATGAACGCGAGTGAAAGGGGTAAACAAGTAACAGTAATGGTTGAACTTAAAGCTAGATTTGATGAAGAGAACAATCTTCTTTGGGCTAAGGCACTTGAAAAGTCAGGAGCACATGTGATCTATGGAATAAAAGGTTTTAAAGTTCATGCTAAAGCCACTCTTATTACACGACGTAAAAATGGAAAGCTCAAACAGTATGCACACTTAGGGACAGGTAACTATAATCCTGCAACAGCTAAGATATATACTGATATGTCCTATATGACAAGTAAAGATGAGATTACCAATGACCTTACTCGTTTCTTCCATTTTCTCACGGGATTTAGTAAAAAAGGGAAACTTAATGAGCTTTATATGGCACCCTCACAGATAAAACCAAAAATTTTATCTCTTATCCATAATGAAACGCGACAAGGAGAAAATGGAGAAATTATTGCTAAGATAAACTCTCTTGTTGATGAAGATGTTATCCGTGCCCTTTATAAAGCAAGTCAAGCTGGTGTGAAAGTCAGTCTTATCGTTCGTGGTATCTGTTGTTTAAAACCAGGACTTGAGGGTATCAGTGAAAATATCCGTGTTTTTTCTATTTTAGGAAAATATTTAGAGCATCCTCGTACTTTTTACTTTAAAAATGATGCATCACAAGTTTATATATCAAGTGCTGATTGGATGCCAAGAAATCTTGTGAGACGAATAGAACTTTTAACAGCTATAAAAGATGAAGCTTCTGGGGATAAAATCAAACAAATACTAAGCCTTCAATGTTCTGATAGTGCTCGTTCGCATGAACTTCAAAGTGATGGTTCTTACATTAAAGTGAAAAACACTTCAGATAAAGCTCTCGACAACCATAAACACATGGAAGACTATGTAAACCGTATTTCCAAGGCTTCTAAAAAAGAGTCTTCAACACATATAGCAATGTTAAGTTCAAAAATTTATAAAGCAGACGAGGGTTAATATGATACATACTTTTAAGGGTACGACACCAACTATAGGTAAGAATACTTGGTTAGCACCATCTTGTGATGTCATTGGAGATGTTACAATAGGTGAAGACTCATCTATCTGGTTTGGAACAGTTGTTCGAGGCGATGTTCATTATATTACTATTGGTTCAAGAACAAGTATTCAAGATTTAAGTATGGTACACATTACTCATCATAAAAAAGCAGATAGAAGTGATGGAAGTCCCACTATAATAGGTGATGATGTAACAATTGGTCACAGAGTTATGCTTCATGGTTGTACAATTGAAAATGCCTGTCTCATTGGTATGAGTGCAACTATACTAGATAATGCTGTCATAGGTACAGAAAGCATAGTTGGTGCTGGTTCACTTGTTACTAAAGGAAAAGTTTTTCCTCCGCGTTCACTTATTATGGGAAGTCCCGCTAAATTTGTAAGAGAGTTAACAGATGCAGAAGTCGCAGAACTTTATGCAGGTGCACTGCGATATGTGGACTTTAAAAATGATTACTAGGCGTAAGGCAATAAGGCTTCTTAGTCTTTCACCTTTAGTCGCATCACTTCTGTATGCTTCAAAGTCTTCTCCTTCTCCACGGATTCTCATTATAGGTGGAGGAACTGGTGCTATTACTATCCTCACTAAACTCTCAAAAATATTCCATAATCCAAAAATTACTATTATTGCCCCTAATGAAAAGCATATTTACCAACCTGGTCAAGTATATGTTGCGGCTGGAGTCTATGAAACAGATGAAATCATCAAAAATAACAGTAACTATATACCAAAAGATGTAATCTGGATAAAAGATAAAGTCAAATCTTATGCACCCCAGATGAACTCTATTACTACACAAGATGGACAAACAGTAGAATATGACTATCTCATAGTTGCAACAGGACTTGAGTATCACTATGAATGGATAAAGGGATTACATAAAGAAGACATAGGTACCAAAAATATTGCAAGTGTTTATCTCAATGATACAGATAAAGGAACGGCTAAAGGTGGCAGTTCAACTCTAAAATGGTTTGAGTCTATCCAAGAAGAAGCGAAAAATAAAGATATTCATATCCTTTATACCATGCCAAATACTCCTGTAAAATGTGGAGCAGTTGCACAAAAAATGGCCTACCTTACTGCAGACTATCTACAAAAGCACTCTTTAAGTGCTAAGCTAACTTACACTACAAATTCAAAACGACTTTTTGGATTAAAAGATGTAGATAAAAGACTTCATTTAGTTCAAAAAGAGTACCTTTCTCTTCAAACTAAATTTCGCCATAACCTAATAGAGATAGATACTAAAAAGAAGATTGCAACCTATCAACATAAGTATGAAATTAAAACTGGTTGGGATCCAGATTTTCAAGAGTGGGAAAGTATTACTAAAAAAACAGAAATTGTAAAAATGCACTATGATTATATCCATATAGTTCCCCCTATGTCAGCGACAAAAGATATTAGAGAATCAGAACTTGCAGTAGAAGATGGACATTTTAAAGGATGGTTAGATGTTGATCTTGAGACCCTTCAGCACTCTAAGTATCCAAATATATTTGGCATAGGAGACATCTGTGGAACTCCTCTTGGTAAAACGGTCGCTACTGTTGCGGCACAAGCTCTTATTATTGAGAAAAACCTACTCTCTGTAATTACTAAAACTAAACTTATCGAAAAATTCACAGGCTATTCAGTCTGTCCAATTAAAGTTGCATTTGGAAAAATAATTCTAGTAGAGTTTGACTATCAAGGTTTAGTAGAGAACACAAAAATGTCTCAACTTTCAAGTGAGAGTTTATGGAAATATGACCTTTATGAGACAAAAAAAGAGTATTGGGCAACTCTTCTGAAGGGCCATGCTTAGAAAGGGAATTACACTCTCAAAATATTTAGAGTCCTGTGAGATCTACAGTATGTTCTATCTAATTATAATAGAGCTCATGTAGCCTATTCAAGGCTCTCATGATTTTCAACTAGATAGCTTAAAAATTATTTTTTGTAGAAAATAGAAGCTACTTCAGAAAAATTTGGTACATTATCGTATGTATATACTGCATAATATTTATCTTCATCTAGAGCCCCAAAATTATCAAATGTATAAGTATCTTTCCCACCAAAAAGTTTTTGCCCATCATAAGGTGAGCAAGGCATATGAAAGGAATTTTTAACTACGATAACACCCTCGAAGTCCTTATCCTTAGGATTAGTCCACGAGAGTTTAATCATAGCATTTTCAATTTCATATTTTAAATTGCTTACAGCTTGAACACCATTACGACGTTTTTTTATATATTCAATCTTAAGGCGTGGCTGCATTTGGTTTTTATCATCACTCCAACTAGTTATTTGAGAGCCAGAAAAGCTCCTCTCACTAGTAGGTAACAATAAAAAGAGTAACTTTTTCTGAGCTCTTATATTTTCTATGAGTTGAGAAATAGCATAAGTGTCAAATACAAAACGCTGTGTTGGCTCTTTTTTAATATCTTCAATACTTACATCGTATCCAATACGTTCAATAGTATCGCGTATTTGGATATTTGCGATACTCTTCTCTGTACATGTGGGACTAATCATTTCTACATGATAGCGTAAATTTTGTGTTGATGCTATCTTGCTAGCATCCATTTCTATATAAATATTTGATATCACGGTACTCTCTATATCAGGTAAAACATCCAAGTTAAATTCAATACAGCCATATTGTGCTGAGCCATTTTTATCAAAGCCTACTTCTAACTTATTTGTTTCAACTTTTTCCTCTGAAATAGTTGTGATTACAGAACTGACAACTTCTAGTTTACCCCCAGGAACAGTGTAGGTAACTTCTAACTTTGGTCTGTAGTCCAAGCCACCACTAAATTTAGCAAACCCTATATCCCACTGCATCAGTTGAGAAGATCTATCTAAAGGTAGACTTGTTGGTCCATCCATTCTAAAGATTACTTCTCTGCGCTTAAGAGCATCTTGAAGAAGATCACGTTCATTTTTTGCAAAGGCCCATGTCCTCCAGATACCTTGAGTAAGCTGATGTGATTTAGTGGGTCTATCAATATATGATAATATGCGTGTATTTTTAATAGCATTAAATGAAGATAAACTTCCGTTTATTTCATCTAAAATACCTATTCTCCACTCACCAAATTTTTCGACTTGCACATTGACTCTGTCTATAGGGAAAAGAGACACTTTTGCGTCAGTTATTATAGCATTATCGGGAACTGAATCAAGCGAGAAGCCTATGAGTCCATAACATACTCCACGATTTTTTGAAATACCAACAAAAAGAGAGTTGTATCCAAAATGTTCAGCATTAATACTACTTTTTTCACCAACATAACCAATCTTTTCTTGTGAAGGAAAAAGGATTTTAGAAAAAGAATCTATATCACTAAGTGTTCTAACAGTTATTTTCTGGGCAAAAGGTGACTTTACATGATTTGTTTTGCAAACTGCACGAATAAAATAGGTGTAGCTTGTGCTTGGGCTTAAATGATTGTCTATATATGTTTTAGCCTTAGTAGTTCCAACACAATTTGATGCCTGACAGTGGCTAATCTCTTTGCTGCTTCTATATATTTCAAAATAGAAATCTGGGTCATTTGGATATTCCCACGAAAGCTCAACTCTTGATATAGAAATTTTGTGAGCAGAAAAATTTTCTACACGATTAAAAGCCTTTTGTTTATCATAGTTAACAGTTTCAACCAGAGCATATATCAAAGCGGGGACATGCTCATTAATATGTTCAGTCATATTTCCTATATAGTCGGAAATATTTCGTGTACCCACTTCCACAGTAAGAGCTAATGCGCCCAATGAATAGTAAAACTCACGACCACTACCACTAATAAGGCGAACAGGTGGTTTCCCCATATGAACACCATACTCACGCCCTGATACTTTACGTATCTCTTCCGACATGTTTGCAGCAAGTGTATTTAAGTCAACTGCATCAACTGCATCTTCATGCTTAAAATTATGAGCAGGGAAAATAACATTACCTTGAGAATGGTAATCTAAAGCTATTGAAATATTTGGATGACTTAGTGCAAAGTTTTTTAAGGCTAAGGTTTCAGGTTCTGAGAAAGGTTGAGGTCCAGAATAGACATTAGAATATGTATCTCTACTAGCTGCATAACCAATAGAAAAGTTTCTGTTTAAGTCAACACCATAGCTTCCATCTGCATTATGACGACGATTTTTTCGCCAAAAAGAGAAATGTGTGCGTGAGAACTCAAATCCATCAGGGTTTGCACAAGGTACCATATATAGTGTAGCATTTGATAGAGCAGTATTTAGGGCGGGATCATATTCAATATGCTCTAGAATGTACTCCCCAAATGCATAGGCAAGTTCAATTCCAATCCACTCTCTTGCATGAATACTTCCAGTATATAGAAGAGCCGGTTTATCGTCAGCTTTTTTTAGATCCCTAGAGATTGTCACGATAATAATATCTCTGTCTTCCCATGTTTTGCCTATAACTTCAACACGGAATATATTCGGAAACTTTTTTTGAGCATTATAAAAAAAATCTTGAGTTTGTTTATATGATTTATACTGTTCTCTCAAAGAATTTACTCCATTTTATCAAATACTGTTCTGAAATTATATTATAGCGAGATAACTCTTCAAAGCAACTAACTTTTTGCTCGTCCACGAGTGATTTAATCTTTATTGCAACATTTTCATCCATTCCGTACAAGGAGAGCAGATCAGTCAATGTTGCTGTAGTTAAATCAAGCTTTTTATCTTTAAATACTGTTGATTCTTCACCCGCAGAAGAAGCATCTTTTATACTTTGAGGTAACTTTTCTTCATTTGTTATAACTTTTCTTGCATCTGGTAGAATAGAATCGTCACCCTCTTTAGTACGCTCCATGTCAAATGTCCCAGTGTCGCTCATATATATTTCTCCATCGGCTGATGGAGTATACTTAGAAAAATAAAGATGACGAAGTGTTCTTAATATAGCTGGATCCATTTTCCCTAGTTCTTCCCAAGAAAAAAGTGGGACATGAGGCAATCTAAATTTTCCATTGGAAAGATCCCACATAAGATACTGACATATCCAGTCACGAACATAAGGAAAGGCAGCAAAAGCTGTAGCACACTCAATGATATAAGCTTTTCCCGTATTTTCATCGATACCTATGTCACAAGCCCAAAATTCAGCCTTAGCAGCTTTTGAGGCTTGCACGGCAACTTCTAATGCAGACATAGGTACATTATTATAATTCATGTCTCCACCCTGTGAAGTGTTGGTAATCCACTCACCATCTCCCGAGTAGCGCCAAAATGCACAAATAGGTTTATGACCAATGAGCATAACACGAATATCACCACTATCTTTAAGAGGAATTGCGTCCTGAGTATATATAGGATTGTACTTTTTTTTGTCAAAAAGTGCTCGTGCTTCCTTGTAGTTATCTACTTTGTGAACGAAATAACCGCCGTAATTTGAAGCTCCATAAGATCGTTTTACAATCTGAGGATAAAAACAACTTTTTAAATATTCATCACCCTTTGCTAAGTCATAAAAAATTCTTGTTTTTGGTATAGGTATGCCATGCTTTTCGCAAAATATTGTCACATTCTCTTTAGATTTGTTTGAAAACTGTGTCTCGATTGATGGGATAAACCTAACTTCAGGTAATGCTTTGGCAATGTCTCTAAAGGTTTCATAGGCAGTTGCCGGAATATTTCCTATTAGAACTTCAATTTTTTTACGTTTAACTTCTTTTATAAAACGATCTTTATCATTTTTCCAATGATAAGTCACTTCTTCAATCTTTTCCGGCCAGCCTTTAAAGTTACTGTAGTCAAAGAAACGCATAACATAGTCTAAATATACGAAACCTATCTTTGGTAGTTTATTTGTGCTCATCTTTTTATACCTGCTGTTTTTTTATCTATAAGTTCTACAATTTTTTGAATCTTTTTGTCATTGAAATTAAGCCCAATTGCCTCTTGATCTGGTGTTGCAAATGCGGGGATACCGTTAACTTCTAAAACTATGTATTTTTCTTGTTCTCTATCATAGAGTATATCAACACCTGCTATATCGATATTTGCCGCTTTCGCTGCATCAATAGCGAGTTGAATAACTTTTTCATTCGGCTCACGCATAATTACTTTTCCACCTGAAGAAATATTTGTTCTCCAATCACTATCACCTGCCTGTCTCCCATAGCATGCGATGAACTCACCACCAACTATATCTATACGAAAATCAGTATAATCATTATCTATATACTTTTCAAC
Source organism: Sulfurimonas sp. (assembly GCF_018698455.1). Taxonomy (GTDB): domain Bacteria; phylum Campylobacterota; class Campylobacteria; order Campylobacterales; family Sulfurimonadaceae; genus Sulfurimonas. Next base: position 4,357 of record NZ_JABIOQ010000015.1, on the reverse strand, counting down.
ATAATAATGGCGAATATCCATCTGGTTTAGAAATGGCATAAGTGTATTAAGTGTATTTTCATTTTCAATGAGAGCCATACCCATACCACCCCATCCATCGACTGGTTTAAAAACCATTTTACCCCATTTATGGAACAACTCTCTTATACGTTCAGGATTCTCACGGTGACAAAGAAAAAATTCTGCACAATTAATGTCTGCTTTACGTAAAGCCATATTTGTTTGAAACTTGTCTTCGCTAAGTTTAAATGCTTCAAAAGAGTTAAGAGTAGCAATTGTTTTGTTGAGTTGCTCGTAAAAGTAAATTTGTGAGACTGTCTGTTCTCCTGCATTATAAGAGAAAAAGAGGTCTAAGCTACACATATTAATTCCCTGACAAAACATACCATCTCTACTTGCTTCGCTGTAGCGAAGATCAAGACCCGTGATAGTTTCTATTTCACGCTCTTTTAGCTGTGCCACGATTTTTCTTTCAATCTCTGAACCACCGCTGTTTTGATACATCCACATTCCTATACTTCTTTTATATTGAGACATTGTAAACCCCTTTATTAATTGTAAAATATTTTAAGATGCTACTTGTTAAATCAATACGTAAATCAAAACTACTTATTAGTGCTCGTTCATGTTCTGTATGATCTCCATCTCCAAAAGGCCCAAGACCATCAAGGGTGATAACACCATTTGCGGAAAGAATATTAGCATCGCTTACTCCACCGCGTTTTTCTGTTTTGAGTGCCTGACCCGTAATAACTTCAATAGCTTTTACAAACTCTAAGACATTATCACTTGTTTGCATTACATCGCGCTGAATACCACCACTAAGCTTAGCACTTGTCCCTTGGATGTAAGAAGTGTTAACAATCTCCTCAATTGCAGAGAGCACACGCTCTTTTTCTTCGACTCTATCGTAGCGAAGCTCAAAAAGTAAAGAGGCATAAGGAGAAATGGTATTGGCACCTATACCTCCAGATATTTTTCCGACATTTACAGTTGTGTTTTTAGATAAATCTGTTAAAGCCGCAAGTCTTTGGAGTTTGTAAGAAGCCTCAAGATTAGCATCGACGCCATCTATATAGTGATTTCCTGCATGTTTTGCTAAACCTTTTATATCGATAGTGAAGGTCCCCACACCCTTACGTCCCACAACTACTTCCATAGCTTCTCCGGCTGCTTCAAAGACAAGACAATAGTCATAGTTAGATGCTAGTTCTTGGGAAAGAAATTTTGAATCATCACTACCCGTCTCTTCATCACTAACCAGTAAAAAGTCAATATTACATACTTCAATATTATCATCATAAAGTTTTTGCAATGACTTCAAAGCTACAATAAGCCCCCCCTTCATATCGCAAACACCTGGACCATAGACCCATAAATCGTCTTGGGAAAAGTTTTCAAAGGTATCAGGAGGAAATACTGTATCAAGATGGCCAAGAAGCAATAGCCTCTTTGCTTTATGATCAACAGGAAAACTATACAGTCTATGATTACCTATAATCGCACGCTCATATATGCATTCCTTCATGTTAAGAGATTTAAGCCATGAGCCAAATAAGTCACCAACTTTGTCCACCCCATCTTTATTTTTAGTATAGGAGTTGATGTCAACAAGTTGTTTTAATTCATTTAAATAAGACATATAGCTATAAATCCTTTTATTTTTCTTTATTATACAATTATCTAATATTATAGTTACATACAATTTAATTTTACTATATTTTATTAAGTTAAATTTACTTGAACCATTTATGAAATTAAATATGCTATTAATTGCCCTCTTATTTTCTATTATAATTGTAGCTCTTGTAGAATAAGAATTTAAAAAATGTTGTTAGATTTTTCTGGGATTGTATAGTTTTATCGCCTTGGGAAAAGACTAACATTCCTCATTTCAGTAATCAGTATGATGAGTTAGTACAAAAGCTACTCTAATCGGATTTACCTAAAAAGTTATACTTGAATAGCCTGTCTCAGGTCGGATTATTATACTAACTTGATCGCTTTCATTACTTAATGTCACATTGCAATCGGCCACTATTAATCTTTGGCTTCCAGCACTATATGGACCAGTCATACTACTTTGGTCACCCTGTAATGGTCTACCTAAATGGTCAAAAGCAATTCTAGATTTCTTACAACCACCGTCAAGGTTAACACCTAATACTCCGTAACTTTTTCCAAGATTTAATTTCTTCATTCCTTTATACCCAGCATTTGTGTAATCTATCGCCGCTGTCGAACCATAGCCACCCGTCATAACTTGATTACTATTCTCTGGATTTTTTGCCATTTCGTTTTCAATTGCGTCACCGCCGTATCCTGAACCCCAATCCCTATCAGCAAATATTGTATACGCCGGAACATAATCAGTAAATTTACTATTGCTAAACACTAATTGCCACCTACCTTTATACCAATCAGCATCAGAAGCATCATATTTGTCATCAACCATAGCTAAGTGCTGTGTGTACTTAATATGTGACAAAAGTTGTATAGCTGCTTCTTGAAGAGGGTTTGTTCTTATACTTGGAATTACTACTGCCGCTATAATTCCAATAACTACTATTACAAAAACAAATTCAATCATAGTGAATGCTTTTTTCATAATTAAACTATATCTAAAAAGTATGTGATTTAAAAGTTTAGTGAGGATGTATTTAAAGAGAGTGTAACGAAAGAGAAGCAAATTCCCTTTCGTTATAAAAAATAATAGTTATATTTTCTTAGCCACTGGAACATCGTAAAGGATGTCATCCATTGGGTGTCTGTACATTGGCATTGCAAGACGCTTTTCGTCAAGTATGTGACCAATAAAACCAATTGAACGACCAACAATAAAGAATGCGTTAAGAGTACCAGAAGCGATAAATTCATTTATCTCTGCTTCAGTGTAACCTAGGGCTCTCCACATGTCTACCATTAAAATACCAATAGTACCATCAACATTAAGAATTAGATTCTCTTTCTTAGATGTAGTAAGAGCTTCAACAGTTCTTGCATAGTCTAAAAGTGGAGTTGATGGAAAATGTTCGTGCGCGAAATTCATAAGGCCAGTTACACGTAAGTCTGGATTTTTAAGAGACTTGATACGGTGACCAATACCTGGAATTGGGATACCTTCTTTTTTCATATAACCAAGAAACTCTTTTGGAGTTAATCCATTATCATCAGCATACTTAAAATGTTGAGCTGCACCATCAATTGCACCACCAAAACGTGGCCCAATTGTTAAAAGACCAGTTACAAGTGATTCAACAACTGATTTACCAGCTCTTGCAGTTACTTTTGCATTGTGAGCGCCAGAAACAGCAGGACCATGATCAGCAACAGTTTTCATAACAGTCTCAATAAAGTCAGTTGCCCATTTTGGATACTGCTTTTTGAACCATAGAAGTGATACAACATCACCTATGCCTTTACCAGTAGCTGGAGTAGCAACACTTGAGATTGGGAATCCTGCATAAGTACACTCTTCACCACGATCATCAGAAATAGTACAGATAAATTCTTTACTTCTTCTTACAGATGGAACTTTATCCATAGGTGGTTCAGGAATATCTTGAATAACACCCTCAGCATGTAACTCATGATAAACTGCAGAAATAATTTCTGGTAAATCATTAAATGATTTAGGAACATGGATTCCTGCTTCTCTCATAGCATTGTTTTTAAAGTCTGCTGTTTCCATTTCGCCATTTGCAGATGCACCTGCATGACCAAACTGAACACCTGAATCATAATACTTAGCAATTGTTCCAATACACCATGCGATGATTGGTTTTTTAATCGTACCATTTTTAATAGCTTCAATTACTTTATACTCTTCAGTACCACCAACTTCACCTAATAAAATCATGTATTTTACATCAGGGTTTTTTTCCATTCTAAGAAGGTTATCTATAAAAACAGAACCAACAAAACGGTCACCACCGATAGCAACACCTTCAGCAATACCATCAGCATTGATAGAGATTATGTTAGAAAGCTCATTGAAAAGTCCACCTGAACGTGTAACTAGTCCACAAGAACCTGTACGGTGTAGTTTAGAGTTTACTATATTAGAAATAGTTCCACCAATGTTTGCTACTTTGAATGCGCCCGGAGTGATAGCTCCAACAGTTGCAGGACCAATAATTGTTACATTTTTTTCACGAGCAGTTTGGTTCATACCACGAGCTAAACGCTCTGGAATTCCCTCTGCTGTAATCATCATAGATGAAAAACCACCAACTTCAAGTGCTTCCATAGTTACATCGTAAGCTGTTCTAAAAGATGCAAAGTTTAAAAGAACATCAGCTTGAGGCTGAGCTTTTTTTGCTGCTGCAGTCGTTTTGAACAGTGGAATCATAACTTC
>NZ_JABIOQ010000014.1 GCF_018698455.1 Sulfurimonas sp. | reverse complement strand
GATTGAAGGAAGTCGGGATAAGTTGTACTCCAATAAAGAGAAGCGATTCGTGAGAGGAATCAATGTTTTATCACTTAATTATAGTGATGGCCTTTCAAACTTTATGTTGGATTTTGCAATTAATATGGGCAAGCATGCAAGTTAATAGAAAAGCATATTATGAGTATAAGTTAGTTCAATTTATAGTAGGTTTATTGATTGATATAGAAAATTCAATTTTATTTTAGCCGCTTTTAGTTACTCTGATTTATTATGAATTTGAAGGGAAATAATGTCTATAAAAAATAATATATTTGAACAAGCAAAGAGTTTATCAAAAACATGGCAAAAGGAAATCTCTCATAACCGTGAGAAACAAGAAAAAAAGTTTCACGAGATGATGCTTAAAATGTTAGAAGATCCACAAAATAAGCTTTTTCTAATAGAGTTGTTAGACCAAAGCTTTAGAGCTGCAAGTACAAATAGAATTGCAAATCAACTAGAGTTTTTGTTTAGCAAGTATAAAGATGTAAAGTTTTTTACTAAATTTGAGGATGTCTTAATTTGGTTATTTCGCGATATAGGAATCTATCTTACAAGTGTCTCTGTTCCTCCTTTTATCAAGTACTTACGAAATGACATTAGTGCCATTGTTATAAAGGGTGAGGATGCACTCCTTTCTCAGCACCTTAAAAATAGAAGAGCTGAAAATACAAGAGTTAACATTAATATAATTGGCGAAGCTGTTTTAGGGGAGAGTGAAGCAAGGGATAGAATTGAAAAATATGTCAAATCTCTTAAAAATCCAGATATAGATTACATCTCAATAAAAATTTCAACAATTTTCTCACAAATAGTACCACTTGCACATGACTGGAGTGTTGGGATGATATCTAAGCGGATAGCTCTCATCTACGATGCGGCAATAGAAAATAAATTTATGAATGCACAGGGACAGCTAGAAAACAAGTTTGTTAATCTAGATATGGAAGAATACAAAGATATAGACCTTACCATAGACTCATTTGTGACAACACTCTCACAAGATAAGTATAAAAATCTTTATGCCGGCATAGTGCTGCAAACTTATATGCCAGATGCACTAGGTTATGCAAAGCGATTAGCATCATGGGCAAAGAAAAGAGTCCAAGACGGAGGTGCTCCGATAAAGATCAGAGTTGTTAAGGGTGCAAATCAAGAGATGGAACTCACAGAAGCAAGTCTAAAAGGATGGCCCTGTGTTACTTATGAAAACAAAAGTGAAAGCGATGCAAACTTTAAAGTGCTCATTGATTTTTTACTTGCAAAAGATGTTGCGCCTTATGTAAACATTGGAGTAGCCTCACATAACTTGTTCGACCAAGCTTTTGCACATGAGTTAGCCGTAGAAAGAGGAACTCAAAAGTACTATTGTGCTGAGATGTTAGAGGGAATGAGTGAAAGTGCATATAAGGTACTTAAGAATGATGGTATTGACGTTATTTTATATGCACCAACTGCAACCAAAGAAACATTTACAAACGCGATAGCTTATCTTGTAAGAAGATTTGATGAAAATACGGCAGAGCAAAATTTCTTACGTCATAGTTTTGGACTAAATGTTGAAGATGACACTTGGGATAAGTTGGTAAAAACCTTTGATGATTCGATAAACATTATGGATGCCCTCAAGTTGACACCCTATAGAACCCAAGATAGATTAACTGAGACTATAGAATCAAATCAAAGTATTAACACTTTTGACAATGAAAGCGATACAGACTTCTCACTTGAAACAAATAGAGTCTGGGCACAAGCCATTATAGATAAATGGTCAAATATAGCTAAATCAGGGGGATATCATGTTCACTCTGTAATTGGTGGAGATGAAGTAAAGGGTGAAAAACAGATAGTAGTTATTGACAAATCACAGTTTCATGAAAATATAGAGGTTGGAAGTTATACAAAAGTTGGCAAAGAACAATTAAATAAAGCACTTGATATCGCTAAAAAAGATGCTGATGGATGGAGTAGAAAAACTTCACTTCAAAGATATGAGATACTCGCTAATGTTGCAAATGAATTTAAAAAAGCAAGAGCCGACCTTATAGGAGTTGCAGCTGCTGAGGTTGGAAAAGTATTTTCTGAGACTGATGTTGAGGTTAGCGAGGCTATCGACTTTCTTTATTTTTATCCTCACTCATACAAACAAATAGAAGACTTAGACTCTGTAACATTGAAGCCAAAAGGTGTTGCTTTGGTTATTAGTCCGTGGAACTTTCCCATTGCCATACCGGTAGGTGGTATTGCAGCCGCTCTTGCAACTGGGAATACTGTAATCCTTAAAGCATCATCAAGTTCAATACTATGTGGATATAGGCTATGTCAATGTTTTTGGGATGCGGGTGTTAGTAAAAAAACTTTACAGTATGTTATAGCTGATGGTAAAGACGTTAGCAGTGAGTTAGTGGCAAATGAAGATGTCGCGTTTGTAATATTTACAGGTTCTGAAGATACAGCATACAATATGCTAGATACTCGTCCAAACCTTCATATAAGTGCTGAGACAGGTGGTAAAAATGCGACAATAGTGACCACACTTGCAGACAAAGACCAAGCCATAAAAAATGTTGTGGCTTCTGCGTTTAACAATTCTGGGCAAAAGTGTTCAGCTACTTCACTTCTTATTTTAGAAGAGGAACTTTATAAAGATAAAGTTTTTATGGAAACATTAGTAGATGCAGCCAAGTCACTAGAAGTTGGAAGTGTTTGGGATTTACATAACAAAATAGGAACTCTGAGTTCACTTCCAAATGCAAAACTAAAAAAGGCACTAGATTATCTAGATGATGATGAAGAGTGGCTCATCAAACCAAGATTTGCAACTAAAAATCCATATATGTTAAAACCATCGATAAGATTGGGAACAAAAAGTGATGACTATTGTCATATGAATGAGCTGTTTGGTCCAGTACTTAGCATAATGTGCGCAAAAGACTTAGAAAACGCCATAGAGATTGTAAACTCGACAGGTTATGGCCTTACATCTGGAATAGAAAGTTTAGATGAGAGAGAAAAAGCAATATTTAAAGAGAAGGTATTAGCTGGTAACCTCTATCTAAATCGTATGACAACAGGTGCAATAGTAAGAAGACAGCCATTTGGCGGCATGAGAAAGTCAAGTATAGGAAGTGGTAGAAAAGCTGGTGGATTTAACTATGTCACTCAATTTGCAGATATCACAAGAACCCAGACCATTGCTAAAGATACATGTACTAATGCATTAATTGAGCACTATCGAGTAAACCTTACTGTAGATGGTTTAGAAAATATACTTAACACCTGCGAGAACTTTGTCTACTGGATAGATAAAGAGTTTTCCCAAGAAAAAGACTACTCCAACATAAGAGGAGAAAGTAACTATACTAGATACCTTGGTGTAAAAAGTGTTGTACTAAGAGTTGAGCCTAGTGCAACAATCGAAGAAATAATTTGTTCAATAGTTGCCATTAAACTTGTTGGTGCTAAGTTGCATTTATCAATTCCAACAGAGACAACTAGTAGCGCAATTAAAATACTACAAGAAAATAAATCTATACTTTTAGAGGATGAAGAACTTTTCATAGAAGACGAAAATGAGCTTATAAACGCCATCAAGTCACATGAAAGAGTGAGGTTTCTTACACAAGAACCAGTAAATGAGCATATACATAAAGTACTTAGCAGTGATGCTATTTATATATCGGATGAGCCATTTATAGGGCATGGAAGATTAGAAATGTTACATTACTACATCGAACAGAGTATCTCAGATAGTTATCATAGATATGGTAATCTTGGTGAACATAAACACATAAATAAAGAGGAAAAATAATGGAAACACCGGTATTGGTATCGTTTAGTTTATATATGATTTTGATGGTAGGCATTGGGATCTACTTCTATTTTAAAACAGACAACTTGAGTGATTATGTACTCGGTGGTCGTGGACTTGGACCTGGTGTAACAGCACTAAGTGCTGGAGCATCAGATATGAGTGGATGGCTTTTGCTTGGACTTCCTGGAATGATGTACTCACAAGGAGTAGTTGGATCTTGGATAGCTGTTGGGCTTATAATAGGAGCCTATTTAAATTGGCACTATGTTGCTAAACCCTTAAGAGTTTATACTCATTACCTAAATGATTCTATTACAATCCCAGATTATTTTTCAAATAGATTTGAAGCGAAAGGAAATTCACTTAGACTTGTTACAGCCATTGTTATTCTACTATTTTACACACTTTATACTTCTTCAGGACTTGTTGGTGGTGCAAAACTGTTTGAAGCTACCTTTGGATTAGAGTACACCGATGCACTCTTAACAGGCAGTGTTATTATCGTTTCGTATACGTTTCTAGGTGGATACAACGCGGTAAGTTGGACAGACTTTATCCAAGGGATACTGATGATGTTAGCACTAGTTGTAGCTCCTATTGTCGTGGTTATAGATATTGGTGGCATTAGTGAAGCACTTTCTATTATCGAGAAAGCTAAAGTGTCGAATTTGAGTATATTTAATGGGAGTTCCTTTGTTGCGATTGTCTCTCTTTTAGCTTGGGGACTTGGGTACTTTGGTCAGCCACATATCTTGGTGCGCTTTATGTCAATCCGTCACGAAAATGAGATGCAAAAGGCAAAACAGATAGGTATGACTTGGATGGTGATCTCAGTACTGGGTTCACTGAGCGTTGGTTTTTTTGGATTTGCTTATGTATTGGCAAATGGTGTATCACTTGAAGACAGTGAGAAAGTATTTATAGTTCTTTCGCAACTTCTTTTTAATCCATGGATATCAGGCTTCTTACTTGCAGCAATACTCGCAGCCATTATGAGTACGATAGATTCTCAACTTTTAGTCTCTTCATCAGTTCTAACACGAGATATCTATCATGCTATCCTCAAAAAAGATGCAAGTGATAAAGAGCTAGTTTGGATAGGAAGATCAACAGTACTCATCATCGCCTTAATCGCACTCTATATTTCAACAGATAGAAACTCTAGTGTGCTTGAGTTAGTCTCATACGCATGGGCTGGTTTTGGTGCTGCGTTTGGACCACTGGTAATACTTAGTTTGTACCATAGAGGAATTACAAAAGAAGGTGCTATAGCAGGTATGGTTACTGGAGCCTTAACTGTTATAGTATATAAACAGCTTAAGGGTGGATGGTTTGATGTTTATGAACTATTACCTGCGTTTATTCTATCTTGGATTGCAATTGTCATAGTGAGTAGGTATACAACAGAGAGTGAAAATGCAAAAGTAACTTTTGATGAAGTACATGCAAAACTTAAAAACTAAAGAAAAAATATTTTTATTTACGGATGGAAGTGTTAATCCTCGAAGTGGAGTTGGATATGGAGCTTGTCTATTTTTAGATAAGCTCGAGTCTCCTCTGAGGGGACTAGAAAATAAAATAAAGATTAAAAAGTTTGAAGATACTTCCTCTACAAAATTAGAACTAGAAACACTTTTGTGGGCTTTAGACGAAGCATGTCTAGAAAACTATGATGTAGTAGTATATACAGATTGTCAAAATATTATAGGTTTACTAGCGAGAAGAGATTGTTTTGAGAGAAAAAACTATATGACAAGCAAAGGAAATCAAATAAAGAATCATGAGCTCTATAAATCTTTTTATAAAAGATTAGATACATTGGATTGTGAGTTAATTAAAGTAAAAGGTCACAAGAAATCATCCCAAAAAAATATAGTTGATGATATATTTACTTTAGTTGATAAAGCTTCACGGGATGCTCTTAGAAAAGTTATTCATACTTAAAGAAATATCTATCTTTTCATTTTATACAATTACGAACCTAAAGGATATAAATATGATAAAAGTTAAAAATCGTTGGTTATTGGTTAATGGTAGTAGCTGCAATAGCTATTCACTTCGTTCACGGCATGACACTAAACTAATGAAAGATATTAAGTCACTCCTTAAAGAAGCTATAAGAGATAATAAAGAGAGTTTTACTTCTACTCAAAGAGTAACTATAAAAGTTCAATATGATAAAACACTGTAGCATCTTCTCACTATGCCTTATATAGAAAAAAGTGAAACTCATAAACAAATTAAATCACTTACAAAATCCAAAGATAAACTCTTCACTTTTTTACTTGATGAAAATATACCAGCTGACAATAATGGCAGCGAAAGAGCTATCCGAAATATAAAAGTAAAGCAAAAAGTACCAGGACAATTCAAATCACTAGAGGGTGCAAAAAATTATGCTAATTTACGATCAGTTATTGACACTTCTCGAAAACGAGGCTTAAATGAATTTGAATCATTGGTTTCTGTTATGCAGGGAAATTCTCTCTTTTAGAGAGGGTGATTAGTTACCCTTTTTTTACTCATTTTATTCTTAGCAGATGACTACAGACTTTATTTCTGTCATCTCTTCAATAGCGAAACGTGGACCTTCTCGTCCAACACCACTAAGTTTTACACCACCATAAGGCTGTATGTCAAAACGCAGTGTCGGCATGTCATTGATAACTATACCACCTGCATTTAACTCATCTATGGCACGGTTTGTAATGCTTAAGTCATTTGTAAATACTGAAAACTGTAAACCGTAAGGAGAGTTGTTCATACGGGGTAGGGCATCGTCAAACGAGTTTACTTTTACAAGAGAAACTATGGGAGCAAATACCTCTTCACATACAATTGCCATGTCATCTGTTACATCAGCCATTACACATGGGTAGAACATTCTTCCATCGCGTTTAGGAGTAAGAAGTGCTGTCGCACCTTCTTTCATAGCAGACTCAACCCAACCCATAGCACGCTCAGCTGCCTCGTCATCTATGAGTGGACCCATAAATGTATCATCTTCATAAGGAGAACCAACAATTAGTTTTTTTGTCTCTTGTGCCATTAAAGAAGCAAATTCATCATATACTTCACTTGCAACATAGATACGCTGAAGAGATATACAAACTTGACCAGAGTTCACAAATGCACCAAGAGCACATCTTGAAGCAGCGAGTTTTAAGTCAGCAGTTTTTTCTATGAAAGTCGCTGCATTTCCACCGAGTTCAAGCCCAATTTTTTTGATACCAGAGTTTTTTGTGATGATATTTCCAACAGGAACAGAACCCGTAAAACTAATAACACGAGGAATGTCGCTCGATATAAGAGCAGAGCCAACTTCAGCATCACCATACACAACACTAAGCGCATCTTTTACTGCATACTCACTCTCAATAAAAAGCTTAGCAAATTTGTAAGATGTAAGAGGAGCTTCTGGAGTTGGTTTGAGTACAACACAGTTGCCCGCTACAAGTGCGGGACCAAGTTTGTGTGCAACAAGATTAAGGGGAAAGTTAAAAGGTGTAATGGCTACAACAACACCAACAGGCTCACGACGAAAAAAGCTCAGTGTTTTCTTACCACTTGCCATTGCATCTGTGTTTATAGTCTCACCGTGCATCGTTCTCATAGTTTCAGCTGAGAGAGTGATTGTCTCTATACAGCGTTCAACTTCTACACGAGCAAAAGTAATAGGTTTTCCTACTTCGTCAGTAATAGTTTTTGCTATGTCTTCTTTATTTTCCCCAAGTTTTTTAGCAACATCTAGAAGCCAAGAACATCTTTGAGCAAGTGTTGATGCTTTTGCAGCTTGTGATGCTCTTTGAGCTATGTCTAGAGCTTTTTTAGCATCTAACTCATCACATATGGGAGCAGTTGAGACTACTTCACCAGAGTATGGACTTTTTCTTTCACTTAGATTTTCTTTTGTAGCTTCTGTTGAGCCGAAAAATATTTTTGCTTGCATGCAATCTCCAAATATATTAATAGTGAAATTATAACATTATAAGGTAATGTTTTCTATCAACTCTATTTTCTGAGGAGTGACAATTACCGCATCAATCATGAAGTCAGCATCTAAAGCATTTTTTTTCATATAGACATGGACTGTTTTAATGAATTTTGATAGTTTTGAGGGAGTTATGTTTTGTACTGCAGATTCATAATCAAGTCCACTTTTAACTTCGATAAAATGGAGTACATTGTCTTTTGACGCGATAATATCTATCTCGCCAAAACGCGAGTAGAAGTTTTTCTCTATGATTAAGTAAGCATTATCTTCAAGAAACACAGAAGCTTTATCTTCTCCTATATTCCCCTTAGCTCTACTCATCTATGCGCTAATTATCTCAACTTGAATAGATTTAAACGCGGCAGTCATGATAAGAACATCACTTTTATCACCAAAAACATTGTTTAGTTTTGAGTCTTCATGGTGGAAAGTTGTGTAAAGAGTTTTAGGACGAACCTTGTCTGTAAACTTCACTCTTAACGGATTTGTTTGACCAAACTCAGTTTTAAGTATAACTTTTTCAGTTGTAAAATCTGCTGCATCGTCAGTATGAACGAGCAGCAGGTCTTCTGTATAGCGTTTAGCTAGCTTTTCTGTGTACTTTGTTTGTGCAGAGTTGTTATAGTGAGCCATTGCACGACCAGTTGTTAGGTGGTAACCTTTGAGTCTCTTGTTTAAAATCTCTTCAACCATGCCTGAAAGCTCGTAACCATGGTATCTAAATGCACCGATTCCATCTTGTGTTCTGAAATCTTCTCTATGAAGTACTGGAGTACCTGTTCCGTCTTCTTTGATAGGCCATGATATTCCTGCTTTTTCATTGTCGCGAAGAACCTTGTATGAAGCACCTGTAAATCTATTTGTAGCAGTTTTTCTTACATCTTCCCATATATCTTCTGAAGAGTTAAAGTCATAACCACCACCCATCTTTTCATCAAGAAGTTTAATAATTTCCCAGTCATCAGGTAAATCAGATTTTACTAAAGGAGTAGAGAGGTGCACTTTTCTCATCGCGTTTATATAGACACCAGTTTTTTCGTATATAGATTTAACACCTACGACGATGTCTGCGCGACGAGCGATATCAGTCATAAAAAGCTCTTGAACAAAGATAAGCTCTAAGTTTTCAAACGCTTTTTTTATTTTGTTAAGATTTGGATGGATATGTGTTAAATCTTCACCGATGTTAAGCACACCTTTTATAGTACCATCAATCATGCCATCAACCAACTGTGGAGTCATAAGTCCAACTTCTCTCGGTGCTTGATAATCTGGTGCATAGTATGGAAGCATACCCATGTCACATACACCTTGTACATTTGTTTGTCCGCGAAGAGGCATAACACCAGCTCCATCTTTACCAATGTTACCCGTCATAAGTGCAAGGTGAACGATGGCCATTACAGCATACGAACCATCGACATGTTCTGTAATACCTAGTCCCCAAAGAATTAAAGACTTTTTAGTCGCATACTCACGAGCAATCTCAGGAAGCATATCTGCTAAATACTCAAAACCTTCAACATCTCTAAAAAACTCTGGATTTGCATAAGGGTCAGCTAAAATACTTTCTTTAAAATGCTCAAAGTTTTTTGTTCTTTTAGAAATAAAATCTTTGTGATACAACTCTTCAGTGATAATAACATAAGCTATCATATTTAATACAAGTAAGTTAGACTCATGAGGAGCGACTACTTTATACTTTGAAAATTTATGTAGTTTAATTTCTCTTACATCAAAACAAGCGATTCCAGTACCATCTTGAGCAGCCTTTATCATACGATTTGCTACGATTGGATGTGCTTCTGTTGTGTTTGAACCCATTACTATCATAAACTCTGTTTTATAGATGTCATCAAATGGATTTGAAGCAGCACCTTCACCAATAGTAAGCCTCATACCTTTAAGTGATGGAGAGTGACAAACGCGAGCACAGTTGTCAACGTGTGGAGAGTTTAGTGTATAACGAGTAAATTTTTGGAAGTAGTAAGCAGACTCACAAGAACTTCTTGCTCCACCAAGTGAACAAACAGATTTTCTACCATGTTTTGCTTGAATATCTTTTAGCTTCATAGCTCCTGCAGTTGTAGCATTATCTACATCAGACTCATACCATGTATCATCTAAGTCTGTTAAACTGTCAGCTATTACTTCTTTAATATGAGGGTTTTTTTCTAAAAATGTTTTACGAATACGAGGTTTTGTAATACGTGCATTTGAATCAACAAAATCATATCCATATTTTCCTTTTACACAAAGGTTTCCTTCAGATGTAGCACCATCAGGGTGAGCAAATATTTTCTTAATTTTATTCTCTTTAGTATCGACATGAGCAGCGATATCACAGCCTACACCACAGTATGCGCATACACTATCAATTGTTACAATATTATCCATATTTTCCATCTCAAAATCCCTAGAATTTAATTAACGGAGTTTACAATCTTTTCTCTTAAAAACTTTGGAAGTAGATTAAGGGCACGAATGATTAAATAAAATCTAAGTGGAAAGACATATATTCTCTTGTTTTTCTCTATAGCTTTTTTTATTCTTTTGACACCATCTTGGGTACTTAAAATAAAAGGCATATTAAAATCGTTTTTATCTGTGAGTTCACTTTTTACAAATCCAGGTAGTATATTTATAACTTTAATACCATATTTATTATATTTGTATCTTATACCCTCAGCATATGCATTTAAGGCACGTTTAGATGAAGAGTAAACCTTCGAACTTGGCATAGATATAAGCGAAGCAAGAGAAGAAATAAATACTATTTTTCCTGACTGTTGTTCTTTGAATTTTGGAAGTAAAATTTCTAAGATTGCATGGTTAGAAAGTACATTTACATCATATAGATTTTTAAATTCGGCAATTGTAGGAATCTCATCTGAATGACCTAGTGAAATACCTGCGTTTAATATTACAATGTCAAGATTATTAATTGGTTTTATTTTTTCTTGTAAGGTTGTAAAGTCTGTTACATCTGCTACAATTATATCTATCGATTTTGTTATCTCAAAAAGTTCACTGCGCAGTTTAAAAAGTTTGTCTTCACGTCGTGCAAGAAGAATAAGTTCGTTTTGTGAAGAGGCATATTGACGGGCAAGCTCGGCACCAAGGCCTGAACTCGCTCCAGTGATTAAGATTTTCATTTAAATCTATACAATCCTAATCATAACAGGTCTTGCGTTTACAAAACTTTCTGCTTCAAGCTCGTTTATCATAGCTTGAACATTACTCTCTTTAGCAGTATGAGTAGAGATAAGAAGATTTGCACTTGTGTTTTCACTTGGACGTTGAAGCATAGTCTCTATGGAGATATTATGGCTTTCGTAAATTTTAGTAAGTTTTGCTAAAACACCAGCCTTATCACTTACATTTACACGTAAATAGTATTTTGATTCTATATTTTCCGTTGGCTTGAGAGTAAGTTTACTCCCTTCCATAGGTCTGTTAAATCCAAGCATAGGTGTTGATTTTCCACTTCTTGCAATGTCAATGATGTTCGCAACAACAGCAGAGGCAGTAGCATCCCCACCAGCTCCAGGACCATAGTAAAGTGTTTCACCAACTTTATCGCCAACAACAGAAATAGCATTCATAACACCGTCAATCTTTGCAATCATTTCTTCTTGCTTAATAAGACAAGCATGAACACGAAGTTCTACTTCATTTCCATCTTTCTTTGCGATACCTAGAAGTTTAATAGCATAACCAAACTCTTTAGCAAATGCGATATCTTCACTTCTAACATTGTCAATTCCCTCGATGAGAATATCTTCAGGTTTAGCATCAATTCCATAAGCAATAGAAGCTAAAATAAGAAGTTTGTGAGCTGCATCAAATCCACCAACATCAAAACTAGGATCAGCTTCTGCATAACCTAAGTCTTGAGATTCTTTTAGTATAGCATCATATGAAACGCCATTGTTTGTCATCTCTGTCATCATATAATTACAAGTACCATTCATGATTCCCATCATTGACTCTATATGGTTTGCTGAGAGTCCATCACGAAGAGCAGTAATAATTGGGATACCACCTGCAACTGCTGCTTCATATTCGAATGCTATATCTTTTGCTATATCTTGAAGTTCGTAACGGTGATAAGCAAGAAGTGCTTTATTTGCTGTTACAACTGCTTTTCCAGAGTTAAGTGCACGTTTAACAACTTCAAAAGGTTCTTCAATTCCACCCATAAGTTCTACAACAATGTCAATTTCAGGATCGTTTAGAATGTCATCTACATTATCAGATATGCTAATGTCTAGACCTCTGTCTTTGTTAAGATTTTTTACAACACCACTTTTAACAACTATATCTACACCAGCACGAGCAGTGATAACATCTGCATTATCTCTTAAAATCTCTGCAACGCTTGTTCCTACTGTTCCAACACCAATTATTCCGACTTTAATCATTATTTTCTTCCTGTTTTTCTTCATCTTGAAACTGTTTTAAAAAGTTTTTAATATTTTTTGCGGCTTGACGAATGCGGTTATCATTTTCTATGAGAGCAATACGAACATAACCCTCTCCATAAGCACCAAAACCGATACCAGGTGCTACTGCAACTCCAGCTTCAGTTAGAAGGCGTTTAGAGAATTCTAAGGAACCAAGGTGTTGTACACATTCTGGCATTTTTGCCCATGAGAACATACTTGCTTGATTCTTCTCAATATGCCATCCGGCTCTATCAAAGGCTTCTATGAGAACTTCCTGACGATGGTTATATTTGTCTGTAATGTCTCTTACACATTGCTGATCGCCATTAAGAGCTACAGTGGCAGCTACTTGAATAGGAGTAAACATTCCATAATCTAACCATGACTTGATCTTTTGAAGAGCACCGATAAGTTTAGGGTTTCCTACAAAGAAACCTACACGCCAACCTGCCATGTTATAAGATTTTGAGAGTGTGAACGATTCAACCGCTACATCTTTTGCACCAGGAACTGACATAATTGATGGTGTTACATATCCATCAAATGTGATGTCACCATAAGCAATATCTGAGATAATATAAAATCTCTTTTCTTTAGCCATAGCAACTAGGCGTACATAGAACTCTTGAGTTACTGTTGCCGTTGTAGGATTATGAGGAAAGTTTACTAGAACATACTTTGGTTTGGGAGAAGATTCTTTAAAAACCCTATCTAAATCTTCAAAAAACTTATCTTCATTTATACGAAACTTCTCATCAAATTCTATTCCAAATTTGACAACATTTCCACCAGCTAAAATAAATGAATATTCATGAATAGGGTAAGTAGGATCTGGAACAACTGCTACATCACCTGGGTTTGTGATAGCATAAGTTAGGTGAGCATAACCCTCTTTTGAACCCATAGTAGCAACACACTCTGTCTCAGGATTTAAAACACAGTCGTAACGTCTTTCATACCAGTCTGCTATTGCTTTGAGAAGTTTAGGTATACCTTTAGAAGTAGAGTAACCATGAGTCTTTGTTTTTTGGGCTGATTCAACAAGTTTCTCACGAATGTGCTCAGGAGTATCACCATCAGGATTTCCCATAGAAAAATCTATAACATCTTTCCCAGCACGGCGCTCTTTCATTTTTATGTCATTTACTTCTGCAAACACATACTTCGGAAGTCTCTCGACTCTGTTAAATCTTATCTCATCAAACATATTTAGCCCTCTAAGTTTATTCATGACATTTTATCAGAAAATATTTAGAATAAAATAATAGCTAAAAGTAACTACCGTGCAGAACTTGGAAATAGATGAAGAGAATCTCTGACATTTTTAAGAGTGTAGAGGTCTGATATTTTTATATATTTACTGTTTTGGGGAATATCTAAGTAGATTTTTCTAGATATATAGTTCTTTTTTGTGACCTTTAAAAGGTGTAAGGAAGAATCATAATATGCTATAGAAGGATACCAACTATTTTTACGTGAACTTCGAATAGTAAGCTCTTTAATCTTTGAAATATCTAACCAATGTGCATATATTGAGCGTTTTAGTTTAACATCTTGATTTGCGATTAGCTCTACTACATTGAGATACCCACGACTAATATCTATGACATATGTCCACTCAGAAAGAGAATTCATAGTTATATCTATGATTTTACAGCCTCTTTTAGTGAGTTCTTTATCAAGTATAAGTGGGTCTGTTGCATACTCTGAAGTAAGGTTAATATTCCAAGTGAATTCTGAAGCATCTAGGTTTGAAGCTGTTGTAACATAACGATAGTAACCTATGCTTCTTAGGGTATCTGCCATGATTTTTACAAAAAAGAGAGGTGCCCCACTTGTTTTAAAGTTTAGCTTTAACTCTCTAGGAGTATTAAAAAAGAGTTTAAGTAGACCATTTTCTTTGAGTGTTTCAATTACCTTTACCGTATTTACTCTCTCATTAACGAAAAAAGCTGTTTTAGGCTCAAAAATGACATCTATAAATTCTTTATTATTTTCATATGTTTTTTCATTTAAAAAACTTTTGATCTTGAGGGTAACTTCTTCATTTTTAGAGTCTATTTTAAGGGCTAATGCAGAATTGAAAAGAAGAAGTAGAAGTAGTAAGTGTTTTACCATTTACTACCTTTATTTAGCTCTTGGAACTTTAAATCGTTGATAGTAATTAGAGAACCATTTTCATATAAAAAACGTATATTTTTTCTTTCTCCAAAGTCTATTACATTTCCATTTACTGACATATCAATGTGTGGATGTCCAAATATTATTAACCAGTCGTTCTTGGGGTCTAGTTCTAATGTTTTAGTAAATGTTTTGTGGTACTGCTTGCCTGTTTTTAGGTTTATATAACCTATCCATACTTTTGATTTTGCGACTATTTTAAAAGATTTTTCAACTGTAATAGAACTTTTAAGAACATCTTTACTTAGAGAAGAATTTGCATCTTGTACAGTAAGATTTCCATCCTTTGTACTGCTTAGTTCAATTGGAATAAGGCTTTTTTCTAGTTTTATATTTTTATGAACTTCTTCTATTTTTGTACTGTCAATTTTGTGTTGAGGAAGAGTTTTTTCATCAAACATGCCAAAAGTATAAAAGAGTCCAAGAGTGAATAGTAAGAGCATGATGAAGAGATAAGAAGATTTTTTCTTTTTTGTATGCTTGGGTGCAACAAAAAGTCCATCATTAATAGTTTGTACATCTATCTCATCAAAATATTCAAGACCTTTTCTTTTTATAGATATAAGCTTATCACTGTATTCTCTCTCAAGAATAGAGATAAATCCTAAAAACTGGACACGTGAGAAAGAGTTAAAGGTACCACTTAGTAAGGCCCTTATATGCTGAACTGGTATGTGTGTATCTTCAGATATTTTTTGTATGCCTACTTTACCAAGTTTCTCTAACTCTGTTTCCATTATCTCATCCTATCCATTAAAATACCTGCAGCTACACTTACATTCAAAGAATCAAATTCATTCGCCATAGGAATACTGACTGCACAATCTAATTTAGAAAGTACACGAGCAGTAAGACCTTCACCTTCGCTACCTAAAACTAAGACTTTTTTTCTATCTATACGAGTCTCGCGAACATCCATACCGTTCATATCTGCACCATATATAGTAAAGTCAGACATTTTGAAATCATTCAAGACATCGTGAATATTATTTTGTATTGCAAAAGGCATATCATAAAGAGTACCAGTACTTGTACGTAAAATAGTCTCAAGAGGAAGTTGTTTAAGTCCACAAGCTACAATTGCATCAACTCCAAGAGCATAAGCACTTCTTACAATTGCACCGATATTTCCAACATCAGTTACACCTGAAAGAACCAAGATAAATTTTTTCTCAAAAAAGAAGTTATATGGTTGTAATTCGTAGTCATCTACCTCTGCTAAATACCCTTGGTGATTCGCATTCTTACACATTTTTTGTGCTGCTTCGTTAGGAACCCGTTTAACTTCAAAACCCATTTTCATAAGACGTGAATACTCTTTTTTTTCTAACTCTTTGGCTAGATAAAGTGTCTTTATTTTATTTGGATATTTATTTATTAGATAGTTTATTGGTTGTTTTGCATAAATTAACATAAGAGTATTTTATCTAAAAAAAGTGTTATATGGGCAAGTAAGTTTAAAAGTTTATGAAATGTTTATAGTTCCAAGAGTCTGTTATAGCATACTTTAGTATTTTCGCCGGTGATTTTACAGATGAGTTTAGCTTGTACTTTCTTTGGTAAATCAAGGGCTAATATATCTTTTTGACTGATGGCAGACTCAGTTTGAGATTCTCCAGCTGAGATAACTACTACCCACTCACCACGAAAGTTCCCATCTAGATTTGCTAGTGCTTGCGTCGCAGTACCTTTTAGATACTTCTGATACTTTTTAGTAAGCTCTTTCGCTAAAAATATTTCACGAGTTGGTTCTTCTGTTTGTATCTCTAAAAGAAGTTTTTCTAAACGGTGGGGAGATTCATATAAAACAGTAGTAAAACCATTATGAAGAGCACGAAGAAGTCCTGCACTGCGTGAACTTCCTTTATGGTCTAAAAAGCCAAGAAAGAGCATTTGCGTCTCTTCGAACCCACTGGCTACAAATGCTGTTAGTACTGCATTTGCTCCAGGGAGTATGTCAAACTCCACATTATTTTTTAAACAGTAGGCTACTAGAGCTTGACCCGGATCACTTACTCCAGGCATACCTGCATCACTTGCATAAACAACATTTAATTCAAAAAAATCTGGTGATAATTTTTCAATAAAATCTTTTTCATTGTGTGAGTGTAGAGAAATGAATTCTTGATCTTCTTTAAAGATAGTGTTGTAACGCTCTTTAAGTATATGGATAAGTTTTTTAGTAACGCGAGTGTCTTCGCAGAGGAGTATATCAGCTTCACTTAGAAGTGTAATACTTCTAAGTGAGATATCGCCTATGTTACCTATGGGAGTAGGAACTAGACTAAGCAAGAAAAATCTTGACTATTTTTTAGCGTAACGAGCGTTAAACTTCTCAATGCGTCCAGCAGTATCTACCATTCTTTCAGAACCTGTAAAGAATGGGTGACACTCACTACAAATGTCAATTTTAAGTGTATCTTGAGCCGCTTTGTTCTCAAAAGTGTTTCCACAAGCACATGTAACAGCACAAGTTACGAATTCTGGGTGTAAATTTTTCTTCATTTTTTTGCCTTTTGTTTCACGTCTAGGTGCGTGAAACTATATATTTTTTAAATCCGTATGGGGGCAGATTTTCGAGGTACCCCTTGAGGGTATTGACTGAAATTATATCTAAATATTTCTTAAAGAACTAAAGAGGAGCTTAGAGCAGTATTTTTGAAGCTACTGCCATCACTGCGGACTCCGAACGAAGAACCATCGGAGAGTCAAGTCTAAAGACTTCTTGAGTTTTTAAGAGCTCTTTCTCATTTTTAGAAAAACCACCTTCACAACCTATAAGAACTCTTTTAAAGTCACTCTCTCCACTTAAAATATTTTCTGTAAAATCAAACACTTTTGTATCTGGAAATTCTTGGATAAATGTACTTATATTTTTGTAAGTGTCAAACTCCATTATAGATGTTCTTCCGCTCTGTTGCATAGAAGCTTCTGCTATTCTCTCAAAACGTTTAAAGTCTAGTTTAAAGTTCTTTTGAGAGCGTTCACATAGAATAAAAGTGATTTTACTGACACCTATCTCGCATAGAGATGGAAGAACTTTTTCTATAGATTTTACATCTATGACACACCAAGCTAAATGAAGTTCTTTATGACTCTTTACTTCTTTTATCTTAGATGAAACTAAAGAAAGAGTAAGTGTTCTTCCATCTACTGAGTCTATTTTATAATGATAAAGAGTTTGTATCTTCTGTTTTGTTCTAAAGAGAAGCTCATCTCCTTCTTGGTGTCGACGAACTTTGATAAGGTACTTGTGAAGTTCCCCTTTTATGTGAATAGTCTCTTCTCCTGCATTATCGTGAAGTATGTAGATCAAACAAGCCACATCCATAATGAAATAAGTAAAAGCAATAAGAATTCTATTTGTAGAAGACGACGAGCGAAAGGTCTATAAGCATCAAATACTCCATCTTTAGTTTCATTCATATGTTTTAAGGACTTGATGCGTTTAACCTCTATGTATAGATAAATGAGAGCTATTACAATCATTATAATATTTTCAATGCTAAAGTCTAAATGCCTAGAGGCCATCATAATAATACCCGTAAAAACAACAGCTCCATAGGTAGTCAAAGTAAGAGGAACTAAAAAAATACTCATTAATCTTTTATAGTCTGATAACTCTTGTGTACTAATAAGAAGAAAAAGATTTAAAAATACAACTGCTAAAATAGCAACGCTAGTAAGAGAGTGAAGGGATAAACCCATAGTGTACATTTCATTCATAACGAAATTATAATATAATATGTCAACTAAACAAAGGGTACATAAAAATGGCAGTTACAATTGAGAAAGCATTAGAGCTTATTTATACAAATACAAAGCCAAAATCCCTGAAAATTATACCTATAGAAAATGCTCTTGGGTATATTTTGGCTGAGGGTATAGTAGCTTCACATAACCTACCAGCATTTGATAATTCTGCAATGGATGGATATGCTGTGAAGATAGAAGACTCGGCAAAAGTAGTATCTGTAAAAGAGACGATTTTTGCGGGTGATGACTTTAGAGGTGAACTTTTCCATGGTGAAGCCATCAAAATAATGACAGGTGCGAAAATTCCACTAGGAACACAAGCCGTTGTCCCCATAGAAGACATCACATGTGAGCAAGACGGTATACAACTCCCTGATAATCTTATCATGTCAAAGCACATTCGTTTTGCTGGTGAAGACATTAAAAAAGAAGTGTTACTTCTTGAGAGAGGCGAAAAACTAGATGCTCATCAAATAACTCTTTTAGCATCACAAGGGATAAGTCATATAAAGGTTTATAAAAAACCTCGTGTGGCGCTTTTTGCATCTGGAAATGAACTGAAGATGCACTTTGAAGATGTTACCGACTACCAACTTTACAACACTAATACTCCGACGCTTTTA
Source organism: Sulfurimonas sp. (assembly GCF_018698455.1). GTDB lineage: Bacteria > Campylobacterota > Campylobacteria > Campylobacterales > Sulfurimonadaceae > Sulfurimonas. The sequence goes on along the minus strand of NZ_JABIOQ010000014.1, from coordinate 62,653 downwards.
TCTCGTGCTCAAGAACTTGGCTGTGCAGTGGAGTTTATAGGAACTGCGCAAGACACTCTTGACGATATCCATGCTCACATAGAGTCCGCTCTTGATTGTGACTTTATCATTACTAGTGGTGGAGTGAGTGTGGGTGATGCTGATTTTACTAAAGAAGCATTTGGTGCATTTGGATACAAAATACTTTTTGACAAGGTCGAGATTAAACCCGGAAAACCAACAACTTTTGGAAAAATAGGCGAAACCGTAGTGCTTAACTTACCTGGTAACCCTTTAGCCGCAGCATTAAACTTCGAGCTTTTTGCTTCTTCTATCATCTATGCACTCTCTGGTGCAAAAGAAAAATTTATAAACCCCATAGTCGCTAAAATGAGCGATGATTATAAACTAAGAGCTGGACGAAGAAGTTTAGTCCCTGGTTTTTTTGATGGAGAGTATTTTACAGTATGCGAGCAGTTTGCACCGGGTATGGTATCTCCTCTCGCACATGGTAACGCTTACATCATGATAGATGCGGAGTGTGATTTTCTCGCTGAAGATAGTTATGTGAAAGTTATAAGCACGAAGTTTAACTTTACTGCAAAAGAACCAAAAAATCTAGTGAGTTTTTAATTCTTTTAGTCTAAGGATATAAAAATCTCTTTGTATGTCTTCTATGTTTTTAGAGTTCCAGTACTTTAAGAACATACTCTCTCCATTTGGACCTTTTCCATGTGTTAACCAGCGTTTCCAGATATAAACTTCAAAATCATCCATCTTGTATGTGTCTAGAGTGTTCTTCTGGAATTCCTTGAGTCTTCCTTGACCTTCTACTATAAGGGAACCACCATCATTTAAAAATGTGACAAGCGACTCTTTCGTATGAATGCCAATGACTTTCTCTCCCGTCCAGAAGTTTAAAGCTCCATACTCATTCCAAAAGTTTTGGTAGAGATTGTAATCTCCTAATGGTTGTTTAATGGCATTTTTCTGCACATACTCTTTTAGACCAACAACTTCCCCTTTTCCAAAAGACTCAAACATCAGTCCTAATGTGAGTAGTAATGGTACAAACGCGACACCAAGCAGAATAGGTGATTTTTTTAAGACATTTTTACTCTCTACAAATACAAACCAAAGGGTAAATATAAGTGTAAAAATAGCGATAGGGAAAAGAAGAGGTGACCACCACTCAGGCATAGGTGAAAGGTGAATATATAAAGCGATTACTAGTAGAGGAAGTATAGATAAAACTATACTAGAGAGACGCATCATCCAGATAAAAGTTTTCTCATACTCTTTAATATAAGCTCTGAAAAATACATAAGCCATCAGCATTGTTGCATTTACTATTGGAAGTGCATAGATATCTCCACGGTAAGGATGTATTGTGAAAAAGGCTAAAGTAGGAAGAGAAATTGAGAGTCCCAGTTTTATAAGTCGTCTCTCTTCATCATTTAAAACTTTTACTTTACTCAAGAGAGCTTTATAAAAAGATAGTAAATATGCAAAGATGGCAACAAACATCCAAGGAGCTAAAAAATAGGTAAAGATTGGAAAAAAAGCTGTAGTCCATGGTACACCATTTGCACCCTTACTCAAAGACTCTCTTAGGATATAAGTCTCTATAAAAGCATCTCCGTCATAGATGAGTATAGGCGCATAACCAAGAACACCAATACCAATACCAAAAAGAAGGGCTGTCCAACTTTTTAGATTTGTGATTTTACTTTTGAATTGACTTGTCATGATCCAGTATAAAAAGACACTAAACGCAAGAAAGACACTATAAGCTGGTGATTTTAACCAGCCAGTAAGACCTATAACTCCCCATAAAAGAAGTTCAGTAATAAAACTTTCATCACTATCTAACTTGTTTAAGAGGTAAAGAACAACCCCATAACACACGACGAGTTCTGTTTCCATTTGAGAGGCAAAAGAGTGTGAGTAAACACCAACACTAAGTACTACACTAATGGAATAGAAAAATGCCCAGCCTTTGTCAGATAAAGATGAGAGAAGAAATCTATAGAGTAAAATACTAAGAAGAATGAGCCCTAGAAAGTTCATATAAACTATGGCAAACATACTGTTAGTTCCAAAAATAAAAAAACCAATTCTTAAAAAGATAAAGTGTAGAGGTCCTTTGTAGTAATCACTCTCATTAAAAAGAGTTTGCATAAACCAATGCCCATCACGATGCATCTCTAAAGCTTGAGCCATATATGTTTTTTGATCACCAGTTGTTGGTAAATACATCTCTTGCATAAAGTAAAGGTAAACAAGAGAAATGATAAATATTAAAGATGTTTGGGGGTATTTTAAAAGAAGCGTTCTTAGACTATTCATCTAGTTAAACACTTAGAGGGTTTATAAACTTTTCATTTCTTTTCATTTTTTCGAAAAGTTGATTATCTTTAAAGTCGTCAAGAACAGCTTTTGAGAAAACGATATCTTCAAGGTTTATAACTCCCATTTGAGTAGAGTAAGCGTCTTCTTTAAAACATTGTGCATAACCAGTTTGTGTTTCATGAACTATGACAGAGTTGAGTTTTACTTCTTTTTCACCATTTACTGTTGAGGTAAGTTGTAAAAGTTTATCTATGATGACATATAAAACACGAGAGATTTGTTCTGCTGATGGAGAAACAGGTAGTTGCAACCATCTTGCTGAATGCTTTTTCATATCTTCAAGGTATGAAGTATCATCTTCGCTCCATAAACTCACAGCATGATCAAAACTTTCAATCAAATCTTTCATATTCTGTTTCATAAGACCAAAGTCATAAACCATTTGACCATTATCTAGAAAGTTCGATTCAAAAAGAAGTTCAATTCTATAAGAGTGACCATGAAGAGAGCTTCTACATTTTACGGTTGAGCAACCACGAACTACATGTGCGTTTTCAAATTTAAAAAGTTTACGAATTATCATCTATACACCCTTATTGATATCCCAGATTCTGATATGAAGTCTATCACTAAAATTATAACCTTTTACTTTACAAAATTCTATAAGAGGTTCGGTATTTAGCTCCACTTCTTCTTTATTCCCACCAAGAGGCATACAATATACCTTGGTTTTAGGAGAGTGCTGTAGTATTTCTGACAACTCTTCTTCTAGTCCTAGGTTAATGGATTCAGCATCAATTGAGAACTTGAAAAAAGCATCTTTGGCATTTGAAGCGATGTTGTAAATAGTGTCTCCACGGACTCTTTTACTAAGAGGTTCATGAGAGTTACTGAGTTTTACAGAAAGAGCAAAGAAACACTCCCTATAAACTGGGTATTCATCAAAATCAACATTTAGAGAGCCGTTTGTTTCAAAGGTTATATTATGGCCATTTTCAACTAGAACTTCTAAAAATTTTATAAAAATTGGATCATTAGCATATATAAGAGGTTCTCCACCAGTTAAAACTATGTCTACGGCTTCTGGCAATTCATAAAGATTGAGTACGTTTAAAAGCTCTTGAGCATTTTCTATACTTGCCCAGTTTTTTGAGAAGTGTTCTTTACTTACGGCATAAACAGTATCGCAGCCTAAGACTTCTGTCCCATCATCTGTTTTTTCAATGCAGCCGAAACCTTCGCACTTCATATTGCATCCGCCAAAACGAAAGAAAAGTGAAGGGGTACCGACATACTTTCCCTCACCTTGAATAGAGTAAAAGTGTTCTACTAGGTAAATCAACGATCAGCCACCAGTCTCATAAAATGCACGAGAAGAAACTTCATCATCTTCACCACCCCAACGATTTTTCTCGGGTTTTGTGCGAACAACTTCTTTTAAAACAAGAGCTGCACCTTTAATGTCACCGCGTTTGATAGACTCGGAGATGCTCATGGCCTCATCAAAGTAAAGACAAGGAATTAAGTTACCCTCGGCAGTTAAACGAATACGGTTACATTTTTTACAAAAGTCATCCGCATAAGGTTCAATGATCCCAAATTTATAACCATCACTCATTTTATAATAATGAGAAGGGGAAGTTCCATCAAATCCTTCATCAGTAAACTCATACTTTTCTTTTAAAATATCTAAAAGTTCAGGAGATTTCAGACCAGCGATACCTTCTTTTGCAAATTTATTTTCCATATACTCTATAAATCTTATAGTCATATTTTTACTCTTACAGTACTCTAAAACCTCTATGATTTCATTTGCATTGACTGTTTTCATAGGAACCATATTTACTTTTACTTTAAGCCCAACCTTAAGAGCTTCTTCCACACCTTCTAAAACATTTTTAAGAACATCTTTTCCAGCTATATCTTTGGCAACACTTGGGATTAAAGTGTCTATACTTACATTGATGCGTTTGAGCCCTGCATCTTTAAGTCTTTGAGCAGTTCCTTTAAGTAAAAAAGCATTTGTAGTCATAGCAAGATCGATAGTAGGTTCGTAATCGTATATCATTTTTATGAATTTATCTAAGTCTTCACGAAGAAGAGGTTCTCCACCAGTGATACGGATTTTTTTGATTCCCTCATCAATAGCAACTTTCATAAACTCAAAAAGCTCTTCAAAACTTAAAAGATTTTCTTTTGGAACCCATGAAAAAGGCTTTTCTGGCATACAGTATTGACATCTAAAATTACAGCGTTCTGTGACTGAAACTCTTAGGTAGTCAACCACTCTATCATAGCTATCTATTAACATTACTATCCCTATCACTCATTTATTTTGCTATTATAGCCATAAGAGTTGAAAATTTCTTTACCTTTTTTTGTTATACTCTCACATGAGATTTCGTCAACTAAAAAAACAAACAGCAAAAGTACAAAAAAAAATTCCAAAAGTACTCTATGCTTCTTACCCTCTAAAAATAAAAGCTTTCATTACAGATATGTTTATGATTTATGCACCTATTCTTTACATCATTACCTATTTAGTCTTGGATGGAAAAGAAGATTTCCAAGCTTCTCAACTAGCACCTTTAGTTGGTGTAAGTATTTATGGGCTTATTTATTCTATACTACTTACTATAAGTGGACAAACACCAGGAAAAAAAGCTTATGGAATTAAAGTAGTTGATAATAGAACATTTAAAAATATTTCATTTATAAAAGCAGTGCTACGATTCATCGCGTTTTTGTTTTCTGCAACTATAGTCGTTGGTCTACTCTTACCTTTTTATAGAAAAGATAAAAAAGCATTGCATGACGTGTTGTGTTCTAGTGTAGAGATTTTAGAATAAGTTTCGTTGTTATGAGTAACATTCCCTTATCAATGATATGTTTCTTCGAAAAATTAGTATGCATTTAAGTTACCACTCCAGATTACAAAAGTATGAGCGAATTGAGATACTCTATAGATAACTATATAGTTAAATACAATTCGAGACGATTACACTCTGCTCTTGGAAATAAAACTCCTAATGAGATTTACGATAGCTTCATCACTAGTTTAAAGTTACAAAATCAAGAGTTACTAGAAGTAGCATAATAAGTGAAATAAGAATCTTGGTTTAAGTGGTCTTGACATATGGGGATGTAATATATAATTAATGTATTGACTAAACATCTACAATTATGACATAATAGACTATAAATTACTAGAAAAGGTGAATTTTGAATAAGCAGATAAATTGGAATGAAGAGAAAAATCAACTTCTGCAAATTCAAAGAGGAATTAGTTTTGAGATGGTTTTGGAAAAACTCCTAAAAGGAGAGATAATTGGAAGAAAATCTCATCCAAATAGTAATAAATATCCAAATCAAAAGATATTTATTTTAGAACTTGATGACTACATCTGCTTTGTTGCTTTTGTAGAAAATGACACAGAGATTTTTCTAAAGACCATCATTCCTAGTAGAAAACTAAATAAAGAGCACAAAGGAGATAGACATGAATAGTGATACAAAATATCTTGATAATGAAGAGCTAGAACTCTTAAAATCATTAGAATCCGATGAGTGGACAAATGATACAATCAATACAGATGAAATAAATGAGTATAAAAACTATGCTAAATATACAAAAGCTCTTCAAGAAAAAAAACAAACTACTATTAGATTTGCAGTAAGTGACCTAGCTATCATAAAAGCCAAGTCCAAAGAACTAGGAATAGGTTATCAAAACCTAATACAGCTTCTAGTTCATAACTATGCTACTGATAAAATTAAAATTGCTCTATAGAAAATATTAATAAAGTGGAAATAATCACAAGAGTGATGTAGTTACAAGGGCTGATTGAGGAAGTGTGCGGTAGTACATGACGAATGAAGCAACGCAGTAGATGCATTGCTATTGTGACTTATTTTATTTTTGTGGTGTTACGTACATGTTATAGTAACGACCTTCAAACTTAGGTGGCTTTTCCATAACACCTATGTCTTCAACCATTGGCCAAACACTTAAAAGAACTTCTCTACCCGCTTGAGGATTAGCCATTTCACGACCTCTCAAGAAAACTCTAAACTTAACATGAAAACCTTTTTCTAAAAACTCTCTTGCGTGCTTAACTTTATATGCAACATCATTCTCAGCAATTTTCACAGAAAGCTTAATTTCTTTAACAACAATCTTTACTTGATTTTTACGTTGTTCTTTAAGTTTTTTCTCTTCTTGGTATCTGTATTTGCCGTAATCCATAATCTTAGCAACAGGTGGCTTTGCATCAGGAGCAATAAGAACTAAATCTTGACCTAGTTCATTCGCTTTTTCCATAGCATCATCAATTGAGATAATTCCTAAAGAATCTCCCCCATCTATACTACATCTTAATTCAGTTGCACGGATATCGTCATTCATTATTACACGGTTTTTCTTTTGGCTCAAAAATTTACCTCATTTACTTTAGTTTGTATAAGTGTAAGAAATTCTTCTTCACTTAGGTTATATTGTTCTCTTGTTCTTCTATCACGAATAGCTACAGTTTTATTCTTTATCTCTTCATCACCAATAACAACAATCATTGGAACACGAGTTTTTTCAGCCACACGAATTCGTTTATTTAACGAATCATTCCTAGCATATATCTCACTATCGGTGTTAATGTCAATAAGTTTATCTGATAATTGCTTAGCATAATCTTTATGCACATCTGCGACAGGTACAATTGCAACCTGTGTTGGAGCGATAAACATAGGAAATTCACCAGCATAATGCTCAGTTAAAATTCCAATAAAACGCTCAAATGAGCCAAGAATAGCACGGTGAATCATAACAGGTTGTATCTTTTCGTTATCATCTCCATTATACTCTAGCTCAAAACGTTCAGGAAGATTAAAATCTAACTGAATTGTTCCACATTGCCATTCACGACCAATAGCATCCGTAATTTTAATGTCGATTTTAGGACCATAAAAAGCTCCGCCACCTTCATCTATTTCATATGGCAGTGAGTTTTTATCCATTGCATTTTTAAGTGCTTGAGTTGAGAGTTCCCATACTTTATCATCACCAACAGCTTTTTCTGGACGAGTAGAAACCATCATTTTATAATCAAATTCAAATGTAGACATAATTTTGTCGACAAAATCAACTACTTCAATAATTTGTTCTTCTATCTGATCTACAGTACAAAAGATATGTGCATCATCTTGAGTAAATTCACGTACTCTAAATAGACCATGCAGGGCACCAGTAAACTCATGACGATGGACTACACCATATTCAAAATATTTTATTGGTAAATCACGGTAAGAGTGAAGTTCATCTTCATATACTTTAATATGTCCAACACAGTTCATTGGTTTAACACCAAATTCTACATCATCAATACTAGTAAAATACATATTTTCACCATAGTTTTGATAGTGCCCTGATGTTTTCCAAAGGTCACTTTTTAACATTTCAGGACCACGAACTGGCTCATATCCGCGTTTACGGTGTGCTTTAAAGAGAAGTGATTCTAAACGTGCACGAAGACGTCCACCAGCTGGAAGCCAGATAGGAAAACCTGCTCCAACTTCTTCACGGAAAGTGAAAAGTTTCATTTCATTTCCAAGTTTACGGTGGTCGCGTTTAGCAGCTTCTGCTAACATTTCCATATGTGCTTTTAATGATTCTTTGTCTGCAAATGCAATACCGTAAATACGAGTAAGCATCTCATTTTTAGAATCTCCACCAAGATACGCACCTGAAACCTTTGTAAGTTTAAAGTAACGGATAAGACCAATAGAAGGTAAATGAGGTCCACGACATAAATCTTCGAACTCACCTTGCTTGTAGATAGAAACAGTCTCATCTGGAATTCTCTCCATAACAGCAAGTTTTAAATGGTCATCTGCGAACTTTACTTTTGCTTCGTCCATTGAAATTTCGTATTTTTCTATTGGGTATTTTTTCTTTGCAAAAGAAAGCATTTGCTTTTCAATCTTTTTAAGGTCACCCTCACCTATCTCAGTTTGCGTTTTAAAGTCATAGTAAAAACCCTCTTTTACAGTTGGTCCGACATAGAATTTAGCATCTGGATAAAGTGACTTTATAGCCTGTGCCATTAAGTGTGCTGTTGAGTGACGTAAAACTTCTAATGAATCTTCAGAATTATCAAGGTGAATTTGCTCACCTTCAAAACCTAATTGTTCAGCAGTTTGTAAGTCAATAATTTGATCATTATGTTTTATTGCGATTGCATTCACTAAAAATTTCCTTTTATAATTCTGTTTTTAAAATAGCACCATTTGATGCGTTTGAAACTAAAAGTGCATAACGCTTAAGCCATTTTGATGTTACATGATTGATATGCGGAGTCCATTTAGCACGACGCTCTGCAATAATCTCTTCGCTTACATTAAGTTGTAGTAAGTGAGCATCTGTATCTAACTCTATCTCATCACCATCTTCAATAAGAGCTATCATACCACCCTCAGCAGCTTCTGGAGAAACGTGACCTATAGATGCACCACGAGTAGCTCCAGAGAAACGACCATCAGTTATAAGAGCAACTGACTCGCCAAGGCCCATACCCATGATAAGTGAAGTAGGAGCGAGCATCTCTTGCATACCTGGACCACCTTTTGGACCCTCATAACGAATAACAACAACATCGCCAGACTTTACTTGATGTCCCATAATTCCAGCTATTGCTGCAGGTTGAGAGTTAAAACAAACCGCTTTTCCTTTGAACTGTCTCATATTTCCTGCGATACCTGCAGTTTTAACAACAGCACCCTCAGTTGCAAGATTTCCAAAAAGAATAGATAAACCACCAACTTGAGAATAAGCATTTTCATTTGTATGAATAATATCTTCATCTAAAATCTCACAGCCTTCAATACGCTCTGCTAAAGTCTCACCTGTAATCATAAGAGAATCAAGGTTTAAACTGCCGCTTCGTTTAGAAACTTCACACATTACTGCGTTTACACCACCTGCACGATTAACATCATCCATGTGAACATCACTTTTTGATGGAGATATTTTAGCGATGTGAGCTACTTTATGTGCAATCTTGTTAATGTTTTCTATCTTGTATTCTATATCTGATTCTCTTGCTATCGCTAAAAGATGAAGTACTGTGTTTGAACTTCCACCCATTGCCATGTCTACAACAAATGCATTATGAATTGCTTTTTCATTTAAAATGTTTTTCATTCTAAACTTTTCATTGTTTTCCATCTTAGCTAGTTCAACTATACGACGAGCTGCTTTTTTAACTAGTTCTATACGCTCGGGAGTCATCGCTAAAATAGTTCCATTACCAGGAAGTGCGATACCCATAGCTTCACATAGAGTGTTCATAGAGTTTGCAGTAAACATACCTGAACATGAACCACCTGATGGACAAGCTTCACACTCTATCTCATAAAGTTCTTCATCTGTCATCTTACCTTCAGCATGTTTTCCAACAGCCTCAAACGCAGTCGCAAGGTCAATAGGAGTTCCATCTTTCTTATGTCCAGCAGCCATAGGACCACCTGAAACAAATATAGTAGGAACATTAACACGTAGTGAACCCATAATCATACCTGGAACAATCTTATCACAGTTAGGAATACAAATCATCGCATCTAGTTGGTGTGCGTTCATAACAGTCTCAATAGAGTCTGCAATAATTTCACGTGAAGGAAGAGAGTAAAGCATACCTTCATGACCCATAGCTATACCATCGTCAACACCAATAGTGTTAAAAACAAATGGCACACCACCAGCTTCTCTGATAGCCTCTTTTACAATCTCTCCATATTCATGAAGAAAAAAGTGACCAGGAATAATGTCAATATAGCTGTTGGCAACACCTATAAATGGCTTGTCAAAATCTTCATCTTTAAGACCTGTTGCACGTAGCAAAGAACGGTGAGGGGCTTTGTCAAAACCTTTTTTAATAATATCACTTCTCATAAATAATCCTTTATCCATCTCATATGTATTTAGTTTATAAAGGTGATTATAGCACTATTTTCATAATTTAAACTAAAAAGACTTTACAAACAAAAAAGTATCGGCTATAATTCCACCTCACTTACCGATTTATCGTGTAAGAGTATGGATGCGGGAGTAGCTCAGCGGTAGAGCATAACCTTGCCAAGGTTGGGGTCGCGAGTTCGAACCTCGTCTCCCGCTCCATTTTTTAATTTATTATTATAAACTGTGATTTCATTCACTATGCCCGGATGGCGAAATTGGTAGACGCAGGGGACTTAAAATCCCCCGGTAGCAATACTGTGCCGGTTCAAGTCCGGCTCCGGGCACCATTGACATGAAAGATAACTGGTGCCATCGCCAAGTGGTAAGGCCGCAGCCTGCAAAGCTGCTATCCCCAGTTCAAATCTGGGTGGCACCTCCAGTTTTATAGTTCTAAAACATATCGTTACAAACACGTGGATCTTTGGCAGAGTTGGTCGAATGCACCGGTCTTGAAAACCGGCGAGGGTTACACCTCCCAGAGTTCGAATCTCTGAGGGTCCACCACTTACTTCAATAAACCCCTATAATAGCTACTTTAACAAAAATCAAAAAAACAACAAAGAAACAACCTGGAAACAATCAAGAAACATAAATTATTATACAAATACTACAAAATATTTAATTTTAATTAATAATTATTATTATTTTTGTAAAAGATTTGGCAAAAAAATAGTCAAAAAGAGTTTAAGAAGTTCTAATTTAGACTACGCTATGCTTGAAAGAGACACAATTATGGAGTTTTTAATGCACAAAAAGCATCAATCTGGTTGGTTAATTCAAGATACAAGCACATTTAGTTCAGATATTAATGATAAATTGACATTAATTGCAAAGAATTATGAAGTTTATCCCAATCAAGATGGGGAAACAATGCAAGGTGCAGAAGTTAAAAAAGCAGAATTAATGTCTACTCCAATAGAAAATGTTTCAATCAACATAAATTCAAAGAATGATATGTGGAATGATATATGGGAAAATATAGATGTTAAGCTAGAAGAATTTTTGGCTGAGATACAAGACCAAAGACATATGGTAGACAACACAATCAAGAATATGAAGAGTGGTTTTAAATATTTAAATTTATTTTGTGTTAAAGATACTGTACCAACTTTGGAATTCTATAAAGATGTTCAGAAAAAAATGAAAGTAATGCCTTTTGATTACTTACGTGCAAAGAAATGGAGAGGAAAAGATATTAGTTGGATTATGAATAATCTTCCTAAGTCTGACTATCAAACTATTAAGCCTACTACAATTAATAAGCATATAAATTTTCACAAACAATTTTTTGAGTGGCTTGAATATAATGATAGTAAATACACAACAGATATGAAGAAGTTAAAAACATTATGGGAAGATGATACTATTGTGAAGGAAGAGTATCAGCCAGAGGATTTAAATTTAATTTTCAATTCTGATATAAGTCAAGACTTGAAAGAATTTTGTTTGGTTGCACTTTTTACTGGATTGAGAATTTCAGAAATCAGTAATTTAAAGAAAGTTAATATCAATACAGATATAAATTTTATAGAAGTGTTTGATGGGAAAACAAAAAATGCTATAAGGGCAATTCCCATCCATAATAAGATTCAGAAAATTTTAGAAAAGAGAATAAAGTCAAGATTTGAGTTCTTATTTTTTGAAGGAAATTCTTCTGCAAATTCTAAAAAGCTGAACAGATACTTGAATAAAATTATTACTGACAAGTCAAAATCATTTCACTCATTCAGAAAAAATTATAGTCAATTTGATTTGAGAAGAACAATCCAAGTTTTCTAGAAATTGAATGGTTTAAAAATTTAAAGAAAGATTATAATATTCCAAGTTTAAATGCGGTTAATAGGCGATGGCTAGATTATGCCTATGACATTATAGTTAACACTAATAACATTAAAATCAGATATCAATACATTCAAGAGTTCAATCAAAAACATACTAAAAAGTATAAAGGTAATTTTCTTAAAAGCCTTAAGCCTAATCGTCCAGATAACAGAGTAAATATCTATGATAAATCAAATAAAGAAAAATTAGGTGGAGATTTAACCAGAGTAGAGTTCACTATTGATTTTAAAAGTAAACATAGAATCTCATTTGATATTTTTGATGATACTAAGAAATTTAGAGAGATACTAAGTCAAAGGTTAAGTCAGTATAATTTATTCATAGATGACAAAATATTTGATTTTGAATCTGCAATAATTTTAAATAAATAATATTTATGTCTCATTTGTCTAACTTAGATTTTTCACAACTAAACACCCGATAGATAGGCTCTTTAAGAGTCTATTTTAATGTCTAACTTAGTAAACTAACTTTGACTAACTTGTCTAACTTACATATCACAATACAAACCATAAGCTCCATTTCATACTTTTACTATGCTCTGAGAATAAAAGCTAAGTTATGGTAAAATATCAATACAAGAAAATTATAAAGGATTTGCAATGGCTTTCAAATATGAAAACGGTAAAGTAGTTCAAGTATCAATGCCACATATTACAGGTGAAGATGCTAAAAAAATGCTTAATGCAAAAGTTCCTGAAAAACTTGTAGAAAGAGTAAAAGCAAAAAAATTCATAACCGAAGCTGCTTAACTACTTAATGTCCTATAGATTTAAATCATATACTTCTAGTAATGTAAAATCAGAAAAAAGATCACTTCTAAATGCCATTGAATTTAATGATGACATAACTAAAGCAGAACGAGAGAAAGCTCTCTTAACTAAAGCAATATCATTTGCTCAAAACAATAGTACAAAATTATACTCTTTACGAGATACAAGTTCTCAACTAAAAGGAATCCTTGGCTATCTTGCACTTTCAGCATCTGAAGTTATTATTGATGAAACAAAGAAGCCTGCTGTATTAATAGATTTACTTTTAGTTCACAACAACTACAGGTCAAAAGTATATGAACATCTTGATGATTCTAAAATATCTCAACTGATGATAGAATATGCAATCTCAAAGTTTTATGAAGTCAGAGAACATGTTGGAGTCAGCTATCTAATTTTATACCCAGATGGTGGCAAAGAAAACAGAGTCTTAGTTGATTTTTATAAGTCTATGGATTTTTCTTATGCGACCAATAAGCATGAGTGGATGTATATGAAATTATAAGTTTTTTCCTGTATACATCGGAAATGAACTGCTGAAATTTGTAGAGAAGCTTAAGTTTAGACTTTGTACGCTATTTGTACGGTTTTAGCTCTGTATTAGTTCTTGAATATGTATTCATTATGCAGACCAAGGGGCATAAATTGAACGAATATTATTTTTTTAAGTCCCTTTACTACGGACTAAACCTCTATTGTAGGTAGTTTGAATAGATTTTAAGAAAACCATACGGACACTATTCGAATCTCTGAGGGTCCACCACCTTAATCTAAACTTAAACCAATAACCCCTTAATAACAACCCTATGAAACCCCTTAAATACAGTCATTACAGAGCATTTGAGAGCTTCTGAGAGTACTTCACAGCTACTGCGAGGGAACAACAAAACATCTAGAAACATACTAGGAATGTCTCTAATGAGTGTTAATTTATCAGTTAATAAGAACCACTATTACTCTATTAGGTTTAGAATACATAAGAATATTTTTTAGTAATCTACTGGCCAAGTGTTGACGCTTCTGGGTGGCCAAGTGTACGCTCCTCTACAATTGGGAAAAGTTTGATAATCAAGGTCATTTATTGGCTCAAAAGTTAAAAGCTTATTTAGGCAGTGATTATTATGTTGAAAGAGAGATTGATGGAGAGTATAAAGAAATAAGATAGACACTTTGTCCAGACAAAATGTATTGAACTCTTTTATAGTATAATTTTAACTACTCCTCAAAGGGTGTCAAATCTTCAAGATATTTGACTGTATCAGTTTCAAGCTGAAATCCTTTGAGATTATTAAAATCGTTGCTAATTCTCAAAAGATAGAGGGCTATAAACCTGCTTCTAAATCATTGGCTCAAAAAGCAAAAGAGTTAATGGCAAAACACAATGTCCAAGTATCAGCTTGATGATAGCCCCATTTATATTGATGGGTCTGATGTTCCAAAAAATAAATTAGATATTACTAATCCTGAACTAATCCACGAAATAGAAAATAACCTACTTATAGAAGCTTATGCGAAATTCTCCCACGAACTAAATGAAAACACAAAATTTGATGAAGAGTATTTTGTAGATATACATAAAAAAACTTTTGAAGCTCTCTATGATTTTGCTGGAGTTTATAGAACAGTTAATATGAGCAAAGGTAATTCTCAATTTTGCTTATCTGAATATCTTACGAACCAATCAACAAGAATTTTTACAGAACTTGAAAAAGATAAATATCTTACTATCTACAAAGACAAAATAGAGTTTTCCAAAAAAGTTGCTTACTATCAGAGCGAACTTATAGCACTCCACCCATTTTATGAACTCAATGGCAATTTAAGTTGAAAAAGTTCGCCTATCCTTCTAGCCACCATAATGGACATCATAAATAACAGCCTATGCGATAGATTAAAGGTAACAGTAGTCTTGTATAGTTTCTTTGCTACATCTTCCATAGGTTCATTGAGTCTTGTATCAAATCCTTCCTTTGGCTTATGTGTTCCATAATCAAGTTCATAAAATGGATTTGTATCTATTCTTCTTGCTCTAAACTCATTTTCAAATATTTTAAACATTAAAACATTAAGTATGAGCTTGAAACTTTTAGTGTTATCTTCGAGAGAGCCTAAAATTTGAAGTGCGTGTTTTCTCTGAACTTTTTCTAATCGTAAGTGTCCTATTATTGGGTCAATATAGTTGTAGTAAAATAACTCTAAACTTCTCTTATAGTGAGTGTTGTCTTTTGTTTTGGTTTTTGGTTTTTTTTCTTTAATCTGTTTGAGAACAATATCTTTCACTTTTTCGCCTTTTGAATTATCTTCAAAAGGATTAATATTAATATTTCGTAAATCTGTTTTTGCTGATTCAAGTGCTGCTATTGCTTGTGTTGGTGTTTTGGCATTGTATCTTTTAGTGAGATTTTTCTTCTGATATGACATACCATCTAACATAAATGAAGTATAGTATTCTGTATGACCACTGGCATTAATTAGTGTGTATTATTTTTAATATTTTTTCCACTCTTATCTTTTGCTTGTTCAAGTTTATTCTTTCTTGCCATAACTTTTCTTTTTCCATAAACCCATTACACTTAAAATAAAGTGTATAGACTTAGGATACGGTTAAAGTGGTTTGAAGAGGTTAAAAGGATTTTAATTTTGGAGTAAAAGTAGCAGTTAAGGGCTTTATAGCCCTTGTTTATGGGGTTTGTGTATTTAGTTTAGAGCAGGTGTCCCATCTCGTCACGTTTAGTTCCTAGGTAGTCTTTGTTAAACCCATTTGCTTGGATAACGATAGGGACTCTCTTTATAATTTCAACACCACTAATAGAATCCATTTTTTTTGGGTTGTTTGTTAGGAGCTGAATCTTTTTAATACCAAAATCTTCTAAGATAAAATTTACAACTTCATATGTACGTTCATCTGCTTGAAAGCCTAGTTGATGGTTTGCCTCTATAGTATTGAGACCTTTATCTTGAAGTGCATAAGCGTTTATCTTGTTTAAAAGACCAATGTTGCGTCCTTCTTGTCTGAGGTAGATAACCATACCTCCTTCTTTAGCAACAAGCTCAAGAGCATACTCTAGTTGCTCACGACAGTCACACTTTAAACTTCCTATGGCATCACCTGTTAAACACTCTGAGTGAACCCTTACAATAGGTGTCTCATGCAATTTTTTTGCATAGATAACTAGATGTTCTTTTTCACCCTCTTTATATGCCTTGACATTAAAGAGACCGAACTTTGATGGTAAATTTGCTACTTCTGATATTTCTATATTCATTAATTTAATCTTTAAATGGGTAAAATGTTTTCTTAAAAAAATTATTATAGCAAAAAAAAGGTTCAAGAATGTTTCAAAGATTTCGTCGCACTCGTTTAAACAAGCATCTTCGTTCGCTTGTAAGAGAGACAAATGTCAGTGTTGAAGACTTTATATATCCACTTTTCATCAAAAGTGGGGAGGGCATAAAAAAAGAAGTTGCTTCAATGCCTGGTGTTTTTCAGATGAGTATCGATGAAATTATCAAAGAGTGTTCAGAGTTGAAAAAACTTGGAATCTTCTCAATAATCCTTTTTGGAATTCCTGATACAAAAGATTCTATAGGAAGCGACAGCCTATGTGAACATGGAATCATTGCTTCTAGTATTCGTGCTATAAAAGAAGTTCATCCAGATATGTTTATAGTAACTGACCTCTGTTTTTGTGAGTACACGGATCACGGTCACTGTGGAATCATAGATGATAAGAATGAGACGGTAGACAACGATGCAACCTTAGAAATTTCAGGACAACAAGCAATAATCCATGCAAAAGCTGGAGCAGATATGATAGCTCCATCGGGTATGATGGACGGTATCATAGAAACACTGCGGGAAGCTCTTGATGGGGCAGGCTTTAAAAACCTTCCGATTATGTCATACTCTACAAAATTTGCTTCAGGGTACTATGGACCATTTCGTGATGTAGCTGAGTCTACTCCGAGTTTTGGAGACCGTTCTTCATACCAAATGGACCCAGCAAATCGTCGTGAGGCTATAGCTGAGTCTGTAAGTGATGAGATACAGGGTGCTGATATACTTATGGTAAAACCAGCACTTGCTTACTTAGACTTAGTACGTGAGATAAAAGACGCAACCTCACTACCAATGGCTGTTTATAATGTAAGTGGCGAGTATGCAATGCTTAAGATGGCAGGGCAAAACAACCTTATAGATTATGATAGAGTAGTTATGGAGACAATGGTGGCGTTTAAGCGTGCTGGTGCTAACATTATTATTACATACCATGCAAAAGAGGTAGCAGCAATGCTACAAAAATAGGAAAGAGACATGAGACATTTTTTAACACTGAAAGATTTTACAAAAGAAGAAATTTTAGAGATTATAAATATTGGCTTAGAAATCAAAAATGATTTAAAAGCTGGCGTTTATAAAGAACCACTCAAAAAACAGACACTTGCTATGATATTTGAAAAGAGTTCTACTCGAACTCGTGTTAGTTTTGAGACAGGGATATACCAACTTGGTGGTCATGCACTCTTTCTTTCTAGCCGTGACATACATTTAGGTCGTGGTGAACCTGTAAAAGATACGGCTCGTGTAATCTCTAGCATGTGTGATATGGTTATGATAAGAACTTTTGCTCATAGTATGATAGAAGAGTTCGCTTCTTACTCAAAAGTACCTGTTATAAATGGACTAACAGACTCTTATCATCCAGTACAGTTGCTTGCTGATTATATGACTATGACTGAATATGGCATTAATGAAAACGCAGTGGTTGCTTACATAGGTGATGGTAATAATATGACACATTCATGGTTAATGCTCGCTGCAAAAATTGGTTTTGAACTTCGTATAGCAACACCTAAAGGCTATGAAGTAGATAGAGATGTATTAGACGATGCTGTACATTTAGCGAAAGAGAGTGGGGCAGTGATATCTGTGTCAAATGATCCAATGGAAGCACTCAGAGATGCAACTATAGTAACAACAGATACTTGGGCTTCAATGGGTCAAGAAGATGAGAAAGCCCAAAGAGTAAAAGCTTTTGATGGTTATATGGTGGATGGTTTAAAAATGTGTTTAGCGAAAAAAGATGCAAAATTCTTACACTGTTTACCAGCTTATCGTGGACAAGAAGTTTCAGAAGAGATTATGGATGCACATGCAGACATCATTTTTGATGAAGCAGAAAATAGACTTCATGCTCAAAAAGGTCTTATGGTTTGGTTAGATAGACAGAGATAGTTTTCTCTGGTTATTATCTAGCATTTATCTTCAACGACAGTTCTGCTATTTGTTGCTAATAATTCTTACAGCCACTTGCTACACTGCCATTGCATGTCATAGTATCAAGTTCATAAATTGTTGGTTCATTATCCATTGAAATATCTGGATAAGGCACATTCTCTTTAATAAAATAATGTGCCTTGGCCTGTATAGGAATTGTGATTTTTTCTAAAATCATATACCCTGTACTAAAAATTCTATGAGTATCATGTCTTTTGCTCAACATGTCTTGTATTTTCTTTTCTCCTTCCCACTTTTCTAAAGTGGAATCTGTCACTACATTGACTGCATTTTTTTCTGATTTTTTTATTAGAATCATTTTTTGCAACCATCTATCCAAGTCTTGTTCTTTTAATGGACGAATTTTACCTTCTTTAAGGAAGTTATTTAATCCAGCTTGTCCAATTAATGGCTTTGATTTATCTGCAAATGATTCGGGAGGTGCATCGGATGAAGTATAAAATTTTGTTTTGTCATCTATACTGTTTCCTATTAAGAGCTTGCCTCCTTCAGCCATAAAAACACTTGTAAAGTTTTTATTAAAAGCCCTTTGGGAAAGATGTTTTAAACTCCCTGAATATGTATGCTGATTATCTTTTGTAGAAAATGTCCCTTGATATCTAAACGATAAATCACACGACTTATTATCATTACCCGCCAAAATAGGTATTCCTTTTGGAAGGCCCGCGATAAACTGTTTATCATCTCCAAATGCTATAACTGCTTCTATTTTGGTTCCCTTTGTCCATTTAATATTCCATACTGATGGATAGTGTCCTTGAAGAATAAGTCCCACAGGTTTTTCTGGCGAGTTAACAACAACATCGATTACATGAGTTTCTCTATTGCTATCAGCAACTTGATAGTCAACTCTTTTCCCATGGTCTGCTTTAGCTCCAAATATGAGTATATTATCAGAAAATAGTTTTCCGGGAAAAGACTCACATGAAACACCTTGACCTGTAAATCCTAAGTGTTTTTTTGTATATGTCTTTTTTAATGTATCCATTCTTTTTTGATAGTATTTTGAAAGACAATCGGCATTAAAACTTGGACAAACATTTTTTCTATTTAGTAGCCATGACTCTTGTTGTACTAATAGTTTTCTAGAAGCTGGTAAATAGCTTGTTTTCATTAAGGACTGATAATAACTTCCCAGTTTTTGTAAACTTATTTCATTAGCAGTTTCTCTACATGCATTAGTGTCTAAATTATTATTTTGTTTTTTGCAATTTTCAATAAATCTAGTTTTATCATAATTTCCTAAATAAGAGATACTTTTATATAAAGTTCCATCTCTTCCTTCTCCAATGACTACGACCTCAGGTCCATTATAATAGTCTTGCATCCTTAGTTTCAAGATATATTGAACTGTTGTATCTTTAGGGATACTAAATTTTGCCACTAAAGCTGGCATTTTCCGTATTTTTGCAAACACTGCCATAGATTTTAATTGTATATCTGAACTAATACGAACGATATTAGTATCAGGATGGTAATCCCCAGTGTAACTATCTATTCAAACACATTATAGGCATAAAAACCTTAAATATAAAAAACAATAGTTAATAAGGGAGTTTATTATGTAAGTACAAAAGAAGTTACTAAAAGGACATGATGTCCCTTAAAGTTTTTGATGTAGATAATTAGATACTTTTTAGTATTTAATCCCAGTAGCCATTCTTATCTTTTCCATCATTGGCTGTGCGACAGCACTTGCTTTTAAAGCTCCTGCTTTGAGTATCTCTCTAACTTCATTTTGATTACTCATATAGTAGTCGCGTTTTTCACGGTACTCTTTAAAGTAGTCCCACATAACTTCACCAAGATAAACTTTAAAGTGTCCATGACCTTCTCCACCTTGAGTGTATCTTTGCTCAAGTGCTTTGAGATTCTCACCTTCTAAGAAAAGTTTTGCCATGTTGTAAACATTGCATGTTGCAAATTCTTTTGGTTCTTCCATCGCTACATTTTCAGTAACAATTTTTTTAATTGTTTTGAGTTGTTTTTTCTCTTCACCAAATATATTTACTGTATTTTTGTAGCTCTTAGACATTTTCTGTCCGTCAGTTCCTGGAACGGTCTGCACATCTTCTTGAACTTGAAACTCAGGAATTGTTAAAATGTCTCCATATTCATTGTTAAACTTAGTCGCGATGTCACGAGCTATTTCTACATGCTGAATTTGGTCTTTCCCAACAGGAATAATTTCTGGAGAGTAGAGAAGTATATCTGCCGCCATTAAAACAGGGTATGAGAATAGAGAATGGCTCGCGGGGATACCTTTGGCTGTTTTATCTTTATAGCTATGAGCACGTTCTAGTAGACCCATAGGAGTAAAGGTAGAGAGTATCCAGTAAAGTTCTAGTACCTCTTTAACATCAGATTGAACCCAAAATGTTGATTTCTCAGAATCAATTCCAAGTGATAAAAAGTCTGTAGCAGTTTGCATTGTAAGGTTAGCTAGTTTTTCTCCACCATTTCCACTACTCATAGCATGATAATTTGCAATAAATGCGAAAGTGTCACTGTCCTTTTGTGCGTCTACCATTTGCTTTATAGAGCCAAAGTAGTTTCCTATATGTAAGTCGCCTGATGGCTGAATACCTGTTAATACTCTCATAATTACAAATCCTAAAATTTTTATGAGAATTATACCAATTTCAGCTTTATTCTGTTATTATATAACTATATACAGAGGTGTCAGAGATACTTCAAGACAAAGGACTTATGATGAACTTACAAATTAGAGCAAAAGACATAACATTAAATGAAGCTGCAAAAGCTCACATCGAAGGTGCTGTTGAAGCATTTACAAAATATTCATTAGATATTACAACTATTAACTGTGTTGTTACTGCTGAGAAAAAAGGTGTAAATGTTGAGTTTGATATTCATATCGCTCATGCACAACCAGTTGTTATTAACCAAAAAGATGACTCTCTAGATGCTGCTATAGATTTAGCAATCGAAAAAGGGAATAAAGCACTTCGTCGTTTACATGATAAAGTTGTTTCTCATAAAGCCACTTCTGTTAAAGATCTAGAAACATTAGACGCATAAAATACTTAACACATAGAACTATATGCTATTTTGGCATATAGCCTCTCTTTCTTCAAGGAAATCCATTTGAAACTTCTCTTTTTAATTTTAGTTTTTTTTAATACGATTAGCTATGCTAATGATACTAAAGAAAATCAATACTCTGTCCGAGCCTTTTGGGGTGCATCTTCTGCGAGTGATTTTGATCAACTCTATACCTTTACAGGATTAAATACTAGCTCTTTTAAAACTAATGTTTATGGAATAGATGGAGGGTATAAAGTATTAGAAGAGATATTTGATTTACCTTTTGATATCTATGCAAAAGGTGGTATCAGTTACTTTGATGAAAATTATCATCAAGCTGATTTTCTTGAAGGTACTGTTTGTGTCAAAATTATCTATAAGCTAAATTTATTTGATAATCAGTTTCGGATTGGATTTGGAGAAGGTGTTTCTTGGGCAGGGAGAGTTCCTTGGGTAGAAGCACAAGAG
This sequence comes from Sulfurimonas sp., assembly GCF_018698455.1. Taxonomy (GTDB): domain Bacteria; phylum Campylobacterota; class Campylobacteria; order Campylobacterales; family Sulfurimonadaceae; genus Sulfurimonas. The sequence goes on along the minus strand of NZ_JABIOQ010000014.1, from coordinate 40,887 downwards.
GCAATAGTAGAAAACGATAAGCAATCAACCTTTCTTAACTACTTAGAGTTTTCATATGATTTTGATATTGGTAAACTTATTCGTGTTAAAAGTATGGAAGATTTATTTTTAGGTTACTTGATTAAGCATCGTTCAGGATTTCATGGTCTTTATGGTGGTGTAGCTGATGGTGGTTCGAACTATAACTCTATTTATTTAGAAAAAAACTTTTAAGGATTATATTTGAAAACATTATTACTAGCACTATTATTAACATTAAATCTTATCGCACAAGATAATTACTCAATGCGTTTAGCATATGGTAAGGCATCGGCAAGTACACTCGGTGAAATCATATCCTTTGGTTCAAAACTACACGAGTTCGACTATACTGTTATTGGACTTGATGGTGGGTATTTACTTAAACACAAGCTATTTGATAAGCCTTTAGATTTATATTTAAGAGGTGGATTAGCGGAGTTTGACGAAAGTGCAAATCCCGCACATAGTGATAAAGTTTATGAAGCGACTCTTTATATAAAACTGTTCTACAATATCGACTTTTTAGATAACAGAATACGATTTGGTTTTGGAGAAGGTGCTTCGTATACGAGTAATATTTTATCAGTTGAAGAGCTAGAAGGGGATATAGGTGATAATAAATCTTACTATTTAAACTATATTGACTTAAGTCTAGACTTAGATTTAGGAAGGTTGATTCACTATAAACCGATGCACAATACTTATGTTGGATGGGCACTTAAACATCGTTCAGGTATATTTGGACTTATAAATGGTGTCACTAAAGGTGGCTCAAATTATAACACTGTTTATTTAGAAAAAAACTTTTAAGGAGTTTATATAATGTATGAGTTAGTACTATGGTTTCATGTTATTTCATTTATATCTTGGTTCGCAGTCCTGTTTTACCTACCGCGTTTATTTGTGTACCATGCTGAAAATATTGAAAATAAAGGTTTCGTAGAAGTAGTAAAAGTACAAGAGATGAAGCTTTATAAGTACATTGGTGTACCTTCTATGTGGGCGAGTGTAGTGAGTGGATTAGGTTTAGCTTATATGTATGGTTTTGCTGGAAATGGATGGATACATGCAAAGATAACTTTTGTGTTTCTTTTGATGGTATATTTTTTCTCTATGAATAAGTATAGAAAAGAGTTCTTAGAAGATAGATGTATTAAAAGTGGTAAATTTTTTAGAATGTATAATGAGGTTCCAACTATTTTAATGATTATTATTGTTGCAATGGTTGTTTTTAAGCCCTTTAGTGCATAAACACTAAAGAGAGGTTCTTCTTATTTCTCTCCGCGTTTTTTCGCTTTAAATAGAACTGGTGTTCCTGTAAAGTTAAATGCTTCGCGCATTTTGTTTGTAAGGTAACGTCTATATGTAAAGTGAAGACCACTTGGTTTATTCATAACTATCGCTATCTTTGGTGGTCGCGTTTCATACTGTGTTCCGTAGTAGATGCGAATAACCTGTCCGCTTACACTTGGAAGTGTATGGCGACGAAGTGCTTTTTCAATTACTTCATTTATCTTACTTGTTGGAATTCTTTGTGAGTAGTTCTCAGTTATTTCTAAAATCATATCGTGAAGCTTATCAACTCTTAGATGTGATTTTGCGGAGAGTGTTAAAATAGGTGCATAAGCAAGAAATTTAAATCTATCACGAACCTCTTTGATGATTTTGTCATGCTCGTCGCGTTTAGAAATATCCCACTTATTTAAAACTATGATACAAGATAGTCTGTTACTATCAACAAGTCCTGCAATCTTTTCATCAAGGTCCATGAACGGCTCACTTGCATCTAAAACTATTAATGCCATATTTGAATTGTCAAGCATTTCTGTTGTACGCGTAAGTGCATACTTCTCAATACCTAGAATTTTACCACGACGACGAAGACCGGCAGTGTCTACAAATGTAAGTTGCTTACCTTTATACTCTACAGTCTCATCAATAGGGTCAATAGTTGTTCCTGCAACACTACTTACAACACAACGTTCTTCACCAAGAAGAGCATTTAGTAGTGAGCTTTTTCCGACATTTGTGCGACCGATAATAGCAATTTTAATATGGTTAAGATCTTCTTCATCAAACTCTTTAATACGGTCGTTGTTTCCAAAGATTGTATCATCAACAATAACACCATCCATTTCATCTTCATCCCAGTAAGTATAACCATCATCGTCTTTATCTCTATCTTCAACATTAGCAAAAAAGTCTTCATCGTTTACTTCTGGCTCGAAAACTTGAATCTTTTCTTCCTCTTTTTCTTCTTCCTCTTTTACAATATCGCTATCTGGAATTTTACTGGCTATCCAGTCTAAAAGCTCTACTGTGTTTCTATTGTGTGCAACTGAGATTCCAAAAATAGCATCGGTTCCAAACTCATAGTAATCCCAGAGGTTTTCTTTCATTTTATCATTGTCAATTTTATTTACAACGAGGGCCATATCTTTTCCCATTGCTTGGAGTTCATAAAAAAACTTTTTATCTTCATCTTCTGGAATACTTTTCCCATCAACCATGTATAAAATGATATCAGCAGAGTATGCAGCTTTAATTGACATCTCTTTAATCTTGTCAAAAAGTTCGCATCCCTTGTCAAGTCCACCAGTGTCAAGAAGCATTGCTTCTCTGTCTATAAAAGTAACTGTTCGGCGTTTAACATCACGAGTTGTACCAGCAATCTCCGCAGTTATAGCATCACGTTTTTTTATAAGACGATTAAAAAGAGAGCTTTTTCCAACATTTGGACGACCGATAATAGCAATTTTTTTCATGGGGAACCTTGATTAAGTAGATAATTTATATATTATTTGAAATTATAGCTAAAATAAGGTTTGATTGTGTGAGTGTTGTAGAAATTCTCTTTAAAAAAAAGAGAATTTTTAGTCGAGTTCCATCCAGACATAATATCTGTTATTTCTAGGATTTCGCCAAGATTTTTTGATATGAGCATTTATTTTTGTATTAGCATTTATCTCTGTTGCAGAGTTATACCCAGAGCTGTACATCCCAGAATTTTCATGTTGTGAAGACAATGAAGATGTTTTTATACTTACTGCTTGTTGTTTCGCAAGCTTTTCTAAAGCACGATCCATAGCTGCTTGTTCTTGGGCTGCATTACCATTGATGTGGGAATCACAAACTCCGATAGCACCTTCTCCATTGTTTGTCCAAAGAGGTTTTGTATGTTTTTCTGCTGGCTGAGGATTGTTTGCACAACCACTCATAACTAGCAAAGAAAGAATTAATGAACTAAAGAATAATTTCATTAGTCAGTTGGGAATTCTTTATCTAGACTATCCATAGCTTGCTTAGACTGAAATTGTTGCCACATAGCATCATCGTTATTACGACTTGAAGCTACTGCTACAGATTTCTTTACTTGTTTATTAACGATATTTTCATCAACAGCTACTAGAACAAAAAGATGTCCACTCTTTGTAGTGTATTCTTTTACTTTTCTTGAACCAGCAAGATCAACTTTTGCAGTCTGTTTAGTTACTGAAGTTGTTACTGCATCTATAGTTTCTGTATCACCATTGCCTGTTGAACGCATAAAGTCTTCAAGTTTCGCTTTTACTTGTACGTTTACTTGATAAGCAAGTTTAGCACGAGCACCAGCCATTGCTTTATTCATAGCCATTGAAGCCATTTTTGACTTACCAGTACCAACAGCTGCATATGTAGCACCTTCTATACTAGAAGAACATACCCATTCAGGAACTAGTTCTCCAGCTTTACGACAACGCTCGTCTAGTGTTTCTTCTGGAGCCGGAGCTGCTGCATTACAACCTGTAAGTGTTGCAGCGATTAAACCTGCGAATGCGATTGATGAAAGTGTTTTTACCATATTATATATCCTTGAGTTTTAGTTAAGTCAATATTACCATAAGTTATTTTATTTTTTGCTTTTTTATCATTTCATAAGCCTGATTTATCTCTTGTGTTTTAGCAGTTGCTACTTTCATATACTCTTCACTCTTGCCTTGTGACTTAATGATATCTGGATGATACTCTCTAACAAGTTTTCTATAAGCTTTTTTGATACTTTGCATATCATCTTCAGCATTTACTCCTAAAAGTTTATATGCATCTTCTATACTTGCTTTTGGTTGGACATTTTTTATCATATTTTCAAATTGTTCGAAGATAGCATGGTATGCATTAGGGTCAAATTCTAAGGCCTCAGCAATTATTTGTAAAATGGCCTCTTCTTCTTTAGAACACTCTCCATCAACAAATGCAAGTTGAATCAAAAATCCCATAAATTGCTGTTCTTTTGCTTTGTTGCGTTTAGTCGCTTGAGATAATGCATCTGCAACTGTATGTACATTATCTGTTCTGCCTTTTTCCTCTGAAAATATATCTTTGAGTATTTGTTTTGTTTTTTCTGGCTCAGGAAAAACTGCTGAGATATCATCAAACATGATACTGACTAGTTCTGCTTCAAGTGCGTCCACTTTTCCATCTGCTTTAGCAACTTTAGCAACTAATGCTACAAAAAGGCCAAGTTCACTATGCTTGAGGGAGTCGTGAGAAACTGAGAAGTTCTTAAAAGCCTCTTTTGAGTAGTCCGTATACTTTGAGTAACTTTTAAATATATAGTAAAAAAAGTATCCGATTATTGCAAGTACTATGATGTTTGTCATATGAAATCCTGTGAAATGTTTAAGAGAGTATACAAACTCGAAGTAAATAAATAGATATAATTACGAATCAAGAAGCAACAGTTCAGTGAAAGGAAGCACTTAGTGATGAGTCGTACATATTTTAAAAACTTGAACAAGGGTGTAAAGTATATGCTTATCGCTTCTTTTACATTTGCGATTATGGGTGCTTTTGCCAAACTAGCATCTGTAAGTATGAGTTCACTAGAAGTTGTATTTTTTAGGAACATTGCGGGAGTACTTATTGTCGGTTTTGCAATTTTAAAAAAACCAATGAGGCATGTCGGAGGAAAACCACTTCTTCTTTTCTTCCGTGGTTTTATTGGTTTTATCGCACTTTTAGCATTCTTTTACAACATCGCACATATTTCACTTGGGGATGCGATGACATACTCAAAAACATCACCTATTTTTACAGCAATCTTCGCATTTTTATTTCTACAAGAAAAACTATCTGCTAAGGCTTGGGGTGCAGTTTTCATAGGTTTTATAGGTATTCTTTTTATAACTCAACCTAGTGAACTTGGCTTTACAAAGTATGATGTTTTAGGGGTATTTTCAGGTGTAGGAGCAGCTCTTGCATACACTTCCGTACGAGAGTTAAAATCTTACTATGACACAAGAGCAATTGTACTTTCATTTATGCTTGTCGGAACCATTGGACCAATAGTTTTATTTTTAATATCGCCATATTTAGATGCTCCAGAGTTGGATTTTTTATTAGGTGAGTTTGTTATGCCTCAAGGGATAGTTTGGTTTTACGTCATCTGCATGGGAGTTTTTGCAACCATCTCTCAGCTTCTAATGACAAAGGCTTATGGAGAGACAAAGGCAGGAATAGTTGGAGCGGTGAGTTATACAAATATTTTATTCTCTATTATGGTCGGAGTTATGCTTGGTGATTCTCTTCCATCACTTGCTAGTAGTTTCGGAATTTTGCTAATAGTGTTTGCGGGAATACTGGTAGCTAAAACAAAATAATTAAGTAAAATTATTGAAAAAAATGTGATTGAAGTATAAAGTAAGAATGTTCAGTTAATAGCAACAGGTTGTCAAGTGATAAATATGGAAAAGCTCTATAAAAATTGAGACAAGGGACAGTGCAAAGCAAAGGACAATGGAAGAAACAGAGTTATTAAAATAGACGACATCTAGGATTTGTAGACTTAGATAAAGGGCTTAACCCAGTCTGTTAATGGCAGCTTAAATCAATTGTGCTATAATTTACTATATTTTTATTAGGTAGAGTATATGAAACTTTTAGCAGGACCTTGTGTAATCGAGAGTGAAGAGAATATCTTCAAAATTGCTCGAGAATTAGAAAAATATCATAATGATGAGACAATAGACTTTTATTTTAAAGCTAGTTTTGACAAAGCGAATCGTACATCTTTGGAGTCTTTTCGTGGACTTGGCATAGATGAAGGGCTTAGAATACTTCAAAAAGTCAAAGATGATTTTGGTTATAAAATAGTGACTGATGTTCATGAGTCAGTGCAAGTTGAACAAGTAGCAGCAGTTGTTGATATGCTACAAATTCCTGCATTTTTATGTCGTCAAACTGACTTACTTGTTGCATGTGCAAAGACATCATGTGAAGTAAACATTAAAAAAGGACAGTTTTTAAGTGCGGATGCTATGAAGTACCCACTCTTAAAAATTCTTCAAACGCGAGGATGTTCTGAACCAACATATGAGAATGCAAAAAAACATGGTGTTTATCTTTGTGAACGTGGCAATAGCTTTGGTTATGGAAACATGGTTGTTGATATGCGAAACTTAGTGATAATGAGAGAATTTGCACCAGTGATATTTGATGCGACACACTCTGTTCAAATGCCAACTGCAGAGAATGGTAAAACAGGTGGAGATAGCTCAATGGTACCACACTTGGCAAAAGCTGCAGCCGCTATTGGTGTTGATGGTTTCTTTTTTGAGACGCACTTTGACCCAAGTAGTGCTCTTAGCGATGGACCAAATATGTTAAAACTTCAAGATTTAGATGAAGTGATTCAAAAAATTAAAAAAATACAAGCAATTTAAAGGAAAGAAATGAAAGTAGTTGAAGGTAAATTAAAAGTAATTAACGGAAAAAAGATAGCGATAGTAAGTACAAGATGGAATCACTTTATAGTTGATAGACTTGTTGAAGGTGCAGAAGATGCATTTAAACGCCATGGTGGAAATGATGAAGATATCACACATGTTTTAATCCCTGGTGCATTTGAACTTCCAATGGTAGTGGATCAACTACTAGCTTCTGGAAAGTATGACGCTGTTTGTGCTCTTGGTGCAGTTATAAGAGGGGCAACTCCTCACTTTGACTATGTTTCAGCTGAAGCGACAAAGGGAATAGCAACTATGAGTTTAAAGTACCAAAAACCAGTAAGTTTTGGACTTTTAACAACTGATACAATCGAGCAAGCAATAGAAAGAGCTGGAACTAAAGCTGGAAATAAAGGGTTTGAAGCAATGACTACGGTTATTGAAATGCTTGACCTTTATGAGGCTATATAATGGCAACTAGACATCACGCAAGAATGGCAGTAGTAAGTCTTCTTTATGCATTTGACTTAGGAAATGGAAACACTGCAGAACATGCAAATGAAATACTAGAAGAAAAAAAGATTCGTAACAAACAAAAAGATTTTGCACTTACTCTTTATGATGGAGTAATGGAACATTTAGAAGCTTGTGATAAAGCGATAGTTGAAAGTCTAAAAGAGTGGGATTTTGAGCGTTTAGGAACTATTGAACGGGCTACACTGCGTTTAGCTACTTATGAGATTTTATATGGTGAGTTAGATTCTGCTGTTGTCATTAACGAGGCAGTTGAAATTACTAAAGCGTTTGGTACTGAGCAATCACCAAAATTTATTAATGGCGTTTTAGACGGTATATCTAAACTTAAAAACTAAATTATGAAAGCTTTCGTTCTATTATTTATTTTTGTAAACTCTTTCGTTTTTGGAGCTAATCAGTGCATAGTCTGTCATGAGGGTATAGAAGATATCCGTGATAGAAACTCGAGCATGATGCAAGAGATACTCAAGATTGCACAAAAGGCTGGACACAAAGACAATGACTGTATAGTTTGTCACGGTGGTAATCCAAAGTCAAAGAGAAAAAAGTATGCACATAATGGAACAGTAAAGTATTTTAAAGAAAATAAGGGCCCGAAAAATTATTATCCGGCACCTGCTTCTACATGGGTAAATGAAAACACTTGTGGAATGTGTCATGCGTCACAAGTTGGTGCACAGATGAACTCTTTGATGATGACTGAACAAGGTAAGATTCAAGGGGCAATGTGGAGTTTTGGTCAAAATGATGGGTACAAGCACGAAGTAGGAACATATAAAACGGCAAACCCTAAAGACAAAAACTCCAGACTAGGTACGGATGTATATAAAAAGTATATGGAAAAACTAGCGACTATGGAACCACAGGCATTTCCTAAGCAAATGAGACAACTTCGAGATGCTCCAACAGTTGAAGAAGTACACAAAGATCCATCTTTAGCTGTTTATACATATCTTCGTCAAGAGTGCCTACGCTGCCATACTGGTAGTAAAGGACGAGAAAAACGCGGTGATTTTAGAGGAATTGGCTGTGCATCGTGTCATGTTCCATACTCTAATGAGGGTTTTTATGAAGGAAATGATAAAGCAACTTCAAAGAAAAATCCAGGTCATATGCTTACTCACCAACTCCAATCTTCTCGTAAGGTAAAAGTAAAAGTAAACGATGTAGAGTATTCCGGAGTTCCAGTTGAGACATGCGCTACTTGTCATAACCGTGGTAAAAGAATAGGTGTTTCTTACCAAGGTCTTATGGAAACTGCGTATAACTCAACATTTGATAAACAAGGCAATGGTCAACCAAAACTTCATACTAAACGCTATCTTCATATGAAAGAAGATATTCACTATCAAAAGGGGATGTTATGTCAGGATTGTCATACATCAAATGACCTTCATGGAGATGGCTTTTTAGGTGGAGCAAACTTAGCCGCGGTTGAGGTTGAGTGTCAAGATTGTCACGGAACAACAACTTCTTACCCTTGGGAACTTCCTATTGGTTACTCTGATGAGTTCGAAGATGAGGTGAAAAAAGGTAAAGCACGTGGTGTTGCTCAAAATGTAGCTGATTATCTAAAGCAAGGATATGTACCAGAGAAAGAAGATGGTTTTATACTTACAGCACGTGGTAATCCATTACCAAAGGCTGTTAAAAAGGGCAATACAATCATAATGCATCTTGCATCCGGAAAAGACATAGAACTAAAACCTTTGAAGCTTTTAAAAGCTCAAAATAAGCTATCTAAAAAAGCACTCGTTGCAATGGATGTGATTGAAGCACATACAACGGAGCTTGAGTGCTACACTTGTCATGCTGCATGGGCACCACAATGTTATGGATGTCATGTAAAAGTTGACTACTCTGGTGGAAAACAAAACCCTGACTTTTTAAAAGCTTCACATGATAAAGATATCCACGGTACAACGGGTGGAATGCGTGACTTGAAGAAGTACTTAGTCCCAGGAAAAGTAACAGAAACAAGAAGTTTTTTAAGATGGGAAGACCCAGCACTTGCTCAAAACGGTGAGGGTCGCATCACTCCAGTTATCCCAGGTTGTCAGACTACAATTACTGTAATTGGGCAAGATGGCGAAGCACTTTTACAAAACCATATCTTTAAAATACCAAATGTCGAAGGTGCTGGTGAAGAAGGACAAAATGCTATTGATATGTCCCCTGTTCAACCACATACTATAAGTAAAGAGTCTAGAACTTGTGAATCTTGTCACTCTTCAGATAAGGCACTTGGTTTAGGTATAGGTGGCGGAAAAATGAATGGTGATGCCACTAAAACAACTATTATGGATTTAATGACTGCTGATAAAAAGTTACTTGTAAAAAAGACGGATGAGCAAATACCTGCAATTCCTAACCTAAAGTATGATTATTCTCAGTTTGTTGATGAAAATGGTACACAGGTAATGACTGTTGGTCATCACTTTAAACTTTCACAAGCCCTTTCAAAAGAGCAGAGAGATAAGTTAGATAGAAGAGGTGTTTGTATCTCTTGTCATATAAATATACCTGATGGTAATTTAGCAGTATCTGCAATGACACATGTTGCCCAAATGGCTGAAGTTAACATAGATAACAAAGAGCATAGGAGCATAGTTTCTAAAGTAATGAACCTAAGTGCATGGGTTCAAATATTTGGACTTATGATTTTTATGATGATTATTTTTTATATAGCTTACACTGTTTTTGTTAAGAAAAAATCGATAAACCCTAAAAATAAAGGTTGGAAATAATGAGTAAAATTGTACGCCAAAGAATGACTAAAGAAGAGGCTCTCGATTTAATAAAGAATGCTGATTTAAAGGAACTTGGCCGGATGGCTAGTGCTCGTAAAAAAGAACTTCACCCAAAAGGTATTACCACTTTTGTAATTGATAGAAATATTAACTATACGAACATTTGTTGGGTTGACTGTAAGTTTTGTGCCTTTTATAGACATGAAAAAGATGCAGATGCTTACGTTTTAACTTTCGAAGAGATAGATGACAAAATAGACGAACTTCTTGAAATCGGTGGTACACAGATACTTTTTCAAGGTGGAGTACACCCTAAGCTAAAAATAGAGTGGTACGAGGATTTAGTTGAACATATTCATACTAAATACCCGAGTATTACTATTCACGGTTTTTCTTCTATTGAGCTAGATTTTATTGCTAAGGTTTCTCGCATAACAATTGGAGAAGTGCTATCGCGTTTAAAAGTAAAAGGTTTAGCTTCCATACCTGGTGCTGGTGCAGAAATACTTTCAGATAAAGTTCGTGATATCATCGCTCCAAAGAAAATAGATGCGGAAGTTTGGGTAAATGTACATCGTCAAGCTCATAAACTCGACATCATGAGTACTGCTACTATGATGTATGGAACAGTTGAAACTGATGAACAGATTGTAGATCACTTTGATATGATACGAAACCTTCAAGATGAAACTGGTGGTTTTCGTGCATTTATCATGTGGAGTTTTCAGGGAAAAAATACTGAACTTTTAGCTTTGATTCCAGATATGGACAAACCATCTTCAAACCGTTACCTGCGTTTACTCGCAGTTGCACGACTTTACATTGATAATGTGCCAAACATACAAAGTTCTTGGGTAACACAAGGTCCTTACATCGGTCAGATGGCACTGCGTTTTGGAGCAAATGATCTTGGTTCTACTATGATGGAAGAAAATGTTGTAAGTTCTGCAGGCGCAGCTTATGTAATGGCTAAAGAAGAGATGGTACAACTCATTAAAGACATAGATGAAATACCAGCTGTAAGAAATACAGCATATGAAACATTAGAAATTTTCAACTAGATATAATGAAAATATTTTTAACACTACTAATAATAGGACAGATACTTATGGCAGCTAAAACAGAAACAATAGAAATCAAGGGTGTAAAAATCCCTTTAATCTATGAAGAAGACAACAGATTACCACTTGTAAGTACACAAATAGTTTTTACAAACAGTGGAAGTATCACTGATATTCAAAAGGCAGGTTTAGCCAAAGTATCAGCTAAGATTTTAAATGAGGGTACAAAAACAGAGGGTTCTAATGCTTTTGCTGAGGCACTTGAATCTAAGGCCATTAGTATCTCTGCTCATTCAGGAACTGAAACTTTTGTTTTAGAAGTAAGTTCTTTAAAAGATGAGTATGCAAATAGTATGAATTGCTTAGAGACACTGTTAAAAGACCCTAACTATTCTGCTAAAGCACTCGAGAAGATAAAAACTATGACAGTTGGTGGTTTGAGTCGTAAAGAGAATGACTTTGATTATATTGCAGGGAATGAACTTAAAAGTCTTTTGTTTACTGGTTCTGTTCTTGCACAGCCATCAAGTGGAACGAAAGAGAGTGTTGAAAGTATTAATATGACAGATGTAAAGAAATTTACAGCAGAACATATAGTACTTTCTCGTGCTATTGTTGTTGTTGGTGGTGATATTGATATTAAACTTGTTAAAAAGACACTTACTGAGGTTTTATCTACATTAGAAGTTGGAAAAAGTGAGCCTTTAGTACAGATTAAAGTTGATAAAAAAATTAAAAATTCTGTACTTAAACGCGAGACTGAACAAGCATATGTTTATTTTGGTTCGCCATATGACATCAGTATAGATTCCTCTGAGTTTTACAAGGCTAGAGTTGCTATGTTTATACTTGGTACAGGTGGATTTGGTTCACGTTTAATGGAAGAAGTACGTGTAAAACGTGGTCTTGCTTACTCTGCATACGCAAGAGTAAATGTGACAAAATCTAGCTCTTATATGAGCGGTTATTTACAAACAAAACTTGAGTCTATGGAAGAAGCTAAAGCAACAGTTAAAGAAGTGATAGCTACTTTTGTTAAAAAGGGTGTGACTAAAGATGAATTAGAGCAGACGAAAAAGTTCATACTTGGTTCAGAGCCATTACGTGTTGAGACTATGAGTCAGCGTTTAAGTAGAACTTTTCAGGAGTACTATAAAGGTTTTGAGCTAGGAAGTTCTGAACTAGAACTAGAACAGATCCAAAATCTAAAACTCAAAGATTTAAACAAGTATATTAAAGAGCATAAAGAGATTCTAGACATAAGCTTCGCAATAGTTACAAAATAGCTTTAAAGTGTGGCATATTGCCATGTTTTCTACTAAGCATTACAAAAAATATTATAATTGTACAATCGGTTGTCGATTATGATGTATGAGTTGTATTGTGAGGTGGAAGGTGGGACAGGGTCAGCCTTGTAACCAAAAGGATGTAACAATGCGATTAAGCGTCATAATTGTTATACTTTTAGTTCTTTATGAACTAAGGTTATATTAAAAGCTTTTAGAGAGTTGATGCTCTCTAATTGTCCCAACTGATAAAATTATAGCATAAATTTTAATTCTTGAAAGTAATATGTCAATTCTAGTTAAATAAGATAAATAGAGATAATAATGAATAATCAAGAAAAAATATTAATTTTAGAAAAATATTTATTGAGTAAGGAAGAAATAATTAATAAAATAGATTTTGTAATATCAAAAATGATACTTCATGAACATGAAGATGTTTCAGACCAAATCATAGAAAATTATTTAAGTATATAACATTGGCAACTACTTTAATAGGTCAAATTGATAGAATCCTTTTTGAAGAAGATGGCTTTTTTATAGCTGTTTTAAAGTCTGATGAGAAGATAAGTGGTACTTATTATGAGAGTTCTGTTGAAAATATAAAAGGTTCTGCAATCACTCTAAGTGGTGAGTGGCATGAGCATAAAAAACATGGCAAAACTTTCAAGTTTGACTCCCTCAAAGTAAATCAAAACGAACTCTTTTTCTTCTTAAACAAAATCATCAAAGGCTTCACTAAAAAACTCTCAGCAGATTTAATTGAGCAGTTTGGACAAGAGGGGCTTATAGATATACTCGATAACGACATCGAGAGACTATTAGAATTTAAAGGTATTAAAGAGAAACGACTTAAAAAGATTCAGAACTCTTGGAAACAATTTCGTTCCATGAGAGAACTCGGAGAATTTTTAAGTCCTTTTGACGTTTCACCAGCTCTTTTAACTACTATAGCAACTGCGATGAAAGATGTTGACGCACCCTGTGCAAAAATAAAAGAAAACCCATATGTCCTGACAAATATAAACTCCATAGGTTTTAAAAGAGCAGATGAACTTGCTCTTAAAATGGGAGTAGAAAAAGAAGATGAAGGGCGTATTAGCTCTGCTATGGATTATGTTTTGCTTAATTACTGCGAAGCACAAGGAAACTCTTGTATCTCTAAAGAAGTTCTTTTTAGTGGGCTCGATGAGTTGTTACTTTTTACAAATAGGACGAACCTTTATGAAGCTGCTTTAGTTGAGAGAGTAGGTGAGGGAAGCATAGTCATTATGAAGAACAACCGTGTTTCACCTTCTAGACTTTATGATGCAGAAAAGTTTTTATATGATGACTTTGCTACTCGTTCGAAGATAAAAAATAGCGGTTTTGTTGGCGATTTAGATGCTTTTTTAAAAGAGTCAGAATTAAAACTTGGAGAGCAACAAACAGAAGCTGTCCAAATGATAAACTCAGGAGTAGGACTTCTGTTTTTAGTTGGTTATGCAGGAACAGGAAAGAGTACAACTTCAAAAACAATTTTAGAAATACTCAACACAAGATATGATAAAAAAGAAATCATGACATGTGCTTTAAGTGGGATAGCATCTCAGCGTATAAGTGACACAACTGGGTATGAGTCGGCTACGATTCAGTCTTTACTTATAAAGCATGAGAGTCTAGATACTTTTCCTTATTCCGTTGTGCTTATTGATGAGGCTTCTATGATAAACTCTTCGCTTTTTGCGCGACTTATGAGAAAGATATCTAAAAAGGCTGTAGTAATCATCGTAGGTGATGATGCACAACTTCCTCCGATTGGAGCAGGCAATGTACTGAGTGATGTTTTAGAACTCTCTCTTGCGCCTATAGTAAAGCTAACAAAGATTTATAGACAGAGTGAAGAACAAGCCATAACCCTTATAGCCAATGATATCCGAAAAGGGAATGTACCTCATTATAGAGAGAAGTATGATGACTTTGAATTTACAGATGTGAGTATACAAAACTACTATTCTCTACGAAACCAACTTTCCCAAGATGAACTCAAAAATCTTCGTGATGAGAACTCTAACAATATCGTGGCCGAAATAGTACACAGAGTTGTAGAGTCCATAGAAAAAGCTAGGTACAGACTAAAGAATAAACAGATAAAAGAGTATCTAAATTACTTTCAAGTCATAACACCTATGAAGGGTGGCATACTAGGCACTACAAACCTAAACAAAGTTCTCCAAGACTACTTTAACCCAAACCCGAGCAAGTGTGTTAAACGCGGTAGTTTAGAGTTTCGTTTAATGGATAAAGTAGTCCATACAAAAAATGAAAACATGACTTCTTGGAGTGGGGATGGTTTTAAGACGGGAGAGGAGTCTAGTGTTAGAAGAATATTTAACGGAATGAGTGGACTCCTTTTTAAGATAGAAGAAGATGATGAACAGCTTTTTGTTTTTTATCCAAATGAAGATGTCGTAGTGGTGTATGAGTATGAAGAGTTAAAGTCTCACCTGATGCTCTCATATGCTCTGACAATTCATAAAGTGCAAGGTATGGAGTATGACATAGTGGTAATTCCTATGAGTTTCACACACTTCATTATGCATAATACAAAGCTTATCTATACTGCGATTACTCGTGCAAAACATAAGTGTATTTTAGTGGGAGAGGGCGGTGCTTTTGAGAGTGGATGTAAAAAGTTTGAATCCACACGGAGAGATACCGTGCTTTTAGAGCTTTAGAATAATATAGTACAGTTTCTTAAGATTAAGCGATAATTTTCATCGCATATGCTTCCAAAAATACAAATACTCCCCTAATATTAGCCAGTTTTAAGCTGATAGTAGAGGACACTCTTTATGTCTATTAATAATGTGATTTAAGGTTTAGTTAACTATAATGGGAATGAATACAAAAGTTCATTGTTTTACTGTACTTTCATAAGGAAAGTATTTATATGTTATGAATTTACTTGACAATGTCAATATTTAATTTATTAAAATTAACTCTTTTTTAATTTTTTGAGTTAATATTTAACTAGTTGTAGTTTCAAGACTTATGGGTTAAATTCTTACCTAAAAAAGGTGGGAAATATGACTCAAAGAGATATGGCTGGGGATATTGATGTTACACTTGGGTGAAAACTGTAGTTAGATTCTAAGTATTTACTCGCATATAAAGCAATACCTTCATCTTGATTTGATATATTTCCGACACTTAAAATAGCTATTTGTTTTTTATTCATGCCGCATTTTAACTAAATACACCAATAAAAAAAATAAAGGATTAGGTGAAGATAAAAAAGAAGTGTATACTTTCAAAAATGCATTATATATGCTAAAAGTTAAGATAGTTAAGGAAGAATAAGATGAATAGAAATGCTAAGATTCAAAAACTGTACGATAAACGCCTCAAAAGTGCTAGAAAGAAGTTAAACACTTCGTCTAAACCGCGTTATATCTGTAAAGCAGATAGAGCAAAAATGGAAGAAGAAAACTCTACAGAAGAGTCTAGTAGTAAAACAAGCTAATCATCGCATAATTTTTGACAGCCTTCTCTAGCTTCTTGCAAATTCTTATTTATATGTTTAATAATGATTTAATGTTACTTATTATAGAATTTTCTTATATAAGTATTTAAAATGCCAAACTTGTTGCGAAGCAAGGACGGAAAGCTTATGGGTCTTATGTTATTAAGATAGCCGAGTTGCAAATATTCTTCAACATTATACTTGCCACCTATAATTCTTATTAAACCTTAAAAACTTTAAACATTTAGGAGAATAAAATGAAAAAATTACTTTCATATAGTTCGATTATTACTGCTCTTTTTCTTGTAGGATGTAATTCTCAAGAGACCACAGACGATAGTGCAAAAGTACAAGGTAATACTGAATCATGTAAGCAAGAGTATTTTAATGACTCTGTTTCTTTAGCACTTAGCTCATGTGTCTCTTGCCACTCTTCTGGCGGTGACTACAAGGGTAATAGGTTAGTTTTAGCGAGTCCTCTTGGTGATAATAAGGCTGAAAATTATAATATTTTACAGACCTATATAAAATCAGCAGGATCACAACTTGTCCAAAAAGGTTCAAATGAAGTTTCTCATAGTGGGGGTGTACAGCTAACTGGTACTGCTAAAGATAATGTTGAAGAATTTGTTGCATATGTTAAAGACACCAAGACATGTGTAAGTGCCACTCAAAATACAACACTTACAAATGCAGCAGTATCACTGCTCTCGCCCACAAAAACTCTTAGAAGTGCCTCTTATGCCATACAAGGAAAAGCACCAAATAGTGATGAAATAAACAGTGTAAAATCTATAGAAGACATAGATGCTTCCCTTGACAAATATATGCAAAGCAAAGCTTTTTATGACTGGGTTAGACTTAGTTTTAACGATGTACTATTAACAGACTTTTATACACCTGGACATGATGGAGAAAACCTTTTAAGTAGTACGGACTTTCCACAAAGGAGATGGTGGGAAGATATTGATGATGGTGAATACAACGAAATTGACAACTACACAAACTATGCAATATCACGAGAAGCGATAGAGTTAATAGTCCATGTAATCAAAGAGAACCGTCCATTTAGTGAGATATTAACAGCTGATTATGTAATGGTAAATCCATTTTCTGCAAAAACATATGACATTGACATAAGTGGGTTTACATATGTGCATGAGTTAAATGTCACTAAAGACGAGATAGAAGCAAAATATCCACAAGATGTATTTAGAGAAGCAAAAATAGATGGTATTCCTCATGCAGGAATTTTTACAACTATCACTTACTTAAATAGATTTCCTTCTACAAATACTAACTTGGACCGTCACAGATCTGCTAAAGCACAGATTTTCTTTCTAGATACAGATATATTAGGATTGGCAAATCGTCCGCTAAATTCTGATGAAGTAGTAAGCGATACAGCAACATGGACAAATCCTAACTGTACAGTATGTCACAATGTGATGGAGCCTATAGCAAGTGCTTTTAAAAACTGGGATAATAATGGTAGATATAGACCTGGTTTTCGTGGAGACGTAGCACAAACTGCTGGAATAAGCTTGTCAAATACTGCACCACAAAGTGCATCAGGAAACTTACTACAATGGTTAGCAGGTGAAATTACAAAAGATGAACGTTTTGCTAAGTCTATAGTAAAGCTGTTTTATAAAGCACTGTTAGGAAGAGATGCATTAACTCAGCCTGTCAGTGACGATATTGACTATGTCAATAAACTAGAAGCATATACATATGAAAATTCTATTTTAGAGGCTATTAAAGATAAGTTTATAGCAAGTAGTCTTGATGCTAAACTTGTTATAAAAGAGATTGTAAAGTCACCACTCTATAGAGCTGTAGCAACTGGGAGTACAAATAGTGTACTCTCAGAGAGACTAGGGCAGGCTAAACTTATAACGCCAGAAGCACTTAACAGTAAAATATATGATGTTATGGGTTACTACTGGAGTATATATAGAAGACAAGGTGATGCTGACAACAATAGATCATATACTCACAGACTTCTAAGAGATGATAATTACAAGATACTTTATGGAGGTATTAACTCAGGATCTATTTCAACTAGAGTAGAAGAGCTTAATGGCGTTATGGCAAGTATTCAGACTCGTATGGCTCTTCAGATGTCATGCTATCCTGTTTCAAGAGATTTTTATTTTCCTGCTAGTGAACGTAAGCTTTTCCCATATGTGAGTACAACATTAGAACCTGAAAATGAATTTTTTATCGCAGCGATAAAGAAAAATATTCAGCATCTTCATAAGCATATATTAGGCGAAGAACTTCCTCTAGGTACTGTTGAGCTAGAAAAGACATATGAGCTATTTATGCAAACGTATACTGCGGGTAAAAATCGTATTTCTCTTGGTGATGAATCAAAAGAAATAATGGATGTATGTGAACTTCACTATGATCCAGTAACTCGTGAAGGATTATACAATGATGGTAGAGCAGATGATCGAGTTTATCGAGATGCTAATTATGTTATCCGTTCATGGCAAGTAGTTGTCGCTTATCTTTTAAGTGATTTTAAATTTGTCTATGAAAATAGTGCAGAGTAAGGAGAATATTATGTTACGTAGAAATTTTTTGAAATACACATCGGTTGTTGCGGCAATGGCTCTTTTTCCAAACACACTTCAAGCAAATGTAGGCGATAACCCTCTTTGGGTGTTTGTTCAAGCATCTGGTGGTTGGGATCCAACATCTTTTTGTGACCCTAAAGGCTTCCTTGAAGAAGAGTTGGATTCAAATGACAACCCTACATCAGCAGCAATGAATAGGAGTTATGCAAATGTTGATATTGCAACATCAACTTCAGCTTCTGCTATTAAATATGCTCCAGTTAGAGGTTTAGATGACAACAATGTTGATTATGAATTCTCAACTTTTTTTGATAAGTTTGGTGCGGAACTTTTAGTCGTTAACGGAATAGATACTCAAACAAATGGTCATGACTCAGGTCGTAGATATATGATGAGTGGAAAACTTTCAGAGGGATACCCTGCTTTATCTGCCTTAGTTGCAGGTATAAGTAATCCTGCTTCTCCTTTAGCATTTATTACAGCTGGTGGATATGATGAAACATTTGGTGTTGTAGCAGGAACACGACTGAGCAATATGAATGCAATAAATGAACTCGCTTTTGTAAATCGATATAATGATGATAATAACTATTTTCATGATGATGATTTTAATAGAATTAAAGCAGCAAATGAAGCACGCACAAACAGAACAATAGCAAATCAAGGTCTGGAGTCTATTATAAAGTTAGCAAAACAATATGGTTTAGCTCATAGTGGCTCCAATGAACTTAAAAAATTAGTAGAGTTTTTACCAGATGATGTAAATACACACCCAGATAGAAACAATCAAGTTTTTTCTCAAGGTCGTTTTGCAATGGCGGGCTATAAGGCTGGACTGACTGCAAGTGTTAATATCAATTTTGGTAGTTTTGATACACATGGAAACCATGATGCTACTCATATACCAAGACTAGCTAGATTATTAAAAGGTGTAGATTTACTCAAACAAGAGGCAGAAAACCAAGGTATCTCTGATAATGTTATTTTTGTAATTGGCTCTGAATTTGGCAGAACACCTGGCTATAATAGTGGTAACGGTAAAGATCACTGGAGTGTTAGTTCTATGATGTTTATGGGTAAAGGAATTACAGGTGGCCGTGTTGTCGGTGCTTCTACTCATAGACACGATGCTTTAAAAGTAAACCCTACCACTTTAGCAGTTGATGAAAATGGGATAAATATAACTTATGCTCATATAAATAAAGCCATGCGAAAACTAGCAAAAATAGAGAATAACCAACTCTTAACACAATACTACCCCCTAGCTGGAACTATTGAAGATTTAGATATATTTTCATAAAATGTGTATCGTTAAGGAACTTTAAGTGAAATACTATAAAACCATTGTTGCTACTACTCTTGCACTCTTTTTCATTGGGTGTGGAGAAGAAACTCAAAAGTTAACACAACCAGTAAGTGCGGCAGATAGAGGATCACACTTTCAAGGAAGAGATTGCCTTTCCTGTCACAATCTTGACTTAGCTCCGAACAAACATCTAACAATAGCAGGTACACTTTATAAAAGTGCTAATGTTGAAGATATGAACGACTTAGAAAATACCTGTAATGCAGACTTGGCAGTTGAGTTTTTAGATGCTAGTTCGAATGTAGTTCACTCTACTGTAAACTACTATGATGAAGAGTCAAAAGGTAACCTTGGTCAAGGAAATGTATTTTTACTAGATAGACTCTTTAATGCTCCTCTTAATGGAACATATACTATGAGAATCATAACAAGAGACACAAACCAAACTCTAGCACAATCAAATTTTGCTTCTCATAGTTTTAGTAGTGCAGAATATTCTATAGATTCAGCAATAGACTTCAGCAATAGAATATCATGTAATGCTTGTCATAATAATGGTGTAACAAGTCCATTATTTGTACAATCAAATGTAAATTTATGTCAATAGGAATAAAATATGAAAAAAATTATAACAATGGTGCTACTAACACTCAGTCTATCTGCAGAAGTTACAAAAGGCGATAATGCGGTTGCTTTTAAACTTCAAACACTAGATGCTACTACATCATACTCTATGGATGACTTCAAAGGAGAAGTTGTACTGGTAAACTTATGGGCTAGTTGGTGTGGAGGATGTAAAAAAGAGATGCCAGAGTTTTTCACACTTCAACAAGAGTATAAGAGTGGCTTTAAAATAGTAACAGTAAGCATAGATAAGTCAAGTAGTAGCTCACAAGAGTTCCTAGAAAGTGTTGAAAAAGAGTTAGGCTATAAAAGACCATTTATAGCGTTATATGATCCTAGTAAATCTATGCCAAAAGCTTATGGTGCAAAAGGTATGCCATCTTCATACCTCATAGATAAACAAGGAGTAGTTAGAGATGTGATTGTGGGTAGTTTATCGCATGATGATATAGCTAAACTCAAAATTAAAATAGATAAATTAAAGTAATTTAAATGCAGTATATTTTTTTAGTATCATTAGTACTACTTACTGGATGTTCTGATGCACTTGTGCGAGTTATGCCTTATGAAAAAGAATATTTTGCACAAGATAAGATGAGCCTTTCACCTTTAGCGCAGAGAGCTGAACAAGAGAGTCATATCTTCTTAATACGTGAAGCAAGTGCAGGAGGAGATAGTAGTTTTCAAGGAGGATGTGGATGCAGGTGATGAAATCTCTTTTTATTAGTTTAATGCTTCTAGTACCATTTTTAAAATCTTATGCATCTTCTTTAAAAGACAGCACAACTGTAGGTTTGAACAGCTACAACGATACAGCAGATGTTCAAGTTTACTCCCCAACATTTTCATTAATGAAAACCCTTTCAAAAAACTTTTTAATTGGAGTAAAACTTAGAGTAGACACTATAGCTGCTGCAAGTTTTAAAAATGGAGGTAGTCCAGCTGTGGTTGATGTTGTGACTGGTGCATCTCCAAAAGAGGGCACTTTTGAAGAAGTTCGTTACGCTCCAACTTTAACTATGGCATATGAAGATACTAACAATGCTTTGAGTGGTGGTGTTTATTACTCTACTGAGAGTGACTATGAAGGTAGGGCATTTTTTATTAACTATACAAGACAACTCAATGAGCAAAATACAGCAATTGGAATAGGTATTTCACAATCAGATGATACATGGATTCCTGCATTTGACAGAAACCTTCCAAGAGATGATAGAAAAGAGGGTAAAATTGATATGTCGATAAATCAACTTTTATCCCCTACGGCATCCATTCAGTTTATATACTCACTTATGTATAGCGAAGGTTTTTTAGCATCTCCATACAACTATGTCAAACAAGATACTTTTGCAAAGTTTGAGAAATACCCTGAAACAAGAACAGCTCATGCATTCGCATTCAAGGGCATAGTAATGCTAAATGATAGAAACAGTATTAACTACTCATATAGATACTATGCAGATGATTGGGATATATCTTCACATACTGTTAGTACAGAATGGTTAAGTGATTTTGGAAGTAGTGTTACATCAGGATTACGATTAAGATATTATTCACAATCGGATGCATTTTTTGCTAAAGATGTTGGTGCTTATGGTTTAGATGACCAATACTTTGCGGTTGATTATAGAATGAGTGCTTTTGACTCTTATGATATTGGAATTCCTTTTATATACAAACCATCAATTTCTAGTCCATATAAAGTAACTGCGAGTATAGATATGTATCAAACAACTGAAAATGCATATATAAAAAATTGGTATGACATTGATAAAATAACAGCAGTATATACTACTCTATCTATAGAATACGATTTTTAATATTGAGATTTTTTGAAAAGGCTCTTGAAGCTAAAGTTATGAGTACAAAAATTCTCATAAGGGCAAATGTCTCAAAAAGTATTCTCTATCAAGCTTATAAAATAGCAACTGATTTTGAGAAGAGGTATAGTGCATACAAGCAAGACTCTTTTTTATATGAAATAAATACAACGGCCAGTAAAGAAAAAGTGTTTTGTGAAGAAGAAGATATTGTACTTTTTAAAAGATGCATTGAAGCATCAAGGCTTTGTGCTGGTGCATTTGACATTACCATTGGCTCTTTAAGTCATGGAGCATATCATTTTGGGTTTTCCAATCAAAAGCTAGCAAGTAAAGAAGAGCTAGAAGAGAAAAAGGAACTTGTCAACTACAAACTACTTGATATACAAGAGCAGAGTATATCATTTAAAAAGAGTGGAGTGAGGATAGACTTAGGTGGTATTGGTAAGGGGTATGTGTCTAAGTTAATAGCACTATATTTAAAAGAAGTAGGGGCAACAAAGGCACTTGTTGATGTAGGTGGAGAAATAGTTGGTTTTGGTAAAAGTTATAATATAGCTATAAAAGACCCCAACAGTGATGGGTCTATTGGTTTTATAAAGACTTCAAAAGATGCCATCTCTATTTCGACAAGTGGAGACTATGAAAGATTTATTGACTCACCACAAAACAACCATATACTCAACACACAAACTGGAATGTCATCTAACATATATAGTTCAGTTACAATTATACAAAACGGATTGGATATAGACCTACTAGATGCATATGCAACAGCACTTTTTAATAAGAATTCTAACTATTTAAAAGAGTTTACAAAAGCAAAAAACATTGGACTTATTGCAATTGAAAAAGACTCTAGCATGATACTCTCAAATATTAAGGGCCTAAAAGTATCTTCAGTTGCATTTAACTGTACGTAAATTTTTTGATCTACAACTATTTTAGTATTTATTAAATTTTGAAAAACTTTGTAATGTTTAACTCTTGTGCTTTGAGATCATATTTTTTTGAAACAGCTGTATTTTCAATACCTGAGTAACGACGAAAGAGTTGATGCATATCAGGGTAGGTTAGTTCTATCCCATTTTCTGATAGTTCTAAAGTTTGAGGATCGACTTTTTTAGCTTCAAGAAGGTCTGTAGTTTCTCCTATTACTTGGTTACCTTGGACTCGTCCTCCTAGAAGTAGCATACTAGTGATAGGCCAGTGATCTTTACCGTTAAAGGAGTTGTACTGAGGCGTCCTACCCATATCAGAGCCAACGACGATTACACTATCATCGTAAACCCCCATTTCTTTTAAGTCAGTGACTAAAGCATCTATCTGTTCTACGATTTCATCAATGCATAAAGGATGTTGTATGTCATGGTCTCCATGAGTATCCATTCCTCCTACTGCTCCACTTGTTCTTGCATTTATAACTAAACACATTTGCTCAGCTTTATAGGCCGCAATACCAAAATGTGTCGTTATCTCAATCTTTCTAAATCTTTGATTAGCAAAGTTGTAAAAAGTGGAGATTCATTCACAGGGGTGTAGTTTTATATTATACAAAAAAGCTTAGAAAAAAATCTAAGCTTTTAATTTTTTTTGCTTTAACCGTTATCAATAACTGTTAAAGTAAATGTAGTAGAACTAGTTCCACCATCAGTATTTAGAACTTTAATAGTAATACTATAATCAGTATCTCCACCTAAATCTCCATCCCAAGTAGCCACACCAGTTCCTGCATTAATAGTAAGTTTTCCACCTGTAGGGTCTCCAACTATGCTATAAACAGCACCAGCATTAACATTTGAAACTGTAGGAGCAGGTAAATCAGTAGTTATAAAACCACCATTATCATTAACACTTTGATTTGCTAACGATATAGTAGGACTTGATATTGCAGGAGTGTTATCTCTTGCTATAGCCTCAGCAGTTTTACTTACACCTGCACTACTTTGTATTTCCATATTTGTACCAAAGGCAATACTTTCAAATCTGTGAAGTTCTGAAAGATGAGGCTTGATATTTTTAGGCATACTGTAAGTAGAGAAGTCTGTAATGTCTGTAAATGCAATTTTGAAACCTGCATTTACTTGATTAGTCTTGCTGGAGATATTATCTACATACTCAGCAAAAAGATAACCGTATTGAGCAGAATAAACACTTACGATATTATTCTTTTCATTTTGATAGTTAAATCCTAATTTTGAGTTATTTGTAGGGTAGTAATCTACACCGACACCATATGAGAACTCATCATTACTAAACTCGTGAAATACTTGTCCTGCATTTGCTGTTGTATCTAGTACATCAAACCAACGCTTTGCTACTTCTAAGTAAGTTAATGAAGTTGTTTCATCTTTTACTTCATAATCAGCACCAACTTTAGAACCGTCAAGCTGAGTAATAGAACCACCAAGTTCAATATACAAATCATTGCTTATCATATAACCAGTACCTAAAGCACCAGAGTATTGATTAACTTTTGCATTTGTATTATCAGGAGCATACATTTTTTGATTTAAATAATTCAAACCAACTTTAATGTAATACTTTTCTAAAGGATTAAACTTTAAAACAGCACCAGTTTTGATAAAATCAGAAGTAGCTTCTAATTTTACTTTAACATTTTCACTGTCAAGCATAATACCTGCACCAGCAGAACTGTCCTGATTTTTATCAGTCTTTGCACCAACACCGTAAACATTTACAGTTGTATCTCTTACAGAAGCATTCGCTCCAACTACTAAACTTAAACCAACTAATCCAGTTATTAATAACTTTTTCATGATTTCTTCCTCACTTTTTATTTTAATTTTGTTACTTTTGCTTACAAAAGTACATTGTTTTACTGTACTTTCATAAGGAAAGTATTTATATGTTATGAATTTACTTGACAATGTCAAATTTTATTTATTAAAATTAACTCTTTTTTAATTTTTTGAGTTAATATTTAACTAGCAAAATAGATTATAGTTAAATATAACTATAAATCAACAAATAATAGTTAATATTTAACTAGTTGTAGTTTCAAGACTTATGGGTTAAATTCTTACCTAAAAAAGGTGGGAAATATGACTCAAAGAGATATGGCTGGGTATATTGATGTTACACCTGTAACACTTAGAAATTGGAGAAAAAATAAGCCTGAATTGTATGAGATTATTATGAAAGGATTTGCATTTGATGATATTGTTGAGTTGAATGTGGAGAGTGCTGAAAAGGCTAAGGAGTTGAAGAAGAAGTTTGAGGGTGGGAAGTAAAAAAAGCTTAGATTTTTAGTCTAAACTTTTTATGTGATTTGAGTGTTTGGTTGTGGCATTTCTATCGTTATTCAATTTAATCTTGAATTGATGTTTTCTATAGCCTCATCAATATGCGTTTTATTTTTTTCTTGATCTTCTTGTGTTTTTAAAAATTCTAGTCAAAATTGATAATCTTTTTCTGTAATAATTCACTTATCATTTATCTTTTCTAAAATTTCTTTTGTAACTGCTCATGTATGAAGAAAAGCTTCAAAATTACACCCAAAATTACACCCCAGGGGTAACATCTCCACTTTTTTGAGTGTAAGAAACAATAAAGATATATCAAAACTTCCCTATAAAATCAATTCTCATATAATTATGGTATAACTTAGGTATGAAATTTGAATATGACAAAACAAAAATATAAATAAGTCTAAACATTGTATTGATTTTGAAGAAGCTCAAAAGTTATGGGAAGACCCGTATTCTTTTGAAATTCCGTCTCCACAAAGTAAAGATGAAGATAGATTTTTAGTTTTAGGACAAATTGACTCAAAAAACTATACTGCTATTATTACATACAGAAATGCAAATGTTAGAATTATTTCTGTTAGACTTTCAAGAGAAAAGGAGAGTAAACTTTATGAAAGCATCAGAGCTAGATAAAATATTCGATGATAATCAAGATGATATATTAGAGCATTTTGATACATCAAAAATTAAGATGATAAATGAAGAACCAAAAAGAGTTAATATTGACTTTCCAGTTTGGATGGTTCAATCTTTAGACAAAGAAGCTAAGCATGTTGGTGTAAGTCGTCAAGCTGTTATAAAAATGTGGTTAGCAGAAAAACTTCAAAGCTTAAACACTACTGCCGCAGCTATATAACAAGTATGAGGAGACCAATAATTTACCCTAGCGGGAAAATTATCGCTCACGACAGTCGTTATGTGATAATTCAATAAATTGACAAAGTGAATAAATTTGAATATAATTAGATATATAAATATTCAAAGGAGTATGCAATGAAAACGGTAACGATGAGAGTTGACGATTCAATCTATGATATGATAAAGCTTGCAGCAGAAGGTCAAAGAAGAAACCTTTCAAATTTCATAGAATTTGCAACACTGCAATATCTAACTTCATCACAATTTGTAGAAAAAGATGAAATGGCAGAAATTTTAGAAGATAAAGAGCTTTTTAAAAACCTAATGAATGGATTAGAAGACTTTAAAAAAGGTGACTATACAATTGTACCCTAAGGGCATGCCATTAAAGTATCAGATTGCTGAAACTAAAACTTTTGAAAAAGCTAAAAAAAAGATAGACAAAAAATTATATTTAAAGATTAAAATTTTTGTTTATCCCCAGCTTAAAGAAAATCCATTTTATGGTTCTAATATAAAAAAATTAAAAGATAATTTAGAAGGTTATTATAGATATAGGGTTGGGAACTATAGACTTTTTTATCTTATTGAAGATAATAAACTTATTATAGCAATTGTTGATTATAAGCATAGACAAGATGCTTAGGACTAAACACATAACAAATTATGAAAAAAATAACAGCTGAAGAGTTTGATAAAAAATTTGAAGATATATCTGAATACTTAGATTTATCAACCTAAGTTTGAATCCACACGGCGAGATACCGTGCTTTTAGAACTTTAGTTTAAAACAGAGTTTATAACTGGAGCGATGACAGACATAACAGATTTCTTTTCTATAGTAGCTTTTAACTCTTCTGTTGTACTAATAGTTTTAATCTCACTAATCTCTTTATTTAAAATATAAACAACAACAATTTTCTCTACATCCATACCTTCTCTGTAAGGTGCGGCGATAGCTTTGTTATCAAGAAGTAAAACTGTATGTTTAAAGTCTTTAAGACCAGGCATGATAAAAAGGCTTCTAATGACAGAAGGTGCAGAACTTATGTCAGCAACAAACTGAGTGTTGTGCTCTGCTAAGTATGTAGGCTCTTGCGTTACAAAGAAGTCGTTACAAATATGTCCAGACTCTTTGCCCAATGCAAAAATAACTCTATATGTATCTTCATTAAGTGTGTGTGCTTTTTCAAACTGGTCATTTAACTTTAGGTCGGCTAAACTTTTACCAACTACAAGTTTTGGTACAACAGGTACATTCGTTTCATCTGAACTACATCCAACAAAGAAAAGAGCAGCTATAACTAGTAATGTTTTTATCATTTTTTATCCTAATTTTTATATACAATATAATACAAGAGTAGTGTTGTTATTTTGATTCTTATAATAGTTAGCTATTAATCTTAATAAAATTTAAAGAACTTAAGTGTAAAATTTCACTATAAAATCACAAGGAAAATAATATGGCATGGGCAACAGCAAGACACATACTAGTAGATAGCGAAGATAAATGTAGTGAAATTAAAACAGAAATAGCAAACGGAACTGAGTTTGGTGCTGCTGCAAAAGCAAATTCAAACTGTCCTTCATCTAATGAGGGTGGAGACTTAGGTAAGTTTGGACCAGGACAAATGGTTCCTGAATTTGATAAGGCTGTTTTTAATGGTGACGTTGGTGTTGTTTATGGACCAATTAAAACACAGTTTGGTTACCACTTACTAGAAGTAACGGGAAGAGGTTAGTCCTCGCTTAGCGAGTTGAGTATTAACTCTTCTAGTTCTTCTAACCTTGCGTTTACAATGCCATCAAACTGAGTTTTATTAAAAGTTTGTTGGCGTTTAGCAAGTTGAGCGGTATGTATAGAGATTAACTCTATCATCTGCTTTTTATCAACCTTTCCATCAAGAAAATCCAAAACTTCTACAATTCCAATGCTTTTCATAGAATGTGGTAAACGCGAGTACTTTCTCTCAAGTATACACACTTCATCTACAAGACCCATTTCAAGCATTTTTTGACTGCGAGAAGCAATCCTTTTTCTTAATACGTCGCGCTCTACGTCAATGTTAAATATAGGAAGGTTCTCAATGATTGGCTTTGGTGGGTTTTGCTTAAACCACTCACTTGGAGTTAGCCCTGAAGCCTCATAAATAAGCAGAGCTTTTTCTATACGGTAAGAGTCGTTTTTGTCTATTTTTTGCATGTATTTTTCATCAAGATTTAAAAGTAATTCATATGATTTATGAAGCTCTTTGAGTCTAACTTGGACTCTGTGTTTTACATCTTCATCCATAGCTGGAAGAGAAGATAAACCCTCAACAAGCGACTTCAAATAAAAAGAAGTACCACCTACTATAACAAGGTTTTTAGAATCTTTTTTACATGTTTTGAGAACTTCTTTATACAGAGATATAAAGATGTCAACACTAAAGTACTCATCAGGGTTTAAAACATTAATACCAAAATGCTTGATGGCGTTTAAGTCTGTTAAAGAAGGCTTTGCCGAGACTACATCTATCTCTTTGTAGATACTTAAAGAGTCTATGGAAAGTATGTAAGCATCTATTTGTTGTGCGATTTTAATAGCTAAATCACTCTTTCCAGATGCTGTAGGTCCAATAATAGCGAGTTTTTTCATGGGAGAATTATATCATTTTTAAGCTCTTTTAGATAGAATGATAGTAATTAACATAAGAGGGTTGAAAACTTGCAAAGAGTCATACAAAAAGCAAAAGATTTTAACGAGTTGGTAATGTTTGAACACTCTATCTTTTCTTTGCCGTTTATCTTTATAGCTATGATCGTTTCCGCAAATGGTTGGTTCGGTTTTTGGCTTCTACTCTTAGGTGTTTTAGCAGCTCTAAGTGCAAGAAACTTTGCGATGGGTGTAAACCGTTATGCTGATCGTGACATAGATTCACAAAATCCTCGAACAGCTAGTCGTCCAAATGTAGATGGAAGACTTGATGCTTCATCTATTTTAGTTTTTATAGGAGTGAATGCTTTTGTATTTGTCGTGGTAGCATACATAATAAATCCCTTAGCGTTTAAGCTCGCAATTCCTATACTTTTTGTTTTAGGTTCTTACTCTTACTTCAAGCGTTTTTCTTCTCTAGCGCATATTATTTTAGGTATATCTCTTGGTTTAGCACCTATCGCTGGTGTTGTAGCTGTAAGTGCAAGTATTCCTCTTTGGTCAGTTCTTCTTAGTCTTGGAGTTATTTTTTGGGTAGCTGGTTTTGATCTTTTATACTCTCTTCAAGATATAGATTTTGACAAAGAGAAGGGACTTCATTCTATTCCATCCATGTATGGTGCACAAGCTACACTTTTTATATCTGCTATTTTTCACTCTCTTGCAGTTCTTTTTTGGATTCTTTTTGTGTGGTCAGCAGGACTTGGTTTCTCTGCTTTAGTGGCTGCATTTGGTAGTGGAGTAGTTTTAGCTTATGAGCAAAAGTTAGTACGTCGTGATTTCACTCAGATAGATCGTGCATTTTTTACTGTTAACGGGTACTTAGGCATAGCCTTTTTAGCTCTTATTATTTTAGACAGGAGTTTGGCATGAGTACACCGCGTTTAGTTCCTGCTCCTATACATCTTTACTTTAGTGAAGAGTCAGTAAATAAAGAAGTTTATAAGAGAGAATATCAGCAGTTAAGTGAGGCAGATGACGATCCTATTAGCCAGTGGTTAAAGCTTGCAAAAGCAAAGGGCGACACAAGAGATACTGACCAAGTATTACTGCAACTAGTAGTAGAACTGCATAGAAAAATAGATACATTAGAGATGTTTTTAAAAGATGAAGTACCACAAAGAATTTCACTTATGCATGAAGGACAAATCGAATCTATAGGATTTGAGCATTTTAATCTAGAAGAAGCACTCTTTGAAGTTGGAAAAGTTTACTATGGTCGTATTGAGATGCCTGTTTATCCTAAACGCGATGTAGGAGTTTTTTTTGAGGCTGTGAGTGAAACATTAGCAAAATTTTTAAAGATACATGATAGAGATGAAAAAGAGTGGAGTGCCTATATGACAGCAAGAGAAAGAGTTTTAATAAGAGAATCAAGAGAGAAAAAATCGTGAACATTGTAAACTTTAACATAGAGTACATTGTTGTTGGAATGGCTGGGGTCATTTTATACCTTCTTTACTATGTATATACAAAGGATGCAGACTACTCCAAAAGTATTCACTCTGTTGCTTCTGTTGTAGAAGATTTAAATCGTGAACTTTTTTATCTTAAAAAGAATCTCAGTGAGACACAGGAAAATCTAGAAAATAATTCACAAAGAATGAATGATGAAAATATTTATGAAGAGGTAGAACGTAGTGTCTACGATATGGTTCAACCGCTCAAGGCGGCAATTACTCAACTCCAAGAGAATATTAGCACCATAGATGTAGAAATAGGAAACCGCATAGCTCTTTTAGAAAGTGGAGTAAAACAAATAAGTATTCCAAACTCTATCCATGGAAATGATGATGAAAAAATTATTTCACTGTTCAAGCAAGGCGTCTCAGTAGAGACTATATCAAAAGAGCTTCATATATCTAAACCTGAAGTTGAGTTTGTCCTCAAAATAAACAAGATAAAGTAGTCTCATGAGTGCAGATAGAAAACTTTTCACCTTAGTGTCGATACTTATCTTTACAGGTGTAATTCTGTCTTACACACTTGCTCCCTATACAACACTTCTTTTTGGAGTAAATGAGTTTCATTTTGCTATAAGACAAGCTGTTTTTGCGCTTTTAGGTATTAGTCTTATATTTATTCTCTCTCAATTAGACCCTGATAAATGGCTTACACCCATCGGATTTTTACTTTTTTTGGGATCTTTATTTCTGATGATAGCAATGCCTTTCTTACCTGAGAGTTTAGTTTCTGCCGTTGGTGGTGCAAAACGCTGGATTAAAGTAGCAGGTTTTTCTCTTGCACCTGTTGAGTTTTTTAAAGTTGGATTTGTTTACTTTTTGGCTTGGAGTTTCTCCCGTAAACTTGGAGATCATGGTGGAATGGGTTTAACAAATGAGTTTAAGCGTTTTATTCCTTATGGAGTTGTATTCATCGGGGCGATGTTTGTTATCGCATTTTTACAAAAAGATTTAGGACAAGTCGTTGTTTTAGGTTTGACACTTCTTTTTATGCTTATCTTTGCTGGAAGTAGTTTTCGGTTTTTTCTTAGTATTTTAGGAGGTATTTTTATCTCTATACTTATCTTTATTTTTACAGCAGAACATAGAATTCTGCGTATAAAATCTTGGTGGTCTTTAGCTCAAAATAGTGTATTGGAGATATTTCCAGCTTCTATAGCTGACCAATTAAGAGTACCTGTTGAAGTTGAACCTTACCAGATAGGGCACTCTTTAAACGCCATACACAATGGTGGTTTTATAGGTGTTGGTTTAGGAAATGGAACTTTTAAACTCGGATTTCTCTCAGAAGTGCATACGGATTTTGTTTTAGCTGGTCTGGCAGAAGAGTTTGGGTTTTTTGGAGTATTCTTTGTAGTAGTTGTTTTTTTATGGATACTCCAAAGAATTTTTAAAGTGGCAAATAGAACTAGGGATAAAAGTGCTTATCTATTTAGTATAGGAATAGGATTAAGTCTAGCATTTTCTTTTTTAGTAAATGCTTATGGCATCAGTGGAATTACACCCATTAAAGGTATAAGTGTTCCTTTTTTATCTTATGGTGGGTCGGCAATGCTAGGAAGTGCTTTTGGAATTGGTATGGTTTTAATGGCTTCTAAAAAAGCAGATATGAGTTGATGGATTTAATATGAAATTATGTATAACAGGTGGTGGCACGGGTGGACATCTTATGATAGCTGAGGCTCTTGTTGAGGCTGCTGTAAAAGATGGGCACGAAGTCATATTTATAGGTTCTACAAAAGGACAAGATAAAAGGTACTTTGGGGAGCATAGTTCTTTTTCTCATGTTTATTTTTTAGAAACTACTGGGGTAGTGAACCAAAAAGGTTTTGCTAAGTTTATAGCACTTTACAAGATTTTTAAAGCGTTTTTAAAAGCACGTTCTCTACTGAAAAATCATCAGATACAGGCTACTTATAGTGTCGGTGGTTTTTCTGCTGCACCTGCTTCTCTTGCTTGCCTGAGTAAATTTCTACCTCTTTTTATTCATGAGCAAAATGCAGTAAATGGTAGACTAAACGCGATGTTAAAGCCATTTGCAAAGAGATTTATTTCTGCATATGATGAAAACTCTCAAATTCAAGGTTATCCTGTAAAAGAGACTTTCTCTGTAAATGCTAGAAAACGCGATGAATTCAAAAGTATTATATTTTTAGGTGGATCTCATGGGGCAAAGGCTATTAATGATTTAGCACTGTCTGTTGCAAAGAAACTAGATGAAATGGGTATTAAAATTATTCACCAAGCGGGTGATTTAGATTATGAGAGAGTTTGCAAAGAGTATGAAAAACTTGGTATTGATGCTGAAGTCTATGCATTTACCAAAGAGCTAGATTCTTTGATTGTAAAAGCTGACTTTGCAGTGAGTCGTGCAGGTGCGAGTACACTGTGGGAACTCACGACAAATGGATGTCCTGCGTTTTATATTCCTTATCCTTATGCAGCAGGTGACCACCAGTTTTATAATGCTAAATTTATAGTAGACAATAGCATGGGTTGGTGCTATAGAGAAGATGAAAATCTTGAGGATAAGTTTTGGGGTGCAGTTAGTGAACCTCTTACTGAAAAAAGTGAGAAACTACTTAGCTACTCAAACAAAGATGTAGCGTATAAAATGATAAAAGATGTCGAGGAAGTTTTAAAATGATACATGATATAGCACAGCTCTTAGTTGATTTAATTTTCGACTGGGGATACTTAGGAATATTTTTACTTATGGCCGTAGAGAGTAGTTTTGTACCTTTTCCTAGTGAGATTGTTATGATACCTGCTGGATATTTAGCTTCACAAGGGGAAATGAACTTATTAGTTATTATACTCTGTGCTCTGAGTGGTTCACTTATTGGAGCTTTCATAAACTACTTTTTAGCGCTTTTTTTAGGACGTAAAATACTCCTTCGTTATGGAAAGTATTTTTTTGTTTCTAATGAAAGTTTGTATAAAATGGATAGGTATTTTTTAAAACACGGGGCAATTTCTACTTTTATAGGAAGGCTTATTCCTGGGATTAGACAGCTAATTTCTATTCCTGCTGGCTTATCACGTATGAATTTAGTTACTTTCTCTACTTATACAACACTTGGTGCAGGTATTTGGTCTTTAGTTTTAGTAATGCTGGGGTACTTTATAGGCGAAAATCAAGAAATGCTAGATGCTTACTTAAAACAAATAACTATTGTTCTCTTAGTATTAATAGTTTTACTTGGCTTTTGGTACACTTACAAAAATAAAAAAATATAGGAATTTTAATGTTAGAATTTATGAATTTACCAGGTTTTTTTGGAACACGGGCTCCTTTGTTTATGGATATAGTAAGTCTCATAGTTGCGGCTTTACCTTTCCTAATGTTGGGAATCATTTTCTTAGCGAGACAAAAGAAGTATAAGCTACATGCACTATTGCAAGGAATCTTGTACATTGTTTCACTAATAGTCTTATCATTTTTTGAAGTTGGTGTTCGCTTTGTTGGTGGATTTAAAAGTTTTATGCAAGGAAGTGGTGTAGGGCATGATTATGCTTTTATTGTTTTGATTGTTCATATATCTATAGCTGTGGTAACGATTATTATTTGGACGACAACACTTCTTATGGCAAAAAAGCAACTTGAAAATGGAAAACATAAACGTGCTGGGTGGATAACATTTACAGGTGTCACTTTGATAATGCTTACAGGAGCATGGGTATATATGCTTCTTTTTGTATACTAAATAAAAAAGGATAAGATTTGATAAAAATAGATGACAAGGCACCAGAGTTTTGTTTACCCAATCAAGATGATGTAGAGATATGTTTAAGAGATATAAAAGGCAAGTGGATAGTTTTATACTTTTACCCTAGAGACAGTACACCAGGTTGCACAACTGAAGCCTGTGAGTTTACAGAAGCTGCTCCAGACTTTAACTCGCTTGATGCTATCATAATTGGTGTAAGTGCAGACACAACTAAAAAGCACCGTAGCTTCATAGAGAAGCAAAACTTAGGTATAACATTACTCAGTGATGAGTCTACTAACATGATGCAAGAGTATGGCGTTTGGCAGATGAAAATGAACTACGGTAAAGAGTATATGGGAATTGTAAGAACGACTTTAATTATCAATCCTGATGGAATAGTAAAAGCTGTGTTTGAAAAGGTTCGTGTGAAAGAGCATGTTGCTAAAGTAAAAGTAGAACTAGAAAGACTTGTAGCTGAATAAATTTAGTTTGTGATTTATGAGTTAAAAGTAAGTGTGGAAGATTAAGTTCTCACATAATGTGAGAACTTATAAGACTTAGAATCTATAACGTAAGTAAAAACGGATGTCTTGTGCTGTGTCAACAGTCGTTGACTCAATGTTACCCATAGGTGTTGGCATTGAGTTAGCTATCTTAACAGGTGTTCCTGTTATATTTCCGAAGAAACCATTACTTCCAGAATACTTATAGTCGATATATGTAGCACGAACTTGGAATGTAAGGATATCTTCTACAAGAGGTTCTGTAAAGTAGATTTCATATGCTTCACCACGAGCAGCTATTTTGGAACCTATATTTGTATCTTCTGCATAAGTAATACTTCTCCAGTACTTAGAACCTTGATTATATTCAATTCCCCATCTACCATCACCCGTCATAACCGAAGGCATTTGAAGTCCAACCCATACAGAATGACCTGTTTTAGCTTCTTCTGAACCGAACATGCCACCTACAACACCGTCTTTTGGATTAGATACACTCATAGCACCACTTACAAAGAAAAAAGTATCATCAAGATAATCACTCCACTCATCACCGATTCCATTTACCGTAAAGTTAGCTGTTACACTGTGCATACCACCAACAGTTTTCATACCTAACATAGTTCTACTGGCATTAACATCTGCATCAATTAAGTTTTCTGCATAATAATACTGAGTAGCAAGTGCATATTGACCATTATCATAAGGAGTAAAGATGAAACCAAATAGATGAATGTTTGGAATATCATCTGGGTTTGTACTATATGGAGCTCTGCTTGGCTCAGGAGAGCCTGTATTTGGGTTGACAGCAAAGAATTTAGGACTTGCATTTGTTCCACCTAGACCTGCACAAAATTTAACATACATTCCATTAATACCTGTAAGTTCTTCTAGTCCAAACTTAGCACTTGCACCATCAAACTCAACATTGATAGTGTGAGCCATAGGTGAAGCTTTGCCATCGTCATCTCTTAAATTAATTAAGTGACCATTGGTAGATGGACGACGACCAATACTAAATGTCCATGGTGTGTCAATGCCTGCAAAAGTATCATTTTTATATAAGAAATAAGCAGTACGAACTCTAACTACATCATCATATGCATTTTCATTCGTTATCCAGTCAAATGTTTCCATTCCAGCCATATTTGAATTCCAACCACTTCTAGCACCAAATGCTTTATTGTATGCTAATTGACCAGAGAAACTTAGGTTGTCCGTAGCTTTCCAGTTCATATTAATCCATAGTCTGTTTGTCATAAAGGCATCATTGCCTTGTGTCGAACCATCCGCCATTGTGTATTGCATATTGTCTAGTGCAAATCTATAATCAACACCCAATTTTAACTTGTTACCATTAGTACGAATGTTAAGTTCATTAATAGTTTCTTCAGCTTCTTCCAAACGTTCTTCAATAGTCATGTCATCGCCAAATAAAGACTCTTCATCATCAGACTCTTCTTCATCTGCATCTTCATCATCAGACTCTTCTTCATCTGCATCTTCATCATCAGACTCTTCTTCATCTGCATCTTCATCATCAGACTCAGAACTTTCTTCATCTGCGTCTTCATCATCAGACTCTTCATCATCAGCTTCAGATGTTTTAAGAGTAACTATTTCTTCTTGCATTTTCTTCATTTCCAGTTCCATGCCTTGAATGCGATCAAACATAGATAGTGCACTTAAGTTAGTACTTAACATTGTTATCAATGCTAAGAGTAGTATTATGTATTTATTCATTTTTATCCCTTTTTGAATATAATATGCCAACACTATACATTATCTATTATAAAAGGACTTTTAAACGAGGGTAATTTTATAATAAATAGTTATAAAGTCACTCTTTATATATTTATGAAGGAATCTTTAAATGAGGGTAATTGATAATAAATAGTTATTTGGTTACATTTTATGATAATTTAAATAAAATTTTAGTATAATTCGCGGATTTTTCTTCTTTAAATGTAGAAGAGAACATTAAACAGGTATGTGTCAAAAGTTAGTGCAACTCTCTTTTTAGTGAGTCAATGTCCCACATTACCGAAGTCAACTAACAAAACTCTTTGCACGAATGTGCAATTTAAGGATTACCTATGGTAACTATGAAAGACCTTTTAGAATGTGGTGTACACTTTGGACACCAAACTCGTCGTTGGAATCCGAAAATGAAAAAATACATTTTTGGTGTTCGTAAAAATATCTATATAATTGATTTACAGAAGACTTTACGTTATTTCCGTAATACTTATACAATTGTTATGGACGCTGCTGCTGAAGGACAAACTGTTCTTTTTGTTGGTACTAAAAAACAAGCTCGTAACTCTGTAAGACAAGCTGCAATCGATTGTGGTATGCCTTATGTAGATAACAGATGGTTAGGTGGTATGCTTACAAACTTCCCAACTATTCAAAAGTCTATCCGTAAACTTGATGTTATTTCTGAAATGCAAGAAAATGGTCAAATTGATCTTCTTACTAAGAAAGAAGCATTAATGCTTGCTCGTCAAAAAGTTAAACTAGAAGCATATTTCGGTGGTATCCGTAACATGAAAAAACTTCCAGATATGCTTTTTGTTGTAGATGCTGTTAAAGAGCACATTGCTGTTTTAGAAGCAAGATGTCTTAAAATCCCAGTTGTTGCTCCACTAGATACTAACTGTGATCCAGATTTAATTGACTATCCAATTCCTGGTAATGATGATGCAATCCGTTCGATTCAACTTTTTTGTCGTGAAATGACTGCTGCAATCAACGAAGGTAAAGCTCTTAGAGATGCACCTGCTGAAGAAGAGCAAGTTGAAGAAGAAGTAGCAACTGAGGCTCCTGTAGCTGAAGCGGCAATAACAGAGGAAGCATAATAATGGCAGCTATTACAGCGGCAATGGTAAAAGAGCTTCGCTCTGCTACTGATGCACCTATGATGGATTGTAAAAAAGTTCTTGTTGAAGCTGATGGAGACATGGACAGAGCAACTGAACTTTTAAAAGAACGTGGTATTGCTAAAGCAGCTAAAAAAGCTGATAGAGTTGCTGCTGAAGGTCTTGCTGGAATTGTTATTGCACGAGATTTCTCTAAGGCTACAGTTATAGAGATTAACTCTGAAACTGACTTTGTTGCACAAAATGAAGGTTTCCAAAACCTTGTAAAAGATTCTGCAAAAGAAGTTTATGATAACAATCCTGCTGATGTAGCTGCATTTAATGCATCTGCATTTGGTGCAACTTTTCAAGCTGCTGTTATTAAAATCGGTGAGAAAATTGAAGTTCGTCGTTTTAACACACTTACTGCTGATGCTACTACGGCTTTAAATGGTTACATTCACTCAAACACTCGTATAGCAGTTATTCTTACTGCTAAATGTGACAGTGAAAAAACTGCTGAGGGTATGAGAGCTGTTCTTAAACAAGTAGCTATGCATACATCTGCAATGAAACCAACGACACTTTCTTACAAAGATTTTGATGCTGCTTACGTTGCATCTGAAACTATTGGTAGAATTGAAGTTATTAAAAAAGAGAACGAAGAATTAGCTCGTCTTAAGAAGCCTCTTAAAAATGTGCCAACATACATTTCTATGAGTCAATTAACTGATGAAGTTTTAGCACAAGCTGAAGCTGATATCAAAGCTGATTTAGCGGCTCAAGGTAAACCAGAAAAAATCTGGGACAAAATTGTTCCTGGTTCTTTAGCTCGTTTTATCTCTGATAACACGACTTTAGATAAAGAGCAAGCTCTTCTTGACCAAAACTATGTTTTAGACGAGAAGTTAACAGTAGCACAAGCTATTGACAAAGCGGCTAAAGCTCTAGGTGGAACTGCTGAGATTACTGAATTTGTTCGCCTTGAAGTAGGTGAAGGAATTGAAAAAGCTGAAGATGATTTTGCTGCGGAAGTTGCTGCACAAATGAGTTAATCCTTAGGATTAACATTCTCTCTTTTTATTAAAAGGCTAGGACTTAGGTCTTAGCCTTTTTTTTTGCCAATTTTTTAGTAAGACTTGCTATAATCCTCTTTATGAATTTACTATCTGCACAAAATATATCACATACATTTGAATATGAACTTTTTTCTGATGTCTCATTAGATCTAAATGAACAAGAGTCTATAGCTATTATAGGGATGAGCGGTAGTGGAAAGTCCACACTCCTTCACATACTTTCAACACTTCTAACACAAGAACATGGAACAGTTTCACTCTTTAACGAAGATATCAAAAGTATGAATAACAAGAGACTTTCTCAGATTAAACGCCATGATCTAGGGCTTATTTTCCAATCACATTATCTTTTTAATGGTTTTAGTGCTTATGAAAACTTAGAAGTAGCAGAAATACTTTCTGGGATAACTATAGAGAAAGAACTTTTAAATAGACTGCAAATTACAGATGTAATAAAGCAAAAAGTTACAGAACTTTCCGGTGGACAGCAGCAACGTGTTTCTATAGCAAGAGTGCTTACTAAAAAACCTCGAATTATATTTGCTGATGAACCAACAGGAAATTTAGATAAAAAGACAGCCGATGAAGTCATGAAACTTTTTTTCCAATACTGCGAAGATAACAATGCGGGAATGATACTTGTAACACACGATGATGAACTCGCACACAAATGTGACAAAGTTTTTAAACTAGAAAATAAAAAACTTCAACAGATAAAATAATAAAGGTAGTTTAGGTGGAATGGGCACAGGTTTTTAACGAAACTTTTATTGTAGGTTTTATACTTCTCTTTTTTCGTTTTGCTGCTCTTTTTATGGCTGTTCCTATTTTTTCACATAAAAATATCCCAATGAATATTAAAGCTTCAATGGCATTCTTTTTTACTATTGTCTTCTACTCATCAATGCCAAATACTCAAATATCTATAGATGTACCAACAATATTTTTAGCTATTTTAAGTGAGTTGATGTTAGGTCTTGTTATTGGTATAGTACTTCTAATCTCTTATAATGTTATCACTTATGCTGGAGGTCTTATATCTTTTATGATGGGGTTTTCAATGGCAAGTGCTATAGATCCACAGACTGGTGTTTCAATGCCAATCATCTCTCAGTTTTTATCGTTAATGGGTTTAATGGTACTGCTTTCTTTAGACCTACACCATTGGATGTTACTTTTTGTAGACAACTCTTTAAAAACTGTACCTCTAGGTGGCTTTTTACTAACAGAAGATATTTTCAACTATGTTATTAAGGCAACTTCGAACATGTTTATAGTTGGATTTATGATAGCTTTCCCAATAATAGCTCTCTCCTGGCTCGCTGATGTTATATTTGGAATGCTGATGAAAACAATGCCTCAATTTAATTTACTTGTTATTGGGTTTCCTATTAAAATCATGGTTGCTTTTGTTGTTTTAATTGCTACTTTTACATCAACTATGCTTATTCTCAAAAACGAGATGCTCGAAGCATTTAATGTATTAGAGATGTTTTTTTAATTTTATTTAGATACAATAATAAACATATAGTTTTTAAAAGAAACTACTTAAGTTCAAGGAATCTACGTGAAAATATTACTTTTAAATGATAATCCAGTTGTTAATAAACTCGTTACACTAAGTGCACAAAAGACATCAGATAACTTAGAAGTTGTAAGTTCTATTGATAGTGTTGCATCATCTGTATACGACCTAATAGTTATTGATGATACACTCTATACTGATGATTTACTTGATGAAATTAAAACTAAAATCACATTTACTAAATCTTTATACATATGTGCAAGAGGTGCTGAGAAAGTAGATGCTTTTACAAACATACTAAGTAAACCTTTTTTACCCACAGAATTAGTGGAAATTTTTGCAACTCTTGGAAAAGAATCTCAAAAGATAACTCTGGATACTGTAGAAGAAAGTACACCTGAAGCTGAACTTGAAGAATTTGAGGAGCTAGATGAACTAGATGACCTTGAAGAGCTAGCTGATATAGATGAGGATCTTAGTGACAGTATTTTAGATGATGAAGAGGCACAAAAAGTAAAGGATCTGTTAAATGAAACAGATGAGGAAGAGGAACTAGACTTAGACGATTTAGATTTAGGAGAAGATGACCTTGAGCTAGACGAAGAGTTATCACTAGACCTCGAAGAAGAACCTAAAGAAGCTCCGGCCCAAGAGGAAGAGGAACTAGATATAGAAGCTCAAATAGAGAATGCTGTTGATGAGTTGAGTGAAGAAGAATT
>NZ_JABIOQ010000013.1 GCF_018698455.1 Sulfurimonas sp. | reverse complement strand
CTTTCATTGCTATTCTTGAGGAAGTAGCTAAAATTGATGATATTGTAAACAGAAATGAAGATTTAACCTCTATTATCAGTGTCTTGCAGGATGTTACACAGAAAATGCTTGGATTTAGGTGCGAAAGTTAAGTACTTTAACACTCTGCACAAAACGAAAACCTGCACTATACGGTGAAGATATTTTGTCTGAGATCAGTGTTTCATAAGTAAAAAGTACATCTTTTGCGCTTAAACCTTTGCCGTCATGCCACTTAACATTTTTTCTCAACTCAAAAATCAATGTTTTATCATCCACAAAATAAAACTTATCTGCCAAGTCACCTACAATCTCTTTGGAGTCCTTATCAAACTTTACAAGCCCGTTAAACAAAAAACTGGCTATTTCTGATGAAGATGAGTCGGTGGCAAGAATAGGGTTGAGTCGTGATGGATTTGTAGATGTAGCAAGGTGAAGAGTTGAAGCGAAAAGGCTACAACTCAAAAGTAAAAGAAAAAAACCTTTCATTCCTAGTTTAAACTTTTACCGTTTATACTTAGTTTTGTATCAGCAAACTTTACTATAAACAAGTAGTCATCACCATCTTCTTTCTCAAAACCAGCTAGTCCAGCTGTTAAGCCATTTCTTTTTAGTACTTTAGTATACATCTCTTTTGAGATCCTAAGCTCACTCTCTAAGCCGATATTAGGTAATGCCATAAGAGGTGATATTTGCATTTTTTTAGCTAATCCAAGGTCTTCTTTAACCTTTAAAACTGTTTGTACTTTAAAACCTTTTATTTTCTTGTCTACATTGTATGCGAACTTCTTTATTGAGAAGTCTGCAACTTCTATTTCTAAACCTTTACTTAAAAGACTTGTAGCACTAGCACTAAGTGCTTGATTAGACTCAGGAGTCATAAATACATAGTTTTGAGATACAAGCTCCATAAATTTTGTATGCTCTTGTTTATCTAGACCATTGATTGCTATATCAAAGTTAAAATCTTCTAGATTCACAGTTGCTTCTTTTGTAGCTAATTTTAAATCTTTTATAGATGACTTAGAGTTAATTTGTGTAGTAGTTCCCTGATCATTTGAAGATGCATTAACACGTAACGAGTCCATACTTATATCTACATCTCTACCGTCTCCTTTTAATTCAAGAAGAGTTTCATCAATGTCAATATTTGTAATGTATGTATTTGCAGATTCAAAGTTACTCGTGCTTTTAAAATCATTCATGTGAAAATTTAAATTATTCTCTTTTTGTGTAGCATTAAAATGTAACTTTTTGATTTTTGAAACAAGTTCGTTTGGTGCTAAAAGAGCACCATTTCCTTTAAACTTTGCTTCTTCTAAAGATAAAGTGAGTTCCGTAGTATCATCCAATGTATATGTTTCATCAACATCTTTAAGATAGCCTTTAAAGTCACTATTTAAAAGGTTATATTCTATATGATAAAGCACTCCTTTTTGGGCTAAAAACTTCTCTATATATTCATAAAGACTTACATTATCTTGCTGAAGAGTATCACTCATTTTTGCAGATAATTTCATTGGATATATCTCTATTTCAAAAGCTTTTGCAAAGGGAAGGTTTGAGTACTCTACATCTGCACCAACTAAAACACCATCTAACATTGCTTTTACATAAGGAGGTATCTGCTCATTTGAATACTGTTTAAGATACTCTATAAACTCTTTTGAATCTTTAAGCAAAAACTCAAAATGTCTTGAAGAATGTAAATAGCTTGACTCACTTTCATCTTTACTAACTTTCAGACCTAATGATTCTAATTCAACAAGTCTTTCAT
Organism: Sulfurimonas sp.; assembly: GCF_018698455.1. Classification (GTDB taxonomy): domain Bacteria; phylum Campylobacterota; class Campylobacteria; order Campylobacterales; family Sulfurimonadaceae; genus Sulfurimonas. The sequence goes on along the minus strand of NZ_JABIOQ010000013.1, from coordinate 1,642 downwards.
TAATTTGTTTTGTAATGAATGTATTGCCTATAATTGGGAGGATTGCGATAATAGAGAGTAGAATAACTACTACTAAAATACTTTTTTTCATGATAATACCTTTAACTTTTATATTAAAGGTATTATAGTTAAATAGAGTAACTAGTTAGACTCAATAAATCTATCATGAAGTTCTTGAACTGGACGTTCATTATCAACATAATATTTACGAAAGTGCATAATCTGCTCTTTTGATGCTTCTTGCGGAGTTTTTAATAGATACCACTGAACATTTTCAGAACATGGTGGAGTTGTAAGTGAACCTACAGGAAACACCCCTGTGAGTGAATCTCCACTTTAAGGCTGCAACAAACAAATAGATATAACAAAAACGAGGAGACCAATAATTTACCCTAGAGGGAAAATTATCGCTCACGACGACCGTTATATGAAGCCTAGCGGCAAGACTTCCATCCATTCCATTTCAAAACGACATACTTTCAAGCCTCAAACATAAAGCTTGTTATAACTCTTGCATGTGTAAAATACAAGAAACACCACAAAGCTTTAAACCTAAATATGAGATGCAAGATATATTCAAACTCTATGGGGATGATTATATATCAAGACATAAACTAAACACAATGGTGTTAAAAATTGGGGTCAGGTGATGAATATTATGAATATTCACTTTTAAAGTTCAAATATTACCTTTATACAAAAAAGGTTTTGAATGTGCCTATAGTAAAATAGTTAAACTTAAAAGTGATGTTATTAATCCAATAGATATGATGAATATTTTGAAAAGTTATTTAGCTTTTAAAACTTAAGTGAAGTTCACTTAAGTTTTGCTATAATTACTAAAATAAGTATTGGAGTTCGTTTATGCAAACTTTAACCGTACAAGTTGAAGATAATTATATACAAAATTTTATGAACTATGTTAACAATCATAGTGAAAATATAACTATTTTAAAAGATAAAAACTTAGAAAGCGACTCATTTTTTTATGAACGCAAGAAAGAATTACATCAAATCAGAGATGATATAAAAAGTGGAAAAAGTCAATTGATTTCATTTGATGACTTTGAAAATAACACTACCCAGCTTGAAAAAGAACTTGAACTAAAATATGCAAATTAAGCTTGATAGAAAATTTGAAATAAACTTCAATATTATTTTTGAGTATATTGCCAAAGATAAACTTTCTGCTTCCAAAAAGTTCAAAAAAGAACTATTTGAATAAATTAAAAATCTTCCAAACTTCCCATATAAATTTAGAAAATCATATTATTTTGATGATGAAAAAGTTAGAGAAATGACTTTTAAAAGCTATACCATTATCTATGAAGTAGACCTCGATAACAATACAATAGTTATTTTAAATATGTTTCAAAAGAATAAACCGTTATAGAAGTTCAGATACAACAAAACATAAGAATGCACGACAACCGTTCTCATTAAATGCTAACAAACTAAGTCAAAAAACATCTCCCTTTCTCTCGTAACCATTATGTAACCAAACATTAAGAGAGTGTGAGTGCTATAATAAGACTAGTACAGTTGCAATACGTGATAAAGGATTTTCAAAGGGAATAGTAAATATCAAGTAAGTTGAAACAATAAGAAGTCGTGAGAAACAGGAATTACAGTCAAATGAGAT
>NZ_JABIOQ010000012.1 GCF_018698455.1 Sulfurimonas sp. | reverse complement strand
AGATAAAGAGCAACGATATACTCACTACTCCGAGATGAACTTTGAACTGAAATATCCACAGAAAGTGAAACCTTTTTTCACAAAAAATAGTTCTTACATACAAAGAGAACCACTTACATTTTACAGGGTTGGTTTTGTGGCAATGAGTATGTTAAATATAATTTTACTTCTTTGGCTAGGATACATAAGTTAAAACATAATTCATATTAAGAATTTTACCTTGATATGCTAGAATCCTTGAAAATTAAACTTCAAAAGGATAGGCCTATGATTATTTATATTCACGGTTTTGGTAGTAGTGGGTATGGACATAAAGCACAACAGTTTCGTGAGTATTTTAAGGGTGAGGCTTTTATCGCTCCATCTTTATCGTACATCCCAGAACTGGCGATTAGAACCTTAGAAGAGTTGATCGAATCATATAATGGTGATGTTAAACTTATAGGCTCATCTCTTGGTGGTTTTTACTCTCTTTATCTTTCACATAAGTACAATGTACAAGCGATTTTAATCAATCCATCAATCCATCCATATATAACATTACAAAAAGTTTTAGGCAATGCTCCTTCCTTTTATGATGAGAGTACTTTTACATGGATGAGTAGTCATATAGATATGCTGCACAAGTACAAAGTAGAAGGTATTTGTGAAGAAAACATCATTACCTTACTCCAAAAGGGTGATGAAACGCTAGACTATAGAGAAGCTGTGAAAAAACTACCAAACTCTAAACTCGTTATAGAAGAGGGTGGCAGTCATAGTTTTGATAAGGTAGAGAGACATTTCACAATGATAAAAGATTTTTTTAATTAAGACATACATGATATAATTATTTACAATATTTTATTAGGCATGATTTGAAAATAATACACTTTAGCGATACTCACCTTGGGTATAACGACTTAGACATTTTAAACGATGAGAACATAAACCAAAGAGAAGCAGATTTTTATGACGCTTTTTCTCAGGTCATAGAGCAGATAAAACGCATAAAACCTGACTACATCATCCATACGGGCGACTTGTTTCACCGTTCATCTCCTAGTAACCGTGCTATTACATTCGCACTTGAGCAGTTTAAAATCATAAGCTCTTTAAACATTCCCTTTATCATCATCGCTGGAAACCACTCAACGCCACGGACAAATCTCTCTAGCCCCATAATGAAAATATTTGAAAACTTTGATAACGTATACACTTCTTACAATCAAGAGTATAAAAAGATAGAGTTCAAAGACATAGTATTTCATACACTCCCTCACATGAACGATGAGACTAAAGCGGTTGAGCAGATAGAGAAATGCGAAGCAGAAATAGATACAGTCAAGAAAAACCTTCTTATGATGCACTGCTCGGTCGGTGCGCACTTCTTGATGCAAGAGTATGGAGAGTGGGTTTTTCCTAAAGACAAAGAGTACATGTTTGAGATGATGGACTATGTAGCACTTGGGCACTGGCATGGTTTCGGTCAAGTAGGTAAACACACAAATGTTTTTTACAGTGGTTCAACTGAACGCACAAGCCTAGGTGACAAACGCAACTCTAAAGGTTTTGTCGAAGTCATACTTGATGATGAGTCTTCTCTTTTTGGAAAACTCCAAACAGAGTACAAAGAGATAAACATTCGTCCCATTGTCTCTAAGGTCATAAACGCAGAGGAGTATGAAAGCTCACTGGCGAACTTAGAGTTTGAAGATACACTAAACGCCATAGTGGAAGTAAGACTAACAAACCTAACACCCCTGCAATCCATAGACATTCAAAACACAGAGATAATCAATCTCTTTACAAACGCCATGAGCGTAACGGTCAAACGCGAGTTTAAATCAACTAGCCATGCACAGAGTGCAGTTGACATAGAGTCCCTTAGCTTACAGCAGTACTTCTTAGAACATGTAAAAGAAGACGCTAACGAAGAAGAGTATGAAAGACTAAAAGGTAAGATAGACAAACTCTTTAACGAGTATGAGGAGAGCCGTGATGATTCTCTCTAAACTACACTTAGAAAACTTCAAAAAGTATGTCACTTATGATGTAGAGTTTGGCGAAGGTCTCATAGGCATCATCGGTAAAAATGGAAGTGGAAAGTCGACACTATTTGAAGCCATACTTTTCGCACTCTATGGAGAAGCCAAAGTCAGAGGAAACAAAGACATTCTTAGAAATGCAAACGCGACTACTAAAGATGCCGTAGTTGTAGAACTAGACTTTGAGTTTGACTCTTGTGAGTATAAGGTTAAACGCGAGTTTCGGGGAAAAGCTCTGAGTGCAAACGCGAAGTTTTATAAAAATGGTGAGCTTACAACCACAGGAGCTAAAGAAGTCACTTCTGCCATAGTAAACCTTACAAAGATGAGTAAAGATGCTTTTATGCATACTCTCTTTGCTTCTCAAAAAGAACTCACAAGTCTTAGTACTCTTAAAAATGAAGACAGAAAAAAGATGATACGAAAGCTTCTTGGACTAGAGAAGATAGACTTCGTTGAAAAAGAGCTAGTAGAGAAAAGCCGTGAACTAAAACGCCAAATAAGTGCATTTGCAGAAGTGCTTTTAAGTGATGAAGACGTTAGTGGTAAACAAGAACTGATAAAGGCTAGAGTTGAGAAGAAAAACATTCTTAGTAAAGATGAGTTAGACAAGAGTAAAGAACTTATAGTACTAAAAGACAAAGAGCAAGCCATAAAAAAAGAGCTTGATGTTTTCACAAAAACTAAAGAGCAAAAACAAAAACTTTTCTCTGGGCTTAAACTTCTGACAAGTAACAAAAGCATAGAGTTACTAACTAGTGCAAAACTCATAGCTGAGGTTCATGAGCTAGAACATAAACAAGAAACACTCACTAGCCTTGCCTCTGTAAAAAAAGAGTACCTGAGTCTCCATGAGGACTTAAAAAACCAAGAAAAGTTAAAAGAGCATCACTTAAAACGCGAGGGGCTTACTAAAGAGCAAGTACAACTAAGAGAGCAGTACACTAAAAGTAAGGCTGACATCTCTACACTAGAAAAAGAGTGTGAGTCGTTCGAGAAGTGTGTACTTGATGAAAAGGACTTACAAGAAGAACTCTCACATGCACTAAGCACTATAGAACTAGAACAAAAGAAAGAGCAAGAACTACTCATAGAGATGAAGAGTGAGCAGAGAACCATAGACGAGGCAAACACGAAGATAGCAGGCATACAAGAACTTGGAAAAGATTCAGAGTGTCCTACTTGTACAAGACCGCTTATAGAAGAGTACGACAATGTCATAAACTCTCTTGTCGCGATAGTCCAAGGCACTCACCAAAAGAAGATAAACGAGTATGAAACGCAGCTTCGTAGTGTACAAGAACAAAAAGCTAAACTCATAGAACTTAAAAGTGTAAAAGATAAAGAGTACCAAGAGCTTACAAAAAAACTAAACATCATAGTGAGTAAACAAAAAGACCTACAAAACGCGAGAGAGCACTTCTCCCTCATAGAGAAAAAAGGTCTCAAAAACAAAGAAGAGCTAAAAGCACTAGAGCAATTTAACTACGACAGTGACCTTCACTTCAAAGTACGAAAAGCATACGATGAACTAGAACCACAGTACAAACACATACTAAGTCTAGAGACAGAACTAAAACGTCTCCCTAGTGTAAAAAAAGAGTTAGAAAAAGTAACCGCACACATAGAAGAGCTTGAAAAGAAACGCTACGACAAAGAACAAGAGCACAACAAAGTTCTCTACGATGAAGAAGCTCATAAACAAAAGCATACAGAGCATGATGAGGCACTTAAAACGCTAGATACCGAGACAACTATGCTAAACGACATAAAAGTCCTCATAGCATCCATAGTCGGAGAGATAAAGACCATACAGAATGCCCTTGACAACAACGATGTCCAAGTAAAAAAAGTCCAATCTAAAAAAGACGACCTCAAAGACTACGAAAAGATAAAAACTAGTTTAGCAGACTTCAAGACGAAACTAAACGCGAAGGTAGCACCTCGCATCTCTAGCATAGCATCTGAGATGTATAGCCAAATAACAAAAGGTAAGTACCAACACATAGAGGTAAACAACGACTTCGACTTCTTCATCTACGACGATGGCAAAAAGTACCCAATAGAGCGTTTCAGCGGTGGAGAAATAGACCTAGCAAACCTAGTGCTTAGAATAGCCATAAGCAAAACGCTAACAGAACTTAGCGGAGCAAGTAGTATAGGCTTTCTTGCGTTTGATGAGGTTTTCGGAAGTCAAGACGAGAGCCGCCGCATGGAAATACTAGAAGCCTTCCACACCATAAAAGAGCAATACCGACAGATATTTCTAATAAGCCACGAGATGGAGATTAAAGAGATGTTTGAGCGGGTTGTTGAGTTGTGAGAAAATAAAAAAGAGTATAAATGAGTGATTTAATGTTTGGCTGCTATGTTTAAATATTAAAAGTGGAGACTCATTCACTGGGGTGTATTTTAAAATTTAAAATTTTCGTCTATACACTTGTTTTTTCCAAGGATTTGTTAGCACTTGAATTACTCGTAATGTTCCCACATTCTATAAATCTTTATTATTTTATCTTCTTCAAATATCTCATAAACTAATCGATGTTGTTTATTTATTCTATGACTAACTAAACCTTTCATATCGCCTTTTAAATATTCATATTCTGGTGGATATTGAAGTGGATTGATTTTGATAAGTTCTAATAATTTTAAAGCTTTAGGCTTTAATCCACTTGAAGCTAGTTTTTTAGCATCTTTTTGTGCTTGTGACATAAAAATTAATTGATATTCTACCATTCTAATTTATCTAAAGTTACACCTTTTTCTATAGGTTCATTTCTCGCTTTTTGGATACTTTGTACCATTCCATCAGTATTTCTTAAATATGTATCATCTGATATATATTTTGATTGTTCCAATACTGTTACTTCTTGTTTTGAGAAGTGATTTATTAACCAAAGAAATTTATCATAAGTACCATCTTGAACTTGTAAAGTTACTGTTTGCATAATAATCCTTTATAATTTTACTTATTTTAACATAATTTAATCATAAATTAACTTTTTTTATTTTTATGATGTTGTTTGGAATATTCTTTTAATAGCTCATCTTTTAAACTTTTTCCAATTTTAACTTTAAAAATTTTACCATTTGCAGTTACAATTTATAACCTTAACTAAAACAAATCCCATCTTGGGAATTTTCCAAGATTTTTAACAAATTGATCTATCCAATTTTTTTCTTTTTATTTTCAAACATTCAAGTTTGAAAAATGCTAAAACTGATAAAAATATATGATTGCTCTGTGTTCTAACTGTCATTGTTTGTAAAGACTCGCCGGACAATAAATTAAAAATTACACCCCTGTGAATGAATCTCCACTTTTATGATATAATTTTTAACTATCGACATAATAAAATAAATAAGGATTTTTAATACCTACAAGATTAAGAGTTGATATTAGCTGGTTATCATCATGTTATCAATCGTGGTGTAAATCGTTGTAATATTTTTAACTCAGATGTTGATAAAGATATGTTCTTACAGATTTTAAATAAAAGTGCTACTTTAAATAAAGTCATTATACATGATTACTGTTTGATGGATAATAATTATCATCTGCCAATCACAGATAAAGAGTTAGAATACATAAAAACAAAAGAGAAACAGAAAATTGTTAAAGTAAACAATAGTATAAAAATTTCTCAATCAAAACAATTTGAAGAACATTTTTATAATATTTCTACAAAACAAGATAGAAACATCGCTATAATGAATGCACATTTAGATGGATACTCACAAGCGAGTATCGCAAGTTATCTCAATCTTTCTAAATCTTTGATTAGCAAAGTTGTAAAAAGTGGAGATTCATTCACAGGGGTGTAGTTT
>NZ_JABIOQ010000011.1 GCF_018698455.1 Sulfurimonas sp. | reverse complement strand
CGATTTACACCACGATTGATAACATGATGATAACCAGCAATATCAACTCTTAATCTTGTAGGTATTAAAAATCCTTATTTATTTTATTATGTCGATAGTTAAAAATTATATCATAAAAGTGGAGATTCATTCACAGGGGTGGAGATTCATTCACAGGGGTGTATCTCAGGAAAGATCGCTGAAAATAAGGTTCTGAGCTTAACTAAACACCATTGATACTGTCCCCGGATTTTCTAAAGACTGTTTTCCCGTTTTTTCCATTCCCATTGATAAATTCTATTTTCATACATTACAGTTATATTATTGATTCCATCTGCTGTAATCGTATATTTTCCTTTTTTCCAAATGTATGTTTCATTCGGTATTGGTTGAAGAAGATATGTTACTAAATACTCTGGTCCAAAAACAAAAGAGAGTCCAATTGTTACACTCACTCCAAACCCAAATGCCAACCATCTTCTTTTAACTTCAGGTTCACCCCACATCTCTTTTAGCTGATCTACATTTTCTGCATCAAATGAGAATGTAACACCTTCATCAAACTTTTCAATATCAGAGTACTCTTGCTTTAGAGTGTCCATATCTTTAAGAAAGTCTTCTTTGTTAACTGGGGTATGCATAAAGTTTTCTTTTGAAGCACAACCATTAAAGGTAAGCACTATAGCAAGAACTAAAAGAAGTATTTTTGACATTTAACTCTCCTTTGTATCTGACTTTTTTAAATAATATAGTAAACCAAAAAGTACAATAGAATTACCAATCCATATGTAACTTGCTTCTAAAAAATACACTTTTTCATCTGGTGCAGCATAAAGTGCTATTAGCGATAATAATACACCAAAAACTACAAATACCACTACTAGTAAAACTGTAATTATTTTTTTCATTTTTTATCCTTGACTTTTATTTTTCCAAAAGACATGTAAACCAAAAATATTATTAATAATATTTGAAGAACAGTCGATTGAGTTGATTCTATGACATAAGACTTACCTCCATTAAAAGAACCGTTTATCATAAGTTGAATAAAATTTATGATGCTAAGAAACAACATTATTCTTGCTCCAATTCTCATGGTTTTAATACACTTGGAACTAATTCAACACCTGTAATATTTTCAAATCCAGCGACAAAAGAACCATAGTTGTTACCTGGAGAACTTCCACCATAATAACCATCTAATGTTTCTATAGCAATTGCTGTTTCCCCTGGATAATAATAAGCATACCCAGCCCCAACTTCCATAGCAGGTGTAGCAAATATTCCACCAGAATGTACTAGTAAGCCTTTGGCATACCATGGTGTATTATTCCACATACGAGGTAAGCCATTTAATAAACCTTCAAACCCTCTAACAACACCATTACCTATTCTACTCTTTTGGCTTCCAATTTTACTCAAACCAGCACCTAATCCTGACACGATTCTCGTAAATCCACTTGGTTTAGTGTAAGTATTATCTGCCTTATCAATTCCAAGTACATTATCACCCGGATTTGAACTACTTGGATTATTATAATTACCAACTGTAACATTATAAGATGAAGTACCTGCTCCATTTAGCAATTTATTTTTAGTTCCTTGTCTTGTTCTATCTATCAAGTCATTAATCCTTTGCTGTTGTTCTACTCGACCTTGAGAATCCTCTCCCCATTCTACTACTGTAAAATCGGGAACACCACTGTTTCCACCTGAACCTATATAGATTTGGTTTCTTTCGCTCTCTTCTTCGTTTGGATTATAGTCTATCATTGATGCTCCTGTAGCCATAAGAACAGGCCCCCAATATAACCCACCTAGTGCCTGACCCCATGGTGTAAGTCCTATAGCTCCAACTACAATTAAAATAGCACCACCAATCTTATACCTGTACTGATGTAGTGTTTCTCCTACATCTTTCCATGCATTACTAACTGAGCTTCCTGCATCTTTCCAAGCATTACTAATAGCACTACCTATACTACTTATACCCCAATGCCCACTAGGATCAATATACTTCAAAGGATTATTTCTTACATAAGAGTATCTATTGAAACTCTGTGTATCGTACATATAAGGTATTATACTATCTGCACTTAAAAACCTAGCTATGGTTGGGTCGTATAGTCTTGCATTCATGTTTATGAAGTGTGTTTCTTCTATATGTTCGTGTCCTGTGTAGCCTCTTTTAGTTTTTGGTGGCGTTTGGGTTTTTTTACCATCTTTATCTAGGTTTAGTTTTTCTCCGAATGGTTTATATGCCATTCTACTCTCTACTACTCCTTGGTTGTTTGTTATGGTGTCTACTGAGTTTAGAGAGTCGTAGTGTAGGTACTTTGTTGATGTTTCATTTAGGCTACTTGTATATATTGACATTACTTTAGAGTCTACATATATGAAGTACTTATCTTCTTCACTGTTATCTTTGTTTATCTTTTTTTCATAAGACTTATCTATGTAGTAAGAAGTGTATTTATCTGTACTCTTTTTATATCTGTTATGGTTAGTATCGTAGCTAAAGTTTATGGTGTCTGTTGGTGTTTTTAGTTTAGCTACTTTGTTAAACGCCGTGTACTCGATGAAAGTACCATTGTTGTTTATCATGTTACCGTTTAGGTCGTAAGTGAAACCTTTGTTTCCGGCTCCGGTAACTTGATGAGGGCTGTTTCCTGTGTAGCTATAAGAACCTATGTCTGACTTGTATGTCATGTTACCTATGGTGTCATAGTCATAGCTTAGTTGTATGAAGTCATCTTGTGTTGTACTTGATGCTGATACTACTCTGTTTAGGTTATCATACTCGTAGGCTTGTATGACTTGTAGTTTTTTATCCTCTCTAGAAGTTACATTTGCTACTAAGTCATACTCGAAGTTTAACTCCCTTATGGCATCGTTGAAGTTATAGCCTGTTTTTATGGTGTTTAGTACTCCTGAAGTATCATACTCTTTAGTAGTTATCAGTCCATTTCCTGAGATGTACTTAGTTACTCGTGAGTAGCTATCTTGTCTTAGAACTTTATAGAAGTAGTTGTACTCTGTGTCATCAAGTATCACTTGGTAGGCTTTGTTTACTTCGTAACCATCTTCTGATCTTTGAGAGTAGTTTTCTGCTATAGCAAGTGCTTCCTTGGACTGACTTACTGCATTTTTAGCTAGGTTTAGGTAGTAGTTTTCTCCTCTTGCCATCCAGCTACTATCTGAGTTTGCATAGTTTTCATAGAGACTTGCTCTATTCTCATAATGTTGAGCTATTTTTAAGTACATACTTGAGTAGTAAGCATATCTTGCACTATACCAGTTGTATTTATCTGCTAGTCTTGTAAAATATCTACTAGCCCAGCCACCCCACCAGTTAGCATAACGATTTGCCAGTGACATATAGTTATTTGCTACACTTTTATAGTAAGCTGCTTGGTGTTTATACTTCTGTCCGTAGTACTCGTATCTTGCAGCATGAGTTCTAAGTTGTTTAGCATAGTTTAAGTACATATCTTTATAACTACTATATCTTGCAGCTATTTGAGTATAGTATGCAGCTTTTGCTGTGAGTTGTTTCGCTTTTTCTTTATACTCTAGTGATTTTGCGTAGCTATCTATTGCATCATCTAAAGTATTTTCTATAAGTGACACAAAGTGTTCAGGGTCAAAGTCTTTTATCTGCTCTTTTGGAGACTTTATCGCTGATAGATAACCGTAGTCGTTATATACATTTTTTACTATGAAGTTTTTTGGAAGTGTTTTTGTGTCAAGTCTTCCATAAGCATCATAAGTATATGACTTTTTAAATGTTTTGTTATCGGTAGTTGTTGTTGCAGATTTAAGTCTAAGAAACTCATCATAAGAGTACTCTTTTATGAAGTTTGGTTTGCTCTCTTTATGGAGTCTCCCTTTTTTAGTTGTATCATACTGCCAAGTTGACACTACTCCTGCTATGTTTTGAGAAGTTTTTCTTCCTAGTATGTCATAAGTCATACTTGTTGTTTGACCTTTAGAATCTGTTTGAGTCTTTAGTTGTCCTAATGCTGTGTAAGTATAATCCCATTCTCCCATATCAGGATCATTTTGCTGAGTCTTGTTACCAAATATGTCATACTTTAGTACTATCTCATTACCTTGTGTATCTGTCGTTTTTACAAGGTTTGAACCTGCATCATATGCATAGAGTTCATATGCGTTTTCTTCTTCTTGCACTTTGACTATCTTACCTAGTACATTTTTAGTAGTGGATTTCTCTTGTCCTTTGGCGTTTGTGTTTATGAGTGTGTACTTATCATATGCATTTGTACTTGTTGCTCTTTGGTTGTTTGGTGCTGGCATATCTATGGTTTTTACTCTTTGGTATTTGTCATATGTCAGGTAAGTATACTCAGCAGGCTCAGTATCTGTGTATGGAGAAGACTTTCTCTTTACATTTCCGATGGCGTCATAAAAAGTATCTTCATATATCTTACTTCCACCAAAGCCTATATTTACTGTTCTTAACTCTTGGTTTAGTTTAGAGAAGTATGTTGTGACACTAGGGCTACCATCACTTTTGACAGTTATAGTGTAGTAACTATTTGCTATAGAGTTATCAAAGTTATAGTCATAAATAGTTGTAGTTCCATCTGGTCTAGTTTCTTGTATTTTTTTACCAAAACTATCATAAAGAAACGATGTAACTAGTCCATTTGGACTTGTTACTTTTAGTACTTGTCCATCTTGGTTGTATTCGTTTGTTTGAGTATGTCCTAGGGCATTTGTGACTTTTAAAGCAAACTTACCAAGAGGATCATAGGTAGTTGTTGTTGACCTACTTGTTATATCTGCACCACTTACAAGTTCTTTTATTTTATTACCATACCTATCATATGTGTATGATTTCTTTAACCATTTAGTATTAGTTGGTTCTATTATTTCTGTTTTTAAGATTCCTGTTTGGGTGTCGTAGGTAAATGAAGAAGTTTTAGTTTGTGTATCACCATATGCTTCATCTATAACCTCTGCGTTTGTCAGTCTTGCTAGTATCCAGCTTGAAGTGTCATTAGTGTATGTGTTGTTGGCTGTTTTTGTGAAAACATCACCTGTTGTTTCATCTGTTATTGTTGATATGATTGTTTTAGTGTTACCAAAAGAGTCGAAGTTACTGTTTTGTGTAGTTGTTGTTTTTAGTAAGACTCCATTTTCATAAGACTTTGATGTTTGTAATGGGGTTTGTATCTGATAAGTACTATTTTTATAAGTACTTGAGTATTCATGGTCTACTTCTGAAACAAGCTCACCTTGAAGATAGGACATATTTTTAGAGGTAGTTCCAATATATGGATAATTTTGATTAAAAGTATTAACAGTTTTTATTTTACTGAGACTATTTTCTGTTATAACTTTTGAAAATCCTAAAGATCCTAAGCCTTCGAGATTTACTTTTAATCCTTCATACTTATAACTAGTCTTCATCTTTACACCATTAGAGACTACTGATACTACAGCACTAACAACTTGTTGTGCAGACTGTATGTCTAGTGTTGGGTAGGCTGCATCTGCATGCTTTGTGTATACACTGGAGTCGTTTAAGTGTTTATAGTTGATTTTAATAGTATTTTTAAAAGAGTCAGTTATTTTTGTGAGTTTGATTGCTTTACTTTGGTTAAACCAAACCTTATTTACACTACCTGTTTCAAGTAAATCGACCATTCCATCAGCATTAAGGTCTGCAAAAGTAATTTCTTCACTCTTAGAGTTTACTGCTACTAAATCACTAAAAGCACTAAAAGCTCCTTTTCCATCATTAATCCATATTTTATCATCCCCGCTTCGAACTTCGTAGATATCTATAATACCGTCTCCATTCATATCCACAAATTTCATATTCTTTGAAATTATGTTTATATGTTGCGAAGTCACTACTGTAAGAAATTCACTTCCCGTATTAAAATGTATTGTGTCTTTATTACCATCATTTATTTGATATATATCAATTAAACCATCTCCATTTAAGTCAACTAACTTCATATTTTTGGACTCTCTAGGCATTTGTGTATATACTTTTTTACTAAAGACAGCATTTCCATCATTAAAATATATATTATGAGTACCTTTAGTAAATTCATAAATATCTGTATATCCATCATTATTCATATCAAGTAAAAAAATGTTTTCGTTTGTTGCAGTTAGTGGTAATGTTTTATCTTTGTTAAACACACCTGCACTATTTCTAAAATATATAGTTTTATTTATAAGAAGGTCAACATTACCATCTAAATTAAAATCAGCTAGTTTAATTGCACTCATTGGAGTGTACAAAAGATTATATGTATTAAAAAGTGAAAAAGTACCTTGCCCATCGTTTACAAATGTACGAAAACTTCCAAACCCTTGTGCTAATATATCAATATCTCCATCACCATCAAAGTCTGCAAACTTAATTCCATTATTAAAAACATTTGTATTAATGTTCTTTAAAATTCCAAAGCTACCATCGCCTTTCCCAAAAGCAATATGATTGTTATCATACATATCAAGATATGAATCTCCATTGAAATCAATATACACTGCTGTTTTACTTCTTAGTGTAATTGTACTTTTAGTTAAGCCAAACTTTTGTTTTGTGGACTCAAATTCTATTGGCTCTAAACAACTCCCACTTGAGCACTCTGTTACACTATTTAGTATTGATTTATCAAGCTTACTTTCTTGTGTCTTATACTTTAAACTATAACTTCGTAAAGTAACACTATCACTTTTTATAGAAATAGACTTTACTCGTCTGTGCAGTCGGATAACTGTACCAGTGCTAAACCCATAAAAGTCATCTTTTTTTTCTTCATAATTTAGCTCTATTTTATTGTTTGCATAAGTTATATCTTTAAGATAAACTTCAACCTGACTTGAAGAGTAATTGTATTGAACACTATTTTCATATCTATCACTAATCTTTGTTATGAACCAGTTTTTATTTATAAGAGTATATTCTTTGATATCACCTGCTTTTGTCCAGACTTTAAAATCACCATCTTTATAAATAATTTTAGAATATGTGTCTATTTTAGTTTTATACTCAGAATTGTTTCCCCATTTAGTTCCTGAGACTAAAACTAACCTCTGTCCATCCATACAGATATTATCACTTGTGTCATACTTAACACTTTGTTTTTTCCCATCAAACGCCATGTTAGAACCACATCTACTTATGGTACTTAGTCCTGTGATATTCCAGCCTTGACCGAAGTAAGCATTTGCTCCATTTGAGTTATAACTTAAAGATACTTTTGGTTGCACACCAGCTATACCGACAGGAAGATTTAAAGGTACTGAGTAGTTTAGTGCTCCGCTATTTACAGATAGTTTTCCTTGTAGATTACTAACTGTGTTGGCGTTTAGAAGTGAAAACCATGAGAAAAACAGAACTATGAGTAGTTTAGCTTTCATTGCTTAACTCCTCTAGTTCTATTTGTAAAGCTTTAAGCTCATCGGTTAATTTTTGATTTTGTGCATCATTTTTTAAAAGTGTTTTTTGAGGTTTAAGTGTGAGGTCATTTTGAGTGATAAAAGCATCAGCTTCTTCTATAAGAGCATCAACATCATCATTAAGTTTTTTTATTTGATGGGATTCTTCTATCTCTTGCATTCTACTAACGATTTCTTTTTCTTTAAAGACTTCGTCATAGTTAGAAACTTTCTGACTTTGAGGTTTTACAAGTTTATTTTCTTCTTGATTCCCCCCCCCCATTTTGTAACACATACATTACAGTCAATCCAACAACAATGGATAAACCAATAAAAACATTTTTACTTAACATTTAATACCTCTTCTAATTTTTTAGGCATTATAGTGTGTAAAACTTATATAACCTTTAGTAACTAATCACCCTCTCTAAACTACACCCCTGTGAATGAATCTCCACTTTTTACAACTTTGCTAATCAAAGATTTAGAAAGATTGAGATAACTTGCGATACTCGCTTGTGAGTATCCATCTAAATATGCATTCATTATAGCGATGTTTCTATCTTGTTT
>NZ_JABIOQ010000010.1 GCF_018698455.1 Sulfurimonas sp. | reverse complement strand
TTGAGAATGAATATAGAAAATATATTTACACCTTCATATGTTTCACTATTTTGTATAGAGTTATGAGTTTAATTGCTCTGTAGTATGTGGTTTTGGTTTTATTAT
The DNA here is from genome assembly GCF_018698455.1 of Sulfurimonas sp. Classification (GTDB taxonomy): domain Bacteria; phylum Campylobacterota; class Campylobacteria; order Campylobacterales; family Sulfurimonadaceae; genus Sulfurimonas. Next base: position 16,190 of record NZ_JABIOQ010000010.1, on the reverse strand, counting down.
GCTATTTGTTGATTAATATTAGGTGCGAAAGTTAAGTTAGTAACTTATTTTATATCAAACTATATCTTAAACTGCTCTCTAAATGCCTTTGCACCATCTTTACTAGACTCTATATTATCAGAACAGTTTCTAAAACTAAAACGGAGTTTACTCTGCTCTATTGTTTCTATCTCTTTAATCTCATCTATATTTATAAGGTAAGAGCGATGAATCCTAACAAAGTTATATGCTTCAAGTTTTGCCTGTAAGTCTGAAATCTTCTGAGCATAGTAAGAAAAACCCTTCGCACTTCGTATCATTACCTCTGAGAGATCGGCTTTTACATAAAAAATCTCTTCAGGCTTTAAAAGAAGATAACTATCACCCGCCTTACTCAAGATTCGTAACTCTTCTTTATCTTCTCCTGGCACTGCCGTTGATTTAGCAGTAGCTTTTACACGATTTATGGTATCTTTTACCTGCTCAAGACTATAAGGCTTAACTAAATAGCCAACTGCACCAATATCAAAAGCTTTAAGTGCATGCTCTTCATATGCCGTTTGAAAAATTATTGCTACATTTTCATCCAAATACTTTAGCTCATATGCAAGCTCTAGTCCACTTACCTGTGGCATATTTATATCTAAAAAAACAAGGTCATATGAGTCATTTTTAAAGGCATTTATCGCTTCATCTGCACTACTTACTTCTTCAATCTCATCATATTCTAAAGTAGTGAGCATGCGTTTAAGTCTTGCTCTTGCTAACTCTTCATCATCAACTATTAATATTTTCACAGCAATCTCCTAAATGTATATAAAACATAGATCTTTCTAAACTCTCAACACTCAAAGAGCCTTTACATAAAAGTTCTAAACGCTGGTTAAGATTACTTAAGCCAACTCCAAAACTCTTTTTCTGCATCGCTAGTCCATCATTTTCTATCTTAATTATTTTTTGTCTCATATCAAAAAAAAGTTTTATATTTAAACTCTCTTTATTACTTACAAATCCATGTTTAATTGCATTTTCCACTATAAGTTGCAGAGAGAATTTAGGAACACTCCAACGAGGAAGCTCTCCAACTATCTCTAAGTGAATTCTATCAGAAAAACGTATATTTTCAAGTTCTATATACTCACCTACATTTTTAATCTCATCTTTTAAAGATACAAGAGCCTGCTCATTCATCGTATTTCTTAAAAAAGATGAAACCTTTAAAATAGCCATTTCAGCCTTGTCTTTATCATGGTGAATTAGCTCAGCTATGGAGTTGAGAGCATTAAATAAAAAATGAGGGTTAAGTTGTGTTTCTAGTGAACGCAAGCGACTCTGTACATATTCGTTATCTATAACATCTTTTTGATTTCTCATCTTTACAAACCGATAAAGTAGAGCACCCACTATATAGGTTAATATACCAATTAAAATAGCAATAACAATTATCTCTTCATGAAAGGCTGGAATCAATTCAAGATGAAGAGTATCAGCGATATAAACACCAACTAATGTTCCCAAAAAACCCGATAGAAATGAAAAAAGTATTGAAAGTGGCAACCAATAGACTTCTTTGAGTTTTGGCAAGATATTCTTATTCATATACGATACAAACACCAAAGAAAAAAGTGTAATACTAAATCCTAAAATCACTCCAAAGATAGTACCATCTAACCAAGGGTATTCCAAAAGTATATAACCTAAAGAGGACATAAACATTCCAAATAATACACCTATAATAAGTATGTAAATCCAATCATGGGATTTTATATGGAGTGCAATATTATACATCTAACAATCCCTTTAGATTTTTCACACCAAGCATAACTCCTGGCCACCCTTGAGCTGCGTAAACACTATCTCCAACATGATAAACACTATTTAGGGGGGAGTCATTTGATGGAAGAAAAGGAAGAAAGTTTTTCATAGTTATTGCATTTCCTCCGAGTTGAGTTCTATTTATGTAATTTTTAAATGTTAAAGGAGTAGCACAAAAACTATGTACTATCTCACTTTCTTCAATATCTAAGCTAGTTAAAACTGTTTGAACAAGTATATCTTGAAGTACTTTTTTTTGAGCTTTATAAGTCTCTTTATTTTGCCAGATTCTTAAATCTGTATGCAAAGAAATCGTAAGACTATAATGACCTTTAGCTACTATAGTATTGTCATTTTCATCTGAAAAGGAGACAAATACTGCTTTTGAAAGAGAGTGAGGAAAAAGTTCTTCTTTTATAATCTGGTAATGATGTTCAAACTTTTTCTTACTTTTAATAGTCAGATAAAGCATAAAGGAACTCTGATAATTATTAAGCTTTTCATACTTTTTATAGTAGCTTTTAATATCCCTATCTTCAAATAACTTTGCACTGTCATACACTGTAGAGTTTAGTATAATTTTCTTCGCTTCATAAATATTATTTTTGGTGTGGAGTTCAAAATATGTTGGCAGTCTTTTTATCTCTTTAATTTCACTGTTTTTATATACATGTTCTATATCTTTTGTTAAACCATTAAAAATTGCACCAAGTCCACCAATAGCATAATGATTTTCATTAAATGTATACCCTAGTGAGAGTGCAGCTGTAAAGAAGTTTATCTCTTTAGTTGGAGCTTGTGCAACTATAAGAATTTGAGACTCTAAAAACTGTAAATACTCATCATCAATCCCATCAAAAAAATTATCTATAAAGTCATAGGCATTTATCCGTAAATATTTTTGAAATTTAAGGAAAAGCGGTATAAAACTTAGCAAAGATTTTACTTTAGCAAATATGTTTGCATTTGAGTAGTAGTGACCACTCATCTTGTAAAACTCACTATTTATCTCATAAATCAACTCCCAAAACTTTCTATTTTGAGAGTATGGGTAGTTCGTGTTTAGTACTTGAAAAAACTTTTCAAAGTCACTATAACGCGGTGTTACTTTCTCATTTTGCATTATAACTATAGCAGGGTCTGTTGTTATTAGCTCTGGTTTAAAACCTATCTCATCAAAAACCTCTTTAACTATAAATCCATCTTCATAGCCTGCGAGTGTTGTTGCTCCAGTATTGTAAGAATAACCTTTATGAGAAAATGTTGAACTGCACCCTCCAAGATATGGTTCTTTTTCAAAAAGTGCAACTTTATAACCTTTGGCATTTAAAAGTGTAGCTATCGAACTACCTCCAACACCAGAACCGACTATGCCATATTCAAACATTAACTCGCCTTCATATCTTCATAGATATTTGTTAAACACTTTACAAACTCTGGATGGTCATTAGGAGCTTTTGCTACTCTATAATCGTCCAAACCTATTTCCTCTGCTATCTCTCTGTACTCAATTTCGAGCTCATACTCTGTCTCAGAGTTATCAACTGTAAAGGCAATAGGAAATAAAATCACTTTTTTCTTTTTGAGAGATTTTAGTTTATCTTCTAAATATGGTGTTATCCACTCCAATGGTCCTAAACGTGACTGATATGCTAGATGAGTATTATAAAAATCAACTCCTGCATGCATCAGTGCCTTTCTCGCATGATAAACATTATAGCGAATATGCTTTTGATACACATCCCCTTTTTCTATAACTTTTTTAGGAAGCCCATGTGCTGAAAATATTAGCTCATACTCTTGTGGGTCCTCGCCATTTAAAGCCTCTTTTATTCTCTCTACTATTGAGTTGTTGTAATACTTGTCATTGTAGTAGTCATATATGGTTTGAACTCTTGCTTTAATTTTAAGCTTATCAAAACTCTCATATAGGTCTTCATAGCTTGAAAGAGTCGTTGTCGATGAGTAATGAGGATAAAGAGGAATAGCATAAAACTCATCTACATCACGAAGATTTTCTAATACATCTTTAGCAAAAGGGGGCGTGTAACGCATAACCATATGTATGCTTGCATCTTGTATGCTTGATTCGAGTTTTTCTATTAGTTTTTGAGTATAGCCAACGAGAGGAGATTTTCCTCCTATGAGAGCGTAATTATTTTGAGCGAATTCCGTACGAGTGAAAGTTATAAGTTTTGATATTATCCAGCGTATAGGTTTAGGTGCTCCGATAATATTTTTATCATTAAACATATTAGTTAAAAAAACTTCTACTTCATTTAAATTATTTGGTCCACCCATATTCATAAGTAAGATTGCTCTTTTCATATATAGTCCTCAATTTTTATTTTATTTTATAAGAAAAGAGAAGTTATTAGTAGGAGTTATTTGTCTGTTTATAATTTGTTTAAAAGTGATGAGCCTTACACCTGTTTACATATCTATTTCTTGAAGCACTCGCGAAGATTGTTATTTTTGTTCTTGATTGCATTGCCCTACGTAAAATTGTTTTCTTATCTCTCATATCAAAGGCTACAAGCATCTCATATTCTTCTCCACTACAACCTAGAGACTTGCTTATCCTATTTTTAAACTTCAGACCTATTTTATTTGCTGTAGTTATTTTATTTAAATCGCTAAAAAGACCATCAGAGATGTCCATACCAGCCTTTAAAAATCTTTGTGTCTTGTAAACAAAATCACTTCTAAGCTTAATATCTATAAATTTTGATTGCTTATGAATAGAGCCTAAATTAAAAAGTTTTTTAAGCTCTTTTTGCGATTTTCCTAACTCTCCCGTATAGGCAAGAGCATAACCGCTACGGACTTTAGTTCTAAGGAGTGGTTTATCTGTTTTAGATATCACTGTAATAGTAATGTCTAGCTTAGTATTACTGATAGTATCTCCACCAATAATCTCTATATTATACTTTTTTGCTATATCTTTAAAGCCATTTGCTAAATCTCTCATATCCTCTTTAGACATTGTTTTTGGCATAGCTATACTTAAAAGTACATACTTTGGAATGGCATTCATAGCTATTGCATCAGAGATGTTTACTAACATCGCTCGCTGTGCTATTTGATAGTAACTGAGCCATTTTTTCTTATAATGAACATCTTCAAAAAAAGCATCTTTGGAATAAACAAAACCATCTATAACTGCTCCATCATCCCCAATATGCTTCTTACTAAACTGTGATATAAAATAATTTTCTAAATTCAATGGAACCTCTTTAAATATATATTATTTGATTTTATAAAAAAGATGCTACTTTTAGTATAAGTTATTTGTCTGTTGATGGCTTTAGCCCAAAAGATGAGCTAAAGAGGAGTCAATATCTTTGTATTTAAATTCAAAGCCACTCTCTAGAAGTCGTTTTGGATAAACCTCTTTTGAGCCTGTTAAGACAGAAGCTCCCTCTCCAAAGAGCAGTTTTAAAACAAATTCAGGAAGGGGAAGTAGAGTTGGTCTATGAAGCTGATTTGCTAGAACTTTCGTAAAAGTATTGTTTGAAACAGGATTAGGTGCAGTTGCATTTATAACACCCGTTATTTTAGACTCTAGTATATACTCATAGATTCTTACGAGGTCCTCTATATCAATCCAAGAAGTCATCATCTTGCCATTGCCTATAGTACCACCAAGACCAAGTTTAAAAGGAGTAAGCATTTGAGCAAGTGCACCACCATCACTTCCAAGTATAACTCCAAAACGTACAATGGTAGTAGGCTTAGAGCATTTCTTAGCTTCATCCTCCCACTGAGATGTTAAAGAACCTAAAAAGTCATCTGTATATCCTTCAAAACTCTCATCAAATGGAGCATTATTAGGATAAGCCCCTATAGCCGATGTTGAGACAAAATGTTTTACTTCACTTTTATTGATGGCGTTTACTATTTTTCTAGTTGTATCTACCCTACTTTTAAGTAAAATTGTTTTGTAAGAGTCACTCCAGCGTTTAATGATTGGAGCACCTGCGAGGTTAAAAACAGCATCGATGCCCTCTAACTTCTTAAGTATCTCTTCTTCGCTATCATTTCTCTCAATAATTACATAATCGCTAAATACTTTAATCAAATAAGAAGCAACAAAACCGTTAGCTCCACTAAGTGCTACTTTCATATCACACCTCCATTATTTAAAAGTATACCTCTTTCATAAGTGATTTGACAGAGATATTTTGTCATTTTATATAATTGTTATTTATAAAACTGCTTCTAAGTCACTTGATATAATGGAGAGTATACTCTTTGATGAACCAAAATGATTTAATAATTCTATCTTCATACTTGGATAAAGAGTCTCTACTTCAGAGATTATAAAAGGTAAGTCAACACTCACATGTTTACCGGAGTTTAAAAAATATGGATAGACAGATACATTATCTATACTCCTCTCATGCACACTCTTAATAGCCATCTCGATGGTTGGCTCTTCAAACTCTAAAAATGCATGTTCTATAAAATCAAATTTATCTAAGTTCTCAACTCTTATGCTGTCACATAGCTGTATAAACTCATCATTTGATTTTTTGTGTTTACTCCCATGTGCTACTAGTATAATCCCTATTTTTTTATCCATAATATTATTTTTTTATTATAGTGATGACAAGCTCACCCACTTCAAAACCAAACTTTTTCATTTTTGAATGATTGATGATAACACCATCTTCTTGAAGATGGAGCCAATCTCTTACATTTATGTCGATAGTGTCATCCTTTCCATAAGGGACTCGCATAGTATAGTCTATCATTACAGTATTTCCAGCATTTCTCATCTGGGCTTCGCCTACTATGTCACCAGCAGTTCCTATGTAGCTATTGCTTCCATTTGGAGTCAGTGTCCATATACGTTTTTGAGTTTCACCGTCGTTATATACAAAACTCTCATCAAGAGTTCCCACTCCATTTTTATCCCAGCTACCAACTAGATCACCTTTAAATGAACGGATAATTTTTCCACTTCTATCTTTAACTATTCCATAGGCTGTAAGTTCACCGTTAAAGTACTGCTCGGGAACAAACGTAGGTGTTGCTTCGCTAAAATCTTCTATCTCCATAGTCGAGCACCCAACAAAGAGTGTCAAAAGTATAAACGTATATATTGTTTTTAATATCATGCTATTAATCCTCGATTTAAATCTGTGTTTTGATCTCTTGAAAATACCAACTGAACAAGACCAATATTTCTTGTGATAAATGCAGCTTCACAGTAGTTTAAATACATTTTCCACATACTTATAAAATACTCATCAAATCCAAGAGCTTTTACTTCATCGAGCTTTGTGCTAAAGTTCGCATCCCATAGTCTAAGTGTCTTTGCGTAATCTTCTGAAAACTCTTCCATATGTAAAAGGTTCAACCGAGTATTGCTAGTAGTTATACTGAGTACTTTACTTACACTTGGTAGATGTCCGCCAGGAAAGATATACTTCTGTATAAAGTCCGTACTCTTAGAATATGCATCATATCTTTGGTCTGGTATGGTTATGACCTGCATAGCTAAGACACCACTTGGTTTTAATAAAGATTCGCATTTTTTGAAAAATACGTCAAAGTATTCTGCTCCAACTGCTTCAAACATCTCCACTGAGATGATAGCGTCATAAGTTCCTTCTATGTCTCTATAGTCTTTGAGTAAAATGTCTATCTTGTCTTCCACATTCTCAAGTCGAAATCTATCATGACAAAAATCTTTTTGCTCACTACTCAATGTTACTGTTGTTACATCACAACCTAAGTCTTTAGCTAAATGCACTGCAACTGCACCCCATCCGGAGCCTATCTCTAAAACCTTTGCACCTGGCTTTATACGTAGTTTTTTCGCTAAGTGTTCTATTTTCCTCTTTTGAGCGTCATATAAACTCTCTTCATGAGAACCAAATACCGCACTAGAGTACATCATTGTCTCATCAAGCATAAGCTTAAAAAAGTCGTTTGAAAGGTCATAGTGCTCTGATATATTTTTCTTTGAACGTGTTTTAGAGTTTTTTCGCATAAGATGCTTTATTCTATTCATATTAGGCATCAAGTTACTAAACCTATTTTCTTTATAGTCCTCACTCTTTACACCTAAGTTCTTTGAGTTTATAAGAGAAAGTTTAATTAGTTCCGTAAGACTATCTGTACCAAAATCACCATCCATATAACTCTCAGCAAAACCTATATCGCCATAAAATGCCAAGCGTCTAAAAAAACTTGAAGAGTTTATTTTTACTTTAACACGAGGTGTATCATTGTTACCATAAACCATTATAGAGCCATTTGGATACTCAACTTCAAGGGTTCCAAGTTCAACCTTCTGTAAATACTTATCACCTAACCTATTCCAAAATCCTTTCATCCTAATACCTCCTAAATTCATCTTCGGGTGTTACCGAGTTAAACTTCAAACCTTTTAAATAAAGTCTGAATGATTGCCAAAGGGTTCGTGTTACAACCCAAAACGTTAAAAAAGTATGTCGGCAAAAAAGTGAAAGAACATTTTTTTTTGAAAATTCTCTTGAAGTGGCGTTAAAAGTGGTCATCATCGTTTTTACTCCATCTTCATAAAGATAAACTCCTAATGCCATTTTTTCTTGCGAGTACTCAAAGCTAAACTTATAAATGCCTTCCCTCTTTAAAAAAGGAGAGACGTACATGTCTTTTTTAACTTCTCCTATGTACTGCGTTTGTGATTTTTGCTCTAGCAATACAGGATATATAACGCGACCTCCGTTATAGTTGTGCACTTCAACCATCAACTGAGTAGGCTGATCTCCATCAAACAGAACTAAAACGCTTATTGGGTTAAAGATAAAGTTTGCAATACGAGGAAGTGTTATAAAGCGCATTTTTTTTGTAGGCTGCATGTTAAACTCTTCTAGAAGCTCTTGCGTGTTTTGCAAAAAACTTTCGTTCTTTCCAAAATGATCTTTTGAGAAAAAGGAAAATAAATTTCGTGAGTTATATGAAAAAAAACTCGTTTTAAGGGATGAAAGAGAATTAACGTCAATATCGAGCATAAAAAAATCGTATGAAAACTTATGATCCGCATCTTTAAAGCGTTTGTGAAAAACTTCTCCCTCGTAAAATCTATGACTCATAAGGCACACTCAAACTCTTTAGCTATCTCGTTTGCACTCCACAAACCATCCTCATGAAAACCATTACGCCAATATGCTCCAGCAAAGAAAGTGTTATTAACACCACTTATCTCTTCTCTTAGACTCTGTGCAACTATTGCAGCTTTATCAAATTGAGGATGCTCATACGAGATTCTCTCAATTACTTTGTCTATTTTGTCTATTTCATTTAAAGATACAAAGTACTCTTTTTCACTTTTTAGATTTTGTAGTCTATTTATCCAGTATGAAAGTGTTACAGAATCTCTGTCTTCATTATTTTTATAGTTCCAAGCAGCATAGATATCTTTATCTGGATAAAGAGCATTTTCATCATTATGTAAAAGTGCATCATTTTGCTTATATGCAAAACAAGAAAGTATATCGCTCTCATGTTGAGTGCAGTCTTGTAGTAGTTCTAGAGCTTGAGGAGCATGCATAGCTAAAATTACTTTGTCATAAGAAGAAGTTCTACCATCTTCATGTATTAATGTTACTCCATCTTTATCGCGTTTAACTCCAACGACATCGCTATTTAAAAATATTTCTCCTGAAATATGCTCTTTTATTTTGTTAACATAGTTAACTGAGCCATTACTAACCGTAAGCCACTGATGCTGTGTCGTTACCCCAAGAAGTCCATGGTTTTTAAAGAAGTGTAAAAATGTACGAGTCGGAAACTCATTCATCTGCTCACTAGGTGTTGACCAGATAGCTGCACCCATAGGAAGGAGGTATCTCTCTTTAAAAGCTGTTCCATAAGACTTGAGATATTTATCCAAAGGTTTATCTAACTCTTTAGTATCGTTGTCTATATCGAAGTTTGCTTTTTTATTGAACTTAAAAATATCATATATCATTTTGTAGTGGGTAAATGAGAATAGGTTTCTTTTTTGAAAAAATATTCCACCGAGTGTTTGGGCATTATAAGCGATATTACTAGCCTTATCCCAAAATCCAAAACTCATGTCACTATTTTCTATCTTTACATTTAACTCTTCAAAGAGTTTAGTTAATAATGGATATGTTGGATGATTAAAAATAAGGAAGCCAGTATCGACCCCAAACTTTTTACCGTTTTCCTCTATTTGAGTTGTTCTTGCATGACCGCCTAATCGCGACTCTTTTTCATAAACATCCACTTCATACTTTTTACTTAAAAGATAAGCGGACCCTAAACCGCTGATGCCAGCGCCAAGTACTGCTATTTTCATTTGTATCTTCCCTCTTTATCTTGTGGTGTATATATTAATTTTTTTAAATTTATTTGATTTGCTATTATATTTTCTATTTTTTCTAATGTATTATCTTTCATAAAGGGTGTTCTTGACATTATCCAGACTTGTTCAAAATTCTTATCCGCTACAAGTGCACTACTATAGTCATCATCAAGATAATATACTCCATACTCTTTGGTAAATATCCAAAAATACGTCATGTCTATACTTGACATTGTCTCACCCTCGGTAGGCTCAGCACTCCCGCTAAACTCTATGAGTTCACCGCCTATTGTTGTATCAAAACAGCGGTTAAAAACTTTATATTCATTTTTGTCAACTAAAGTGTATTCAACGCTTGATGCAACACATCTATCTTGATAAGAGTTATATGTTCTAGCAACCTCATACCAGAGGCCACTAAATCTCTCAGGATTAACATACTCCACTCTATTCAAAGAAGAAGCTTGAAGATACAAAAGTATTAAAAGTATTGATAATAAAATTTTCATTTAGTATTCTATGAAAGAAAGACTGATATTGGTATATAATATTTGTCGATTCATTAATTTTCTTGGTATTTTTTAAGCACTAAGATAGCTGATATCTTTAATATTACAGGAAGAACACCATATAGAAGCGATAAAACGAATAATGATCTTGCATTTGGAGCATCTGCACTAAAGTCAAAAAGTCCAAGTAAACTAAAGCTTACTCCTACGGCGAATGCAAGTGAGAGTTTTGTAAGCATTGCAAAAAAACCAAAAAGAGTTCCAGAGACTTGACCATACTTTTTAGTTGAGCGTTGTGCAATATCTGCTTGAATTGACGCTGGAAGTGCAATATCAGCACCCAAACTCATCCCAGAAAAAACTGTAATAATAGTAAAGTATACTATGTCGCCCTCACCTAAAAATATAACAAAGAAGAAAAACAGACTTGCGCTACTCATAGAGAGCATCCATGCAGTTTTTTTCGATATTTTTTTAGAGAGATATATCCACAGAGGAAGAGTTACAATTCCTGATCCAAAATAGACAAGAAGGAGTAAACCACTAAGTTCCTCGGACTTTATAACTAAAGATACATAAAACAAAAATAGAGTTGCGGGAATAGCGTTGGCAAAGTTGTTGAGAAAAAAAGCTATAAAGACTCTTTTAGAGTCTAATATTTCTATAATAAAAGAATTATAGACTTTTTTAAATCCAATACTATTTTTTATTCTTTTTTCCTCTTTTAAGAATACAAAACAAAGTAGCAGCGAGATAGGAAGAATAATGCTTAAAGTATCAAAAAGGACTAAAAGTGAAGCACCCGCATCTTCCGCCACATCATAAACATAAGGCATTGAAAGTGCTAAGAGTACTCCAAATATATTAAAAATCTCTCGACTTGAAGATAGCAATGTGTTCTCATGATAGGAATTGCTAATGTCCGAGCCAAGTGCAAAGTATGGAATACTCAGTAAACTCCATGCACTATAAACTCCAAGTGATAAAAAAAGTAAATATAAGACACCACTCTCTTCAGCTGGATGAGTCAGTGCGTAAAAAGTAATGTAAAGTAAAATAGCTCCTAGAAGCATCATAACTTTTCTACTCATATACGAGTCACTAATGTAGCCAATAAGCGGGTCGATAAACATATCAAAAACTCTAGCAAAAAAGAGCACAACCCCTACACTAAAAACACCAAGACCAACATTTTGCGCATAATAAGTGGGAAGATATACGTACAATGGCAGACCCAAAAGCGATATAGCTACAGCTGGAACTCCATATGATGCAAGCTTTACCTTTGAGTTAAACATGTATCTTACTTTTAATATAACGGATTATGGAGCCAAGTAATGGAATTTTCTCGTATATATTTGAGCCTGCATCCCAGTAGTCCACATGTTCCATAACTTTTCCATCATCACTTAGTTCTATTCTTGATATTCCAATAAAAGAGTCTACGGAAGATTTTTCATTTACTTGGTAAAGAAACTTCCACTTGATATAACTGATATTTTCATTTGAGACAACTTCATAAATTTCAAACCTCGGATTAAAAAGTTTTATATACATATCTTCAAAAATATTATAAATTTTCACTACACCTGTCACTTTTTGAAAAGGGTCCTCAAAATAGGAGTTCTCATCAAAAAACTCTTTGTACTCTTCTAGTGGAGTTTTACTGTTAATCGTTTCAAAAAAATCTGCATACTTTTGCGCACTATTCATTATAAGGCCTTTTTAGTAAAATAAAATGCTAACTTGTACGGTATCACTTTTAAGAAATACAAAAATGTGCTCAGAGCAAAAGGAAATTTTATCTCAAAACCTTTTGTATTGCTAAGCCTATCATAAATGATTTTTGCCGCCTCTGAAGCCTCTAAAAGTTGTGGCATCTCAAACTCATTTTTATCTGTCAGTCGCGTTTTAACAAAACCATGATTAATAACTCTAATATCAATATTTTTTGCTTCTAGTTCCGGCTGAATTGATTCACAAAAATTAAGAAGAGCTGCTTTTGGAGCACTATACCCTCCTCCATAAGGAAGACCGAAGTAGCTTGAGATACTCGAGTTATACACAAAGCAACCTCTGCCATTTTGAATAAAAAATGGAGTTAAGGCATTGGTTACTCGAACTGCTCCAAGATAGTTTATCTGCATCATCTGCTCAAAACTATTGATTTTCCATTCATCTACTTTCATACTTTCGTAAACCCCAGCATTATAGATACAAAGATTTATCTCTCCGTAGGCCTTCCATGCTTCTTGTGTCGCTTCATCTACACTCTGCATTTGAATTACATCCATGTCTATTAAAGTTATGTTATTTTTATAACTCTCTCTTAGTTCTTGAAGCAAGGGTGTTTTCGTGGCATTTCTAGAACTAACAATAACTTTATAATCATTTTTTAAATAAAGAGTGGATAACTCATATCCTATTCCACTACTACCACCTACTATCCATACAATTTTCTTCATTTTTACATCCTTACAATTCTAAAAGCTCCATAGCTTGGGTCATATCTTTATCTCCACGACCAGAAAGACTTACTATGACAGTTTTACCTTCAAGTTCTTCTTTGGACATCTTTTTCAAATAGGCTATAGCATGAGCACTCTCAAACGCTGGAACTATTCCCTCTGCCTGACTTAGCCAAACAAAAGCATCCATCGCTTCTTTATCTGTAATCGAGTCATATCTCACTTTACCTTGTTCCATTAAGTAAGAGTGCTCCGGACCAATTCCAGGGTAGTCAAGCCCAGCACTTATTGAGTGGGCTTCTTTAATCTGTCCATCATCAGTTTGTAAAAGATAGCTGAGTTGTCCATGTAAAATTCCTGGTTTTCCATGAGCTAAACTTGCTCCATGTTTTCCACTACTAAGTCCATGACCACCAGCTTCTATTCCAATACACTGCGTTTCTTCTTCGTTAATAAAGTGTGCGAACATCCCAAGTGCATTGCTCCCTCCACCAATGCAAGCTACTACATAATCAGGAAGCCTTGAAGTTTTCTCCAATATTTGTTGTTTTGCTTCATCGCTTATAACGGCTTGAAAATCTCTTACCATAAGTGGATATGGATGCGGACCTGCCGCCGTTCCTATTATGTAAAATGTGTCTCTAGCATTTGTAACCCAGTGACGAATAGCATCGTTCATGGCGTCTTTTAAAGTTTTACTTCCAGAGGTAACGGGATGAACCTTGGCACCCAAAAGCTTCATCCTAAAAACATTTAACTCCTGGCGACTTACATCTTTTTCACCCATAAAAACTTCGCATTCTAGTCCCATAAGGGCGGCAACAGTTGCCGTTGCAACACCATGTTGCCCTGCTCCAGTTTCTGCAATGACTTTAGTTTTTCCCATGCGCTTAGCAAGAAGACCTTGAACTATGGTATTGTTTATCTTATGTGCACCAGTATGATTTAAGTCCTCGCGTTTTAGATAGATCTCGGCATTTAACTCTTTTGAGAGTGAATCCGCTCTATAAAGTGGAGAAGGACGTCCAACATACTCTCTAAAGTAGTAGTTTACCTCTGCCCAGAACTCTTTGTCAAAACGCACACTCTTATACTCTTCATCAAGTTCCATAAGTGAGGGCATAAGTGTTTCAGGAACATATCTCCCACCAAAGATACCAAAGTGACCTCTCTCATTAGGGTCAAAATCAAATGCTGTTGGAATATAATCAGACATCTTCTACTCTTAAAACTCTTTGTGGATTTAGTGATGTAGTTTCATAGTAACCTTCACCTGTAAAAAGTGTTGGTTTTACATCTTTGACATCTTTGCTATGAATAAGAGTGATTTCAGATATAAAAACATCATGATCTCCATAATTTAAAATATCTATAACTTTACACTCATATATCATATAAGCCTCTTCAATCAGAGTAGCATTTATAGTTTGTGCTTTTTTAGGTGTAAGATTTGTTAACTTAAACTTATCTCCTCCATGCTCACTACCACTCTTCTCAAAAGCTTCTAAATATGAAAAATCCAAAAAGTTTAAAGCAAACTGCTCATTAATATGAAGTAAATCATATGACTTATTCTCATCACGAAGACAAATAGCATAACGTAGAGGAGATTTTGAGACAGGCATATGCCATGATAAAGGCATAATATTATTGGCTACACTTAGTAATACAGTTGGTCTTGGTTGTTTGTGACATGTAGAATCAAGTTTTTTTGTTCTAGTAAACATTATAAGTATCCTTAAATTAATTACCATATTCTACTAAGTTTATAAGTTTTTTAATACAAGTTTTATGTCCATTCGTTAAATATTTTTTACACTTTTACATGAATCGACAAATTTAATACACCAGTACTAAAGAAAAAACTTTATAATCTCACCAAAGGAAATTAGTAATGACAATAGAAGAAATTAAAGAAGAGCTAGAAATGTCTGGTGTAGAAATGGAACATGTAAGTAAATTAGTGCGTATGTGTAAAAGGTCTGAGTTTGATCCTAAAGAACTCGACATACGCCTTATGAAATGGGGATACCCGAAGGTGTTTACTATCTATGACGATGAAGATGAAGATGAAATATAGTTAGCATTTTCTATTAAAAATTATTAAGGATTAACACGATGAATACAGAAATATATAAAATCAAAGTAATTAAAACGATTACAATATTAATGCTTATGTTTATACCCTTATCTATGGGTTTAAACTATATCAATGATAGAGATAGTTTTACTATACTTTACTTTGTATTATTCTTTGCGACTCTCTATCATAGCTACTGTTTTAAAAAAGAGCAAGACAGTACGAAGGGATCTGAACAGATTTTAATAATACTTTTTGGATTGTATTTTGCCTTTTTTCTTATTGGAGAACAGAAAAGTTTTGATGTTTTATGGGGACTTATCATTCCGCCTATTGCAGTTATAACTTCTTCATTAAAAAGATTGAAATTTTGGCTTTTTTTAACAGTGAGTATAACTGCCGTGATGATTGTTATCACATTTATAGCTCCTCAGTATGTTCATTATGAAATCTTTCCACTTTTTTCTCTTCTATGGGCACTTATCTTTATCTCATATATGGCATATAGTTATAAGTCTCTTCAAGCAAAACTCGAAGAGAAAATACTTTCATATCAAAACTCTTTAGAAGATAAAGTTGAAGAAGCAGTTAAAGAAATAACACTTCTTAATCATAACCTTGAGGAAACACAAATAGAAATTTTAGAAAAGTTAGGAACATTAGGTGAATACCGTTCAAAGAATAGTACTGGTCATTTAAGTAGAGTGGGACTTTATGTTAAAGAACTTTCTCTTTTAGCAGGGGTTGATGAAGATAAAGCAAAACTCTTTGCACATGCAGCACCTCTACATGATATCGGTCAAGTTGCTATAGATGACTCTATTGTAAATAAACCAGAGAAGCTTACTCCTCAAGAGTATCAGATCATGAAAATATATTAGCAAGTAGATATTTTATCTACTTCATTTATATGTTTAATCTCATTTGACTGTAATTCCTGTTTCTCACGACTTCTTATTGTTTCAACTTACTTGATATTTACTATTCCCTTTGAAAATCCTTTATCACGTATT
>NZ_JABIOQ010000009.1 GCF_018698455.1 Sulfurimonas sp. | reverse complement strand
TTTAAAGGTCGTAAGGTTCAAAAAGCAAATGATTCACTCAAAGAGATCCAAAGCCAACTAGAAGTGATTGTTGAAAAATCAAGAGTAGAAGCTACTAAGAAAATAGAGAACATCATAACCCAGCTTCAAGAGGATAAAAACTTCACAGCAGTTGAAGCATCACAGAGAAATCTTGTCATTAGACCACTGCAAACTATGAATGAGACTATAGCGAACTCTAAAGATATTGATTTTATCAACCAAAGAGCATCTGATGGGAATATCTCTACTCTCTACACAAAGGGATTAGAAAAGATAGAAGAGTTGATGCCAAGAACCAAAGAAAACACACCAACTGAAACAGTTGCAAGAGTTAGTTTTAGCTCTATCAAGCCAAGAAACATCTCTAAACTAGAATCAGATGAAGATGTAACAGCATATATAAAAGTATTAGAAGAGAATTTACGAAAACAGATTGAAGATGGAAAACAAATAATTTTATAAGGATATTTATGAACAAATCAGCACTAAAAAGATTCGCAACCGAGATGAGACTAGAGCTAATGGGCTTAGTCTCTACTAAACTTGAGTATCTACTTGGCTTAGGTAATGATGTTCCAGTTGAGCTTAAAGATGAGCAAAACAACATCAGAAGAATAACCAGTAGATGTAGTGTTGATGATGTCATAGATAAAACCAATAAAGAAGAACTTATAGAAGAGGTAGCCTACACTTGGTTTAACCGTCTTATAGCTCTTAGATTTATGGATGTCAATGAGATTACAGAAGAGTCTATTATATCTCCACTTGAAGGTCAAACACTTCCTGAATTGTTTAACTCTGCTAAGAGTGGAGAGATTAATGATGAATTAAAACTAGATCGTAAAAAGTTCTATGACATCATAGATGGTAAGATACCATCAAATAACCCTGATAACGAAGCATATAAGATGCTTTTTATCGCTACATGTAACAACTACTCAAGATTAATGCCTTTTATGTTTGAAGCTATCTCGGATTACACAGAATTGCTACTTCCAGAAGATATGCTTAGCTCTAACTCTATAAGAAGCAAAGTGGTTGAAGCAATGAGTTCAGAAGATTCTAAAGATGTAGAAATAATTGGTTGGCTTTACCAGTTCTACATCAATGAGAAAAAAGATGAAGTTATCCAAGCAAAGAAAAAATATAAAACTTCTGAAATACCTTTTGCTTCTCAACTCTTTACACCAGATTGGTTAGTTCAATATATCACAGATAACACACTTGGTCAGCTATGGATGGAAAATAATCCTAACTCATCTCTAAAAGAAAGTATGCAATATTATGTAGCTCGTGATACTGTATCGGATAAAAAGCTATTACCAGAAGAGATAAAAATATTTGACCCTTGTTGTGGTAGTGGTCATATACTAACTTATGCTTTTGATTTACTAACAAAGATATATGAAGAAGAGGGTTACAACAAAAGTGAAATACCAACACTAATACTTGAAAATAATCTTTATGGATGTGATATAGATAAAAGGGCTATGGTCTTGGCAAACTTTGCTCTTACGATGAAAGCAAGACTTTATCATAAGAGATTTTTTAGAAAAATTGTAAAGCCAAATATTATAGAGCTTGAAGAATATGGCGATGAGAGATTTGTAGGTATTAAAAACTTTGGTTCACTTGTAAGAGTTGAAGATAGTGAAACTTTTAATGATGGTATATTTTCTCAAACTTCAAAAGAGTATAAACTACAAATACAAATGCTTACTGATAAGTTTGATTGTATAATTACAAACCCACCATATATCAATAGTTTATATATGAATGCTGAAATAAAATCATTTGTAGCTTATAATTACCCTAAAACTAAATCAGATTTATTTGCTTGTTTTATGGAAAGAATTCCAGAAATGACAAAGAAAAATGGATATATGGGGTTTGTAACTCCATACGGATGGATGTTTACTAAATATTATGAACTACTTAGAAAAGATATTTTAAAAAACACAACCATTACAAATCTTGTTCAACTTGAATATAATGCTTTCGGACCAGCAGTAGTGCCTGTTTGTTCTTTTACTTTAAAGAATGCACAAACTTTAGAAAATGGTAACTATATAAAACTATCTAACTTTAAAGGTTCAGAAAATCAACCTATTAAAACATTACAAGCTATAAATGAAGATGTGGATTATATTTATAATGTTAAACAAGAAAACTTTTCAAAAATTCCAGGAATACCAATAGCATATTGGATAAGTAAAAAAAATATTGAAATATTTGAACAGAATATAAAATTTAATGATATTACTGTAATGAAAAGTGGAAAACCAAGTTATGGTAAAAATGATTTATGGTATAAGTTTTGGCAAGAATGTGAATTAAAAAAAATATCATTATCAACAGACTCCTATAAAAATATTAATACAAAATTTGTCCCATTAAATAAAGGTGGAGCATTTAGAAGATGGTATGGAAACAATGAATATATAACAGATGTTGCATTTTGTTATGAAGATGATTTCTTGTTTGAAAGTGGGTTGACTTGGAGTGATATTTCATCTGGTAATTTTAGTTTAAGGTATAAAAATAAAGGTATTGTCTCCAACAATGTTGGGAAAATGACTTTTCCAATTAATAAGGAAGATATTTTAGAGCTAATAGCATTATTAAATACACAGTTAATAAATAATTATTTAGATTTATTAATACCAACTATGCATTTTGACACATTATATATTGGTCAACTTCCAATAATATTTTCAAAGTCTAAGGACATCAAGAATAAGATAAGAATCCTAACCCAACAAAACATAGACATCTCAAAAGAAGAATGGGATAGCAGAGAAACATCGTGGAACTTCACTACAAATGAACTCATAAAGCATAAATCAGACACGAAGATAGAAACAGCTTACACTGATTATTGTAACTATTGGAAAGAACAACACGATACTCTACATCAAAATGAAGAAGAACTAAACAGACTGTTCATAGATATATATGGACTACAAGATGAACTTACACCAGATGTAGAGCAAAAAGATATAACAATACTCAAAAATGAAACTAAAATCATTGATGGTGCATTAGTATTTCAAGCAGATGAGATTATGAAACAGTTTATCTCTTATGGTGTTGGTGTAATGTTTGGTAGATACTCACTTGATAGTGATGGACTATTGATTGCGAATATGGCACAAG
>NZ_JABIOQ010000008.1 GCF_018698455.1 Sulfurimonas sp. | reverse complement strand
TGTGATAGAATAGATAAAATAGAGATTAATTAAATTATGTTTTTTGAATGGTCACTTTTAACTGTATCAAGTATCGTATCTATATATCTTTTTGTAAAGATGTATTATTTTAAAAGTATTACAAACAAAGAGATTCGAGGGAATGACTTAATGAAAGTCACACTCAAAGAAGCGGAGATTTTAATACGAAAGTACCAAATACAGCTCCAACGAGCACTTGGTAATGTAGATATACTCAGTGATGAACTGACTCGACTTAAAAATGAACTTAAAACAATTAAACAAAGAAACTCACAACATCGCTCAGAGAGAGAGAGACTTAATTCGAAGATTCAAGCTCTTGAATCTCGAATAGATGCACTACTATAAGGACTAAGTATGATACTCAGCAATGCAGAACAGAAAATAATAGAAGATTCAATCAGAGATATTAAAGACTTTCCAAAAGAAGGAATAGTTTTCAAAGATATTACCACTCTTTTAAATAATAAAGAAGCTTACGGTGTGCTAATGAATCATCTATACCAGCGATATAAAGGATATAACTTAGACTATGTAGCTGGAATTGATGCTCGTGGATTTATCTTTGGAGCTGCTCTTGCACAAATGTTAGGACTTGGATTTGTACCTATTCGTAAGAAAGGAAAACTTCCATACACTACTATCAGCGAAAAGTATGCTCTTGAGTATGGAGTAGACGAGATCGAAGTTCATATAGATGCATTTGGTGAAAACAAAGGTGCTCGTGTTCTAATCATAGATGACCTAATTGCAACAGGTGGCACAGCAAACGCAGCTGCTACTCTTGTAAAGCAGGCAGGTGCTACATGTGTTGAGTGCTGTTTTGTTATAGGTCTTGCATTTTTAGATGGTATTAAAAAGCTCCAAGAGAAGACTGATGTTTACTGTCTAATAGAGGAAAATTAATGTATATCCCATCTGCTAGTAAGTTTGATCCAGATGAAAATGGACACTTTGGAATCTTCGGTGGACGCTATGTTCCTGAAACTCTTATGCCTGCACTTGCGCAACTCAAAGAAGAGTATGAAAAAATAAGATTTGATAAAGAGTTTTGGAAAGAGGTACATTACTACCTAAAAGATTATGTAGGACGCCCTTCTCCTTTGTACTATGCTGAAAATATTTCTCAAGAATTAGGTGCAAAAATATATCTTAAACGCGAAGACTTAAACCATACTGGTGCACATAAGGTAAACAATGTTATCGCTCAAGGACTTATGGCCAAGAGACTTGGATATAAAAAAATTATAGCTGAGACTGGAGCTGGACAACATGGTGTTGCTACAGCTACTATCTGTGCTCTACTTGACTTAGAGTGTGAAATATTTATGGGTGCTAAAGATGTTGAACGTCAAGAACTAAATGTTTTTCGTATGAAACTTCTGGGTGCGAAAGTAAATTCGGTAGAGAGTGGAAGTCATACTCTTAAAGATGCTATGAACGATGCTATAAGGCATTGGGTTACAAATGCAAGAGATACTTTTTATATCATAGGAACTGTTGCTGGTCCTCACCCTTACCCAATGATGGTTAGGGACTTTCAAGCCATCATTGGTTATGAAGCACGTGCTCAAATTCTTGAAAAAGAAAACCGTCTGCCTGATCATGTTATTGCATGTATTGGCGGTGGTTCAAACGCAATTGGTATGTTTCAACACTTTCTTGAAGATGAAGGTGTTCAATGCATAGGAATAGAAGCTGGTGGACTTGGACTAGAAACAGATAAACATGGCTGTTCTCTCAAAGAAGGTCGTCCAGGTGTTCTTCATGGTCAAATGTCATACTTACTCCAAGATGAGGATGGACAAATACTTGAAGCACACTCTATAAGTGCTGGATTAGACTATCCAGGTATAGGGCCTGAACATGCTTTTCATAGTGATAACAAATCAATTACATATGACCATGTAACAGACCAAGAAGCATTAGATGCCTTTGTATGGTTAAGTCGTAAAGAGGGTATCATCCCTGCGTTTGAGTCCTCTCATGCAGTAGCATACCTAAAGAAAATGCCAGCTATTAAGGATAAACTTGTCATCGTAAACCTTTCAGGACGTGGTGATAAAGATATGATTCAGGCGAAAGATTTACTCCACTTTGACTAATAAAAGGGACATACATAAATAATTTTACACTTGCAGAAGAAATTTGGCATGCCACTACACATGGTCTTGGGCTTCTTCTTAGTATTATTGGTTTAGTTGTTCTTGTCGCATTTGCTGCAGTACATACTTCTTTTATAAATATTCTAAGTGCAAGTATATATGGAACTACTCTTCTTATTATGTATGGCTCTTCAACAATTTACCATGCATTAACACATCATAAACTAAAAGAAGTTTTTCAAACTTTTGACCATGCATCTATTTATCTTTTAATAGCAGGGACATATACACCTATAGCTCTTGTTTCTCTCAGCGGTACGGCGTTTAGTTTACCTATCCTCACCATAGAATGGATAACGGCTATAATAGGTGTATATTTAAAGTTTAAATACCCCTCGCGTTTTGAAATTCTTTCTTTAGTTTTATATGTAGTAATGGGCTGGTTAATTGTTATCGCTATAGAACCACTAAGACAAAACCTAGCTGACAATGGCTTCTATCTTTTAGTAGCAGGTGGTTTAACCTATACACTTGGAATTTATTACTATGCAAATGATTCAAAACCTTATTATCATGCTATCTGGCATCTTTTTGTACTTGGAGGGAGTATTTTTCACTTTTTCATGGTACTACTTTACGTTATCTAGTTCTTAACCTTATTTAGATACCATCTCTTAAAATAACTTAATATATTGGAAATCAAATGAACATTCAACTTCTTAATCAAAATATATCTGATGCTTCTACAGATATCAGTTTAGTCTACCTTAGTACAGAGTCTCTTAAAAAAAGTAAAAATAAAAAAGCTCTTAAAATGGCTGGTTTTACAGCTAGTGGAGATAGCATCTGTTTTTTACATGATAAAAATCTCCTTGTTTGTGGTGTCGATGAATTCTCAGCCGATGATATTAGAAGTACGACAAGTGTAGCAATTAAAGCACTTAAAAAAACAAACTACAAAAGTGCAAATATTCTTATAGATGATAAAGCTCTTATTCCTGCACTTGTTGAAGGTTTTGTTTTAGGTGGTTATACTTATGACAGATATAAGTCTACAAAAACAAAGACCTCTTTAAAAAATGTTTCTCTTATCTATACTAAAGATGACTATAAGCAAGCTATAAAAATATTTACGGATGCTGTTATTATTGCTGATGCTACTGCGTTTACACGTGACATTGTAAATACTATTCCAGAAGACTTAAACCCGCCAACTTTTGCCGATTTAGCAAAAAAACTAGCACAAGAAAATAACTTAGACTGTAAAATACTAGGAGAAAAAGAGTTAGCAAAAGAAAAGATGAATGCTATGCTTGCAGTTGGTCGTGCATCTCGACACGATAGTAAACTCATTCACCTAACATACAAACCAAAAAATCCTAAGAAAGTTGTTACTCTCGTAGGAAAAGGTCTTACTTATGATAGTGGCGGACTTAGCCTTAAACCTGGAACATCAATGGTAACTATGAAAATGGATAAAGCTGGTGGTTGTGCAGTTCTTGGAATGATAAAAGCCATAAGCGAGCTCAAACTAAACATAGAAGTACATGCCTTCATAGGTGCTGTTGAAAATATGATAGGTGGTGATGCTTATAAACCTGATGATGTTTTAGTAAGTAGAAGTGGGAAAACCATAGAAGTAAGAAATACTGATGCCGAAGGTCGTTTAGTTTTAGCGGATGTTCTTGACTATGCACAAGACAGTGTAAAAGCTGACTATATGTTTGACTTTGCAACACTTACTGGTGCTTGTATGGTCGCTCTTGGACAGTATACAACAGGTGTTATGGGACATTCAAGTGCACTTAAGCATGAAATTTCTAAAGCATCATCTACTTCAGGTGAACTCACTGCTTCATTACCATTTAACAAACATCTTAAAAAACAGATAAAAAGTGAAATAGCAGATATTTGTAATATCTCAAATAAGCCTTATGGTGGAGCTATAACAGCTGGTCTATTTCTTGATGCATTTGTAAGAGAGGAAAATAAAAAGAAGTGGTTGCACTTTGACATTGCGGGCTCAGCTTATACTGAAAGTCCATGGGATTGTAATGTATATGGGGGAACAGGTGCTGGAGTACGTTTTATCAGTAAGTTTTTACAGGGTGTTATTTAACACCCATATGCTCTAAATCATTATAAAAATAGCAAGCTTTTTTCTTACCTAAAGCACATGCTTTTTTATACTGGGCTTTTGCCTTGCCGAGATCTCTACTCATTCCTTTTCCTAGCTCTAAAATAAGCCCTGATGTAACACAACCCTCAGCTATTCCACCATCACATGCTTTACTATAAAGATCATTTGCTTTGACATAGTCTCTGTCTATTCCCTGAGCCTTGTAATAACTTCTAGCAACAGTTAAACAACTCTCTAAGTACCCTAAATCACAACTTTTAGTAAAAGTTTTAAGTGCTCTACTTACATCTTGCTCTATTATCACACCTGAATTATAAGCTTGTGCAGAGTAATAACATCCGACAGCATTGTCATCAGCACATGCTTTGTCAAAAAGTTCTAATGCTTTTGTATTGTTACCATTTTTAGAAGCGTCTAAAGCTTCGTCTACTATACCTGCATAAAGAGTAGCACCAAGTACAATACCAAGTAATAATATTTTTTTCATTTTAATTCCTATCTATTCATTATTTAAGCGAATTATTGCATATTGTACCTTTATGTACTCCCAACTAAAAACTCCATAATTTAAGTTCACACTCAAAAACACTCTAAAATGTCGAAATGTTATAATTAAAAGATATAATTTGACTTTAATATTAAATTTAAAAATAAATCTTTAGAGAGAGAGAATACAATTAACAATCATTTATCACACTATAACAACAATTACTGTGCAGTGGTTTCAAAGTGTAGTACAACTAAGTGTAAATCTTTGATTAGCAAAGTTGTAAAAGTGGAGATTTATTCACAGTTACCACATTAAAAACAGCTTAAATCAAGCAACTTTTTCAACATCTTATTCCTTCCAACCAAGATTCTTTTCATATAATTCATTATCAAATTTAATATCATTTTTCGCATTACTGCTATTTGAGCTAAAGTTGAATGTTTTCCATTGTTTTTTAATCTATCATAAAATAGTCTCATATATTGGTTATGTTGCATAGCTTACAGCACTGGCATAAATAGCATACTGCGATATATAGCACTTCCTTTCTTTGTACCCCGAGGGCATTTCCTCGCTTCGCTCACGGAAAGAGTTCTCCTTTGAACTGAAGTCCCAGAAGTATTTTCAATTGCATTTAGACCACTTAATGCAACAATTTCTTGTCTATTAGCATCTGGATAACTTATAAACAGATGAAGAAGAGTAATTGCGGCTCTATCTCCAAGCCCTACTATAGATGTAATATTTTAAAAGCAAACTAGTAAAAGTGGCTTTAAAGTAAAATTTAGGGGTCTAAATAATCATTTATCTTCATATTTAACATAAACTTTGGTTCTCCTTGATATAATTGTAATAATATAATAAACAAACTTTATTAGGATTTCACTCTGAAAAAAACACTTCTATTTCTCGTCTCTATCTTAACTCTCTCTGCTCTTTATTTTGTCTATATAAATGCAAAAAAAATCATACCGTTTTATGCTCAACTTACGAAAACACGAGTAGGTACAGAGATCGACTTACAAAGTAAAGACCAGAAAGATGCTCACTATGTTGGTTCTTCAAAATGTGTTGAATGTCACAAAGAGGAACATAAGTCTTGGAGTTCTTCTCGCCACCCAAGAATGATTCAAGATATTCAAAAAGACCCTTCTGTTGTTGTAGCGGACTTTTTAAAACTTCCTCGTGATGCAAACTTTAAACTTCAAGATGCAGTTTACACTGTTGGTGGAAAATTTAAACAGCGTTTTATGATGAGAAAAGACATAAACGGAACTGAAGATTATGTTTTAGGTAACTACCAGTGGAATGTTGAAACAAAAAAATGGCAAGGTTTCAAACCTTGGAAATACTGGTACAAAGATGCTTATCCTCATGACAATGATGCACTTCCAACATCAAATGCATGTGATGGATGTCACTTTACTGGGTTTATGTCTACTAAAGAACGTATAGAACCAGGGATTTCTTGTGAGTCATGTCATGGACCATCTTCAGAGCATCTATCAAACACAGAGTCAGAAGTTTATAAAGCTTCTATGAGTGATCCGGTAAGACAAAATGAAGTTTGTCTTCAATGCCATATGAGAAATCGTGACATACGTTTAACTGACCACAACATGAGTGATATTTATTCAACTGCAGTAGATTATCCAGCAGGCTATGAACCAGGAAAAGCTCTCAAAAATTATAAACTTCCAGCACCTTTTACAATAGGTCAAGAAACTAAAGAGTTTTATGCAAATGGAGCGGCAAAGAAGAACCGTACACAAGGAAATGAATTTGTAAACTCAATGAAATCTAAACATGGTATCACTTGTGTAAACTGTCATAATCCTCATACACTTTCGCCTACTTCAACAAATAACACAGGGAATTACTTATGTATGAAATGCCATAGTTTTGGCTCTCCTATTGGCCCACATCAAGATAACCTTGAGACACATACAAAACATAAGGCTGATTCAAAAGGTTCTCTATGTGTAGAGTGTCACATGCCAAAAACAGGTCGTCATACAGGGAAGTCTCCGATAACAGTAAGAAGTCATATGTTTGGTTTCACTACCCCCATGGAGACTCTAAAGTATCGTATGCCTCAAGAAACAAATGCTTGTTTTGCCTGTCATAAAGATAGAGGGATGAAAACACTGCAAAGTGATTTAGAAAAGTGGGGAATGATAGGCTTAGATAAATTAAACTAAACAGTTACTAAACCTGTAGGCTGTGGAGATTTTCCTGATTTTTAGAGACAGCTAAAAAAAGGTGTTCAAAACAATAGCTTAACAATTAAGTATACTATTTGAATATATTTAAAAAAGGCACTTCACAATCATTATTCAACCCCTGGGGTGTAATTCATAATTCCAATTATATTAAATAGTTTATTGAATTATGTAAAAAAACAAAAAGAACTTGATAAAACTTTGTGCATTATGCTCATATTATTTGCACTATGCAAACCTCCCAACCCCAAACACCATAGAACACCAACTAGAAGAGTACAAACAACAAAGTGAAGCTCAGGCATAAGAGGAAATAACACCAAATTTAGAAGAGTTGTCTTGATTTTTTTGCATTATATTTACTAATGATATGAATTATGATAGACTTATAGTATGAATACGAAACAAGAAATTTTAGATTTTTTAACATCAAATCAGGTATATATTAAGCAACACTATTCTCTTACAAAGATAGGTTTGTTTGGTTCATTTGCTAGAGATGAACAGGGTAAAGATAGTGATGTGGACCTTTTAATAGAGATTGAAAACAATACACCTAATATTAATGATTTAAAAAATTCTCTTCCAAAATATCTGACACAAGCTTTTGATAGAAATGTTGATATAGCACGTGAAAAATACTTAAAGCCTTATACAAAGAAAGATATTTTGAAAGATACAATTTATGTCTCCTAAAATAAAATTTGAACTTTTATCACTTCTAGAAGCTATTAAAAAAGTCGAACTATATTCTCAAGATTTTTCTAATGCAGATGACTTTTACCATGACCAAAAAAGTTTTGATGCATCAATGATGCAATTTGTGGTTATAGGAGAAGCTATTGATAGGTTGGATGATACATATAAAGCAAAGCACAATTAAATTCCTTGGCAAAAGATAAAAGACTTCAGGAATATAGTTGCACATGATTATTTTGGTATTGATGCCGATGAAGTATGGGATATCATTAAAAATAAGATACTACCCTTGAAAAAAGAAATAACACTACTAAGTCAAGATTTTAACTAAAGAAGCACTAGTTGCTACACCCCTATAAACAAAACAAAATATTTAGGAGTGTTAAAATCTTTAATATCAAAAGTAATAAAAAGTGGAGATTCATGCACAGGGGTGTAATTTATAAAGCTGATAATGAAATACTTATAGTTTATTTTACACTCTCATGTAAGTGGTCATATTGTTCTTTATTTTCCAACTTACTTACACTATTAATAACCTATCTCAAATAGGAACTCTGAAAATAGTTCATAAATTTACTATATCATTCAAATTAAAACTGCTCCTAAGTATGTCTTCCGTAAGTTAGGTTTTACTGGACTAGTTTATATTAGTAATTGTGAGAAAATTCCATCTTTTAATCGTACATTAGAAACTCAATTTTTTATTACCAATAATAGTAGGCTGTTGATATTTTAAATTACCCATCTTTCTTGATTCATTTTCTACATTTGTTAAAACATATGAATGTAAAGATTCAATATTAGTATTCTTTTTCAACAAAGCATTCATTAGAAAATAACTAAATAATCTATGTTCCTTATTTTTATACATATTTGAGTATTGTTTATCACGACCAGCGGTTAATACTACCATTTTCTTCTTATCAAACTCATCAACATGTTTTGGGATTAAAAGTGTTGCTGCTACTCCTTTAAAAATACTCACTCCATCAGTTGCCCCACTAAAACAGCTATCAATAACAGCTATTACTTTTTTTGCTTTAGATTCAGACAACATCTTATATATGTTATTAAGTTTATAAAATGATTCAAAATTTATATAACTAGGGTCGATATCCTGTGGTAATATATAAGGTTCATTGTTATCTATTGCAACTGGAATACCATGACCTGAATAATAAAAGTACAATGTATCATCATCTTTAATTAGTGATAACATACGTCTTAATTCTGATTTGATTTTACCACTTGTTGCATTCTTATCTATTAATAAAAAACTGTTTTGTTTAGATACACCTAGTAATTTTTTTGCAACTTTAGCAAAAGTTTGAGAACTTTTCTTACTGTATGCAATTGAATCTACCCCATTTGAATAATTTTCAATTCCCAATACAAAAAGCCATTTTTTAGGATCTTCGTTTTTTATATCAAGTTTATTTAATCTAGTTAAAATATCATTATTGTTACTTGTAACACTATAAGTTACTTTTTCAAAATTTGGTTTTTGATATTCTAAAGCTAAAGTATTAATTTGTAAATCAAGGATTCTTCCTTCCTCTCTTTCCATTGTATTATCAATAACTATAGAAGCTGTTTTAAAATTATTTGATCTAAATTTTCTAGAAGGAGCTGTTAAATATTCTTCTCCCTCAAATTCTAATTTAATGTAATCTAACTTTAGGTTAATAGAATTATCTTGTATTGAGTTCTCAACATGATAATATACTTTTGGATTAACTTTCTCTAAGTTTTTATCCATTTTTCTAGCAATACCTGGCTTAATAGAAAATTCTAATTTTTGCTTGAAATTATTCTTACTTGATACTAAAACAACTTCCATCGTATTTGAGTTTACATAATATTCTGAACTTACAATAATAGGAGCTGATAAATATTTTTTGAAAGCATTTTTTACAAAAATAGGTAATATATTATTTAATTTACTCTCCTTTTCTCTTTGCTCTTTTTTAATATTTTCTCTATCATTATCAATTATTGTCTGATATTTTAATATTTTTTCATTTCGTTCATCAACATTAATCTTAAAATTCTCGGATAAGCTCTCTATTAATTCATTTCGTTTCGTAATCGCATCTTTATAATTTTCTTTCAAAAATTCACTTTTTCGAGTGTACTCAATAGTCTGTTCTTCCAGGCGTTTACTAAATTCTTTAGAGGGCTCATACTTTCCTTGTTTCAGGTCAATCTTTGATATTATTTTTGGTTTTTCTACTTTTTCTGGCATTATCGGTTTTAAAATTACTGAAGGAATTAAGTTATCAATATTTATAATTTTTCGAGGAACTAAATATTTATTTACGTTCTCCGCTATATCATTGTGTATTGATGTCATAGGATCTGAAGTATCTTGAAAAGTAGTAAGCATTGTATTTTCTTTTTTCCAAATAACAGTGATGTCAGCGGCGTTTATATTAGTATTTATCAGTACTACAAGTAGAATAATTACTAGGTTGTTAATATATTTTATTGTCATTAATATTCCAATTATTAGTTTAAAAGAGTTTATATCTCATAAATAAACCGCCCGTGATACCATCCTCACCAGTTGCACTTTTAGAGTTTAAATCTTTAAATAATAATCCAAATTCAAATTTTGACTTTTTATACTTCGGTGCATATACAAATCCCCAGATAAAAGCATTTGTTGGCTCTTCAACTGTATAATTAGCAGCTTGTAATTGAATAACATTCTCATATCCTAGTATAAAATAACTCATTAATCTTACTTGCACTCCAGCTAGAGTAACACTTCCATAATCTGTTTCTTCTGACAATTGTCCTACTTGTTGATATTGATGATAAGCATATGTAAGATAAATAGAATAATTTTTAAATATATTTTCTGAGTCAACTCTATACTCACCATATATCTCTGCACCATAAACAACAGGCCATCCACTTAATCCCATACCCATATGAAATCTATCTAAAAAGACAGATATATCATTCGATAACTGAATAGATTTATATTCACTTTCACACTCTTCTAATAAATCTTTTTCTATATTATCATTTATAACTTCAATATCAAACTCAGTATTTACTTGATATTCTAATTCTTTATTTACTAAAGATTGAGATACATCTTTAGTATTAATTAAGGTTACTTTATAATTATCACTATCAACCTTCGGAACATTTGTTAAAGGTAATTTATTACAAACTGAAATCCCACCGGATATTTTTTTATTATAAGTGATTAATACTTTGTATTTAGCATTCTCTATAGCTTCATTTTTACTAATACCTATACCTGTCTCTGAAACAATATCACCATAAACACTTAAAGATATAATCAATAACAACAATATTTTATACATTACAACACCTGATTTTTTTTGTAATTATAACAAATTATTTAAGTTTTTTACTCATATAAAGGGACCACTGCGTAACTATAACACTCCCTTTCCCTCTAATTTTACAAATATTTAAAAAAATCCACTTTCAAATATCATAAATTGACAGCTTATTTCATGGGTATTAAATAGATTTGGGTTCTTTGCTTCTCTTTTTATCATTGAGCAACACTCTTTCTTAAGTTCATCTGTTTAAATGCTATCAATCTTAGATTGGCAGCTATACAAGAGAGAGTAAAGTTCATA
>NZ_JABIOQ010000007.1 GCF_018698455.1 Sulfurimonas sp. | reverse complement strand
GAACTAGACTTAGACGATTTAGATTTAGGAGAAGATGATCTTGAGCTAGACGAAGAGTTATCACTAGACCTAGAAGAAGAACCTGAAGAAGCTCCGGCCCAAGAGGAAGAGGAACTAGATATAGAAGCTCAAATAGAGAATGCTGTTGATGAGTTGAGTGAAGAAGAATTAGAAAGTGAGGTTGATGCAGAGACCCTTTTAAATATAGTTGAGAATGATATGAATGTGTTTGACGGTTTAACGAGTAAAGACCTTAAAATTGCGATTGGTGAAGAAGTAGAAGAAGAAGGCTCAATCATTGATGAGTTAGTAGAAGAAAGTTCTGAAGAAGAGAATGAAGTAAACGAAGAAGTTGTTACAGATAGCATTAAAGAAGAAACATCTGATAATAATG
This sequence comes from Sulfurimonas sp., assembly GCF_018698455.1. Taxonomy (GTDB): domain Bacteria; phylum Campylobacterota; class Campylobacteria; order Campylobacterales; family Sulfurimonadaceae; genus Sulfurimonas. The sequence goes on along the minus strand of NZ_JABIOQ010000007.1, from coordinate 40,159 downwards.
GTATAGAAGCTTTAAAGAAACTTCTAACAGCTTTAAGTGATAAAGATGTCGCAGCTTCTATGAAAGGGATGAAAATAAGTATTAACATTACTCTGGGTGATCAATAGTGGTTGAGAAAAATGGAGTAGTTTTAGTTTTATCTGGACCAAGTGGAGCTGGTAAAAGTTCTTTAATAAATAAGATATCTGATGCCATTGGTGATTATTACTTTTCAATCTCTACGACGACTCGTCCCATAAGAGAAGGGGAAGTACAAGATGTACATTACCATTTTGCTACAAAAGAAGAATTTGAAAAAGACATAGAAAATGATAATTTCTTAGAGTATGCATCAGTTCATGGTAACTACTATGGGACATCTATAAAACCAGTAAAAAAAGCACTGGCAGATGGTAAGTTAGTTATCTTTGATATAGATGTTCAAGGTAATATGGCTATCAAAAATAGACTAGGTGATATAACTACTTCAGTATTTGTTACACCACCTAGTTTGTCTGAACTGCAAAGACGACTGAAAAACCGTTCTACTGATTCACAAGAAGTAATTAATCGACGTGTTAAAATGGCGATTAGAGAGATACAAAGGGTTTCTGAATTTGATTATTTTATAGTAAATGATGACTTGGAAACAGCTGCATCAGTTCTTAAAAAAGTAGCAATCACAGCACGATTAAAGATCCCTCACGACAGGATAAATACTTTTGTGCAAGGATGGGAAGAGATATAGTAATAGCCTCGATAAGAGAAGTTACAGCAAAGTAGCGATATACTCACAACTTAATTTTATAAAAGGAAATATATAATGGGCATGCCTGGTACAACAGAACTAGTAATAATATTTGGAATAATTGTTCTTCTCTTTGGAGCAAAGAAAATACCTGACTTAGCAAAAGGTTTTGGAAAAGGAATCAAAAACTTTAAGAGCGAAATGAAAGAGGTTGATGAAGAGATCGCAGCAGATGAGCCTAAAAAAGTTGAAGGTAGTGAAGAAGTAGCTTCTGCTGAAACAACTGACACAACAACAAAAGTATAATATATGAAACAACGTGTATCGGCGCTATTGCGCGAAAAGCTAGGTCGAGAGGTTGTTTTAGAAAAACCACGTGATCGTTCTTTTGGTCACTTTGCGACTCCTATAGCATTTTCACTTGCTAAAGAGTTGAAAAAATCCCCTATGATAATTGCAGAAGATTTAGTTGCATCTTTTACAGAGTCTCCAGAGTTTTCAAGTGTTGAGTCTGTTAAAGGTTATATAAACTTTCGTTTAAGTGAGGGCTTTTTAGCTGAGTATGCATCTTGGGCATTAGATAATCCAAGTGCATTTGCTAAGCAAGACAAAAATCAAAAAATACTTTTAGAATTTGTATCTGCAAACCCTACTGGACCTCTTCATATAGGTCATGCACGTGGTGCTGTTTACGGAGATACACTTTACCGTTTAGCAAAACATTTAGGTTATGACATTACTGCAGAGTATTATGTTAATGATGCTGGAAATCAGATAGATTTACTTGGTCTCTCTATTCAACTGTATGCTCGTGAAAATATTTTAAAAGAAGATAACGTTGAGTATCCTGAGTCTTATTATAGAGGTGAGTATCTTGAGTCTTTAGCTTCAGGTGCAAAAGAACATTTTGGAGCTGAAATTCTAAATGATGAATCTCGCCAAAAAGAACTTGCAATGTGGGCTAAAGATAAAGTAATGGACATCGTAGTTGATTCTTTAGCTGACACTAACATCCATTTTGATACTTTTGTTCATGAGTCTGGTCTCTATGCTGACTGGGATAGAGTAATGAAGAAGATGGGTGACAATGTTTATGAGAAAGAAGAGAAGCTTTGGATAAAGTCTGAGTCTAAGGGTGATGATCACGATAGAGTAGTTGTTCGTGATGATGGTCGTCCAACTTACTTAGCTGGTGACATAGTCTATCACAACCAAAAGTTTGAACGAGGCTATGATCATTACATAAATATCTGGGGAGCTGACCACCATGGGTATATCCCGAGAGTAAACGCAGCTATAGATTTTCTCGGCTATGATTCAAATAAACTTGAAGTACTTCTTTCTCAAATGGTTTCTCTTTTAAAAGATGGTGAACCTTACAAAATGAGTAAGCGCGCAGGTAATGTAATCCTTATGAGTGACATAGTTGAAGAGATCGGTTCTGATGCTCTGCGTTTCATCTTTGCATCTAAGAAGTCTGATACTGCATTAGAGTTTGATTTAGCTGAGTTTAAAAAGCAAGATAGCTCAAATCCTGTTTTTTACATTCAGTATGCACATGCTCGTATTCAAACATTACTGAGCAAGGCTACTGTTTCAAAAGACGAGATAAATGCAGCCGAGCTTAAAAACTTGGGTGAGAGTGCAGATATCTTACTTTTTGACGCTCTTTTACTTCCTGAGATTGTTGAAGACGCTTTTAATTCTCGTCAAGTACAAAAACTACCTGATTACCTAAAGTCATTAGCGGCATCTTTACACAAGTTTTACTATGATGTAAGAATGATAGGTACAGATGATGAAGCAAAACTACTCAAGCTTATACTTGTTGTTGCTTTAAGTATAAAAACTGGTCTTTCTCTTATGGGAATTGCAGCTAAAGATAAGATGGTTAAAGAAGAGGAAGTATAAAATGATAATTCCAGATAATAGAACAGGTTTCTCTATGAAAGTAGAAGGTATACACCTCACTCGTCCTGATCTACATGAGATTGCAGCAGACTTGAAAATACAACCTAAAGATATATTGTTTACAAATAAGATACTAACTATTTATACTACATCTGAGGCATGTCAAGAGATTGTTGATGATAATGCTCTTATGTCTTTTGTTTCGATGGCTCTTGATATTCCAGTAGAAGACCTCAGTGAATTGACAGCGGTGAAGGCAAAGCCAAAAGTCTTAGACATGAGCGATTTGCTTGAAGATGATGAGGACGATGACTAGTTTATATTGTAAGAAATACTTTTAGAACTTATAGTTAATACCAAAAGAGAGGCTTAGTTGTTGCATAGTTGTTTGATATTCATAAGGCATATCTACAGCTTCAAATCCTAGTTCAACTGGATTTAGTGAACCAGAGCGAGTTGCAGTTGCTGTTGGCGAGTACATCATGGCAAGGTCAAAATCTATATCTTCATCAAAGGCATAACCTCCACCAACACTAAAATGTGTGGTTGAAATAGCAGGAAACCCTACCATATTTAACATAGAAACTGCCTGTTTAAATACAAGTGTACCTTGCACATCTGTCAAGACTGCTCCAAATTCATCAGTAGTATTTGGGATAGGTGAATCAGCATAGGAATAACCTGCACGTAGGACATAATCTTTTCCTGTGTGTTGCATACCAAAAGCATAAACATGTTGGCTATCCCAGCCAAAATCTCTATAACCTTCAGCCGTTCCCCATGCAATATAACGATAATCAAATGTCACAACCATTTTATTAGATATATCATAAGCGAAGCCAACTGCTATTTCCCAAGGCTGTTCCATTGTTAAATCATCTCGGTGATCTGGATTCGTTGCAGCAAGTGCATCTGTAATACTACCAGCTCCAGAAAGTTTTTGAATAGTATCTGCTATATCCTGTGCATTTGGAATAGTTGAAAAGGCTACATTATCCATTAATTGAACACCAATAGTACTGACATCACCTGTTGTTAGTCCTGCTCCTGTATTATTTCTCATCCATTCATCAGCCATGTAGACCATTCCATTTGGTCCAAACTGCGAAAAATTTGCAACTTCTCTATAGGTATTTTTTAAAGCAGAGTTATAAGTTGCACCTATACGTAGTTTTGGAGTTACTTTGACATCCATTCCAACAGTATAGCCAATAGCGGATTCTAATTCACTTCCTCCAACATTAGTTCCAAATATACCCTCACGCTGTGATTGTGGTTTTGTACCATAATCATAAGAATTACCACTTTCATCTAGGTAACGATCATCATAATTTAAGCTTAAAGAACCAAGACCTAAAACGGGTGCAAAACCAAAGGTTGTATTACCTTGTCTATACGAAAAACCTGGAATTATTTTCATAAGTAACATTGAAGAGTTTAACTGACGCTGTGAATACTCACCCTCATACTGTGTTGCCATACCAGCAGCTCCTATAATTGCAAATCCAAATACTAGTTCATCAAATATACGAGTTGCATAAGTCATTGATGGTATGAAGTTAGTATCGAACATATTTGCACTTGTCGCTGTTATTGGATTGTCGTAACTAGGGAGATTTGGAAGCACTAGATTTGCATTGAGTGGCATTTTATCATAGACAGTTGAATTCACTGTGGCACTAAAAATAGTCATATCAAACTGAAATTCATCTTTTTCTATGTCGCCAAGCATTGAGATATTTTTATGCATAGCTTCTGTTGCATGAGAGTAAAAGGCTACACCTGTTCCACCCATAGAACGAGAAACCGTAGAAGTACCTACCATGTTAACACCGTTTGTGGCAAGCAGTAAAGTAGCAGACAGTGATAGTAAAAGAGTTTTTTTTAACATATAAAGCCTATTGTTGAAAATTTTTGTATTAAAATTCTACTGAATATTAAGAGAAAAATTTCTTAGAGTGTAAAGTAGAGTAAACCAGCTTAAAGCTGGTTTACATATAAGCGAATAAGGAATTAGCTACTTACGGTGCTACCGTAGTATCTACATTAGCAGTGTTTGAAGAGTCAAGTCCGATAGCACTTAATGCACTATCACTTAGATCTGATAGGTAGTTCATAAGAGCTTGAGTATCTTCTGGTGTAATAGCACGGATTTTATAAACATTAAGACCAGTAATATCAAGACCATCTTCATCAACAGCGATAATATCATCGTTACCCATATCAACTTTAGATATTTCAATAGTTTTAACAGTACCAGCAACCGTAACTAAATCAATGTCGCCAGTTGTTGTTACATTGTTTTCATCAGTAACATGAAACAGAGTCTCATTTATTGAAGTTACATAGATATCAAAGTACCCAGCATTAAAGTCAAAGTTAGTTTTAGCAACATTTGTATTTTTAAAGTTTGCAGGGGCACTTAGCCAATCAACAGCGAGCAACCAGTTCGGAATATAAATATTTTTAGCAGATGGATAAAAGTATTCACGAACTAGTTCATTTGAACTTAAGTCAGCGAGCCAATTAGCATCAACATTGTTATCATAGTAAGCCATTGCACCATTAGTTGCAGTACCGTAAGCAAATTCCCAAGTAAGTTCGTTAAATGCTGGTAAAGTAAACGCAGCTTTAGCATGAGCCATAGTGTAACTTACATTGTTATCACAAGTGTATCCAAGTGAATTTTCAAAAGAGGTAGTTATATCAGTTGCACTACTACCGCAAGTAACATAAAAAATATCTTCTTGCATAGCTAATTCAATGAGACCATGTATCCCATAGACATTGTCATTTTCTATTCCATCTTGAGTCGATGGAATATAATTAGGATTAGTAATTGTAGTCATATAAGCTTCATTTTTACTTCCATCAGCATTACGACCATCTACAAAAATTGAGTATGCAGTATTACCTTGATCAGTTAACTCAGCCATAACAGATTGATCACTACTTAATAGTGCGGAACTAAGGTCTGCAAGACTTACACTTGACCATGCACTAAGCATAAGGTCAAAAATATCATCATACCAGTCTGAACCTGTAAGCCCTAAACCAGCTGAACGAGCAGGAGAAGGAGTTGCTGCTACATCAGTTGGAGCAGTATAAGCATCCCATGCAGCTTGAGCAACAGTAGTTGCACTATCAAGTGCAGTACCCCAAACATTTATACCATGAAATTCAGCATACTTATAGCCAGCATTCATAAATGCTCTAGCATAAGTCATGTAACGATCAGATGGAATAAGACCTGCAAAACCAATAAATGCTCCAGAGTAAGCACCAAAACCATAAGCACCAGAACGAGTACCTTCAGCATTAGCTTCGCCATAAATTCCATCATACATACCAGAACCTATAGCGATTATGTTTAAGTAACCTTGTATAGTATCAGCTTCACCAGCACCATTTGGTTTGCCAAGAAAGATGTTGTCCATAAGCATAGTAAGTGTATTAGTTCCATTAGCTGCATCAGCTGATTTTACTTTATCCATTGCAGAGACAAAAGAGTCTGTTGTTTCTGGTGTTTTGAAAAGTGAGTAGAAGAATTTTTCATTTATAAGTTCATTTGCATCACCATGACCTGTAAAAGTCTTAGTATTTGCATCATAAGTTGCATTAGCACCTGTGTTTAAAAGTAAAGAAACAAACTTATCAGCACGACGCACAGCTGTTGAACCAGTTGGAGTAATGAAGTAGTCATTTGCATAACGATCCATTAAAAGACCCATATATGCATTTGTAGAGTGTGAAACACTTCCATCATGTACAGCATCATTGTTTGAAAGAAGCATGGCATCTGTTAAACAGCCGTACATATTTGCGTCTATTCTTTCAAAGAAGAAACGACCTATGATGTCACGTTCTTCTGCAAGTGCAGTAAATTTTTCACCAAACTCTGTACTCCCGCGAAGCATAGGACACATTTTTTCAGCTAAACCCCAGTCTGCTTCCATAGAGTTAATCATGATTTGTGAAGTTGTCTCAGACTTACGTGCTAAATCAAGCATAACAACAGTAACACCCTCGGAGTTAAGTACAACATCAAAAGCAGCAGTTGTAACTTTGTCACCAAGTTTTGTATCTAGTACTTTTACAAGACCATCTTTAACTTTATCTTTAACTTTATCAGTAATTTTAGAAAATAAACCAGCTGTCTGTGTAGCAGTTTGAGTTGATGAAACAGGTTGACTAGCTAAAAGTTTTGCTTCTCTTGTGGCTGCATCAACTTCTTCTTGTGTTGAGTTTTCATCTAAACCTACAAATGCTTCATTAATTGCATCAATAGTATTTTCTGCTTGAATAACTGAAGCAGAAACCTTGGAAGTAACTGTTGTGTTCTCTGATTCGCTTGAACCACAACCTTGTAAAAGAAGAGCTGCTAATAGAACTGATCCAACATACGATTTTAAATGTAACATGAGTTTCCTTGCTAGAATTTTGCATTAAAATAACAAAACCCTATATTTAAATTTCATATATTATAAAAAAATCTAATGTATAGAGAGCTTAATTTATAACATTTTTTTATTTAGTGTATGACTGAAATTGGTATAGAAACGGCTGTAATCCATGTGTGTAGTGTATTTATGTGTAAAAAATAGAGAGATATCCATGTTACTAATGTACACACTATAAACACGTGATTGGGAAGGGTAAGACTAAATGAATCACTAACTTTTGAGTCAAGGTCTGAAATATTTATAATAACATGAAAATGAAGACGAGGATGACGACTAGAACTTTTTAATAAGTTCTTTCACTTCTTGGAGATACTTTTTTGGTACTTGTATTAAAAGAGGTTTTTTCTTTTTATCTAACCAGTTAACTATCTTTTTTAAATCACCATATTTCATCGATGTGCAACCAGCCGTTGATGCACCTTCCTCTTTTTGAACATGTAAAAATATACAAGAACCTCGTCTTGAAATAGCTTGTCCATTATGCCCTATAACCACACCTAAAGTATATTGTGAGTCTTTGCGTTTCATGTACTCAAAACTTTTCTCATTTCCATGTGCTTGAATGATTTGATTATAGAAGTTTGATTTGGAGTCATCAACACAGATAAGTTCCTTTGATGTATATAAATAGGGTAAAGAAAAGTTGTTTACACTTGAGTATCCAAATATATCAGTGAGCTTAAAGATACCTATTGGGGCTTTCCCATCACCTTCATATTTTATAGGTTCTCTAGAGTCATGTTGTATACTATGGTCCCCAAGCCCCCATGCTAAGCCCGTCCTCCCAATATTCACTTTTATATTAGAGAAAATTAGTTTATCATCTTCATAACAATTTAAGCTTGCTTTTGACGTGTTGAAGTCATCTGCAGTAACTAGAAGTATTTGTTGAGATGAAAATAGTAAAATTGAGGTATTTAGTAAAATTAAGAAACTTTTTATCATAAAGTATGGTACTATTACTATTATATGATTTAAATTAAATATTGGAAAATATTATGGGTATTAAAATACGTAAGGCTACTGTTATTGATAGTTCATTTTTAGCACAGATGATTTTACAAAGTTCACGTGCTGGAAAAAAAGATGGTCTTTTCGATTTACTTTTTAAAACAAACGATGATAAAGTTATTTTAGAGTATCTAGAAAAGCTAACAGTTACCAATGCAAAAAGTCACTGTAACTATAGTAATTTTTTAATAGCAGAGATGGATGGGAAAAGTGTTGGAACACTTTGTAGCTATGAACCAAGAATAGCTACTAAAGAAACATTTTTAAAAGCACTCCAAGAAATTGGTGTCGATGAAATGGATGAAGCTCTTTCTGTTATGTACTGTTGTGATTTTAATTTAAATAACAGAACATTAATGTTTGACTTTATGGAAGAACTTGAGGGTTTTATAGATGTAGGAATTTTAAAAGAATTGATGCAAAAATCACTTTTAACAGCACGATTAAAAGGCTATAGAATCGCACAAACAATGATAGAAATAGGCTCTCTAGATGCAAAATTATTTTATACAAAACTTGGATTTAAAGAAGTCTCTCAACTAGAGTGTGAACTTTATAAAGAAAAGTTTGGACGTGCTGGTCTTGTACTACTGTCCTTAGAGTTTTAGGAAATATTTATAGAACTCTCTGCATTATCTTTACTCCCTTCTCTCCTTGCTATTGTCTTGGCACTTTACACAAAGAATGTGATTGTATCCTTGTTTAGTGGTATTTGTGTCGGTCTTTTCATACTTAATAATTATGATGTTCTTGCATCACTTGAAGCCTTATATACTCTTTTTACTTTTTTACTAAGTGAAGGATGGATACTTAAAACCTTGGCTTTTGTTATTTTAGCAGGTGCAATTATGGCACTTATTCAAAAGAGCGGTGGAGTACATGGTTTTGTGAATTTCATGTTACATCAAAAAAAGATAATTAAATCTGAGCGTTCAGCATTGATGGTTAGTTATATTTTAGGTGTTGTTATATTTGTTGAAACTTCAATAACAGCACTTGTTTCGGGAGCAGTTGGAAAACCACTCTGCGATAAATACAAAATACCTCATGAAAAGTTAGCCTTTGTATGTGACTCAACTTCTGCACCCATAGGCTCACTTATAGTACTTAATGGTTACGGAGCACTTCTTTTAGGATTGTTAAATACACAAATATCTCAAGGATATATTCAGGAAAATTCAACAACACTTTTAATAAACTCTTTGATGTATAACTTCTATGCTATATCTGCACTAATTGTCACATTTACATTTATATACTTCAACTTTGAAATAGGTGCTATGAAAGAAACTGTTTATAAAGCTAAAGTAAATGTAGACAAAGAGCATCGACCCTCAAGTATGTATTATATGCTTTTACCTATTTTTTTAATGGTTAGTTTAGTCTTTGTATTTTTATATATTACGGGTAATGGTGAAATACTCAAAGGAAGTGGTTCATCTTCTATTTTTTACACTATGTTAAGTACATTTGTATTTATACTTTTTTACTATGTGGGTACTAAGAACTTATCCCTTCGTGAGTGGAGTAGTACTGCTTACAAAGGTGCAAAAAGTTTTGTTCCAATTTCATTTATATTAGTCTTTGCCTTTGGAATCGGGAATGTGACAGGAGAACTTAAAACTGGTGTCTATCTTTCAACTTTAGCTACTGAGAATGTAAATCCATACTTTTTAGCAGGAAGTATTTTTTTACTAAGTTCTTTGATGTCATTTTCAACAGGCACATCTTGGGGAACATTTAGTATTATGATACCTATAGCCATTCCTATGGCAGTAGGTATGGACACTGATGTAGCCTTAGCAATAGGAGCTGTTATAAGTGGAGGTGTCTTTGGTGATCATTGTTCACCTATTTCTGATACTACTATTATTTCTTCGATGGCTTCAGATTGTGAAGTGATGGATCATGTGAAAACACAACTACCTTATGCACTTATCAGTGGAGTAATCGCATTAAGTTTATTTATTATTTTTGCTATTGACCCAATGCAATATTTATAGAGTACTTCATGTCATCATCGAGGTTATCCATGGAGCTTAGCATCCATCTTAGGTAGCCAGCATCTTCTCTCGCTACTTCGACTAACTCTTTTCCCTTATGTTTTCCAAACCTAAATGTTTTGACTAATATAGGTGTACTAGTAAGGTCGACCATTTTTTCCACTGGATTTTCTCTAGGATAAAGTAGAGTAACGCTCTCTTTTAGTTTTGAAAGGAGTAACTTTAGAACAAGAACATCACCTATCGCATCATGAGCCTTTACAACTACACCAAGAGCTGCTGCTTCTTTCTCTTCTTCTTTGTATAGTTCCATTTTATATCTAAAATATTGAAGTCTGTGAGCATCTTCATCTGGAAGTATATGTTTTGCTACTCTCAGTGTATCTATAATCTTCATTTGGGGAGTAAAGCCCTCTTTTTGAAGCATTTTAACATCAAATGGTGCATTATGAATGATGAGATAATTTTCGTTATTATTGAGATCGAGGAGCCTTTTATATGCAGAAGTCTCCGTACACTCAGGTTTTCCTTCAAGTAAGTCCGGAGTAATTCCATGCACTTCCATTGCCCCAAAATTTATTGGAACATCAGTAGAGTTGAATTCATTATGAACTTCTATGGGTTTAGTACCAAGAACGATATAACCTAATTGTATAACGCGGTCATTGTCTCCTGTGCCTGTTGTTTCTGTGTCTAGAATTATATATTTTGCTGCCAATGTTTAGCCTTTTTTATTTAAATGTCGAATATCTTGTTATTCATTGCTTGTTGCATAGTTATGCACTTCATTAATAATATTATTTTGCTGTTTAGTAAGGTATTCATGAATTTTTTTACTACTTTTATTTATACTTATAATTAAAAATATGATTTTTATTACTTGCCCGTCTTTATTATAAATAGTTTTAAGATACTTTGTTTGAATAGGGAGTTTATCTTCATAAAGAGTAATTGACATTGAAGTTTTATTTTTTAAAAATTCTTCTTCTTCTTTGGATATAGCTATACTAATACCTTTTTCTGATAAATCGTGTACTGTAAACTCTAAAACTTTATAATTAGTATCTGTAACTTCTACAATTACTTTAAACGTAGGCTTTATTCTAATAGATTGTCTTAGGTGCGCATCTTTTTTTACTAAAACAAAATTATTAATTGTAAAGATATTCTCATGTGTATTGGCAACATGCCCATGAACAACAAATTTCCCTCTTTTAGTATTAGAAATAAGTAAAATATCATCACTTTGGAGGAGTGAAATATGATGCTTATGGTCTACTAATATCTCTATAGAGTTTTCACTTAGCCTAAGAATCTTACCAAGATTTTTTAAAGGAAGACCTTTATATAAAGTCAATACTGTTATTTGCGATATTTCATTAACTTTATAAAATTTTGCGACTTTAGAATCAATATTTATTGTGTCAACTTTCTTGTGATCTAGCACGTGCTCTTTCTCATAGTTTTGTATCGTACCGAGCAAAGAATGAGTGATTAGCATAAATGAGAATATGTCTAAATTATCATATTTTTTTTGTGAGATAATAATTGTTTTACCGATATATTTAAAATACTCGTAGTTACAGAAAAACAAAAATAGATTTTCTTCATTTTCTATATTAATAGTTTTGAGAAAAATATCAATGCCATTTTTCTTGCTAAGAAATTCAATGTTTAGGACTTCTAACATATACTGGTTTATATGTTCAATCTTTTTATTTTTAAAGGTTATAACACCATTCCCGAGTAAATTAAAAGCTTCTAAATTATCCATATGTTCCATCTTTGTGAATTATTTTATTATCTTGTATATATTATAACAGATAGTTCGCTAAACTTATAAAAAAATATAGGCAACAATTTGATTAGTAATCCGTATATATACCTTTTGACTCTTGCATTTATAGCTACTGCTTTATACAGTATTGAGACAAAACTTAAATTTAGAGTTTTCAAGCTAGTTCCAGCTATTGTCATGATATATGCTTCAAGCATGATACTCGCTACAAGTGGTGTTTTTGAGTTCAACGAAGAAGTGAATTCCATATATAAGCTAACAAAGTCAAACTTACTCCCTGCGATGCTTTTTTTGATGCTTATGCGTATTGATTTTAAACACTTTTTCAAACTTGGAAAATCTTTACTGATAGCTTATGTCTTAGCTGTCTTATCTCTAGGTATTGGATTTATAGTAGTTGCAATAATATTTAATTTTTCACCTGAAATGTCAGCTGCATTTGGAGCACTTGCGGGAAGTTGGATGGGCGGTACAGCAAATATGATAGCTGTGGGTTCCGCACTTGGAGTAAGTGAAGAAGCTTTTGCTTATGCTTTTGTTGTCGATAGTGTAAATTATACCCTATGGGTGATGTTACTTCTTTTTCTTGTTCCTTTTGCAAAGTACTTTAACAAATTTACTTCAAGTGATACGAATTTAGCCTATGTAAGTGATATAGCATGTGCTTGTAATATGGGAGCTAAGCGGTACTGGCTTTTAATTCTTTTATCTCTAGTAGCTTCTTTTTTAGCACAATATATAAGTACAATAATCTCAATACTAAACACGCCCACAACAACTGTTATCATGGCGACTCTCTTAGGAATTGGGGCTTCATTTACAAAATTAAAAGATTTAAATGGATCGAGTGAGGTGGCTACTTCTATGCTCTATATAATTATAGCTCTCATCGGTTCAAAGGCAGTTATCCAAAGTTTTAGTGGACTGGGTGTTTATGTTGGAGCAGGTTTTAGTATTTTAGCTATTCATGCGGCTATTATGATTGTGGGGGCAAAGGTTTTTAAACTTGATCTGTTTTCAATAGCAGTCGCTTCACTTTCAAATATAGGAGGAGTAGCTTCAGCTCCCATACTTGCAGCAACTTATAATAAGAACCTTGTGAGTGTAGGTGTGCTTATGGCAATCATGGGGTATATCATAGGTACGTTTGGTGGATTACTGGTAGGAAATATTTTAATAGGAATAACAAGCTAAATGAATAAAATAATATCTACAATAACAACAGAGGTAAAATACATTGCCCTTAAAACACCATTTATCACTGCTTTAAGACGAGTAGAAGACATTGAGTTTGTGCGTGTTAGTATAGAATGTAGTGATAGAAGTATTGGTATAGGTGAAGCACCTGCTACTTTTGCCATTACAGGCGAAGACATAGAAACTATACTTCATTCCATCAAGAGTATTAAGGATGAACTTATCGGCTTACAACTCCAAGATGCAATGACTGCACTACATAATTCATCTATTGGTTCAAGTGCAAAAGCCTCTCTTGATATAGCAATACTCTCTCTAATGGGTTACTTTAAACTGGAGAATTTTGAGAGTATCAAAACAGATATAACTATAAGCTTTAATCCAAAAGAGAGAATGCTGAGCGATGCAAAAGATGCTCTCTGTCGAGGTATGGATATACTAAAAGTAAAACTTGGCAAGGACATCAACCATGCTATAGAAGTTACAAAAGAATTCTCAACAAAATTACAAAATGCAAGACTACTCATAGATGCGAATCAAGCCTGGAGTTTAGAAGATTCACTTCTGTATGTAAACGCGACGGATGATTTAGGCTTAGAACTTATAGAACAGCCAGTTGTGGCAAGTGACCTAAAGGGTCTCAAAGAGATTAGAAACGCTACAAAAACTCCTTTATTAGCAGATGAGTCTGCATTTACACTTGATGAGGTGAAAACAATTGTAGAGTCTAAAAGTGCAGACATGATAAATATCAAACTTATGAAATGTGGTGGTGTAAGTAAGGCCGTAGAGATTCTAGAGTATGCACGAGAAAAAGGTATAGACTGTATGTTAGGTTCTATGCTCGAAGGACCATACTCTATAAATGCAGCTCTGTACCTCGCATTTAACTATAGAGATGTTATAAAGTATGTAGACTTAGATAGTCCTCTTCTTTATAGAGAGGCTTCTTCTGAATTGGACTTTCATTTTGATGGAGCAGTTATTAGTTTTTAAAGATTAAATTTCGCTCTTAGCTACATAATGTAACCAAATATATCCAAATACTCCTGCAAATAGAGAGGCACAGAGTATTCCAATTTCAGCTTGAGAGATTCATGATTCGTTACCTAAATATGCTAAATCAGCTATGACAATTACAGCACCAATATCATCTACAATAGCAAGAGCTACAAGAAAAGTAACAAGAGCTCTCCCATTAAAGCTTCGCGTTTTATTTCAAGTCCAACATAAAGAAAAAAATAGCCATGAGACCATCGTTTATCCAATGATGTACAGTATGAGAGAGATACCAAGAACCAACACAAAGGTCTACTTTCATATGAAAAAAGTGGACATATGTTTCAGTCAAAGGAGTGTTGGCAAGTAAAAGTGCGATAAAAGTCATGACTATCAAAACTAAACCAGTTGTAGTCTGAGCATGAATAAAGTGTTCAAATGGTGTTGCGACTTTATTGAAGGCTTTTCCCCATGGTGCATATATTTTCATTTTACTCTGGCCTTTATAAACTACTTCCCGTAAAAACTGCTAGATTACTCAAAAACTACCATGTTTCGACCAGAACTCTTTGCCTTATGTAACATCATATCTGCTTGAGCGATAATATCTTCGAGTGAATTATTGTTATGAATGGCTACGCCAATAGAAATAGTGAACTTAATTGTAGTTGAGGGATCAACTCTAAATATAAAGTCTTCTACATCTTGTCTTATACGTTGAAAAATATCTAAAGTACTGTTATGGTTGATGTTTTTGAGAACAATACAAAACTCTTCTCCACCAAAACGAGATACTAGGTCTTTATGGTTTGTAGATGATCTTAGTACCTCTGAAAGTGCTACTATCACTTTATCACCTACATCATGACCATATGTATCATTTATTTTTTTAAAATAGTCTATATCTATCATTGCAAGTGCAAATTCTTCACTATGAAGTTGCCTATTTTCTATATATTCATTCATATTTCCAAAGAAAAATCGGCGGTTATAAAGTCCAGTTAAAAAGTCGCGATTTGCATGATTTGTTATAATTTGTATATTTTCTAAAGCTTCTATTGAATTATTAATTCGACAAGAGAATTCTTCTTTTAAAAAAGGCTTCTTGATGTAGTCGCTTGCCCCTTCTTTTAAAAAAACAGAATTTATTTCATTATCTTCATTTGAAGAAATAGCAACGATGCCTAGCTCATTTTTATTATATTTTTTCCTAAGCTCCCTTGTGAGTTCTAGGCCATTCATAACAGGCATATTATAATCTGTTAAAACAAGTGAAAAGTCCGTATCGCGTCCTATTAGGCTTATTGCTTCTTCTCCATGTGCAACAGCCGTAACAATAAAAAACATATTTTCTAACATACGTTGCAACTGTTTTCGAAACACTATAGAATCATCTACGACGAGAACTTTATGGTTTGTATTTTTTTTTAGTCTTTGAATAGTTTGAATAATATAGTTTACATCTTTTGAGCCACTTTTATTGACATAATCTATAATGTTTTTTTGAAGCATTTGTTGACGAAATTCGTTGTCTATAGTTCCACTTAGAACGATAGCTCGATTGCCTTTTTCTAAAACATAATCGACGACTTCACCATTGGGAGCATCAGGAAGGTTGATGTCAAGAAGTGTTAAAAAGTATGTGTACCTTTTTAGAAATAACTTAGCCTCGGAAAATGTGTAGGCAATATCTACCTGATATTTTAAAGAAGTCTCTATTTTTCTAGATATTAATTTTGCCAGTGCTTTGTTGTCTTCTACTATTAATACTCGTTCAGTCATAATTTCTCCATAATTCTTCTAGCTATAATACTATAATTCATCTGAAATTATAGTGATAATAGATATAATAATTGAATGAATTATCTTGAGATGGCAATAGAAAAACTACTAAATGGGAATAATGTCTTCTTAACAGGAGGTGCTGGAGTTGGGAAAACAACAATTACTCGAGAGATAATATGTCACTATGAAAATGAAGCAAAAAAAGTAGCAAAACTTGCCTCAACTGGAATGGCTGCAACACTTATAGGTGGTCAAACACTCCATAGTTTTTTAGATTTAGGTATCGCTTCAGATATGGAGGATTTAAAAACTAAGGGTAAGTACGAGATAAAAAATAAAGTTAAAAAACTTATTTTATCAATGAGTCTCATAGTTATAGATGAAATATCCATGGTAAGTGATACTCTTTTTGAAATGATATCCCTGCGTTTACATCAGGCAGAATTTAACGGTACACTTTTAGTTGTAGGTGATTTTTTACAGCTTCCTCCTGTTGTCCGTGGAAGCAGTGAAGTCAGATTTGCATTTGAGTCTTCTTCATGGAATATATCAGCATTCCAGAAGATAGAACTTACACATATATATAGAACTGATGACAAAAAATTTATAGAACTTTTAAACCATGTGCGTTTTGGTCTTGTCAATGAACAAGTGCATAACTATCTAAATGAATATATTAAGCCTTTGCCAAATGATGGAAGTAAGTTTACATTTCTTTTTGGAAAAAATATCTCAGCACAGAGACATAACAAAAAACAACTTGAATTTATCCAAAGCGAACTTTTTATCAAAGAAGCACAAATAATCAAACATAACAAGTCCACAAAAGAGAATGAAATCGAGCGATTTATGAATGATGCAAGGATAGAAAAAGAGTTGGAGTTGAAGGTAGGTTGTCCGGTGCTCTTTACAAGAAACTCGTGGAACTATTTTAATGGTGAAAGAGCAGTGGTAGTCAATGTAGAGGCAACATACATCTATGTGCAAAAGAGTGATGGGAAAATCATAAAACTGGAATCAGTGGCACAGAGCAAAGCCAAGTGGAATGAAAAAACAATAGATGGAAAAAAAGAGATGATAGAAGAGAACATTTTTACCATTTATCAGTTCCCAATCAAGTTGGCGTTTGCGATAACCATTCATAAGTCACAGGGAATGAGCATAGAAGACTTAATAATAGAAACAAACGAGATATTTGCTCCCTCACAGTTTTATGTAGCACTTTCACGTAGTTCAAATCCGAGTAACCTAAACCTTATAGCACCTCAAAAACAGTGGCATTCTTTAGCATATGCTAATGAGAGGGCAATGGCATTTGTGAAAAATAAAAAAGAATACATTGTTTAAAGCAATAGATAAAGGCATATTATATATGCTTTTTGGTGCTCTTGTATCAGCACTGAATGGGGCAGTTTCAAAGATACTTACTGATGATATGTCAGCTATGGAAATAGTCTTTTTCAGAAATATTATAGGAGTTGGACTGATTCTTTATGCACTTAAGCATACTCCTCCAACTCTGAGTGGTGGAAAGTGGTACTTGCTTATAACTCGTGGAGTTTTTGGTTTTTCTGCCATGATACTTTTTTTCTATACAATTGCAACCATCCCTCTTGGAGAAGCGATAACTCTTAACAAAACTTCACCACTTTTTGTGAGTATTTTAGCTTACTATCTTCTTAAAGAAAAGCTAAATAAAACTACACTGGTCGCACTTTTAATAGGTTTTTTAGGAGTTGTATTTATAGTTAAGCCTATGGGGATGAGTATATCATATGAGCATTTTTTAGGGATATTGGGTGGATTCTTTGCAGCAGCAGCTTATACGACCATAAAAAAGATAAAAGACATTTACGATGCTAGGGTGATTGTACTCTCTTTTGTGGGAATAGGGACTCTGTTGCCAGCACTGTTTTTTTTCCTTGCTCCTTTTGTAGATGGACCAGAGTCTCTTTCATTTTTATTTCCAGTGTTTAGTTATCCGAGTTCATTTAAAGTGTGGGGGCTTATTGCTTTTATGGGTGTAATTTCTGTTGTATCACAGTGGTTACTCACAAAAGCATATAGTGCTACAAACCTAAGTATAATAGGTGTAATCTCTTATACTAATATTCCTTTCGCAATTGGTTTTGGCTGGATGCTTGGTGATGTTTTTCCAGATATTATGATGTTTATAGGTATAGGATTAATTGTTTTAGGTGGTATTTTAGTAGGAAATAAAAGTAAAAAATGATATGTAAAATAACTAGACAAAGAAGTTAAGAAGTAAGTAGTACTTACTTCTTAGGGTGGAGTGATGATTATAAGTCACCCTCGTGCTTACCAAGATACTCAGCAACACCTTCAGTTGTAGCCTTCATACCTTCGTCACCTTTTGTCCAACCAGCAGCACATACTTCACCATGCTCATCAGTAAACTGCATTGCATCTACCATACGAATCATTTCATCAATGTTACGACCAAGTGGTAAATCATTAACTACTGAATGACGAACAACACCATTACCATCAATTAAAAATGAACCACGCAGCGCAACTGCTTCACCAAAAAGTACATCGTAATCTTTAGAAATTTGTTTTGTAAGGTCAGCTACAAGAGGATAACCAACACGGCCAATACCACCATTATTAATTGGAGTTTCTCTCCAAGCAAAATGAGAAAATTGGCTATCTACTGAACAACCGATAACTTCAACACCACGGTCTTTAAATTCTTGAAGTCTGTGATCAAAAGCGATAAGTTCTGATGGGCAAACAAATGTAAAGTCTAGTGGATAGAAAAATAAAACTGTACCTTTCTTTCCCATATTCTCTGATAATTTGAAATCTTCAACGATTGAACCGTCACCTAAAACTGTTGTTGCTGTAAAGTCTGGAGCTTGATTAGTTACTAACATATATAATGTCCTTTAGTTTTGTATGTGCCATTCTAGCTAAAGTAAACTAATAACACTCTGATTCATAATTGAAAGAAATTACTTAAAGAAAATATTTATTTTTTGTATACAAATTTTATTAATTAATTCTTAGATATACTTTCATCGATTTATAGGGCTAGAACCTATACTTCAATAAGGAAAATCGATGACAAAAGAGTATATATTTACTTCAGAGTCTGTAACAGAAGGGCACCCTGATAAGATGGCAGATCAAATTAGTGATGCAATTTTGGATTATATTATTGAGAAAGACCCACAAGCACGTGTTGCTTGTGAGACATTAGTGTCTAATGGTTTTTGTGTAATTGCAGGCGAATTGAAGACAACGGCTTATGCCCCTATGCAAGAGATTGCTAGAAAAGTTATTCAAGAAATAGGATACACTGATGCTCAATATGGCTTTGACTATAGAGCGGCAGCTGTATTAAATGGAATAGGTGAACAATCACCAGACATTAATCAAGGTGTAGATCAAGCTAATGGCGAGATTGGTGCTGGAGATCAAGGTCTGATGTTTGGATATGCTTGTCGTGAGACAGATGTTCTTATGCCTTTACCAATTCACTTAGCGCACCGCTTAACACAAAGACTGGCACTAGTACGTAAAGAGGGTATCGTTCCTTATCTACGTCCTGATGGAAAAGCACAAATAAGTGTAAGATATGTAGATGACAAACCAGTAGCGGTTGAGACTGTTGTTATTTCGACTCAGCACCACGATGGAATTAGTCAAGAACAGATTCACAAAGATATGATAGAAGAAGTAATTAAGCATGTTATCCCTGCTGACATGATGGATGAAAATACTATTTTTCATATCAACCCAACTGGTAAGTTTGTAATTGGCGGACCGCAAGGTGATGCTGGTCTTACTGGTCGTAAGATTATAGTGGATACTTATGGTGGTTCATGTCCTCACGGTGGTGGAGCATTTAGTGGAAAAGATCCTACTAAAGTTGATCGTTCAGCTGCATATGCAGCTCGTCATGTTGCAAAAAATCTTGTTGCTGCAGGTTCATGTGACAAAGCTACAATTCAAGTTGCTTATGCAATTGGTGTTGTTCAGCCTGTATCTATTATGGTAGATACTCATGGAACAGGAAAAGTTGACGAAGAAAAAATCGAAGAGTGTGTAAAAGAGCTTTTTGATTTATCCCCTGCTGGTATTATTAAGTCTTTAGACTTACTAAAACCTATATATAGAAACACCGCAGCTTATGGTCACTTTGGCCGTGAAGAAGATGGCTTTACTTGGGAAAAACTAGACAGAGTCGCTGAGATTAAAGAGTATTTATCTCTTTAGTGCTTTCTACAAATGTAACAAATCTGTAGATTTTTATTGTAGCTAGAGAATTTTAGCTACATTTAAAACTCTACAGTGTATAGTACGAGGATTAAAATAAAAGGAGAAATAATGTCAGTAATAATTAATGATACTTGTATCAACTGTGGTGCTTGTATAGATGAATGTCCTGTTGAGGCAATTGTAGATGAAGATGATAATCCAGATGGTGAGGATGTTTACTATGTATATGGTGACAAATGTGTAGAGTGTGTAAGTCATCACGATGAACCAGCATGTGCTACTGCATGTCCTACTGAGGGATGTATTACTTGGGATGCTATCGGTGATAGTCCATCACATAGAGAAGACATTACTGAAGAGCAACGTTCAAATCACGAAAATATCGTAGAGTAGTTTTTTTACTCTTCAAACTAGAATATCTTTTGATATTCTAGCTTTTTATCCCTGCTAAATAACAACTTCCCCTTTATAAATCAAAAAATATTCTTTTTAAACAAAAAAACATCTTTATTTAGATATAATTCCACTCACAATTTATATTTTTAGAGGAGATTTGATGGAAAGAACACTATCAATTATTAAGCCAGATGCAGTTGCAAAAGGTGTTATAGGTAAAATTTTAGACAGATTTGAGAGCAATGGTCTTAAATTAGCAGCAACAAGAAAGATGCAACTTTCTCGTGGTGATGCAGAAGCATTTTATGCAGTTCATGCAGAGCGTCCTTTTTTCAACGACTTAGTTGATTTCATGATTAGTGGTCCTGTTGTTGTGACAGTACTTGAAGGTGAAAACGCGATGCAAATTAATCGTGACCTTATGGGTGCTACTAACCCTAAAGAAGCTGAAGCTGGTACAATCCGCGCTGATTTCGCTGAAAATATCGATGCAAATGCAGTTCACGGAAGCGATTCAGTTGAAAATGCAGCTGTTGAAATAGCTTTCTTTTTCTCAGAACGAGAAATTTCTTAAGTATATACTAATGAAAGTTGTACTTAGAAAAGTAAATAAAACTCCATTGGATTTTGATATAAAATTCAATGAAATAACTTTTAAAGGTTATTTACAGTATCATACAGGTAAATTAATTTTGCTTAAAGCGAACTTGGAAGGTTTACTCCCAAAATCGTGTGATATATGTGCAGAAGAATTTATGATGCCAGTTAAAGAAGAGATAGAGTTTTTTATCTCGGATGGTATTTATGAAGATGAAAATAACATCGAATTTGATGTTGTTGAATCTTTTGATGGGAATGCAGATATAGATGAGTTACTTAACTCAGAAATAGAACTTATCAAAAGTGACTATCACAGTTGCGATGAGTGTAAGCACTCAAACTTAAATTTAAAATAAAAGGAACTTAATACTATGGCAGTACCTAAACGAAGAGTCTCTCATTCACGTGGAGCGAAGAGAAGAACTCACTATAAAATCACATTAGCAAAACCAGTTAAATGTGAAGATGGAACTTACAAGTTACCACATCACCTTAACCCAACTACGGGTGAGTACAAATAGTCAATGATTAAAATTGCTATTGACGCAATGGGCGGGGACTTTGGTCCTGAGCCAATTGTTAAGGGTTGTATTGCCGCACTTAAAAAGAAAAAATTCATACCTATTCTTGTAGGGAAAAAATCAGAAATTTTACCTCTGTTACCAAAACGTTATAGAGATAAGATTTCTATAGTAGATACTGATGATGTAATTTCTATGAGTGATGCAGCAACTGATGCAGTTAAACGCAAACAAAGTACTATTTATATGGCTGTAGATCTTGTGAAAACTGGTCAAGCTGATGGTGTTGTCTCAGCTGGGCATAGTGGAGCAACGATGACACTTGCAACATTGAGACTAGGCCGCCTTAAGGGTGTCTCGCGTCCAGCACTAGTAACTCTTATGCCAACAAAAACTGGTCGCCGTTCAGTTGTGTTGGATGTTGGTGCAAATGTAGACTCAAAACCGGAACATTTAGTGCAGTTTGCGGTAATGGGTGGTTGTTATGCGGAAGATGTTTTAAATATTGAGAATCCCAGTATTGGCCTTTTAGCTAATGGCGAAGAGTCATCTAAAGGGAATGAAGTAACTAAAGCAGCATTTAAACTTTTAGAAGGTTATAGAGGCTTTAAAGGAAATGTTGAGGGCGGAGATATATTTAATGGATCTTGTGATGTTATTACCTGTGATGGATTCATTGGAAATTTAGTTCTTAAGACTACTGAGGGTGTTGCCTCGACTATTGGTCAATTGATAAAAGATTATATTAGAAAATCTCCTATTGCTATTACTGGTGCTCTTTTAATGAGAAAAGTTTTTAAACTTCTTAAAAAACAGATAGATTATGCAGAAGTAGGTGGTGCACCACTTATTGGAATAAAGGGATGTGCTATTGTGAGTCATGGTAAAAGTAACCCGAAAGCTATCCAAAATGCAATCTATCAGGCTATTAGTTATGTAGATACTGGTGTGAATGAGCATATAATAAAAAGACTAGAAGAGTTACAACAAAAGGAATCTTAATGGCATATGCTGCTTTTCGTTCTATAGGTGCTTATGTGCCAGAGAAGATACTTACTAATGAAGACCTTGCTAAAATGGTTGACACTTCAGATGAGTGGATTACTAAACGTACAGGTATTAAAGAACGTCATATTGCGGCAGAAAATGAGTTCACTAGTGATTTGGGTACTAATGCAGCTAAAATAGCTATTGACAGAAGTGGTATAAATCCTGATGAAATAGACATGGTCATATGTGCAACTATTTCACCAGACTATTTTTGTATGCCATCAACTGCTACTATTGTCAGTAAAAAACTTGGACTTAAAAATATTACTGCATTTGATATTAGTGCTGCTTGTACGGGGTTTGTTTATATACTTTCAATTGCAAAAGCTTTTATAGAATCTGGTATGAAGAAAAATGTACTTATTATTGGTGCTGAAAAACTTTCTTCGATTACGGATTATACAGACCGTGGAACTTGTATTATATTTGGTGATGGTGCAGGTGCAGCACTAATTAGTGCAACTGAGAATAAAGAAGAAGCAATAATAGATGTTCACACAGGTGCTGATGGTACGTATGCTGACTTGCTTATGACACCAAATGGTGGAAGTGGTTCAGAACATGATTCATTAAGCGAAGAAGTAAATAGTTGCTTTATGCAAATGAAGGGCAACGAGACATTTAAAGTAGCCGTACGCACACTTACAAAAGATGTTAAAGAGATTTTGAGCGAGAATAATATAGAAAGTGACTCTGTAAAACATTTTATACCGCACCAAGCAAATTATCGTATTATTAAAGCTGTTGGTGATGCTTTAAAAATGAAAGATGAACAAGTTGTAGTAACTGTTGGAAAATATGGAAATACCTCAAGTGCATCTATCCCAATGGCGATGAATGATATTTATGAGAATGGTAAACTTCAAAAAGGAGACCTTATGCTTCTCGATGCATTTGGTGGTGGCCTTACTTGGGGTTCAGCACTTGTCCCTTTTTCCCCTCTCGTATAAAATTTAACAGAGCTTTTAATTGTGTTTTTGTGTAAGAGCATTAAAAACTCTTTTGTGAAAAGCATCTTGATCTGCTAATTGAAGTTTTGAATCTCTCTGCTTTTCTCCCCACATTGGGTTTGGAAAGTAACTATCTTCTTTAAACCTTGCCATTACATGAATATGAACACGAGGTAAGATATTGGCAAAAGATGCCATATTAATCTTGTCTGGATTATAATAATGTTGCATCTCGTATTCTATTAAGTCATAAGTTTCCCAAAGTTTTTTACGAAGACCAAGTGGAATATCACCTAACTCTTTATATGGCTCTTTTGTAAATATCTTCAACCAAGGTATTTCACTTTCTTCTTGTTCGACATAGAAAGAAGCATCTTCATATATAATCATATTTGACATAACTAGAGCCTTTTTAACAATTATAGCAGATATTAGAAAGAATGTGTGAGAAAAGAGATTCTCGGGAGAATCCCGAGAAAGAGTAGAAGAGTGTTATAGGTTTAAAATTAGTCTCTGTTACCTTTATAACCACCAGAACTTCTTCCGCCAGAGCGGTTTCTATCGCCACCTGAAGAATTTCTGTCACCACCTTCACGGTTACCTTTGTATCCACCACCGCCACCAGAACGGTTTCTATCTCCACTACCTGAACGAGGTTTGTTTCCACGGTATCCACCACCACTACGACTACCACCACGACCACGACTATTTCCACCACCACGCTGTGCAGCGCGAGCTAAAATAGCATCAAGTTTATCAGCAGGAATACCAATGTTAGCAGGCCCTTTTATATCTTGCTTATCAAGAATCATAGAAATTAGCTTGTACATGATTTGCTCTTCATCTATGTCTTCTTTAAGACGGTCAAGAATTTTATGTGCTTCATCGTAAATATGTTGCTCTTCAATGCTACTTACCATTGCATCAACAGTATTACTTCTTAGGTCATTTTTACTTGGAATAAAAGCATGAGTCATTGAAGTTCCAACTTTTTGCTTGATACGTTGTAGTTCTTTGAACTCCATTGGAGTAAGAAGAGTTATCGCCTTACCTTTTGTACCAGCACGCCCTGTTCTACCAATACGGTGAACATAAGACTCAGGGTCAAATGGAATATGGTAGTTAAAAACATGAGAGATGTTACTAACGTGGATACCACGAGCAGCAACATCTGTTGCAACAAGAACATCTATTTGATTATTTTTAAAACCCTTAATTACGTTTTCACGTTGGCGTTGCTCCATATCTCCATGAAGGCTATTCGAAGAATAACCTTCTTTACTTAGAACATTTGAAAGTCTATCTACTTCAGATTTTGTTCTACAAAATACAACTGATTTTGCACTAGCTTCAGAACCCATAAGACGGATGATAGCATCATCTCTCTCATGCTCGTCAATTACATAGTACTCTTGTTCGATATCAATGTTTGTAGTTTCACCTTTAGTGATTGAGATAAACTCAGGGTCTTTAAGAATTCTAGACGCAAGCGTTTTAATAGGTGCTGGCATAGTTGCTGAGAAAAGTAGTGTTTGACGCTCTTTAGGTAAATATGAAAAGATTTCATTGATATCATCCAAGAAACCCATGTCAAGCATCTCATCAGCTTCATCAAGTACAACAATTCCTGGAGCAAAATCTGGTACCATTCCACGCTTAAGTATGTCTAACATACGTCCTGGAGTTGCAACAACAACTGAAGCACCACGAGCGATAAGGTCAAGTTGACGTTTGTATGAGCTACCACCATAAACTGTTACAGTTTTAGCTCCTAAGTTTCTACCATATTTGAAAATTTCATCACTTACTTGAGTTGCAAGTTCACGAGTTGGTGTTATAACTAACATCTCAACTGAACCATCCATCTTCATGTTATGAAGTGCTGGAAGACTAAACGCAGCAGTTTTACCTGTACCTGTATGTGCTTGACCAACCATATCACGACCAGCTATCACAACTGGGATTGCTTGTGCTTGAATCGGTGACGGCGTAGTAAAACCTGCGTATTTTACACTTTGAAGTAGTTCAGATTTTAATCCTAACTCGTCAAATGTCATAGTTTTTTCTTCTTCTATCTTTGGTTCTTCGGGTGTTTGTTCGTTTTGTGCATTTTCTTGCATTATAATCCTTTAAATTAAGGAGATAATACAAGCTGCTTATACACATTACACAAAGCAGGGTACCTTCCCCTTAAATATTAGGCGAATTATACCCAAATTTATCTTTAATATGATTAAAAATTCATATACTACTAATTACTTAAGTTTATAATGCTACAAATAGAGCTCTTATTTTGCAATATGTCATATAAATGAAAGTAGAAAATATTTAGTGTATAATCTTCTAATATAAATATAGGATACACAATGGCATTTAACTTCTACATTCTTTCTAGCATTATTGGATTTATATCTTTTCTAATTACATTCTATCTATACATAAAAGAAAAAAGTTTGAACCAACAATATATTTTCTTAGCCGATAACTATAGAAAAATCCAAGAATCCCATAAAAACTTAGAACTTAGTAGTACGATTTTAAAGACTCGCTATGAAGAAGAACAAAAATCTTCTATAGAAAAATTAAAAGTATTACAAGATGCAAAAGATGAACTCTCAAATGAGTTTAAACTTTTAGCAAATAAAATATTCGAAGACAAGGCTAAACAATTTAGCTCTTCAAATAAAGAACAACTTGAACTACTTCTAAAACCTTTTCGTGAACAAATAAGAAATTTTTCTATTCAAACAAAAGAACAATTTATATCGCAAACAAAAGAAGGAGTTCTTCTTAAAGATGAACTGTCGCGTTTAAGAGATATGAACTCACAGTTATCAAGTGATGCACTCAACTTAACAAATGCACTCAAAGGTGAAAATAAAACGCAAGGTAATTGGGGAGAAATAGTTTTAGAAAGTATTTTAGAACAATCTGGATTAAGGAAAGATCTAGAGTATGAACTTCAAGCAACTTTAAAATCTGAAGAAGGTAAGAGTTATAGACCAGATGTAATTATTCATATGCCACAAGAACGCGATATAATTATAGATTCGAAGGTGTCACTTGTTGCATATGAAAGATTTATAAATGCAGATGATAAAAAGATAAAATCAGATTCACTCAAGGAACATATACTTAGTATTAAATCTCATGTTAAAGGTTTGAATGAGAAAAAGTATGAGAAGTTAGAAGGTGTAAATACACTTGATTTTGTACTACTATTTATGCCAATTGAAGGTGCTTTTTTATTGGCTCTTGAACATGATGGAGAATTTTTTAAAAGTGCATATGAACAAAATATACTTGTTGTTTCTCCCTCAACACTTTTAGTTACACTAAGAACTATAGAACATATTTGGAGAACACAGAGACAAGAGGAGCATGCTCTAAAAATTGCAACTGAAGCAGAAGGAATGTATGAAAAACTTGTTGGTTTTGTTGATGAGATGCAAAAAATAGGCACACATCTAAATAAAGCTCAAGAATCATATGACAAGTCAATGAATAGACTCCATACTGGACGAGGAAATGTTATTAAAAAAGCTGAAAATATTGTCAAGCTTGGGATTAAACCTAAAAAAGAATTAAGTATTAAAAGTGAGGAAGAGTAGTTGAATATACAAACATGTTACAGTTATGAAAAAAAGTTTACAGATACTAATGAAAAAGATTTATTAAGAATAATAGAAGAAGAAATAGGTGATGCCGATGTAGCGGGAACACTCCTATATATTAAAGAAGTCATTAAAAATTCAAAAACAATTAGCGTTGGTAGTTGTAAATTTAAATTAAAGGAAAGTAATGTTTCTTAGTCCAGATATAGCAAAACTTTTATTAAGAGTGAGTCTAGGTGTTTTAATCTTGTTTCATGGAATTCATAAAGTAATTTATGGAGTAGATGGAGTTAAAGGCATGCTCAGTAATGTTGGCCTTGCTGAGTTTTTCGCTAATGGCGTTTATATTGGAGAGGTAATAAGTCCTATATTTATTATACTTGGTCTTTATGCTCGAGTTGCTTCTTTAGTCTTGGCATTTAATATGCTTGTAGCTATATTTTTAGCTTATGGATTTAGTTTTTCTTTGTCGAAGTATGGTGGCTTAGGAATGGAATCACCACTTATCTTTTTTATAATGTCTCTTGTAGTCTTCCTGCTTGGAAGTGGAAGATATGGAGTTAATTCGAAATAGTCTAAGGGTGTTTTACTTTTAGTTTTGAATTAAGACTCCATCCTATGAGAAGCATTAAAATTCCTACCGCATATGCAGGTAAGAAAGAATAAGTAAACGCGACATAAACTAACCAGAGAAGAATAGCACCGAGTGGAGTAGGGACTCCAGTGAAATATTTGTCAACTGACCCAGCATCTGTATTTATATTAAAATGTATTAGTCTTCTAAGACCTGCAATTACATAGTAAATACTAACGATAGCAGCAGGTATGAGAAAAGTACTCTCAAGTGAAGTTGTATAAACAGCTTGAAAAATTAAAAAGACAGGAACAAGTACAAAACTTAAAAAGTCTGCAAAACTGTCTAGCTGCACCCCAAATTCATTACTTAATTCATATTTTCTAGCAATTTTACCATCAAAAATATCAAAAGCACCACCCACCCATGCTAAAATAATTGCAAGAGTAAAATTATTTTGAGTAATAAAATAAGTAGCCGTTAGACCAGCAGAAATGTTAACAAAGGTAAAAAGGTTTGCTAAGTTAAATTGAGAAGAGGGTGTCCATAAAAATTTCATACTAAAAGCCTTAAAAATATTTCTGACATTATATCTAACTTAAATGCAAGATTAAAAGAGTAACTAAAATAGTATAATGATAATAGATATCAATATTAATTTGTCTCTAAGTAAATTATTGCTATTATTCCGAAATAAGGTCAAGTGAATGATAAAAATAATGAAAGCTTCTTTAATAACTGTAATCATGATACAAATACTTGGTGCAGCAGATATAGAAGAAATAGATACATTAGAAAAAATGTTTACTAATGCATCAGTAAGTGGTGAAATAAGGTTTATATCTGCTGGTGAACACCAACCATCACCAGCAATGGATAGTACTTATACAACTGCTATTGGTGGTATGCTTAAGTATGAGTTGGCTGTATTAAATGGCTTTAATGCAGGGTTTGCATTTAGAACTTCTCAAGACATTGGTGTTGCAACACATGAAGCTAGTATAACTAAAACTTCTGGTAATTCAAATCTATCTTCATCAGCAGGTGTATATACTAAACTAACAGAAGTTTATGTTAATTACAAGTATAATGGTTTAAATATTAGACTTGGTCGTCAGGTGATAGATACACCCTTGGCTGATAGTGATGATTGGTCTATGAATTCAAATAGTTTTGAAGCTTACATTGCCACTTATGAATATAGTGACTTTAGTTTTATGGCTGGAAATCTTCAAAATTGGCAAGGTACTGACGCTGGTCTTGATAACTCTTGGGTCAGTCATGGTGAAAATGGAACCTACTTAGTAGGAGTTATATATTCACAAGCCTTTGATATGAGTGCATGGTATTATGATATTTCAGTAAAAGGTGCAGAGACAAAAGCTATTTATTTTGATGCTTCATATAGTTATGAGTTTAATAAAAATATTTCATTAAATAGTTCCATTCAATATATTAATCAATCACAGGTAAATAATAGTGGAGTGGAAGCAAATATTTATGGTGCTTTAGAAGAACTTGCTGTCTATGGTGCGACAATAAATGTAGCTTATAGCAAATCTCTTGAAAATATAGATAAAAAAAGTTTTAGTGGATTTGGTGGAGGAGTGCTCTACACAAGTATGAATATTATGATTTTAGACGTCATAGCACAAGATAGAGAAGCCGATGCATTTATGGCTATGATTAACTATAACCTTTTTGGTGCCGATATTTATTATGCTTATACAAACTTCATAGGTGGAAAAAATAGTTTAGGAAAAGAAGAACACATCGTTGAGCGTGATATTGGTGTTAATTATGCATTTAATGATAACTTTGAATTAGTGTCAGTTTATGTAATAGAAGAAGATTTCAAAAGTAGTGTGAAAACACCTAATGATTGGGAACGTTTTCAGGTAATGTTACGATATACATTTTAACTGGTAATGATTATAATTATAAAATATTCTGAGAGGAAACAATGAAAACATTAAAAGATTGCAAGAAAGCATGTAGAGTTAAAGTTGTTAAGCTAAATGCAGATACTGATTTAAAGCAGAGATTAATTTCATTTGGAATTATGAAAGAAACAATAATAGAAGTAATAGAGTACTCACCAACAAAAAGTACAATAGAAATTAAAGTAGGCAAAATGAAAATAGCTCTCAGAGCAAATGAAGCTCAAAAAATAGAGGTAGAGAAGATATGAATGAAGATATGAAAGCCTGTCCAATAACTGCGAAACACATCAAAGTGGCTCTTGTTGGACAGCCAAATGTTGGAAAAAGTATGCTTATAAATTCTGTAGCGAACTCACATTTACATGTTGGAAATTTTTCGGGTGTAACAGTAGATAAGACAGAAGTAATTTTTGACTATAAAGATTACAGCTATACAGTTGTTGACTTACCGGGAACTTATGCTTTTACGGATTATACTATTGAAGAGAGAGTAACACATGATTATCTTAGTGCCCAAGAGTATGATATTATCATTAATGTAGTAGATTCAACTAACTTAGAAAAAAACCTACAACTTACGTCTGAACTTTTAACAATGAGTAAAAAAGTAGTAATCGCTTTAAATATGAGCGATGAAGCAGACAGAGAAAATATTCAAATAGATGAAAATTATATGAGTGAGTTAATTGGTGTCCCTTGTGTAAAAGTATCAGCAGTTACAAAACTTGGAATTGAAGAGTTAATAGAAACTGTTAGTTTAGCCAATGAAACACCAAACAATGGTTCAAAACTTATATTTAGCGAAGCTGTAGAAGAAGAAATAGCTCGTTTAGTTTGGTACCTTGATAAACATAAGTATGAGTCTGTTAATTCTTATAGAAACATAGCAATTAATATTCTCAAAAACAATAAACGAACATATGAAAAACTTCATGATAATCCTATATGGACTGAGCTGCAACCTATTCTTATAGATGCAAGTAGACATATAGAACTACATCATGATAGTGATGATATAAAAGAATGTTTTGCTGAAGAGTATGCCTCTTTTAATAGAGGTGTTGTCGCTGAAGTAGTTAAGAGTAAGTTGCTTGAAGAAAAAGTGACAATGACAGAAAAAATAGATTTTATTCTTATTCATCCAACTTTGGGAATACCAATCTTTTTATTTTTAATGTGGGGTCTTTTCCAATTGACATTTGAAATTGGTGCGATACCAATGGATTACATAGATATGTTCTTTTCTTGGTTTGGCAATACAATAGGTTCAACAATTCAAAATGAGGATATACGTTCTTTGATTGTAGATGGAGTAATTGCGGGAGTTGGAGCAGTTGTACTTTTTGTGCCAAATATTATAATACTTTTTATAGGTATAGCACTTTTAGAGAGTACGGGTTATATGTCACGTGTTGCCTTTTTACTTGATGGCTTTTTCCATAAATTTGGTTTGCATGGACAAAGTTTTATCCCACTCGTGACAGGATTTGGCTGTTCAATACCCGCCTATATGTCTGCAAGAATACTTAAAAATGATAGAGATAGATTACTTACTCTTTTTATCATAGGCTTTATGTCATGTGGAGCAAGACTTCCCGTTTATGTACTTTTTGCAGGTGCATTTTTTAGTCCTGAAATGGCTGGAAATGTTTTATTTATTATTTATATAAGTGGAGCTATGTTTGGTTTAGTTGCCGCGAAAATATTAAAGCTCACTGCGTTTAAAGGGGTCGATGAACCTTTTGTTATGGAAATGCCTAAGTATAGACTTCCCTCCGTGAAGTTAATTTGGCATACTGTTTTAACAAAAACAATGATGTATCTTAAAAAAGCAGGAACATATATCGCTGCAGCTTCTCTGCTCATCTGGTTTTTAAGTAATTATCCACATAATCAAGAGTTGGAAAAAGAGTATAACTCTAAAATAGAAATTGCAGTGAGTGAAGATAAAAAGTTTGTTTTGCAAAACCAACTTGCAGAAGGCTTACTTGAACAGAGTTATTTAGGAACTATTGGAAAGTTCTCTGAGCCTATATTTGCTCCACTTGGCTTTGACTGGAAGATGAGTGTTGCTCTTCAAACTGGTCTTGCTGCGAAAGAAGTAGTAGTATCAACACTTGGTGTATTGTATGCACTTGGTGGAGATGTAGATGAATCAAATAGTTCTCTGGTTAATGCTATATCAAAACATATATCTTTGGCTTCTGCTATTGCATTTATTATTGTTGTCATGATTTATTTACCATGTCTAGCAGCCTCAGTTGTATTTACTCGTGAAGCAGGACATATTAAATACTTTTTTTATCTTTTTATGTTTACATCAATAATTGCTTATGTAATGGCATTTCTAGGGTATAATATTACATTATTAGTAGTGTAGAAAGTATCCTTAAGCGATGAGTTTTACATTAGAGTTTACCAAAACATTAATAAACTCTGATAAGATGTAACTATGAATAAAATACTAATGATTGAAGATGATTTAGAACTCGCAGAGATACTTACAGAATATCTTGAGCAGTATGAGTTTAAAGTTATCACAGAAGATGACCCCTTTAAAGCAGTAAGCATTCTAAAGCTTGAACCATATGATTTAGTAATCCTTGACTTAAGTCTTCCAGGTATGGATGGTCTTGAAGTCTGTGAAGCAATTCGTGAACGCCAAGATATTCCCATAATTATTTCCTCAGCTAGAAGTGATGTAAATGATAAAATAAAAGCATTAGAACTTGGAGCAGATGACTACCTTCCAAAACCTTATGATCCAAGAGAATTAGAAGCAAGAATTCATTCTGTACTCCGTCGTTATGAGGCAAAAAGTGAAGAAAAGGCAGAATCTAAAAGTGATTTTAAATGCGATAAAGCGACAATGGTGATAACCTATAAAAGTCGTAATATCGATCTCACTAATGCTGAATTCGGGATACTATCTTATATGATAAGTAAACAGGGACTTGTAGTTTCACGTGAAGACCTTATACATAATGTTAATGCTATTAATGAAGATTCTTCAAATAAAAGTATAGATGTAATGGTTGGCCGTATACGTAATAAACTTGGCGATAAAACCCTCATAGAATCAGTTCGCGGTGTTGGCTATAAGCTCTTAAAATAAACTATAGGTCTCAAATGAAACGCCATGCTGTCCTCATAACTATTCTCTTTGCACTTACTGTTTCGCTTGCAAGTGTAAGTGCAATATTTTGGGAGTTTTATAAGCTAAATAAGCAACAATATATAGACCATATCTTTACAAAATATTCTGTTATAACTCAAATCTATCGTAACCATCAACAAAAAAATCATTCAGAAATTATGTTAGACGCTAATCTCGCTGTTTACAAGATGCAGATAACAAAAAATGAAGAAGAGCAAAATTGTGTAATTACTAATGGAAAAATTCTTAAACGCGAAGGGTTTGAAAGTCTGAACTCATCATTTTTGATAGATGGAGGGGGAATTTATCGAAAGGATATAGTTACAAAGTTACGTGCAACAATGATAGAACATAAACAGGGTATATATTTTTATATACAAACACAATCTGCAGGTATCTTGATAAAGGATGGCAGTTTAAAGGTTTATAATTATCTTAGTATGTTTTATACATACATCACCATTTTTTTGATAATAAGTACTTCTTTTGTTCTGGTCCTTCAAAAACTACGTCCACTTATTAGACTCAGAAGAAAGATAGCTCTTTATGGTGATGGAAATATGGATATATCCTTTAAGACAAAAAGTTATGATGAAATAGGGCTTGTATCTAATGAGATAGAATCGACTAGGCAGTATGTAAACAATCTTCTCGAGTCAAGAACACTTTTTTTGAGAAACTTGATGCATGAACTAAAAACACCGATTGCTAAAGGTACTATTGCTACACAGATGTTAGATTCACAAAAGCAACGTGATAGATTTAGCTCAATATTTACAAGGCTAGAAAATTTAGTAACGGAATTTGCTCTTATAGAAGAGGTAACGAGTATAGATGATAAACGCGACTTTAAAGAGTATCGACTCGTTGACATCATAGATGGGGCAGTAGATATATCAATGGTCGATAGAAGCAACGTCAACATTGATATATCATGTGATACAAAAATAATGGCGAACTATAGACTCTATTCAACAGCTATAAAAAATATGATAGATAACGCCATGAAGTACTCAGATGATTCAAAAATCAAGATTTTACTACTAAACGATGAACTTAGTTTTGAGAGTAAAGGACAGTGTTTATCTAATCCTTTAAGTTACTACATCGAACCATTTACTAAAGATAATCCATCCAAAAATAGTTTTGGTTTAGGTCTATACCTTGTAGATTCTATACTCAAAGCACACGGAGAGGTTTTAGCACATGAGTATGAAAATGGAGTGAATCGTTTTATTTTTGCATAAGTTTAAAGATGTAAACTATAAGAATGAATAATTATAAATACTTCTTAGGAATTTTTCTTGCACTCTCTTTTTTTTCTTTTGGTTGGGTAAGTCATGCTTCTTATGAACCAGGTAAAAAGATAGGAAAACTTTCATTACTAGATAAAATAAAAAAACGAAAATCCTTGAATGTAGTTTTACTTAATGGTCCTTCTACATATTATATAGGAACACAAGACTCTCAAGGTTTTGAATACGATCTTTTAAAAGCATATTCAGATTCTTTAGGAGTTAAACTCAATATTACAGCTGTTCATACTGTAAAAGAGGCACTAGAGCTTAGCAAAAGTAAGGATATTGACATAACCTCTGCTTCTATTGCTAAAACAGTATTGAGAGAAAAAAAATATAATTTTGGTCCATCCTACTTTGAAGTACAAGAGCAGGTTGTCTGCCATCGTGGAATGCTTGGAAGTCCACAGTTTCCCAGAGATGTTGAAGAGCTAGCAGGATTAAGTATTGTTGTTGGAGCAGAAACTAGTTATAGTGAGACAATAAAATCATTACAAAATGATGGTTTTGATATTAATGTAAGCTTGAGTGAAGACTACTCTACTGAAGAGTTATTAAGTCAAGTCTCCTCACACGAGATAGATTGTACTATTGCTGATTCTAATATTTATGCTTTAAATTTACGATATTTTCCTGAAATTGCTTTAGCGTTTTCTATTAGTGGACGAGAGCAGTTAGCTTGGATACTTCCTGAGGGGTCAGAAGAACTTGAAAAAGATATGTATTCATGGTTAAACTCTTTTAATCAACAAGGAAAAATGTTACAGCTAAAAGATCACTACTATAGCTATGTTCTCTTTTTTGATTATTATAATACAAAGATGTTTTATAAACGAATTAAAAGTAGACTACCAAAATTTAAAAAGTATTTTGAGGAGGCTGCTACTCGTTTTAGTATACCATGGAGTCTTTTAGCAAGTATGTCTTATCAGGAATCTCACTGGAATCCAAATGCAAAAAGTTTTACAGGAGTAAGAGGCTTGATGATGCTTACTCAAAGTACTGCAAAAATGTTAGGTGTTACAAATCGACTTGATCCAAAAGAGAGTATTAAAGGTGGAACGAAACACATCAAACATATGCTTAAGTATGTTCCAGAAGAAGTACAGGGGGACAATAGACTTAAGTTCGCACTTGCTGCTTATAACATAGGGATGGGACATGTGAGAGATGCTCAAAAGCTAGCAGTAAAACTGGGTCTGAATAAAAATGTTTGGAGTGACTTAAAGATAGTACTTCCTCTCTTATCAAAAAAGAAGTACTACAAAACTTTAAAGTATGGTTATGCAAGAGGTGCTGAACCTGTAAAGTATGTAGAAGCTATTTATAACTACAGAGAAATACTAGATAATGGAGATATAGCTATTCTTCCGTAGAATCTTCATTGTTATTTGATAGTTCAGCTAAAAAAGCTTCCATATCATATTTAATTCTATACTCTGGAGTCATTATGTGTATAAGTACATCACCTAGATCAATAACAACCCAGTCTCCACTTTCATCAACATTATTGAAATTTTCAGACGGTTTAAGACCATTTTTAAGGTGGTCTAAAAGAGCAGTTGTATGTCTCAGACCAAGTGATGATGCGATTATTGCATAATCTACAAAGTAGTTTTTCTCTCGTAAATCAAAAACTTCGATAGCTTCTGCTTTGTTCATATCTAGAATGTTAGTGATTGTTTCTATTCTATTATTCATTGTTTTCCTTGTAATATTGTTGAATTTTTTTTGCCATTTTTTTTGATAGTTTAGCGATATCTATCTTTTTTCTAAGAGCTGATGAAGATATCTTTTCATCTACTTCCAAAGTGATGAAATTTTCAGAAATCTCAACTCCATCTCTTTGTGCAACTATAAATGTAACAAGTTCTTTTAACTCATCAAACTTATACCAACTTTGTAGTTTCTCTAAGTTGTCAGCACCTATTACTAAGTATACTTTTTCATAAGTTTGAAGTAAAAACTTCACACTTTGGATAGCAGGTACTTTTTTGTTTTTATCTACTTCATAAGAGCTAACACTTACTCTCTCATAATTAGAGTAAATCTCTTCTAGCCAATCTAAACGCAATGAAGCAGGGGCAGTTGAGACATCCTTAAAAGGATTTAGAAAAGTCGGCATTATTATGATTTTATCAATATAGTTTAAATCTAAAAGAGCTTTTACAACTGCTTCATGACCGATATGTGGTGGGTCAAAAGAACCACCATATAATGCTATGTTTTTCATTTAAAGCGAATTATAGC
This sequence comes from Sulfurimonas sp., assembly GCF_018698455.1. Classification (GTDB taxonomy): domain Bacteria; phylum Campylobacterota; class Campylobacteria; order Campylobacterales; family Sulfurimonadaceae; genus Sulfurimonas. The sequence continues at coordinate 3,667 of NZ_JABIOQ010000007.1, read as the reverse complement.
TTATTTTTGCTAAAATAGCCCAATTAAAATATATATAGGATAGATAATGGCACTGAAAATAGCAATTAATGGATTTGGAAGAATTGGTCGTTGTGTTGCTCGTATAGCAGCTACAAGAAACGATGTAGAGATTGTAGCTATTAATGATATGGCAAGCATGGATATGATGCTGTACCTTTTAAAAAATGATTCCGTTCATGGTACTTTTAAAAGTGACATTATAGAAATAGATGATGATAACATTAGCATTGATGGTCATAAAATCAGAGTTTTTTCAGACCGTGATCCTAAAAATCTAAAGTTTGCCGATTGTGGTGCAGATATGGTTTTAGAGTGTACAGGTGTGTTTTTAACACAAGAGTCAGCTCAAGTACACATAGATAACGGTGTGGAGAAAGTTCTTTTTTCTGCTCCTTCAAAAGATACAGCTACTGATACTTTTGTAATGGGTGTTAACCACGAGTTATATGATGGTCAAAAAATAGTTTCAAATGCATCTTGTACTACAAACTGTTTAGGTCCTGTTGCAAAAGTTTTAGATGATGCATTTGGAATTGAAAAAGGTCTTATGACTACAATTCACTCATACACAAATGATCAAAATATCTTAGATGTAAAACATTCAAAAGATAAACGCCGTGCTCGTGCAGGTGCTATAAACATGATCCCAACAACAACAGGTGCAGCAAAAGCAATTAGCCTAGTGATGCCACAGCTTAAAGGTCGTTTACATGGTCAATCTGTTCGTGTACCAACACCTGATGTTTCTATGGTTGACTTAAATGTTGTTGTTAAACGCGACACTACAAAAGAAGAAGTGACAAAAGTATTTAATGATGCTGCAAATGGTTCACTTAAAGGTCTTTTACTGATGGATAAAGAGATGAGAGTATCTCAAGACTTTGTTGGTTGCGAATATAGCTCTATTGTTGCAGAGGATTTAACACAGGTTATCGGTGGTGATATGGTTAAAATAATGGCTTGGTATGATAATGAGTGGGGCTATTCAATGCGTTTGATTGACATGGCACTTCACATCAGTAAATAGGAATTTTTAATTGGAATTATTAAATATAAAAGAATTAGACTTAAAGAAGAAAAAAGTATTTATTAGATGTGACTTTAATGTTCCAATGGATGAATTTGGAAATATTTCTGATGATAGACGTATTCGCTCTGCTATAGCTACGATAAATTACTGTTTAGATCAAGATTGTGCGATTATATTGGCTTCTCATTTGGGCCGACCAAAAGGTGAGGCCAATGAAAAGTACTCACTTACTTCTGTAGCAAGAAGACTACATCATCTTTTAAAAAGAGAAGTTGTTTTAGCGAATGATGTTGTAGGCTTAGATGCAATGGCTAAAGTAAAAGCCCTCAAATGCTGTGAAATACTTCTTCTAGAAAACCTTCGTTATGAATCTGGAGAGACAGAGAACTCAAAAGAACTTTGCGAAAAACTCGCTTCAATGGCAGATGTTTATATAAACGATGCATTTGGAGTAAGCCATCGTGCACATGCTTCAGTAGAAGGAATTACACATTTCTTTGATGAGAAAAGTATGGCCGCTGGTTTTTTACTTGAACGTGAGATTCGTTTTTTTGGTAAACTAATCGATGCACCAGTACGCCCTTTCGCAGCTATAGTCGGTGGAAGTAAGGTTTCTGGAAAACTTGAAGCTTTAGTAAACTTACTTCCGAAGGTAGATAAAGTTTTTATTGGTGGAGGGATGGCATTTACCTTTTTAAAACAGATGGGGTATGACATAGGAGCTTCACTAGTAGAAGATGACTTATTAGAAGAAGCTCAAAAGATTATGGACGAAGCTAAAAAACTTGGTGTAAAGTTTTACCTCCCAGTAGATGTTATCGCAGCTGACAAATTTTCAGAAGATGCGGTTATAAAAATAGTAACATCTCAAGAGATACCAGATAACTGGATGGGACTTGACATCGGTCCGGCGACTGTAAGACTTTACCGTGAAGGTTTAGCTGATGTGCAAACTGTACTTTGGAATGGCCCAATGGGTGTTTATGAGATGGATAAGTTTGCACGTGGATCTTCAAAGATAGCAAATTTTGTAGCTGACTCATATGCTACAACTGTTGTTGGTGGCGGTGATACTGCTGACTTAGTGCAACGTATAGGTCTTGATGACGAAATGAGTTTTATATCTACAGGTGGTGGTGCTTCTTTAGAACTACTTGAAGGTAAGATTTTACCAGGTGTAGTACCTCTTATTAAAAAGTAGGATAGAAAATGATTATTGCAGCAAATTTAAAGACAAACTTTACGAGAACAGAGACTAGAGAATATATAGAGAAAACTGAAATTTTTATAAAAGAGACGAAGACTACTCAAGAAGTTCTCGTTTTTCCTGCAATGTCATCATTAGATTCATTTGACACTAAACTTATACAGGGTGCACAAAATGCTTACCCAACAATAGATGGTGCATTTACAGGTGAAATAGGTCTGAAACATTTAGAAGAGTTTGGCATTAAAACTATTTTAATCGGACATAGTGAACGTCGTCATATATTTGGCGAGTCACAAGAAGAATTAGTGAAAAAGTTCAACTTTTACAAAGACTTAGGCTTTAAAATAGTTTACTGTGTAGGTGAGCCACTTGAAAAACGCGAGGCTGGAAACACTGCTATGATGGAGTATATATCATCTCAATACGAGGGGATAGATACTGAATATGAGAACCTCATTATTGCTTATGAACCTGTTTGGGCTATTGGAACAGGTCTTACTCCTACCTTTGAAGATATAGAAGAAATACATACTGCACTTAAGAAAAAGTCACTTGCATCCTTACTTTATGGTGGAAGTGTAAAAGTAACGAATGCTAAGGATGTTTTAGCTATTGCTAATGTTGATGGTATACTAGTAGGCAGTGCAGCACTCTATGTAGAGCACTTTTGTAATATGATAAGTTTCGCAGAAGAGCTTTCTGTGACTGATCACCCTGTGAAATCTCAAAAAAATTCTAATATCTATCCTAATAAAGAGTGATACGGCTACACTTATTCACACAAAGAATACAAAGGTCTACAGTTAAAGAGACAATTGATGATGAGAACATTAGGCTTAGAGCTGAAAACAAAGATCTCAAACAAGAGCGTGATATTTAAAAAAAGGAAGCGGCATATTTTGCAAGAGAAGTTCTGTAAAATATGCCTGGATCAAAGAAAATAAATTGAACTTCAGTATAACAATTATTTGTAAAGTTTTGAAAGTTAATGTGAGCAGCTATTATCACTGGGTTAGAACAGGTTGTATAGTTCAAAAGGTTGATGAAGAGCTGAGTAATCTCATCAAGAGCATCTTCAAAGCTGACAGAGAAGCTTACGGACAAAGACGGATTAAAGAAGCCCAACGAATCGTATGAACAATAAGTTTGCATATAGAGCATCTTCCATCCTTTGAACACTTAGGTTGTAATATTTTTGTACAAGGAGTATTCTAAACATTAAAACATTAAAACATTAAAACATTATCATAAGCAGGCGATCCAGTTGCATTCTTTCCACCTTTACCATTCTTATTTAGTATTGGTCTGAGTTTTTCAAAGTTTATAATTGACTCTCGCTCCTTTAGGAATGAAGTCACATTATTAAGTCTTGATGTTATTGCTATATCTGAAAATGTGTTATTTGT